>JBBRPM010000001.1:0-277022 GCA_038228115.1 Chthoniobacterales bacterium
CGTCAAAACTCACTTCCCACTCCTCGTTCCCTCCACCGCGCGCAAGCCTCGCACTTTCCGCAGATTCCGCCGCGCCTACATCGGCGAGCTTTGGCAGCACGACAGCTCCATTCACCAGTGGTGGCCCGCCCCCGCCAAGCAAACGCTTCTCCTCAGCGTCGATGACCATTCCGGCATCAATCTCGCCGGGCGCTTCGTCGAGAGCGACACCACTTGGAATCACTTCGAGCATTTCCGCGAGGCGTTCCAGACCTGGGGCCTGCCAGAGGCCATTTATACCGATGCCCTTAGCCTCTTCGGCCCCAGCTCGAGCGACGACCGCAGTGACCCCAGAAGCGAGTTCCAGCGGGCTTTGCGCGGCCTCGGCGTCGCTCACCTAGTCGCGCCCACTCCACAAGCAAAAGGCAAAATCGAACGCCGCTTTGGAACCTTCCAACGTCGCCTCGTCACCCTGCTCGCCCACGCCCGCGTCCAAACACCCGAAGAAGCCCACGACATCCTCCAAATGGAAATCGCCCGCCAAAACCGCACCCTCAATCGCTCCACCGGAAAAGTCCCCAGCGAGGTCTGGGAAGAACAGACCTTCAAGGGCCTCGGACGCTTGCGCCCCAGTCCGCTCCCGACGCTCCTCGACCTCCACTTTTCCCTGCGCCTCCAACGCCGCGTCAACAACGACCACACCATCGATTTCCAGGGTCAAAACTACGAAATCGCCGACACCAAACGCAAGTCCGTGACCATCCTCCACCACCCGATGCGCAAGTTCTGGATCGTTGAACATCCTCCAACGGACATTTGGCCACCCGTTTTAGGCGCTTTTACCCTGTAAATCGCAGTTCACTTTTGTTCCGGCAAGAATTCCACTTTTGTTCCGTCGCCGACATCGGGCGAGAAAGTCCTTGCGCAACCCCCGCCCCGTCGGAATAGTCCCGTCCTCTTTTCCAAAAAAAGACCCTATCGTCCAGCGGTTAGGACACCGCCCTTTCACGGCGGATACACGGGTTCGAATCCCGTTAGGGTCGCCAACAACGCCAACGACTTGCGTCGCTTCCGGTGACAGGCATGAAGGGGGCCTGCGCTTCGTCACAACACGATTACTTCCCACTTTGACACGAGCCGGCTTGCACTGCTCCCCGCTGTGGGCAAAATCGGGAGTCGAATGAAAACCAGCAAGGGCAAGAGTAGAATGCACCCCGCGCGAAAGCGCTCGAAAGACCGGCAGCTCGTGCTGCTGGATCAGCGACCTTTACGGTGCAAGGCAGCGTCGGAATGCAGCCGGGCCATGGCGCGCCTGGAAAAGGCGAAGGCGCAGTGGAAGCGATTTCAGCAGGAGGATCAGGCGGCATTTAAGCGGTGGGTGGCAGCGACGTTCGGCGCGCTCTTGAGCCGCGTGCGAGAGATCGAGGCAGCCGTCCAGGCGAGGGAAGCACTGATTCAAGACGTCGAGATGGAAATGGTTTTCGGCGGGGCACGGAGCCCGCGCGCCGCTTACGGGAAAGTCCAGCATCAGCGTAACAATCCGCAACCCGAACCCGATCCGCAGGCTGCTCCTCCGCCTCGATCGCGACAGGATGAAGAGGAGTTCACAGGCGATCCTTTCGGAGACATTCCCGAATTTGAGCAGGAGATGCTTTTTGAGGAATTTCTCCGTGCCGTGATGGGCCTGAATCCGGACCGGATGAGCGAGAAGAATTATCAGAAGATGTTCGCCGACTTTAAGGCGAATGTGTTCGGCCATGAGCGGCGGGAGCAGCAGCCCGCGCCACAGAGTCCGCCATCGGCGCCAAGCCGGCTCAAAGAACTCTACCGGCTGCTCGTCCGCCGCCTGCATCCCGACACTCGTGCGGGGAGCGACGCAGGGGTCTCCGCGATCTGGCATGAAGTGCAGGAAGCCTACGGCGATGGAAACATCGAGCGCCTCGAAATGCTGCTCGCGATGACCGATCTTCAGGCAAATGCGGCCGGCGAGCACACCAGCCTTTCCCAGATGCAGGCAGTGCTGGCAGAACTGCGCCGCTCATTCAACGCCCTGCAACGGAATCTCCGGGACGCGAAGAAAGACCTGGCGTGGAATTTTTGCGACCTGCAGGATCGCTCGATCCTGGCAGAACGTGTCCGCAGCGAACTCGAGTCGAGATTCCGCGGCCACGAGAGAATCCTGAGCCAGCTCGACGCCAGGATCGCCCAATGGGCAGCGCCGCCAAAGGCCCGCAAAAAGCCCACGGCAAGATACCAGGCGGATTTCTTTTTTTGAGAGGCGCAGCGCGACGACGACTGCTCGCGGCCCTTCCCGATGCACGCGTCTTGCGTGGGGAGGGGGCGCGGCTAGACTCCGGGAATGGCCACACTCGGAGTCGATCTTGCCGCGGAAATCCTCGCCCTTAAACGGGAGCGGAATGCCGTCATTCTTGCGCACAATTACCAGATCAAGGAAATCCAGGAGCTGGCGGATTACGTCGGCGATTCGCTGGGGCTCAGCTATCAGGCCGCGCAGACGGATGCGGATGTCATCGCGTTTTGCGGCGTTCACTTCATGGGAGAAACGGCGAAAATTTTGAACCCAACGAAGACGGTTGTGATCCCGGACATGGACGCTGGCTGCTCGCTGAGCGACTCGTGTCCGGCGGAGAAACTGGGCGCGTATTTGCGCGAGCACGCGGCGAGGAATTTTTACGTGATCGCCTATATCAATTGCAGCGCGGGCGTGAAGGCGCTGAGCGATGTGATCTGCACGAGCGGCAATGCGCAGAGGATCGTGGAGGCTGCGCCGAAGGATCGCGAAATCCTTTTCGTCCCGGACCAAAATCTCGGTGCATGGGTGATGGAGAAAACGGGGCGCCCGATGGAATTGTGGAAGGGAAACTGTTACGTCCACGTCGAGTTCACGCGGCAGTCCATCGAGCGTGCGCGCGCTGAGTGGCCGGATGCGCCGGTCGTCGCCCATCCCGAATGTACGCAAGCCGTGCGTCTGCTGGCGGACGAGGTTTGCTCGACGGAAAAGATGATCACCTATTGTAAAAGCTCGCCCTCCAAGGCGTTCGTCATCGTCACCGAATCCGGCATGCTCCACCGGCTGCGGCGCGAGATGCCGGAGAAGGTTTTCATCCCCGGACCGACCGATCACTGCGCGTGCGCGGACTGCCGCTACATGAAGATGAACACGCTCGAAAAGCTGCACGATTGCCTCTTGAATCTCACGCCTGAGATCATCATCCCCGAGGTGATCCGCGCGCAGGCCGAGATACCGATCCGGCGGATGCTGGAACTCAGCAAGTGATCCAACGGGCGCTGCTTTTCCTCGGCGCACTTTTCGTCGCCGGATGCGAGCGCGCGCCGGAATCTGATCCGGCCGCGGTCACAAAATCGTTTTTCGATCAGCTCACGTCCGACCGGCTCGACGCCGCCTTCGGCGAAACTGCACTCGCGTTTCAGCTCCGCGAGACGAGCCGCGATTTCGCCGTGCGAGCACGCGAACTCGGGCTCACGGACGGTGCGGTTTTGAAAACGGAAGCCGCAAAAATCGACGGCAACATGGCAAAGCAGGCTCTCGGACTTCGCACAAACTTCGGCGCGCAGCTTCCCCTCGTGGTCACCCTCACGCGCAATCGGAAAGCGTGGCGTGTCTTCGCGGTGAGACTCCCGACAAATGTCGAAACCGGCATCTCGGAAAATCTCTTCACGCGCATCGGTCGCAGCCCCGAACTCACGAGCGTGCAGGACAATCCGATGCCCGATGCACAAACCGCCGCCGCGATGGCGAAGGAGACGATGCTCTGTTTTCACGACGCCATTCAGCAGAAGTCGTTTGAAAATTTCTACGAAGGCGTCGCGCGCGCCTGGCAGCGCGAACTCACGCTCGGAATGCTGGCCCGGACGTTTGAGGGCTTCGTCACGCAACGCGCGAATCTCGTCGCCATCAAGGATCTCGACGCCGCGCTGAAATTCCCCCCGCGCATCGATTCCAACGGCCTGCTCACCGTCGCGGGCACCTATCCCACGCACCCGCACCGCATCGATTTCGAGATTAAATACACCTACGAAATGCCGGCCTGGCGTCCCTTTGGCGTCAGCGTGCGCCTGATCGAGTAAGGGTAACATTCATCGAAACGGCGTGGCATTCAGAGCGATGCGGCAGAGATGATGGTGAGGAAAATCCGAGTGAATGGCGGAAACGACTTTGCGCTTTCCCGAACCGCGCGAGGGGACGGCGTCGGCGGCGGCGCAGCATTTTTTAAAGGACCGCCGCTGCCGTCCGAGGCGGCTCTTGCAAGTGCCGCGCGCGGGCCGAAAATGACGCCCCAAATTTCCCCATGCATTCACGCGTTTCACTCATCCTGCTCGCCCTCGCTTCGCGCCTCATCACTCCTGGCAGCGCATCCGCACTGGAGCCGTGCCGCATCGAGGTCGTGGAAAAAGGGAGCGGCTGGCCGGTGCCGCTGATCGAACTGCGCACGACGCATGATGTCCGCTTCGTGACTGACAATGCAGGCGTGATCGCATGCGATCTACCCGAGCTGATGGGACGCGACTCGTGGTTCACGATCTACGGACAAGGCTATGGCGTCGAGCCGGATGGCTTCGGAATGCGCGGCGTGCGGCTCGTGCCGCAGCCGGGGAAAACGCTGCGCGTGGAGGTGACGCGGCACATCATCGCGAAGCGGCTGGGGCGGCTGACGGGTGGGGGCATTTTTGCGGAGAGCCAGAAAACCGGTCGTGAGATGGACTGGCGGGAATCGGGAATCCTCGGCTCGGATAGTGTGCAGAATGCAGTGCATCGCGGGAAACTTTTCTGGGCCTGGGGCGACACGGTCGTGCCGCAATATCCGCTCGGCGTTTACGACATGACGAGCGCGACGACTTCGCCAAAACCGCTCGCGTCCTTTGAGCCGCCGCTGCGGTTGAAATTCGAATATTTCACCGACAAAAAAAGCGCGCCGCGAGGCGTGGCAAAAGTGCCGGGCGACGGGCCGACTTGGGTGACGGGCTACGTGAGTTTGCCGGACGCGACGGGCACGCCGCGGCTCGTCGGCATCTACCGGAAAATCCGCTCGCATCTCGATACCTACGAAATGGGCCTGTGCGTTTGGAATGATGAGACGGCGAACTTCGAGCGGCAGCTCGTGCTGTGGGACAAGTCCGATGGCGAGCCGAAGGAGCCGCCCGCGCCGGAGGGTCACCCGGCTTTTTGGAAAGACGCGGCGGGCAAGGCGTGGGTGCTCTTTGGAAATCCGCTGCCGACGCTGCGATGTCCGGCGACGTTCGAGGGCTGGCGCGATGCGGAGAGTTGGGAAGTCCTGAAGCCACAGGAAAGTCTGCGCGCAGCGGGCGACGGCGCGCCGGTGAAGCCGCACACCGGCTCGATCGCGTGGAATGCTTTTCGCAAAAAGTGGGTCACGGTCTTCATGCAGAAATTCGGGAAGCCATCCGCGTTCGGTGAAATCTGGTACGCCGAGGCCGACGCGCCGACCGGTCCGTGGGGCACCGCGGTGAAAATCCTGACGCACGACAACTACACCTTTTACAACCCGCGCCTGCATCCTGAATTCACCGCCGCCGATTCACCGATCCTGATTTTTGAAGGCACCTTCACCGCCGAATTTGCCGACCGCCCAATGCCGACGCCGCGCTACAACTACAACCAAATACTGTACCGCCTCGACCTCGACGACCCCGCGCTCGCGCCCGCGCAAAAATGAAGCCCCGCCTCGCGATCCTGATCGCAAGCGCCAACCGGCAAAGCACGCTCGACATTCTTCGGGGCGTCTTTGGTTTCAGTCATCCCGTCGATCGCGAGAATGCTCACCTCGAATTTTACGGCAAGGCGGCCAACCGCATCATGCTCTTTGCTTTCCCCGCCGGGCATCCACGTCCATTGTCACCGCAGTGGAGAAAATCTTTGCCATCATCAAACAGATGGAAGCCGATGGCGTCATCGGTCGCTACGCGATCGGCGGGGCCATCGGTGCCATCTTCTGGCTGGAGCCGTTCACGACGAAGGACGTGGACGTGTTTGTCTCCTTGCCCGCCGCGCCCGGCAGCACACTCTCCCCAATCTACGAATATCTGCTCGTGAAAGGATTCGCCCCGCGCGGGCAGTTCATCGTCATCGAAGGCCGCGCCGTCGAGTTCGTGCCGCCAGGCACCCCTCTCGTCGAAGAGGCGCTGGCTGAGGCCGTCGAACGCGACGTGAATGGCGTCGCCACCCGCGTTTTCACCGCGGAACATCTCGCCGCCATTTGTCTGCAAGTCGGACGCACCAAGGATCACGACCGCGTCTCGCGGTTCATCGAGCAGGAGGTGCTCGACGCGGAAAAATTCGAGCCGATCCTCCGCCGCCACGGACTGCTCGAGAAGTGGAGTAAGTTCCAGCAAGAGCACCCCGAGCCATGACCGAACTGATGCGGCATATGATCGAAAGAAAACGCGCCTGGCGCAAAGAAATGGCCAGGCTGCCCGTCGGCGAAAAGCTTCGTATCGTAGAGGAGATGATCGCGGAAACCCGCGCGATCGTGGCGACGCATCCGCCGAAACCCGCGAACCCCGTGCGCTCCATTCGCGGCTGAATCAAATTAGCAGCATCCTCCCGCTGCTCAAAAAACTCACTGGCTACGGTTGCAGTCGTCTTCACGTCGTGAATCGTGAAAGAACTCATCAATGCCCGCCACAAACTATGGATGAGCAATTGCATCCGCGCCCGCTCCGCCACCACCCATCCGCAAAACGCCAATCTGGAAAAACACTACCGCGAACTAGACGAAGCCCTCGTCGCCCATCAGCGTCGTCCAGCAATCAAGAGGCATCAGAGGCTAAATTTTTCTAATCGCGGGGAAAATCCTGAGTATCCTGCGTGCGTATGTTTTCCCGTGTCTTTGTTGCCGCCTTCATTTTCGCTTCCGGCGTCCGCGCGCTGGCGGTGGAGCCTTTTGCCAAGGCGGGTGCACCGTTTTTGCAAAAATATTGCGTCGATTGTCATGGGGAGAAAAAGCAGAAGGGCGATCTGACGCTGCAACCTTTTAAGGACGACGTTTCCGTCCTGAAACAGCGCAAGACCTGGAAGCGCGTCTTCGATGTGGTGACGAATGGCGACATGCCGCCGGATGACAAACCACAGCCGGAAAAGGCGGAGCGCGAGGCGTTCATGGCGTCGGCGAAGGGGGTGTTTTCCAACTATGATTTGAAGGCGAAGCCCGATCCGGGGCGCGTGACGATCCGGCGGCTGAATCGCAGCGAATATAACAACACGGTGAGCGCTCTACTCGGCTTCGATGTGCAGCCGGCGAATGATTTTCCGACCGATGGTGTGGGCTACGGTTTCGATAACATCGGCGACGTGCTTTCGATTTCGCCGCTGCTGATGGAACGCTATCTCGATGCCGCGCAGACCGTGTCAGAACAAGCCATCCCGCTCGAATCGCCGAAAGCGCCGAAGCGCAGAATGGCGGCGAAATTTTGCGAGCCCGCTGGTCCGAGCGTAACGACGCGCGGCGAGTGGCGGGACTTTTCGCCAGGCAAGGATGGCATCGGCACGGGGCCGGTGCACACGCCTTTCAAAGCGGAACCGGACGCGAGCTATACGGTGCGCGCCGAAGTTTATGCGGAGGCGAAGCCCGGCCAGAAGGTGCGCGTCGCCCTTCTTGCTGCCGGGGCAAATATCGCGAACCCGGAGCCGCCCGCACGCTTTGGCCAGCTCGAGGCGGACAAGGTGCCTCAGGTTGCGAAGTGCCGCGTGCTGCAAGTCGTGGAAGTGACGGCGCGCGCGGAAAACAAAACGCAGATCGTGGAAGGAAAATTGTCCGGCATCGCGGGCGTCGAACGGATCGCGCTGGCGCTGGTGCGCGATCCTGCGAATCCGCAAACGAAGCTCTCGGTAAAGTGGCTCGAAGCGTCCGGACCGGAGGATATGCGGACGCCTTTTCTAAAAAAATGGGCGCAGGCGGGGACGGGAAAACCGCCCGGCGTGCAGACGCGCACGATGCTCGCCTACTTCATGCCGCGCGCGTGGCATCGCGTGGTCGCGCCGGATGAAATCGAACGCGTGGCGCGGCTGGCGGATGCGGCGATGAAACGTGGCGAAAGCTGGGAAGCGGGCGTGCGGCTGTGTCTCGTCGCGGTGTTGTCGTCGCCGAAATTTCTGTTTCGCATGGAGATCGACGATCAGCCTTACAACACCGAGCCGCACCCGATCAATGAGTTCCAGCTCGCCACGCGGCTAAGTTACTTTTTGTGGAGCACTTGCCCCGACGACGAGCTGCTGAGCTACGCGCTTTCCAACAAGCTGACCGCGAATCTCGACGCGCAGATTCGCCGCATGTTGAAAGACCCGCGCGCGGAGACGCTGGTGGACAATTTCGCGATGCAATGGCTGCAACTGCGCCGTCTCGCCGCGCATCAGGCGGACGGAAAGACCTTCGACAAATGGAAGCCGAACCTAAAGGACTCGATGCTTCAGGAAACGCGTTTGTTTTTCGCTGAAATCGTCCGCGATGATCGCAGCGTGCTGGACCTGCTCGACTCGGATTTCACCTATCTCGATAAGCGGCTCGGCGAACTTTACAACGTGTGGCCCGAAGGCGGTTACAAGGGCGACGACTTCCGACGCGTGTCGCTGAGAGGCACAAATCGCGGCGGATTGCTCACGCAGGCGAGCATCCTCACGGTGACTTCAAATCCGACGCGCACTTCACCAGTAAAGCGCGGCAAATGGATCCTCGAACAAATCCTCGGCGACCCACCGCCAGCGCCGCCGCCAGTCGTGCCGAGCCTCGACGATGAAAGCCGCAAGGAACTCACCGGCACGTTTCGTCAGCGCCTGGAACAGCATCGCTCCGATCCGAAGTGTGCGAACTGCCACGCAAAGATGGACACGATGGGTTTCGCGCTGGAAAACTTCAACGGCATCGGCCAATGGCGCGACAAAAATGAACAGAACCAGCCGGTCGAAGTCGGCGGAAAATTGTCGAACGGCAAGGAGTTGAAGAGTCTCGCGGATTTGAAAAAAATGCTGCGCGACGACAAGGATTCTTTCACGCGCTGCCTCTCTGAAAAGATGCTCATCTACGCCATCGGTCGCGGCCTGGACTACTATGACGATCGCGCGCTGGAAAAGATCCAGGGCGAAGTCGCGAAAGGTGGCTACAAGTTTTCGTCGCTCGTCGCGGCGATCGCGAAGAGCGAGCCGTTCCGCCTGCGCCGCGGGAGTGGCCAGACGGATAATTAACAGCCACCCGGCGGGCTTAATTTCATCGAGTGCAAACCAATCAGGTTTCCCTCGGTGTCATTGACGAAGGTAACGCCACCGTAATCGCATCTTCGGGTGTTACGATTCCGCGGCCGCCGCGGATATATGGATGATGCACTCCCCTTCTCATCGCCTCCTCGCTGCGTCGCGCCTTTTTGCTGCCGCGACATCCTTATTTTTGGCGGGAAATGCGCGGGCGCATCAGCCTTTCGAGAGCAGCACGGTGGCGCGTTTCCAGCATGGCCGGCTCGAGATGGTGGTGACGCTTTCCAACCAGATGGCGACGCAACTGATCGACGAGGTGGGAAAGCCCGGTGTGGGTGAAGTGAATGCGGTGACGCTGCCAGTTTATCGCGAGCGGTTGCTGGAAAAGGCGGGCGGCCTTTTCGAGGTGATGGCGTCCGGGAAGGTGCTGTCGCCGGAGCGGACGGCGATCGGGGTCAATCAAACGGGCGAGCCGCAATTCACGCTCATCTTCCCACAGCCGCAATCGTGGCCGGTGCGGATGCGGGGACGCTATTTGAAAGCGCTGCCTTCCGGTTATGGCGGGACGCTGGAGGTCTTCGATGAAAACGAGGTGTCGCTTGCGAGTCGGGTGCTGGCGCGTGAAGGCGCGGGCTCGGAGGTGCTCGTGAATCCGGTGCCCGTCGCGGTGGTCGCGCTGCCCCCGGAGCCGACGATGCCAGCAGCGCAGACTCGCCCGCAGGGCGCATGGGCGCTAGTTTCCGGGGCCGCGGCGCTGCTTCTTTTTATGGGTCGAAAGCGTGGCGCGCTCGCGACGAAAGCCCTGTTGCTCTCGCTCGCCTTTTCGCCACTCGCGGCGCACGCGCAGCGGCAGATGGAAAAGCTCGGGCGCGGCGTCGTTGCCATCCGCACCAGCAGCACGCAAGTCTATGTCGGCTGGCGCCTGCTGGGCAATGACCCGGAAGACATCGCCTTCAATGTCTGGCGCTCCGCCGGCGCCGCCGCCCCGGTCAAAATCAACACCGCCAATGGCGGCGCGGCGGTTTATGCGACGACCAATTTCGTGGACACCTCGCTTACCTCCGCGAATCTAACCACCACGGTTTACACCTATTCGGTCAGGCCGGTGATGGGCTCCGTGAATGGCGTCGGTGGCGCGGAGGTGCCAGATACGTGGGCTAATCCTTTGAGCGGCCCTTTCACGCTGCCTTTCACGCCGGGGACCGGCACCCCGACGCGGCAGTATCTTCCCGTTCCCCTCACTCCGACGCCGGACGATGCGGCGGCGGGTGTTTCTTTCGATGTGAAGTTTTGCTGGGTGGGCGATTTCGATGGCGATGGCGAGTATGACTTTCTCGTGGACCGTACCAATCCGAACATTGAGGCGCGGCAGTGGCTTCAGGCTTACAAGCGCGATGGCACGCTGCTTTGGCAGATGAACATGGGGCCAAATAGCGTGGATCATTATAACATCACGCCCGGCTCTTCCACCATCGGCATCGGCCACGGCGATAACGTGACGGTATATGATCTCGATGGTGATGGGAAAGCTGAGGTGATCGTCCGCACGGCCAACGGCGTGGTCTTTGCCCATGGCACGACGCTCGTCGCCCCGGACAACGAGGTTCAATATATCTCCATCATCGATGGCGAATCTGGTTTGGAGAAAGCTCGCGGCACCGTGCCGATCCCTGCCTCGTGGGTAACTAAGACCCATGTGAACGGACAGATGGGCATCGTGTATGCGGATGGGATGAAGCCATCGCTCTTCTTCCATCCCTCCAATCGCAATCCGGACAGTAGCTTCAATAAGTGTGCGATTACTTGGGACTATCGTGGCGGAGCTCTTACCCAGCGCTGGCTCTGGCTGGAGAGCGGACACACCGCCGAGGGCCATCAGGTCCGGTTTGCGGACGTGGATAACGATGGAAGAGACAAATACGTCGATATCGGAAACGTAGTGAAAGCCGACGGTAGCGGGCAGATCAACGAAGGCGTGCTCACTGAGGTCATTCACGGCGATCGCTTTCATGTGACCGACATTGATCCTGATCGGCCCGGCTTGGAGACTTTTCTAATCCAGCAAAACAATGGCAATGGCCTGGCGACCGCTTATCACGCGGCGGATAAGAGCACGGTGATTAAGAAATGGTATGCGGGCGGAGTGGTGGATGTAGGTCGTGGCACGGTCGGTGGCTTTGTGCCGGGCCTGCAAGGGTTGCAGTTTTTTTCCACGCAACCTGGTGTTTTTGACGCGAAGGGAAATCAGATTTATGCCAGCGGGCCTTTCCCTCCCGAAACAATCTGGTGGGACGCGGATTTGGGGCGCGAGTTTGTTTCCACCATCGGGGCGTCAGGGACCAGTCCCGGCATTGATAAGTTTAACACCACCGACGGCAGCACTGGCCGCATCTTCACCATCTACAGCGATCCGCAGGCGCCGCATTCCCCGTATAATAACTACATCGCATACGGCGGACGCCCGCAGTTCTGGGGCGACATCCTCGGGGACTGGCGCGAGGAGCTTCTCTGCGTGGCCAGCGACAACTCGGAGCTGCGGATCTACACGACTAAGACCGCCGACATCGCTAAAACAGGCAGCGGAGTGCCGTTTCGCATCTACACCTTGATGCATAATCCACAGTATCGCATCCAGGCGACGACCAAGGGCTATGTGCAATCGAGTTATGTTGATTACTACCTTGGCTATAACATGACGCCACCACCGCCACCGCCGATGGTAGATGCAAAGCTAGTCTGGCGCGGCGGCACGGGGGCGAGTACTTGGGACTCAGGTAGCACGCAGAGCTGGCTGAATAACACTGCCGGCAGCGCCTATGCAGACGGCGACACAGTGCGCTTCGACATCAGTGGGAATAACACCACGACCGTCGCGCTCACCGGCACGCTTCAGCCCGGCGCAGTCACCGTTTATAATCCGAAAGACTATACCTTTGGTGGCACTGGCACACTCGCTGGCGCGATGAAATTGATGAAAGCCGGCGGGGGCACGCTCACCGTGCCGGGTAACCACGCTTTCACCGGAAAGACAACCGTGTGGGATGGCGCGCTGCTGGTAAATGGCGATCTCACGCAAAGCCCGGTGACCGTCTGGGGAGGCACCTGGGGTGGCGCACTCGCGGCGGGAAAAACGGGTGGACGCATCGGCGGCACGGGCCGCTTCAGCCAGCCCGTGGCGCTGAAATACCGCGGGGCCATCACGCCGGGCGCGGGCATGAATAGCGCGGGCACGACGACTTTTGGCAGTGGGCTTTCCGCTGAGGATGGCAGCACATTTGCGCTCGATCTTTCCGATGATCCGACTGGCATCGCGAAGCCGAATGACCGCATCGCTATCACTGGCAATCTGGCCCTCAGCGGCACGGTTCATATCGTCGTGAACCCTCTAAATACGCAACTCGCCGCGGGTACCTACACGCTGCTCACCTACTCGGGCACACTCACCGGCAGCGTCGCAAATCTCGCTGTTACTGTCCCCGCCGGCACTCCCTACACTGTCGCTGCCGGCGGTGGCGCGATCACCTTGAATGTGCCCGTCACCCGCGCGGCATCGAGCATCGTTTGGAATGGCGGAGTCGCGGGAAACAAGTGGGATCTCGCGGCCAGCCAGAATTGGAAACGCTCGGGTGCTACGGATGTTTTCGTCTCCGGCGACAGCGTGCTTTTCGATGCGACAGGCGCGGCGAATCCGACCGTCACGCTTCCCACGATCGCTCCCAGCGGCGGCGTCACTGTGAACTCCGCGACCGACTACACTTTCACCGGCGCAGGCTCGATCAGCGGCACGGGCGGCCTCACGAAATCCGGCGCGGGCACGCTTACCATCGCGACGAATAACGACTTCACCGGCGCGACGACGATTAACGGCGGCGTGCTCGCCATCGACTCGCTGAATGACGCGGGCGCTCCGAGTTCCATCGGCGCAGCCTCTGGCGCAGCGGGAAATTTCGTCATCAACGGCGGCACGCTCCGCCTCACCGGCTCGCAGACGAACACAAATCGCAACGCCACCCTCGGCGCATCTGGCGGCACGCTTGATGTCGCGACGGGCGGCAGTTCCATGCAAATCAGCGGTGCGCTGAGCGGCCCCGGCGCGCTCATCAAAAACGGCCCCGGCACACTTCTCCTTGCGAAAGCGAACACCTACTCCGGCGGCACCGTCATCAATGGCGGCACGATCTATCTCGCGGGCGTAGCGCCGAATGTTTCCGGCCTCGGCACAGGGTCCGTCACGATCAATGCCGGCACGCTGACGATGTCAGACGTGCAGGGTAGCGAGACCGCCGACTGGGACATCATCATTCCCGTCGGAGCCGTCGCGCGACTCAATGCCGATGGGCGTTGCAGCCTCACGGGCTCGCTCACCGGCAGCGGTGTGCTCACGTTTTACACCGGCTACGTTCGCACCGATCTCGCGGGAAATTGGTCCGCGTTCACCGGCCAGATTTTCGCCGACACCGATAACGACGGTGGCGATTTTCGCATCACGAACACCGCCGGTTTCCCCAACGCCGCGCTCGATCTCAGCGATCAGGTTTACGCCTACTATAACACGACTCCGCCGACCACCGGGCAGACCATCGACATCGGCTCACTCTCCGGCGTGGCGACCTCATTTCTAAAAGGCGGCCCGACCGGCGGGCGCACGGTGACCTATCGCGTCGGCGGGAAAAATCTCGACTCCACTTTTGCGGGCACGATCGCGAATAGCGCCGGTCCCACCGCGATCACGAAACTCGGAACCGGCACTTGGACGCTGAGCGGCGCCTGCACTTACACCGGCGCGACGATCGTCTCCGCAGGCGTTTTGAAAGTGACGGGCTCGCTTGCCGGCAGCGCGTCTCTTTCCATCGCGAGTGGCGCGACACTCGCGGTCGCCGATGGCGGCGTGACGGTCAGCGGCGCGATCACGAATTCCGGCACGCTGCGCCTCACCGGCAACGCGGTCATCAGTGCGACAGGCACGTTCACCAACAACGGCACGCTCGACGTGATCAACGCGCCGCAAGCGCTCCCGGCGAGTTTTGTGAACAACGGAACGGTGCTCAATGCGAGCGTCGTGAAGGTGAAAGCCATCGCACTCGCCGGCGCAAATGTGAGCGTCGTGATCCAGTCCTTCACCGGTCACAACTACCAATTGCAAGCGACCACTTCGCTCATCGGCGGCACGTGGGCGAACGTCGGCCTTCCGCAAGCTGGCCAGACAGGCTCGGTACTCACGTTCACAAACGTCACGGGAACAGCCGGCTTTTATCGCGTGAGCGTAACACCGTGAGACGCTGATGCCCGCTTGACGCGCGGGCTTTCGCGGCATGTCATTCCTCCATGTCCGAGCCCACCCTTTCCCGTCGTAAAATGCTCCGTCTCAGTGCTGGCGGAATGCTCGCGCTGGGATTGTGGCCGGGTGCGCTGCGGGCGGCGGGCCTCGCCGAGGCGGGCGAGTTCACATTCATCGTCGTGAACGATCTGCATTACCAAAGCGACAAATGCGGCGCGTGGTTTGAGCGCGTGGTGCGGCAGATGAAAGCGACGGAACCGAAGCCCGCGCTTTGCCTGATTCTCGGCGACTACTCGGAGCATGGCACCGCAAAGGAAATCGGCGCGGCGAAAGAAGCCTTTGCGCGTCTCGAACTGCCCACCTTTGGCGTGATCGGGAATCACGACCACACGGTCGGCGACGATCGCACCGCGTATGAAAAACTTTTCCCAAACGCGCTCAACTATGTGGTGGAGCAAAATGGCTGGCAGTTCGTAGGACTCGATACGACGGAAGGCCAAAAGGCCGGTGGCACAGCGATTGGCGGCGAGACGCTCAAGTGGGTCGATGAGAATTTACCGAAGCTCGACCGGACCAAGCCACTGGTGATCTTCACGCACTTTCCGCTCGGCCTGCTCACGCCGTACCGCCCAAAAAATGCGGACGATTTGCTGATCCGCTTCAAGGATCACAATCTGCAATCCGTCTTCAATGGACACTTCCACGGCTTCACCGAGCGGCAGATGGGACGCGTGACTTTGACGACGAACAAATGCTGCGCGATCAGCCGTGCGAACCACGATGGGACAAAGGAGAAAGGCTATTTCCTCTGCACGGCAAAGGATGGGAAGGTCTCGCGACAGTTCGTGGAAGTGCCAATGGCTTAAAAAAACCGCGAAGGGTTCCAGAAACTTTTCTTCGTCTGATCCTTTCTTCGCGTCCTCTGTGCCCTTCGCGGTTTTTTCCAAATCGATTCAGTGCGACTCGAACTCGTGGTGCAATGAGCGCAGGGAATCCGCGACGGTCGCGAGATCGCCGACGATCACGAACATGCGGAATGTGTAATCGCCGGGCGTGATCCCGGCCTCGTCGCGCACGCGGAAAACGCAGTTCCATTTCACCACCTTTTCCGCAGCAAAGCGGAAACGCCCAAACGTCGGTCCGGTCGTGTGCGCTGCATTTTGCGGTGGAGAAAAAATAGCCATCGCATGCGATCCATTCTCTGTAGCGAGGACGACTGGGCGAGGCGTTTCGCCGGGCCCATCGCTCAGCGGGTCGAGTTCGCCGCTCTTCGGATTGAACTCCAGAAACCGCGCAAACTCTGGCGGCATGTATCCCGTGAGCGCCTCGAAAACCCCGTGGGTATGCCGCTCGCTTGCAGGCACGGTGAACGTCGCTTCGTAGCTGATCACATTCGCCAAATTCTTGTAGCCGATCCGCACGCGTTTCGTGAGCAGGTGCTCGGAAAGCACCGTCGTATTTTTCGCGAACTGCCCGCCGGAGCGCTCGCCCGGCGCGAGCCAGAACGCCATTTGCGTCACCGTCTCCAGCGCGTTCTTTTCCGCCGTCAGCGAAAGCAGGCGGCTCGAACTTTTTGGCCCCACGCCATCATCGCGCGAACCCGCCTCGGTCGGATTGAAAGTCTCGTTCAAGATCGGCGTGCCGAGATCGAGGTTCGACGCGGACTGCAACTGGCGCCCGTGGTCCCACGAGTTGATGAATTCCTTTCCGCCCCAAGTCAGCGAATGAATCGCGCCCGCACAGCGTGTCGTCGTGGTGATCACGATTTCCGATTTTCCCGCCGCCGCGCGGATCACCGAATCGCCAGTCGTCGGGGCCTCAGCGTGAGCGGAGACGGCAACCGCAAGCATTGCGGCGAGCCGCCTCACCAAGTCACCTCGACGCTTTTTTTCTGCGCGAAGCGATCCGTGTAAAAGAGCTTCTTTTTCTGCACGCCATATTCGTGGACGAGCTTCGTACACTTCACGTCGTAGCAGCAGTATTCCGCGATCGGCATCACGTTGCCCTCGCGCCACCAGCGGATCGCGTCGAGCCCGTCCGCCGTTTTCCCGACGCCGAGCGTGGCCGTGGCGATGGCATCGAGGCCGAGACGATGACCGAGTTTTTTTTCCACCTCTACGAGCATATCGAGCGTGCGGCAGAGATGCGGCAGGTCGCTGATCGTGTAGCCCATCAGCACTTCGTAGTCGAAGCTGATGACGTTGAACCCGACGACGAGGTCCGCGCGCAGCAGTTGGTCGATGAGTTCCTGCACGCGTTTCTCCGGGTAAATGCGGTATTCGCCGAGCCGCGTGCTGTAGGTCACGCCGACCGACATGCCCATCGCCGCCTTCTTGTCCCACCCGCCCGCATCGTTGGCAGTGCGCTGAGTTTCGAGGTCAAAATAAACGATGTCCGGAGTCATGAGGCGTTTTCTTAATCTTCAAATCTGAAATCTGAAATCTGAAATCCACTCACTTGCCCGCCCACTCGTAATCGCCCGCATCGAACGCCATCATGTTCGCGAGTTTCTTCGCCTTAAATTCCTCCACCACCGCGCCGTCGCTTTGGAAAATGGTCACCGCTTTTCCGCCCTCCGGCTCACGCATCATCGCGACCCATTTCAGGCCCGGCGTTTCCGTGATGCGCTTCAGCGGCAGTCCGTCGGCGGTGCGGAGAAAACTTCCCTTCGCATCCACTGCGACGCCGACATCGACGTTCGTGATCGCATTCTTCACGAGTTGATTTGGCAGCAGACGCACGTTGATTTTTTCGACGGCGGCGAACGGCGTGCCGGACTCGGTTTTCAGATCGTTTTGAATAGTCGCGAGTTCATCGCTCGTCCGAATCGTTTTGGAAAATGCGACCTTCCAAGTCGAACTGAGCGCACCGTCTTCCGGTGCCTTTTCCGTGGCGGCGAGCGTCAGCATGCGGACGCGCTGCAAGCCGGGCGCTTCCTCGATGAGCGCGATGGCATCGTCCACGAGTGCCGCGGCGATCCGCACGGGCGCAGGATCTTCGGGCTTGATCGCGAGCCGGCGCATGAATTCTCCCGCGAACGAATACTGCCGCACCTCCACGCCCGCTTCCGCCTGGTCGATCACCCAAAACGTGCCTTCGCGTCCGAGGCATGCATGCACGGGCTTTTTCAATGTCTCCACATCGAGCCAGCGCCACCCGCCCTTTTCGCGCAGCGCAAAACGTCCGTCGCTGATCGCCAGGATCGTTTCCTCGCCATCGAGCGCGAGCACGGGTTTGCCCGCGAATTTCTCCGCTGCCTCGCGGATTGGCCTCCACTTTGAATCGGCGGGCATCTGTTCGAGCGGCGTATTCATCCCGTGGGCGAAATGTTCGACCTTTCCGAATGGCTGCACGTCTTGAACTTTGCCAGTGGAATCCGCGGCGAAAGTCACGCAACGGCCATCGCGAATCGCGGCGATCAAACGCAGTCCACCGCCTTCCGCACGCAGGTCGGTGACTCGCCGGAGCCGAGGAGCCGCCTCGTCGTCAAACCAATCGTTAAAATGAAACGCCTCGCCTTGAAACTCGACCGCGCCGACGGCGTATCCGCGGGCCGAATAATTCCCCACCGGCGCGACCGCACCCGCATCCGTCTTCCCATCCCACCAAGTGATGAGCCCGTTCAGCCCGACCACAAATTCTTTCGTCTTCGCCTCGCGATGCAACGTGCGGACAAGCTTTCCCGCTTTGCTGTAAATGCCGAGGCTGAGCGTGCCACTGAGCGGCGGCGGGATGAAGGTGATTTGGACGCCGGGACGCTTGGGCGGCGGGGGAAGCTCGGCGTCTTCCTGGGCGGCGGCGGGGAGGAGTAAGAAGTAAGAAGTCGTCAGTAGGCAGACCAGAGATGCGAGCGCGGCGCTCTTTTGACTACTGACTACTGCCCACTTCTTACTCCCGAATAATTCAGACATAATGCCGCCAGTTTAGGTTTGGAAAGATGTTATCCCGCCACTCGCAGTTTTCCAAAAACGCCGGGTCCACATCCTCCGCGCGCACCTGATCGTAGAGCCGCGTAAAACGCAGGATGTGATCGCGCGTGCGCTTCGCCGCGTAGTTCGTCGCCGTGCCCGTTTTCATCAGGAAAGCCCAGTCGCTCGACTGCGCCAGCAGAAGCTCGCGCGCCATCTGCCGCAGCGCGCGGTCGAGCATCTCCGCCTTCGTATCGCGATGAGCGCGGGCCATCTCCGTCATGCGGCGCGCAGCGGTGTGCAGGTGCGGATAAATCCAGCCGTTCGATTGATCGAGCCACACTTCCCAGTAGCCCTTGTGACCCCAGCTCGACGCGCCCGGCTCGATCAATTGATGCGTCTCGTTTTCCGCCAAATAGCGCGTCGGCGTCGTGAGCGAAAACGCCGTCTGATCGAACACCGCTTTGCGAATGAACAGATTCAGAAACTCCGGCCCCTCGAACCACCAATGCCCGAACAGTTCCGCATCGAACGGGCTGACGACGATCGGCGCGACGTTCATGTGCTCGCGCAAATTCGCCACCTGATCGCGGCGACTTTCCATAAAATGTCCTGCATGCGAATCCGCCGCGCCCATCGCCCAGCCGCGATGGTAGAGCCCCTTCTCGCAGCCGCGTCCGGTGATGCGGTGATACTTCAGCCCGGTGAATTTTCGCGACCAATCCGCGGGCATCGTTTCGCGCAGATATTCGATCGGCAAATCGAAGCCGATGTCGCGGTAGAAATCGCGATACGCCGGATCGCCGGGATAGCCTTCCTCCGCGCTCCAAAGCTGTCGGCTCGAATCCCGATCGCGCCCAAAAACCGCCGGCCCGGCGGACGTGAAACACGGCGTGTAAATCGCGTAACGCGGACGCGGATTTCCAAACATCAGCCCGTGTGCGTCGATGATGAACCAGCGGATATTTGCCTCCGCCAAAATCGTGTCGAGGCTCGCGACGTAAGCGCATTCCGGCAGCCAGATCCCGCGCGGATCGCGCCCGAAAGTCGCGCGGTAATCATCGCGCGCGATCAGGATTTGCGCGCGCACCGCCTCGGGGAAATTTTCCATCAGCGGCAAAAATCCATGCGTCGCCGCGCAGGTGATGATTTCCAAAACTCCGCGCTCCATAAGCTGCCCAAACGCGCCAACCAGATCGCGCTTCCACCGCTTCTCCCAAGCCGCGTGCAGCCGCGTCAGCCGATCCTTGTAAAAGCGCGCGATGTCCTCCGTCTGTCCGTGACCCGACGTGCGAATGATTTCCCGCTCCGCCAGCTCCACGCTGCGTTCGAGGTAACGCGTCGCGCGCGCCTGCAAAAGCGGATCGCGCAGCATGTGGCAGAGCGTCGGCGTGAGCGACATTGTGAGCTGGAAATCCACGCCGTCATCCGCGAGCCCGTGCAACACTTCCAGCAGCGGCAGATACGTCTCCACGATCGCTTCGTAGAGCCAGTCCTCTTCCAAAAATTCCTCATACTCAGGATGCCGCACGTAGGGTAGATGCGCGTGGAGAACGAGGGCGAGGTATCCGTTGGGGGCCATGGAAAATTTGTGGCGTGAGGCTATCAGCGCTCCATCGCACGACAAGCGGCGAAAGAACGGATTGCGCGATGGGAGGGCGAGGCTCCCGCCGAGCCACGCAGGCTACGAAAGCCAAGGCTCGGCGGGAGCCTCGCCCTCCCAATTCATGCCGCCCGCAGAAACGCCACTGCCGTCGCGCCGTAGCGTTTGTCCCGGATGATCTCCCACGCCGGGCCGACATCGAGCGTCGCGTGCGGGAGATGCTCGAGGATAAAGATACCGTCTGGCTTCAGCGCGCGGCGGAGGCTTTCGCTGCGGAGAAGTTCGGGCGCAAAATCGCGCTCGCCGGGTTTCTTCGCGTAAGGCGGATCGGCGATGATCGCGTCGAAGGAGCCTTCGCCCGCGAGCCGGTCGAGGTAGCTGAAAATATCGAGCGTGTGGATCGTTCCGGTGAGCTTCGTGTGCGCGAGATTTTTCTCGATCGTCGCGGTCGCGCGCCGGTCGCTTTCCACGAAGACGGCGGCGGCAGCTCCGCGGCTCAGGGCCTCGATGCCGAGGCCGCCGGAGCCGGCGAAAAGATCGAGCACACGCGCGCCGACGATGAATTCGCCGAGGCTGGAAAAGATCGCGCCGCGCACGCGATCCATCGTGGGACGCAGGTCGGTTTTCGGGGTGGCGATTTCGAGCCCGCCTGCGCTCCCGGCGACGATCCTCACGGCTGTGGGACGACGGGCAGGGCGGGCGGCGGATCGGCCGGCGGCACGACGATCGGCGTGGTCGGATCAAGCGGCGGCAGCAGGGGCGGCACGACCTTGGCAGGATCTTGATTCGCCTTCTTTTTTTTCTGATCGTCCTTCTTTTTTTTGTCGCCGAAGAGATTTCCTAAAATATCCACCGCCTGACTCAGCGCACGTTTTCCCATCACGCGGTCCAGCAGATCCGTCTTCGGTTTGGAAAGCGTGCCGCCGACTTTGAAATCGATCCCCGCCTCTCCATTCGCGCTGCCGACGAACTCCCGCACGAAGTCCGGCAGCTCCCGCATCGTACTCTCCGCGAGCGCCAGTCGCGCGGCGATTTCGATGCGACCGTTCATGCGCACGTTGCCGTTCGCGAGCACTTTTACCGCGGACGAATTGAGCGCGAGCGAATCGACGAACACCTTTTCCTCGCCGAGACGAAACTCGGTGGACGAGTCGCCGAGATGCAGGTCCGCCAGCTCCGGGATGTGCAGCCCGTCGGCGATTGCGCTAAAAAACTCGAAGCCCTTGATCTCCGCGCCCGTCAGCGACAGCGCGCCTTTTCCCTCCACCTTCGCGAGCCGCCGCACGGTGCCGTGCATTTCCACGGAGCCGTCCACGCGTCCAAAAAATTGATTCGGTGCCCACGCCGTTTCGTTCATCAATTTTCCCACATCGCCGGCGGCGAGTTTCAGTTCCGCCGTAAAAGGGATGCCGTGCTCCGCTGGTTGAAGATGAAGCGCCCCTTTCAATGCACCGCCGGCGAGCGTGCCCTCAAGCGGCGCGAGCGAGACCGCGCTGTCTGCGTATTTGAAAGGGCCATGCACGTTCGTGATCGCGAGCGCGCTCCATTGCACGCGGTCGATGATCATCGTCCCCTCCAAGCGCTCCGGCGTCAGCACGCCGTAGTCGATGTTCACGCCGGTCAACTTCATGACCGTCTGCTTCTCCTTGTCCAGCATTTCGATCGCAGCGTTCACCACCTTCAGGCCATCGACCGTCACCTGAAATCCTTCCCCTTTCGGCTCCTCCGATTTCGGTGCGCTCTCCTTTTTCGGCTCGTCGGTTTCCGCCTTCACCCGCGCGGGCAGCGTCCATTTTCCATCGGCACCCTGGCGCCACACGATCTTCGGATTCTCCACGCGCAGCCCATAAATCTCCAGCCGCCGCTGGAGCAGCGGACCGAGCCGGCAGCGCGCGCGGAAAGTGGCCCCTTCGAGGAAATTTCCCTCCGCCGCCGGCACGCTCACGCCGCCGATCGTGAGGCCCGCCCACGGCGAAAGATGCACCTCCGTGATGGCGAGCGGCAGACCGAGCATCCGGCCGAGTTGCGCTTCGATCCGGTTGCGCGTGCCCGTGGATTCGACATACGTCTTCGCGCCGAGCAGCGCGATCCCGACGATCGCGACCAGCACAGCGAGGACGACGAGGATCACCTTAAAATGTCGTTTCACGGCGCAGAAAGTAGTCGCCGAACCTCGAAAGAAAAGGCCGAATGCCCAGCGCGTTCATGGAGAAAATCCTCGTCATTTTAAATCCCGCGGCCCGGAGCGAACGGGCGGGCGGCACTTGGGAAAAGATTCGCGATTTTCCCGCCGCCACCGTGAAAGCCACATCGGCTCCAGGCGATGCGCGCACTATCGCGGAGTGGGCGGTCGGTCGCGGCTTCAGCACCGTCGTCGCAGCGGGCGGCGACGGCACGATCAATGAAGTTGTGAACGGCCTTGTTGGCTCCAAGGTGGCGCTCGGAATTTTACCGATCGGCACGATGAACGTTTTCGCCGCCGAACTAGGCCTGCCCAATAATTTGGCGAAAGCGTGGGCCATCATCCAGGCGCGCCACACGCGCAGCGTCGATCTCATCCGGGCGAACGAACAATACTTCGTGCAACTCGCCGGCGTCGGCCTCGACGCGCAGGTAGTGCAGGCGACGAGTTATAATTTCAAAAAGAATTTCGGCCCGCTGAGCTACGTTATTTCCGCTGCGCAAATCGCCGCGCGCACCCCGCCGAAAATCATCATCGAGCACGATGACCGCCGCACCGAAGGCTCCTTCGTACTCATCGGAAACGGGCGCTACTACGGCGGCCCCGTCGCCTTTTTCAAGGACGCGCGCATCGACGACGGCAAGCTTGACGTGCTCATTTTCAAGAATCTCGGCTACCTCGATATCGCGCGCTACCTCGGGACCATCCTCATGGGAAATCACACCGAACTAGATGACGTGGAATACTTCCAAACCAAGCGCGTCGCCGTCTCCAGCGAGGACGACGTGCCGGTGGAAGTGGACGGCGAAGTGGTGACAAAACTGCCGGTCACCTTTCGGATTTCCTCGCGAAAACTGAAAGTGATCGTCGCCGAAAAGTAGCACGCTTCCTTTCATGTCTTCCTCTTCCTCTTAATCTTCCTCCCATTCCGTTTCGGGGACGGAGGAAGATTAAGATGAAGAGGAAGAGGAAAAAGACCGCATCACGCGTCTCATTTCGGGCCGCTGCCGACCACCGCTTCCGGGCGATACATGTCCGCGTTGCTGCCCTCGAATTCCGCCTTCAGCTTCACCCGAAATTTCGTGAGGTCGATCAGTTCCCAGTGCGTGAATTGCATCCCGCCCACGTCCGCTTTTTCGTGGGAAATGCCGACGATGAGATGGTGGGCGTCGTCGTTCACCTTGTTGGTCGCGCGCTTCGGCTCAAAGTAAAAAGTACGCAGACTGCTCGTCTTGCTGCCTGCCGCAAACAGTTTCGGATCGAGATACAGCACGCGTCCCGTGGCCTTGTCCACGAGCCGCAGATCGGGATAGCCGGAGCGTTGCACGCGGCCCTCGGCGGTCCTCGGAAAATCACACGCAAATCCGGAGCGCGCGTTCAGCTTTTGGCGCAGGGAATCCTCGAAGTGGCTGCTCATTTCGTTCACCCGCTTTGCCTGCCGCGCCGGGCTGTCGGGCGCATTCATCGCCACCAGCACGTCGTCGAGCGCGTGCCCGATTTCCGCGAGAATCCGTGCCGTGTCCGGGTCGGCGCGGTCCAGCGGCAGCACGCGTTTTCCCGTCGTCGCCGCGATCACTTCGGAAAACGGAATGCCTTTCAGCGCCGCGCTTTCATCGAGCAGCCACGGGATCAATTCCTGTACGACGCCCCGCTTCTCCTCGGCGCGTACGACGAGGCTCGCGCCGAGCAGGGTGATCAGGAAAAGCGTGCAGCGGGGGAAGGTTTTCAGTGCATCCATGCGCGGAGCATGTGCGGCCACCGCGCGCGATGCGAGCCTTCCCCCGCTGGCTGGCGCGGTCAAATAGTGTTTAGGAAATCGAGCAACTGCTGACGCGGCGCGCGCGGGAGATTTTCATAGCGCACGCGCGCATTTTTTCCCTCGCCATCATGCGCGCGGATCGCGGCGTCCACCGTGGCCGCGCGGCCGTCGTGCAGATACGGCCCGCTCACGCGCAGGCCCCAGAGAGGCGCGGTGCGCATCTCGTACATGCCGGCGGCGGATTGCGCGATGCCATCGCCGAGCGAGCCCATGTCGTGCAGCAGGAGATCGGAGTAGAGCGGCACATTTTTCATGCTGAGCGCGGCGATGGCATTCGGCCCGGTGTTCATCGAGGGCGTGTGGCAATTCGCACAGCCGAGCTGGAAAAAGACCGTGCGACCGGCGTTCGCTGACTGCGTTGCCAGCACCACCGGCGGCGGCGCGAGCAGGCGCATGAAGTCCGCCGCCGCATCGATGTCACCACGCCCCGTCGCATCGACTGTATCTTCGGGATCGGCGTAAGCGTCATACTGCGCCAGCAGCGCCGTATTTCCGTTCGGCGCATTTTCCGTGGGAAAAAGGCGGCTCGTGATGCCCATCTCATTCAGATAGGCATCGCCCGCGAATGTAAGCAGCGACGCTTGCTGCGCCTTCCAGCCGAAGCGCCCCACGCGCGTTTGCCCTGTCGCCGCGTCCACGATTTGCGCGGCCCGGCCTGAGATTCCATCGACGGCGGGACGCGCCGCGTTGCGCAGGATGTCCGCATCGGAAATTGCCTCGATCAAGCCGATGCCAAAGAGCGGCGTCGATTGCCGGTGTGCGATCACGTTCGCATCCGCGGGCACGACTTCCTGCACGGCGGGATCGATCGCGGAGCTTTGCAGCAGCGATCCGCCCTGCTCATTCATCGGGTCAAACACGCCGTTCGTCAGCTTGCCGAAACGCGTGACGGTGATCGCGCTGCCGCCTCCGGTCGCACCGGCGGCGTGGCAGGAGACGCACGAGACGTTGTTGAAAATGGGGCCGAGTCCGCCCTCGGGAGTTTCCACGTTTTCAAACTCCTCGCGCCCCGCTGCGAATGCCGCCAACTGCGCGGCGGTCAGCCCGGACAAAGGATCGCCGAAGCGCGTCTGCGAAATGACGGGAGAATGATGGCGGTCCGGCGCGGGCCGCGTGTCGGCGGGCGGACGCGGTGGATTCGGGCGAGGTTGCGGGCCGCGGGCCGGCGACTGGGCATACGCCGCGTGGATCGAAAGGCCTGCGGCAATGAGGAGTTGGACTGTTTTGGGAGACGGATGACGCATAATGTTTTGAGGGTTTGTTTGCGCCTGAGCGTAGGACTCCCGTTTTCCGAAATCATGTTAAGGAGTGTTATGCCTTCCCACGGCGCGCTCCCAGTCGGCTTAACAATTCTTAACCTGCGTCCACCACCCGCTGCCGGGTAGTCTTCGGCGATGCCCAAACTCCTCGCGAAGTGAAGCCGACCGACCGCCAATCCAAGCTGGAATGGATCTTCCTCGCGCTGCTCGCGCTGCTGTGTGCCGGCCTCGGCGTGCTGCAATTTCGATGGACGGGCGACTTGGGGGCCGCGGAGCAACTGCGCTTGCAGACAAGTCTGAACGATCAACTGCGCCGCATCGGCAATGTCTTCGACACGGAGCTGCGGATGAATTGCAACGCGCTCATGCCTTCGTCCGTGGAATTGGAGGATCTCGGTGCCGACGAGGCGCACGCGGCGCGTCTGGCAAAATGGAATTCCGGTAAACCGAACCACGCTCTTTTCCGCCGGCTGGCGGTCGTCATCCCGCACGGATCGGATCCCAAAGTTTTTGAAATGAACTCCACCACCGGCGCGCTGCGTGAGATCGAGTGGCCGCAGGACTGGCTGGCTTTGCGCGCGCGTTTGGGAAAGCGGCCGCCGGATCGCGGCGCACCGTTTTTTGTCGCCGCCGCAGCCTCCGCGCTGGTGGAGTTTCCCATCTTCGACACGGGTCCGGACGATCGGGGGCGACCGCCGCCGGAGGATTCCGGCGGCTTCCCACCTGAGCGCGGACCCGAGCGGCGGCTGCCGCGCGAGCATGAGTGGATGATCTTCGAGGTGAACCTGGACTTCATCACGCACTCGTGGCTGCCCGCGCTCATCAAGACGCATCTCAACACGGCTGCCGCGCCGGATTACGATGTGGAAATCCGAGCGAACGACAGCGCGAACAGTTTGGTTTTCGCGTCGAGCGATTCAGCTTCACGCGTCAGCGAATCCGCCGATGGCAGCGCACGCTTTTTCGCCGTCGAGCTGCCGTGGCGGCGAGGGCGCGATGACGGCGGGCGTGAAGATGGAAATGGCCGCTGGACAATTTTTGCGCGGCATCGCGCAGGTTCGATCGAGGCAGCGGTCACTTCCGCGCGGCGGCGGAATTTGCTCGTCGCAGTGCTTTTGAATGGGCTCATTTTCGTCGCTGGCTGCGCCCTGCTGCGGCACACGCGGCGCTCGCGCCAGCTTGCCGACGCGCAGATGAAATTTGTCGCCAACGTCTCCCACGAACTGCGCACGCCGCTCACCGTCATCCGCGGCGCGGGGCACAATCTCCAGCGCGGCATCGTACGCGAACCGGTGCAGATCGCTCAGTACGCCGGCCTCATCGTGCATCACGCCGAGCAGCTCACTTCCATGGTCGAGCAAGTGCTGGCCTTTGCCGGCGCGACGCGCACCGAATCCGCGGCGCATCATCGCCCGCTCGCGCTCGCGCAAATCCTGCGCGACTCCATCGCCACCGTCGCCTCTGAAATCGACGCGGCCCAGTGCCGGCTGGAGATCGAGATCGCCGCGAATTTGCCACCGGTTCAGGGCGATACCGAGGCCTTGCAACGCGCGTTTCAAAATCTGCTCCTCAATGCCGCGCGCCACGGCGGCGAGGGAAAATGGATCGGCGTCGCGGCGGCGAAGCACGGTGCCGACGCGGTTAAGATCGAGATCATCGATCGCGGCGGCGGCATTCCCAAAAACGAACTCGAACAAATCTTTCATCCCTTCTTTCGCGGCGCAGCGTCGGAGGCAAAACAGATTCGCGGAAGTGGCCTCGGGCTCAGTCTGGTGCGCGAGATCGTAGAGGCGCACGGCGGCAGCATTTCCGTGCAGAGTGAAAGCGGACGCGGTAGCACTTTCACCGTCCGGCTGCCCGTCTCGCCGCCGGCCAGCGCCTCATGATTTCCCGCATCCTTTTTGTCGAAGATGAACCCGGCGTCCTGCTCGTGGTCGGCGATCTTTTGCGCGCGGAAGGCCACGTCGTCGAAACGGCCAGCGACGGGACCGAGGGCTTGCGACGGGCGACGTCGGAGCCATTCGATTTATTGATTCTCGACGTGATGCTGCCGGGCCTTGGCGGTTTCGAAATCTGTCACGCTGTGCGCGAGCAGGGCTTCGACGGCGCGATCCTAATGCTGACCGCACGCGGGCAGATTGAGGACCGCGTCCAGGGTCTGCGCACCGGCGCGGACGATTATTTGATCAAGCCATTCGATCCCGACGAACTCCGCGCCCGCGTTGACGCACTGCTGCGCCGCATTCACAAGCAACAACTCACGCCCGTGATGCGCGTCGAATTCGGCAGCGTGGTCGCCGACTTTTCGCGAATGGAGTTTCACAAAAACGCCACGCCGTTCACCTGCACCGCCAAGGAGGCGGCGCTGCTGCGCACACTCATCAATCATCGCGGCCAGGTCGTGTCGCGCGAGCGTCTGCTCCAGGTCGTGTGGAAGGATCAGCCCTTCATCACGCCGCGCACCGTCGATGTCCACATCGCGTGGCTGCGTCACAAAATTGAGGATCATCCCGAGTCACCGCGCCACATTACGACCGTGCGCGGCGAGGGCTATCGTTTCGGCAAATAGAGGCGCGCGACGGCTACACCCAGTCGTCCACGATCCGCCGTAGATCCTTCATCGCGCCTTCGATCTTCTTCAAATCCCGCCGGCGTCCCTTTTCGGGCTTGATCTCGATTTCCCGCAAAATCAGCAGCAGATCGCGCAGCGAATGCGCCCGCTCTTCCGGCACTTTCTTTAGCGTCTCCAGCGCGGCGACCGCTTCGCGCACGGAGTTCAACTCGCCATCGACCCGCGCCGCGTAGTGGGCCAGCGCATCGTGAAAGGCTTTGCGCACAAACATCAGCTCCTCCAATGCAGGCTGCACCGGCAGGTCATGCGGGCTGGTGGCTTTGTCGATCGGCTTTTTTTTCACGCGGTGGGTCAGTCCTTCCACCACAGAGTGAAGGCGGGAACGCCACCGTCAATTCGCCGATTGTTACATTTCCGCGCGCATTTTCCGCTGCGCCAACTTTGCCCACTGGCACTGCGTCAGCCCAGACAATGCTTCACTGCCTGTAGCGCCGTCCGGTCCCGCCCGTAGCGTTGATAGGCGGCCTTCAGGATTTCATTCACCGAGGGCGTTCGCTTTTTCGAAGTTTCTTTGCGGGGGGTATTTTGAGTCGGATTCCATGCGTGCGCATTCATACTGATCACCTAAAACTAGCAATGCGCATGCCTGATGGCACCAATGTTACGGCGAGGTAAATTCGCACTTCCCTGGCCTGCGACCCTTTGACTTCGCGACCGCGCCGCATCCTATACACGGCACATGAAGCACTACCGCACCGGTTGGATTTCCGATGTGCATCTCGGCACCCGCGGCAGTCGCGCCGAGGCGCTGCTGCATTTCCTGCGCGCCTATGATTTCGAGACGCTCTACGTCGTGGGCGATCTCATCGATGTGTGGTCCCTGCGCCGCGGCATCTACTGGCCGCAGTCGCACAATGACGTGATCCAGAAACTCCTGCGCGCCGGGCGCAAAGGCACGCGCGTCATTTATATCCCCGGCAATCACGACGAATTCGTCTCCGGCTTTCTCGGCCACTTCGGCGCGGTCGAGATCGTCCCGCGCGCCATCCATACCACTGCCGATGGGCGTCGCCTGCTCATCATGCACGGGCACGAACTCGACGCCGTCGTGCAAAACGTGAAGTGGCTCGCGTTCGTCGGCGACGTTGGCTACCAGCTCCTCTTGAAGCTGAACACACCCGTTCACTATTGCCGTCAGCTCTTCGGACTCGGCTACTGGTCGCTCAGCGCGGCGGTGAAAAGCAGCGTCAAAAAGGCGGTCAGTTTCGTCGGCGCATTTGAGCAGGGCATTGTGCGTTTCGCGAAAAATGAAAACGTCGCGGGCGTCGTGTGCGGTCACATCCATTCGCCTGTCATCCGCAAGATCGATGACGTCGATTACTACAACTCCGGCGACTGGGTCGAAAGCACCTCCGCCCTCGTCGAAAACTTTGACGGGAAAATCGAACTCATCACGAATTTCGAGACCACGATTCCGAAAACGATGCAGCTCGCCGCCACCGATTTTGAGAAGGACAACGCGCCAGAACTCGTCCCGTCATTCCACAACCATGACACCGTTCATGATCTGCCAGTGGCCGGGGAACGTGCATAGATATGGATATTCGCCACGCTCGGCGGGTGCGGTGAAGTGAATCGTGAATGACTTCGACGGCTCGATAATGTCCGTGAAAAAGAGCACGTCATCGCCCGGCGGAATGTACCGCTTCGCTCCACCGTCGGGCTGCGCGGCCATGCGATTCGCGCCGTCGCCGACCTTCGCAAGCGCGCCGGGTTTCGCGATGGCGAGATTGTGCGGCATCGTGTCGGGATTCGCGAGGGTGAGCGAAATGCGTTCGCCCGCTTTCACGACAAAACGCTTCGTGGCATAGGTCAGCCCGCTCGCCGTCTCGATGCGAATCGCCCGGCCCGGCTCACCTTTGGTCCACGGATTCGGCACCGTCGGTGTGACGACGAGCGGCATCGTGGCAGGCGCAGTTTTGGCGATGGGGCGATACTCCGCGAAGTCTGTAAACGCTGCGCCCAGCTTGTGCGGCGTCGCATAAAGATCCGTGGCCTCCGCGCCGAGCCGGATGTGCAAATGAAGTTGTCCGCACGGCTGAAGCTGCGGGATTTCGAGAAACAGCGTGTGCCCATCCGCCAGCAAATGCGCGCTCGTGATTTCCAGCGGATCGTGCCCCGGCGTGCCCGGCCAGCGCGTGGAAAACTCCGGCGAACCGTAGCTCGCCGTATAACGATAATTCCACGCCTGCGCGAAATGCCGCTTCGTATTTTCCACGACCGCGCGATCGAGTGGCTGCGGAAAACGCACGAGCACGCCGTTATCGCGCGCGTGAAATTCCGCAGGCAACTGGACTGGCGCGCCCGTCCAGCGCAGACGCTGAAAGCAGCCATCATCCGGCGTGTAACTGCCCCAGCCCTGACAGCCGCTCACGTAAAATTGCCCGTCGCGCGGATTGAATTTTCCGCGATGCGACCCGCTGCGAAACTCGCCCGGCACCTGCACCGCCGCCGCCTGCCACACGGCGTCCACTTTTTCCGGCAACAGCAAAAGCGAGGAGCCCGTGCCCCACGATGTACTCAGCAACGAACCGCGCGGAACTCCCCACCGGTCGCTGTCCACGAAGCACTGCCCGCCCGTCGAGTTATCGACACCGCGCGGCAAATACAGCAGCGGCGGAGTCGTCGCGACATCACTGCGCGGCCCGCGAAAGCCGAAGAAAAGCCCACTCGCGCCCGGCGGGACGAGGCACACCTGCGACGCTGGAGTCCAGTCGCCCTCCTGACAGGAAGTCGTGAGCGTGCCATCCGCCGCGAGGCCGACGCCGTTCGGATTGCGAAAGCCCGTCGCGAGCGGCGTCACGGTTTTCCCATCTGGCGAAATGCGGAAGAGCCCTTGATTCGCCGACACCGAATACCAATTCCCCGCCACGTCATGTTGCAGTCCCGTGATGTAATCGTGCCCACCCGGCGAAGTCCCATACGCATTCGACACGCACTCATAAACATCCGCCTCGCCGTCGCCATTCAAATCATGAAGCCGCGTGATCTGATCGCGTCCCAAAACACAAATCTTTCCGTCCACGACGCGCAATCCCAACGGCTGACTCAGCCCCGTTGCAAATCGCCGCCAGCGCAAATGCTCCAGCGTTTCATCAAGCCCGCTCACGACCCACACCTCACCCATGATCGTACAAATCACGCCGTCTCCGTTCGGTAGAAAATCGTGATCTCCCACGAAGAAAAGCGGCTTCCAAGGATTCGCGAACGGCAGCGTGATCGTGTCCACCGCGAACGGTTGCGTGGTGCCGCGCGAGCCGCTGGTTTCCACGATCTGCGGCCATTGCGCCATCCCGCCTTTGCACAAATCCGCCAGCGGATGCGTCGCCGCCCGACCAACCACCCGCGCGAACGCGCCGTTCCGGAGTTCCGGCGAATCGAGCATCTCCACGCCATCGCGCCGGTAGCTGAAAATCACCCGCGCACCGTTCCGATAGAAACCGTGATAAACGAAATCTCCCTTCGCCGGAAGTTCCGCCTCAATCGGCACACATCACCCGCGACCTCGACGCCCTGGCCGATACCGTGGCGAAACGCGTTGTAGCGCACAAAGCCACCGCTCCAGACCAGATCGAAGGTGAGCGTCTGCGGATTAAAGCAGCAGGCCATTTTCCCGTCACCGCCAAGCTGCACGCAGACACCTTTTACCACCGTCTTCCCCGCCCCGCGAACGACGCCACTGACCACGCTGCCGATCTCCGTGTCGTTCCACCGCCCATCGCGCCACACTTCCTCATTCTGATTTCCCCAGTGCCCGTGCGTCCCGCTATCGAGCCCCGGATACTCCGAGAGCAGCGCAGGCATCTGCGGCTGCGCCAGCGCCCACTCCGCTTGCTTCGCGTAGAAATCGAAAATGCGTTCGCGATTCACCGGTGCCTCCCAAGCCGTCCAAAACTCCGGGTGCAACGGCTTGCGGTCGCATTCAAAAGTCGCCGCCACCGGCGCGCGATGCTCCGCATGCAGATCGGGCGGCGTCTCGCCGAATGCGACGAGCGGCAACAACACGGGCGCAAAGATGAGAAGGGCTTTCATCATCGGAGGGCCGAATGCTAGAGCCGATCAGACCTCTTCGAGCGGCTTCGAGGCGTCGCCGAACGTCTTCTCGTGCACGTTCATCTGTCCATCAGCGAGAGAAATAGCCGACACATTTGCCGCTCCGGCTTCCCCGAATAATCGAGCACCCGCCCGCCCTGAATGCGCCCGCCGCCGCCACCAAGCAGGATCACCGGGAGCTGATCGTTGTTATGATTTCCCGTCATCATGCTCGAGCAATACATCAGCATCGTGTTGTCGAGCAGCGTCCGCGAACCCTCCTGAATCGCCTCCATCTTCCGCGCAATGTAGGCGATCTGTTCCACGAAAAACGTGTTCACCTTCAGCCAGTCCGCGCTGTCGGAATGAGAGAGCAAATGGTGGATCATATAGTCCACGCCGAGATTCGGAAAACGCAGCGAGCTATGATCGTTATTCAGCTTCAGCGTCGTGATCCGCGTCGTGTCGGTCTGAAAGCCCAGCACCATGATGTCCGCCATCAGCCGCATGTGCTCGGCGATGTCCTGCGGGATGCCATCGGCGGGGCGCGGGATATTCGGCTTGTCGAGCGTGGGCCGCCAGCCTTGCAGCTCACCCTTCTTCCCCGCGTTCTCGATCCGCTGCTCCACATCGCGCACCGAGTCGAGATACTCATCCAGCTTCCGCTGATCGCCCGCGCTGATGTTCCGCCGCAAATCGCTCGCATCCGCCAGCACCGCATCGAGCACACTCTTGTCGCCGCGATTCACCTCGTCCTTAAAAAGCCGGTCGAACGCCAGCGCCGGATACACCTCCAGCGGCGTCGGCGGCGTCGGCGAGCTCCACGAAATGTGCGAGCTGTAGAGCATCGAGTAGTTCTTGTGGACCGACGGATTCGACTTCTCGCAACCCAGCACCAAGCTCGGCACCTTCGTCGAATTCCCGTAACGCTGCGCCAGCAACTGATCGATACTCGTCCCCGACCGAATCTCCCCGCCCGACGCCAGCGGCGCACCTGAAAGTAGATTCCCCGTCTGCGAACTGTGAATGTTCCCCTTCATCGCCTCCGCATTGTAAAGCCCGCGCACGAAAAGCATCTTCTCGCGAAAATCGTTCAACGGCGAAAGCACCTTCCCCAGCTCCATCCCTTTCCCCTCGCCCTTCGCCCACCACTCCTTGGAGTGAAACCCATTCCCCTAAAACATCACCGCCAGCCGCACCGGAGCCTCACTCGCCGCCTTGCTCCCCAGCGCCTCATCGCCCCAGACGCGGACAGATTCCATCCACGGCAAAGCCATCGTGACGCCGATGCCACGCAGAAACGCGCGGCGGGAGAAGTGGTGGGTGCTCATGCCCAAAGGAATCACCAGCCACGCATCTTCCTAGTCATTTTCGCGCGAGAGCGAAGCGCAGCTTCGGAAAATAGTTCGCCTTAAAACGAAACTTGGAAGCGAGCAAAAAGGACATCCGAGATTGCGCGGCTAGTTACCTTTCTTAACTCGGAGTCAGGACTGAGACTGAATTTTTCGACGGCAAAATCAAGGGAGAACAGGTGCGAAGTTGTTCGGAAGAGTCGGAGGACAGTCCCAATCGGTGGCACATCGGTTGCTTTCTAGAAAATATGAAAAGCAACCTCAACCTAAAGCGACCTACATCTATGAAATCAATCAACGCCCTCTCCGGGATCATCTCGGCCTTGCTCACACTGGCTGCCGGCACACTAGGCACCACGCACGCCACCACCATTACCGAGAATTTCAACGACGGTCAGTTACCGGCCTCGCTGGAGATTTCAGGGTCGGACGCGATCTTCGCTTCGGGGGGCGTTTTGTTCAACGGAGCCCGGACAAATTTGCGCACAGTCAATAGCGACTTTTATAACAGCGATTTTGTCGCCGAAGTTACGCTCTCGACCGGTTCTAGTATCGCATTTTTTGGGTTAGGTGAGGGCAGCCCGACCGGCGGCTCGAACGAACCGGCTGGGCCGATCATCGGATTGCGGATGCATTCGGATTTTGCCGGCATCGGCCAGAATGGTTATACGGATAACTACCTTAGTTTCGGAGACGCCGGCTTCTCGGGCAGCGGAGTTCACCGGTTGCGGCTCACTTGGGATGGAACTGCGAAATCGGGTTATTTTGAAATCGACGAGGACTACTCCGGTGGGGCGTTCACCGCCGATTTCACCACGCCACTTCTAAACGGAGCGGACAACGGATTTACGAGCGCAAACGCGCGGATCTACTTCGGAGGCGATAGCAATGCGTCGTTCGATGACTTGCAGATCACCAGTTCCGTTGCCGCCCCTGTACCCGAGCCTTCGGCCTGCCTGCTCTCGGTAGCGTCTGGCGGTCTGTTCCTGCTTCGGAGACGCGGCTCCCTGCCTCGTTAATTTCGCCCGAGTTCCACCAAGGAGTGTCTTGTTCCGCGAAGCTTTGCTTCGACCAAGTTCCAGCCGTAAGTGCGTCCTCACTCGACAAAGCGCAGCTTCGGGGAACCGTTCGCTCCCAAGTGGAACTTGGGAGCGACGGGACGACTGGGCAGTTAGCGAGAGACACCTCACAAGCCCCACTCTTTGAGTTTGACCTCGTTCCCAAGTTCCACTTGGGAATGCCTCGTTCCGCGAAGCGGTGCTTCGTCCAAGCTCCACCCGCAAGCGTGCCCTCATTCGGCGAAGCGCAGCTTCGGGGAATCGTTCGCTCCCAGGTTCTAACTGTCCCATCGAACGGGACCGCAGACTCAATCTAAATCCAACGCGAATCGAAGCGCCTTCTCGATTCGGTCCATTACTTCCGGCGGCAAGACTCCCAATCGACGCTCCAGCCTTTTTACTGCCAGCGAGCCGATGCCCTGCACATTCGCCATACCTTCCAAACGCAGGAACGGCAGTTTCGACATTTCTACTTCATACTCGCCTCCCCGGCCTTCCGAAGTCAGCGGCACGTAGAGCACCAGGACACGCGGCGGGTCTTCATCGTATCTCGACACCACCACGACCGGACGTGTCTTGGCCGACATCCCGAGGTCCGCCAGCCAGACTTCCCCGGGTCGAGGGCTCATCGAGAATGTCCATCACTTCTTGCTCGACGCTCCGCGAGCGACCGATATCCAAGGCGTCGTCGTCCGCCTGTTCGATGATTTCAGCCACGAGCGCCCGAACCTTTCGGGAAGTTTCCGGCGTCCACTTGTGAAGCTTGTTCTCTAGTTTTTCGGCGATGGCTTCCATGACGCCCGGACGGTATTCCCGCAGCCGCGCGTCGTCAATTTGTGAACTCGTTCCCGAATTCCGCTTGAAAGCGAGGAATCTGAAAAGCTTTGTGCATTACCACAGCATCCGAGCGCCGAACAGCGCGAGCGGCTTGTCAGGTGAAAGGATCGTCAATTCCTCTTCGAGCGCCTGTGCCGCCAGCAGTCGGCCGAATGGGTCGTGGTGAACGCGCAGAAGATCGGCGGCGAATCATGGTGACAGTGGTTCAACCGTGCCCCTGATCCGCGTGAGCCGCTTCAAGCAAGGAGGCCGCGCACCACTTTCCCCGCGACATCCGTGAGGCGGTAATCCCGGCCGCTGTGGCGGAAGGTGAGGCGCTCGTGATCGAGGCCCATGAGATGCAGGATCGTCGCGTGAAAATCATTCACGTGGACGGGATCGCGCACGGGATGGATGCCGTATTCATCCGTCTCGCCGAACACGATGCCGGGCTTCACGCCGGCTCCCGCGAGCCAGCAGGAAAAGGCCCAGTGATGATGCTCGCGGCCTTTCGCGTCGATCGCGTTGTTGAAAGGCGTGCGGCCAAATTCCGTGGCCCACACGACGAGCGTGTCTTCAAAGAGGCCGCGCTCTTTCAAATCCTGGAGCAGCCCGGCGATGGCCTTGTCCGCATTCTGCGCACGGATCTCGTGCTCGAGCATGTCCTTGTGCGAATCCCAGTTGTTCGACGAGCCGCTGTCGATCAACTCGATGAAACGCACATCGCGCTCGGCGAGTCGGCGGGCGGCGAGACACTGCCAGCCGAAGCCGGTGGTCTGGCCGCGCGTGAGACCATACATGGCGAGCGTCGCGTCGCTTTCTTTGGAAAGATCGAACGCATCCGGCACCGCGAGCTGCATGCCGGCAGCGGTCTCGAAGGAATGCATCCGCGCGGCGAGCACGGAGTCGTCGGCACGCGTCGCGAGGTGCGCGGTGTTCATCTCGCGCAGCGCAGCGAGTTCGATCTCCTGCATGCGCGTGGTTGCAGCGCGGCGATGCAGATTTGCCACCGGCTCGTCGCCGGGAATCACAAGCGTGCCCTGATGCACCGCCGGCAAAAAGTCCGACCCCCACACTTGCGAGCCGGCGTACGGAGTGAAGGGCGCGATGGTGATGAACGACGGCAGATTGCGATTTTCCGTGCCGAGCCCGTAGCTCACCCACGAGCCGATGCTGGGCCGCGCAAAGGAGAAGGAGCCGGTATGCATGCCGAGCGTGGCCTGCACGTGGTTCGAGTGCGACGTGTTCATCGAGCGGATGAGCGCGAAGTCATCCACACTCCTCGCGAGGTGTGGAAAGAGCGTGCTCATCTCGGTGCCGCACTGGCCGTGCGGGGAAAATTCCCACTGCGGGCGCTTGAGAAAAAGCTGCTTGTAGTCGGGTCGCCCGTTCACTTCGGGGTGATCGACTTTCACCTCCTTGCCGTGGTCGGCGAAGAGCCTCGGCTTGGGATCGAAGGCGTCGATGTGCGACACCCCGCCGGTGAGGAAGAGGAAGATGACGCGCTTCGCCTTCGGCGGAAAATGCGGCGCTTTCGGCAGAAGCGGATCGACGGAAACGGGCGCGCCACTTTCCGCGAGCAACTGCGAAATAATGCCCGGCATGAGCATCGATCCGCCAACGAGCGAACGCATAAAACACCGGCGGGAAAAGGATTGGCGTGCGGTGCTCATCGGATCAGTCGAGGTAGAGGATTTCGTTGCAGCTTAGCAGCACGCGGCACCAGGCGCTCCAGGAAACGAGTTCGCACTGGCTGTCTGGCAGCCCGGTGTTTTCGGCGGCGTAGGCGGCGCGAAAGGCACTGACATTTTTCGCCTCGGCGTCCGTCGGGGGGCGCTGGAGGCAGAGACGGTAGGCGAAGTCGAGCCGCCGCGGGCCGGGCAGCGTGAGGAGCCGTTTCGCGAGAGACTCGGCGCGCTGGTGGAAGGAGGGATCGTTGAGAAACCACAGCGCCTGCGTCGGCACCGTGCTGGCATGGCGCTGCGGCGTGCTCTCGATCGTATCAGCCCCGTCGAAGAGCGAGAGAAACGGATGCCGCTGGATGCGCTGCGTCATGAGATACGCGCTGCGTTTCGACGAATCGTAAAGCGCCCGGAAAGGGTCGTGCTGCGAAAATTCCCACTTTTCCTCCTTCGGAAAAGGATGGCCCTCGTTCGGTGTACGGTCGAGTTCGCCGGCGAGATCGAGATAGGTGTCGCGGATTTCCTCCGCCTCCAGACGACGACGCGGAAAACCTCCCGTCGTGCCGGCCTGCTGATACGCGGCGCTCAGCATGATGAGCCGGTGCATGGCCTTCACGCTCCAGCCCGACGCGATGAATTTCGTCGCGAGATGATCGAGCAATTCCGGCTCCGTGGGGCGCGCGCCGCGCGTGCCGAAATCATTCGGCGTCGCGACGAGACCGTGTCCGAAGTGGCCGAGCCAGATGCGATTCACCATCACGCGCGCCGTGAGCGGATTTTGCGGCAAAGTCAGCCATTGGGCGAGTTGCGCACGGCCGCTGCCGCCATTGACCGGCACGATTTCGCCGCCGAGAAGATCGAGATTTTTGCGCGGCACTTCGTCTCCGAGTTCCTTCGGTTCGCCGCGCTTTTGCACGCGGGCGTTCGCGCAATTTCACTCCTTCACCGCATAGGCCAGCGCGACTTTTTTCTCCGCTAAATCCGGCGGCGGCGGCGCGGTGTCGCAGAGGATTTGCCGCCGCACGAAATCGACTTTTGCTGCGAGCGATTCGAGCGTCCAGCGCACTTTCCGCAGCACGCGATTTTCATGATCCTCGCGCGCTTTTTTTTGCGCCGCGGCGGCCGCGAGTTTTGCGACTTCATCCGGCGGCTGCAGCGGCACGAGATCGTGCGGCCGTTCGTCGTGCTCGCCGCCCGGAAAGCTGAAGCGGGTCGAGGCAAAAATCCCGTAGAGCCCGTAGTAGTCGCGCGCGGTGATCGGATCGTATTTGTGATTGTGGCAGCGCGCGCAGCCGATGGTGAGCGCGAGTACGGATTTCCCGAGCGTGTCGAGCGTGTCCTCGATATCGAGATGCACATCGCGATCATCCTTCCCCGAGCCGAAGCGGCGACCCACTGCGAGGTAGCCGGTGGCGGTGATGCAGTCCGCGTAGCGCTCGCGCGGACCTGTCGCAGCCATGAGATCGCCCGCGAGTTGCTCACGCAAAAATTCGTCGAAAGGAAGGTCGCGATTGAACGACTGAAACACCCAATTCCGATAGCGCCACGCGAGCGGCGTGGGGTGATCGGTATCGTTGCCCGCGCTGTCCGCGTAGTGGACGACATCGAGCCACTTGCGGCCCCATTTTTCACCGTAAGCCGGACGCGCGAGCAGGTCCTCGACCACCTTTGCAAACGCATCCGGCGACGTGTCAGCGAGGAATGCGTCGCACTCGGCAGGAGTCGGCGGCAGGCCGGTCAGATCGTAGGTTGCGCGCCGCAGCAGCGTCCGGCGATCGGCAGGCGGAGCGGGTGCGTTTTTTTGAAAAAGGAATGCGTCAATGCTCGTCTGGACGCGCGCCGGATCGGCGGGCTCCGGCACCGGAGGATTGGCGATCGGCTGAAAGGCCCAGTGTTTGGCCGGATCGCTGGCGCTCACGTATTTCGGCGGGATGGGCGCGCCCATTTTCACCCATGCCGTGAGATCGGCGATCTGCGCCGCGGACAGCTTTTGGTCCACGCCATCCTTGCGCGGCGGCATCTGCAAATCCTTGTCCGCATACCGCACCGCCTGCATGAGCAAACTGTTTTCCGGATCGCCGGGAAGCACCGCCGCGCCCGTATCGCCGCCTTTCAAAATCGCCTCGCGCGAATCGAGCCGCAGCCCGCCTTTGATCTTCACCGCGTCGGCGCTGTGGCACTTCGCGCATTGCTCGACGAAGACTGGGCGGATGCGATTTTCAAAAAACGCCAGCCCATCGTCCGCGCTCGCAGAGGAAAGCGCGGCGATGCCGAAAGCGATGAAAGTGAGCCTGCGCATGGGACCCGCGAAGGTGATGGAATTTGACGATTATTCCAATGATTTGAGCGCGCGCTTTCAAGTCTGCCCGCAGACCGGCCCGGTCTCAGCCTTTTCTTAAATTCATGAGGATCAGCAGCGCCAGCACCGCCAGACCGGCGACGAGGTAGAAGCCGATCTTCAATCCCTTTTTCCAAGACGAAGCCGCGGATTTTCGGCGCTTGCGTTTCCCGCGGCCATTCCCCAAGGCGGCCACCGGATCGCCGACAGCGGCGGCGGCGCGCGCGGAATTCGTGCGGCGCTCCATCGGCGCGCTTTCCGCAGGCGCATTCGGGTCGGCGGCAGGTGCGGCTTCGTCCTCGGAAGGCGCGGGCGCGCCTTTCAAAAGCGCCGGCACGGGCTCGAGCGGAAGCGTGAAATCTTCCGACGCGGGTTGTGCGCCGCCGGCTCCATCTTTGTTGCGCTTTGCCTGTGGCACGAGGACCGGCAACAGATTTCCAGCCGCACGATTTCGCCGCGACATGATGACGCCGAGCGGGAGCACGACGTGGAGAAAGGTGGTCGGCCAGATTTCGCGGATCTTCGTTTTAAACTGCTCGAAGCGCTCCGCCTTCACGCCATCCGTCAGCGTGCGCAGCGAGTAGTGGACGGTGATTTTTCCGTAGCCGCGATTGAAATCGCACGCGAAACGAAACGCCGCGTCGCGGACCGCCGTGGTCTGCGGCGGCGCACCTTCGAGCGCGGGCGACTCGACTTCGATCCAGTGGTGGACCTGGCACGGGAAGCGAATCGCAAACGGCTGCTTGCGCCCGCCGGTGTCCGAAAAACCGAGCAACGACTGGATCAAGTGTGAGCGATATTCAAAGACGCAGGTCTGCGCCTCGCGGCCGGGCGCGGTCGCAGTGCGCATCTCAAACATGTCCGCGATCACGAGTTCATTGCGCGCGCGGTCGTCGCGCCATTCGAGAGCGCCGAGCCGCCGGAGATCGGGGAAAAACTGCCGGTAAAACTGCTCGCGTTTGCGTGCCACTTCCGCTTCGCCTTCCAGCGCGAAATCCCGTCGCAAACTATCCGCTTCCGCGCCTGCCGCTTTCACCATCACCTTCAGCGCGGACGGACGGCCCGCAGTATCGACCATGAAGGATTCGCGCAGTTCATACACGTCGCTCAGGCTGGTGACAGACGCGATGCGCTCCAGGTCGGCGACGCCCGGACCGATCGGCAATCCCGTGCGGAAATCGCCCACCGCCCGCGACACCGCGCTACCGCCCTGCATCGGCACCGTCACGTCCGCCCAGCGCCGTTTTCCCGCGACATCGTACTCCACGATCGCGTGATCGAACGCATCCGGCATCGGCAAAAAACGATCGACCGTCTGCCGTAGTGCGGCGCTCACCAGCGTCGGGCGCGCCGGGATGCCGAGCCGCCGCAGCAGATGCGCGGCGAGGAAAGCCTTGTCTTTGCAGTCGCCAAAACGCCGCCGCAAAACGGTGCCGGGCGAGGCGGGGATTTGTCCGCCGAGACCCGAGTTCAGGCTGAGATAACGGATTTCATCCTGCACCAAAGCGAGCACACGATTGGCCCGCTCGCCGGGCGAAGATGCCGCCGCCGCGATCTGATTCGCGGTCTCGACAAACTCCGCTTCCGCGAAATTTTCCACCCACGCCGCGTTCATCCCATTCGCCACGTCGGCCCACGACGCGCAGTCGGAAATCTGGAACCACGGATTGACAAAATGCCAGCCCGGCACGCCCATCTCGATTTCGCGCGGACGCACATCCTCGAGCTTCCACTGCCACTCGCTCTCGCCTTCAAATTTTTTGAAGACCGGCGCGTAGTTGTCCTCGCTGTGTTTCCAGCGGATCAGCCGCTGATCCGGGTAGCGCACGCTGAGGTGAAACGCGCGCAGGTGGATTTGCGCGGGGACCATGCAAAAGAGCCAGAAATTCTCCGCCATCAACTGCGGCGTCGTCTGGATCGTGTAGCTCGCGTCGATGATGTCGCCGACGCGAACATCCTCCAGCAGTAGTACCGCCGTCACGCGGCCATCGACGACAAACCGGTCGAGGTTTTCCTCGCGCTGCAGGAAGCGTAGCCGCGCCAGTTCCGCCTGCTCGAAGAGCTGTCCGCCGCGCCGGACCGCGAGCGAATGAATGACCACACGCTGCGAACCCGGATCGAAATCGAGTCGCCACTGCGCCGCGTCATGCACCGCCTGCACCGTCTTCAGACAGCGCACCACGCGCTCGTAGCGCTCATTCCCCAGCACGCGATATTGCCGGTCCAGCAGCAGCACATACTGCCCGCCCGTCAGCGTCGCATCCGCCGTCTCATTGAACTCGCGCACCGTCACCCACTCGCCGGTCGGCCCGACACTTACCCGCTCCTGCGCCGCGGAGGGAATGAGGTCGGTGGCACCCGGTGCCGGTTCTGCCGGCGTGTTTGGAGATTCGGTAAAAGTCATGTGTGGTCAGTCCCGCGAGCCTGCACGCAAGGGGAGCAATCCAAGTTCAGGGGGAGCCCCTTTTCGCCGTAGTCGGCAGGTTTCGCCAATCTTTTCTTGGCGCGAAAGGCGCGGCGCACCAGCGGGCGTGAGCGGGTTTCAGTTCGGCAAATTCGCCGACTGTTTTTCCAGCGCCGGCACAACAGGCAGGCCGGGCGTTTCCACTGCATGCTCCCACTTTTCCCGACTCCGCTGAAGGATGAGATCGAATTTTCTCTGCTGCTCCGGTCGCAGGATCGCGCGCACTTTTTTCTCCGTCACCGCCAGCGTCTCGCTCACGCGCGGTTGCGAATCGGCGCGGATGACGCGCAGTTCGATCCGCGTCTCCGTCACGATCTGCGCGAACATGCGCTTCTGCGCGTCGTCGAGTTTCAGCTCCTTCTCCATGCGATCCGCGATCCGCGCCACAACGGCATCGGGACCGCCTTCGATCACATCGTGCATCTCCTTCCAAATCCCTCCGCCCGTCAGAGCCGCGCCGACGACGAGGCCGAAAAAGAAAATGAGGAAAACGCCGAGACAGCCTCGCAGACGCTTCATCGGCGACCCCCGGTCACGAGCGAGACGAGCGCATAGTCGTCGCCTTTCAGCGCGACTTCCGCGACGGCGCTGGCGGTCGTTTCCACCTGCGTCATCGAGAGCCGGCCCCACCAGCCGGCGGCGAGCGCGACGGCGGCGAAAAACGGCGCGAGCCTCCACGCCCACGCGAAGATGCTGCTCCCGCCTTCCTCGCGCAGCCGCGCCAGCAGCCGCGTCTCAAAGCCAAATTGCACCCGCGCCGTCTCTGGCGCGTCGCCACGCGCGGCTTGGAAAAGCGCATCGAGCTGGGAGTCGGGATTATTCTTCATGGCTGGTCTCCAGGATCTTTTTCAAATTCTGCCGGGCGCGAAAAGCCCGCACTTTCACATTGCTCTCGCTCCATCCCGTCAGCGCCGCCACTTCCCGCACGCTGCGCTCCTCGATCTCGCACAGCGTGATGATGAGCTGCTCCTCCGCCGTGAGCCGGCGCATCGCAAAGGCCAGCAACTCACGCGCACGCCCGGCCGCGACCGCCGTTTCGATCGTGAGATCGCGCACTTCATACTCGATCGCATCCAGCGTGACCTGCGCGCGGACACGGCGCTCTTTCCGCAAAAAATCGTAGCACGCCGAAACGATGATGCGCGAAAGCCAGTGCTCGAATGGCGCGTCGCCGCGGAACTTCGCGAGATTCCGAAACGCGCGCACGAACACCTCCTGCGCAATATCATCGAGCTGATGATCGTCGCGGGCGAAACGCGCCGCCGCGGCAAAGACGCGCTTTTTATAACGCCGCACAATCTCCGCGAAAGCATCCTCGTCTCCGCGCAAAGTGGCGGCGACCAGCGCTTCATCGGTGGCGGGCTCGGGCATCTCCGGCGTTCTAGGGATCGCCGCGGCGAAAGACAATGCGGGCCAGGGCGCGAGAGTGGCAGTGGCGGAAGGCATCGCAAAAGAGACGCCGGCGGGCTCCTCGCGGTTACAGGATAGTCGCGCGGACTTTTACGCGCACACCGTGCATTCGCCGAGGCACGCGCGCACCAGCCGCAGCAGCGTGTCCGGGTCGTAGGGCTTTTGGAGGAAATGGATTTCGTCCGAGCGCGGCGCGGAGTCGCCCATCAGGTCGGCGCTGTAGCCGCTGCTGAAGATCACGGGCAGGCCGGGCTTGCGCTCGTGCAGGTGCTCCGCGAGTTCGCGGCCCGTCATTCCGCCCGGCATCATCATGTCGGTCAGCAGCAGGTCCACTTCATCGTGGTGCGCTGCAAAGAGCTTCGTCGCACTGCGGCCATCCTCCGCCATCAGCACGCGGTAGCCGGCGTCTTCGAGCACGGCTTGTACGAGTTCGCGCAGCGCGGGTTCGTCTTCCGCCGCGAGGATCGTCTCCGTGCCGCCGACCGCCAGCGGCATGTCGGCTTCCGGCTCGATCGATTCCTCCACCGCGCAAGCGCTGCATGGAAAATAGACATCGAACCGCGTGCCGACGCCGACCTGGCTGCTGACTTCCACCCAGCCTTCATGCTGCCGCGCGATTCCATACACCGTCGCGAGTCCGAGACCGGTCCCCTTCCCCACTTCTTTCGTCGTGAAAAACGGCTCGAAGACCCGCGCCAAAATTTCCGGCGACATGCCGCAGCCTGTGTCGGAGACGCTGAGCTGCACAAAGCTCCCGGGCCGTCGCTCGGGAAAACGGATGCAATCTTTCGGCCCGAAAATCACGGCCTCGGCATTGATCGTCACCGTGCCGCCATTGGGCATCGCGTCGCGCGCATTCACCGCCAGATTCATCACCACCATTTCCACATTGCTCGGGTCGCCAAAGATCGCGGGCGCATCGTGCGGACACTCGATCATGAGCGCCACGTGCTCGCCGAGCAGCCGCCGCAGCATGTCGCCGACTTGCCCGATGACGCGGTGCAACTGCATCGCCCGCGGCTGTGCGACCTGCCGCCGGCTGAAGGAAAGGAGCTGTCGCGTGAGCGACGAAGCGCGCTCGGACGCCGCCAGCACTTGCGCGAGCGAACTGCGATGCGTGCCTTGCAGTTGCGCGTTCGCGAGCTGGAGGCTCACGTGGCCGCGGATGACGGTGAGGATGTTGTTAAAATCGTGTGCCACGCCCGCGGCGAGCTGGCCGATCGCCTCCATCTTCTGCGACTGGCGCAGTTGCGCTTCCAATTGCATGCGCTCCGTCACGTCCTCCACCAGCAGGAGAAGATGCGGCACGCCATCGAGATCGAAAGGTTCCGCCGTCACGCGCGCCTCCCGCGATTCGCGGGCGCGCGTGAAAACTGGCAGCGCCAGCCCGCTCACACACGGCTCGCTCTGCAAACGCGCGAGCAGCGCCGTGATTTCCGCGGGATCGATCCACATCGGGAATGCGTTCAAATCTTCACCGAGCACCTCCGAGCGCGGCCAGCCAAAGACTTTCGTGAGGCTGTCGTTCGCATCCACAAAGCGGTGATCCACGCGCGACACGATCGCCATCGCGATCGGGCTGGCGTTGAACGCTTTGGAAAACCGGTGCTCCGAGACGCGCAACGCCGCCTCGATCAGGATGCGCTCCTGCACCTCGCTCGAGAGCTTTTCATTCGCGGCCACCAGCGCCGCCGTGCGTTCGCGCACCAGTTCATCCAGCTCCTCCATCCGCAAATGCGCCTGCCGCGTCAGCAGCCATTTCGCCGTCAGCGCATGCGCAAACTGGAGCACCTCCACGTTGTCGAACGGCTTTTTCAAAATCAACAGCTTGTCCGTCGAGCCCAGTTTCGCGGTGATTTCCTCCCACGAAAAATCCGAGTAGGCCGTGCAAATCACCACCTGCAAATCCGGGTCGCACCTCCACAAATGCCCGATCGTCTCCACTCCATCCCAACCCGGCGGCATGCGCACATCGACAAATGCGGTCGCATACGGACGCCCCGCCGCGAGCGCGGCCTGCACCATTTCCAGCCCTTGCTTTCCCTGCATCGCCGAGTCGATTTCAAAACTCACCTGCCGCGATGGCACCGGCGCATCGCCGAAAAGCGCCGCTTCATCCGCCTCCATATCCTCCAAGAGCGGCGTGACGAGCGGCGCCAGGATTTTGCGGAAGTCCTCATGAATCGCCGGGTTGTCGTCCACAACGAGGAATCCGGTGATTGGCCAGTTCGGGCGTGGTGGATTCGTTCATAGGTCGGCGGGAAAAAAGGCGGCTGGGGCTGGCTGGGTAAAAATCGAACTGATCGTTAAATCCATCCGTCCATGCAGCTAGTGTGCCTCACGGCAGGAGGTTTCATGGGGAAATCGGGTCCGGGAATTCTCATGCCGCCAACTCCGCGGTCGCGCCGCTGACACACGGCAGCTCAAGCGTGAACGTCGCGCCCTTTCCGAGCCCGCCGCTGCGGGCCGTCAGGTTCCCGCCGATCTCGCGCGCGGCATTCGCGCCGCTGTGCAGGCCGAAGCCGTGTCCGTCGCGTTTGGTGGTAAAGCCGTGGCCGAAGATGCGCGTGAGGTTTTCCGGCGCGATGCCGATCCCATTATCCTCCACCTCGATGCGCACTTTATCGGTCGCCGTCTGGCGGATCGAGACGCTCATCCGCTTGTCTTCGCGGCCCGAATCGTCGAGCGCGTACTTCGCATTGCGCAGCAGGTTGATCAGGATTTGCAAAACCTTGTGCCGGTCCACGATCACTGGCGGAACGGTGTCGAAGTTGCATTTCAAATTCACGCCATGCCGCTCGAAAGCGCTCGCATTCATCGCCAGCGCATCCTCCACCAGCCGCTCCGCCGGCAGATGCTCGAAAAGACCGCTCACTTTCGCGTAGCTCTGCTGCATCGCCACGACTTCCTTGATGTGCTCGATGTTGCGCCCGAGCTGATCGACCTCGGAAAGAAGAGTCGCGTTTTCCTCGATGAGATGCTCGCCCAGTTTGGCGAGGTAACCGGGGAGCTTTTGCCCGTTCGGGTCCGCCGTCAGGAAGTGCGCGAGACTCCCGTTTTTCTCGGCTAAAAGCTGCGCCGCTTTGGCGAGCTTGGACGCTTTGGATCGCCGCAGTTTGTCCGCCACGATGCCCGCCGAAACGTTCACGCTGTTCAGCACATTCCCCACATTGTGCAGCACTCCCGTCGCGACTTCCGCCATGCCGGCGTGCCGCGAACTATCGACCAGTTTTTCGTTCAGTTCCGCCAGCCGCGCGTCTGCGGCCTTGGCCTCAGTGATGTCCATCATCACGCCGTAAAGCGCGTGCCTTCCCTTTTCATCCGCCGCCACGAGCACCGCTTGATCGCGGAACCAGCGCAGCTCGCCGCCCCGCGTGAACATCCGGTATTCCGCCAGCAGCCGCCCCGTCCGCTTCGCCTCCGCCTCGGCCTCGATCGGGATTTTCCGATCATCGGGATGGATCTGTTCAAACCACAGCGACTCCGACGCCAGCCATTCCTCCGGCGTAAAACCGAGCAGCGAAAAAACCTGCGGGCTCACGTAAGTCCAGGTGCAACTTTCACCCAGCCCCGCGTGATATGTGATCGCCGGCAACTGCTCGACGAGCCCTCGGAATTTCAACTCCGCGATCCGCAGCGCCTCCTCCGCGCGCTTCCGCTCCATGTTCTCGATTTCCAGCGCGCAGACCTTGATTTGCATTTGCCCGCGCGCGTGGTGCAGCGCCGCGTCGCCTTCCTGGATGTGCGCCAGCATTTCGTTGAAAGCGGTCGTCAATTGTCCCAGCTCATCCGCGCCCGTGGCATGCACGCGGACCGAGTAATCGCCGTCGCGCGCGACCGCTTCGCTCGCATTCGCCAGCAGCCGGATCGGACGCATGATGAAGCCCTGCAGCCGCATCGTCAGCAGCACCACCAAAGCCAGCGAACCGGCCAGCACCGCCGCCGTCACATCCCGGTACACCCGCTGCAACTCGCCGAGCGGACGCGCAAAATCCACGTCCATAAAAAACGTCCCGATGCGCTCGCCATCGAGCGTGATCGGCTGCACCACCATCCAGAGACCGCCGCGATTGAGCACTTGCGCCGGTTCGTCGCCTTTCGGGGGTGGGCATTGGTTCTCCGAGCCAAACCGCGCAAATTCCTCACCCGTTTTTCCCAGCACCGCGGCGTTTTCGATCTCCGGCTTTACGTGCAGCGGAGCCAGCACCTCGGCCGCAGTTTTCGCATCGTTGAACGCGAGCGCAGTCGCACAATTGTCCGCCATGATCTGCGCGAGTGTCTGCAATTCGCGCCGGTAGTTTTCGCGGAAGTTTTTGACCTGAAAAATGTAAAGCCCCACCGCCACCGCAAAGAGCGCCACCAGACACGCGGTGAACGTGACCAGCATGACCTTTCCCTGAATGGGAAGATCGCGAAATGCATCTTTGACCCCTGGCATCGTCATTATTTGGGAACCACGGTTCGTGCCACGCGCAGGAGTTTCGCGCTCACGGTGAGACCATTCCTCGCGGCCGCGGCCGGGTTGGCGTCAAATTTCAAAGTGCCGCTGTCTTTCACAAAGGCGAGCGCGCCACCGCGGCGCGCGAAATTTTCACCCTCGCCGACCACGAGCACTGGCGCGCCCTGCGCCGCCGCGATCGCCCCATCGCCGCGCTCCGACTCGGGCACATACACCAGATGGCAGTCGCGGACCTCCGACATGGAGACACGCCGGACTTCGACGGGATGGCCGCCCGCCGTCGCGCTGGCGCAGGCGCGCGCCAGTTCATCGCCCACCGCTTCGCGTCCCATCACGCCGATCACCAGCGGCGCTTTCCCACTGGAAAAAGCAGACGAGGGCCATTCGACGAGCTTGGCGAAATTGAAGAGATACGCCGCCTTCACACTCGCCTCGCTTTCGGCGCGCGCGGCACTGCTGCCGGTGAAAAGCGCGAGCGCGGTGAGAATGTGGGTCCGGTAAAAAGCGCGCATCTTAGAACCGGTAACTCAGCTTCAGGCGGAAAGTGCGTCCGTCCTGCTCCAGCCGGTCCTGCTTGTGCTCGGAGCCGCCGGGCACGCGGTAGTGGTCGTCGAGCAGGTTGTAAATCGACGCGGAAATTTCCAGGCCAGGGCGCAGTTCGCGACTGAGCAGCGTGGCATTCACGAGCCACGTATCCCCCGTGCGATCGCGGCGCGCGGTGAAGCGATCGGACTGGTAAAGCAGTTCGAGCCCGGCGCTGAGTTTTTCGCCGAAAATCGGGAAAGCGCCTTGGGCGCGAAAGGAGTCGCGCGGGGAGTTTTCCAGCTCTTTTCCCGTCTCGCTGTCTTCAGAAAGATGCCGCGTGTAACTCGCCCGCAGCAGCGTGCCGCCGCCCCATTTTCCCTCGACCTCGAGCTCGGTGCCGCGCACGCGCGCGTCGCCGCCGTTGATCGAAGTGGCCGCGCCGCCGGCGTCCATGCGCGAGGTGATGAGGGCGATGATGTCGTTTTGAAAAACGGACGCGGCCGCGCGCCAGTGCGCATCGAAGTAATGCTCGGCGACCAACTCCGTGGTGCGGATGCGCTCGGGCTGCAGCGTCGGATTTCCGATGAAGGCGAGCGAGTTATACGCGAGTTCGTAGGAATTCGGCGCGCGAAAGGCTTCGCCGTAAAGCAGCTTCAGCGAGGTGTCCTTGAGCGGCTCCACGATCAAACCAAAGCGCGGATTCACCGTTTCACCGAAGCTGTTGTAGTGATCGTAGCGCAGGCCGCCGACGGCTTTCAGCCACTTGGTGATTTGAAAATTTCCGTCCACGTAGGCACCGAAGACTTCCTGCTCGTCGGTGACGTCGGCGTAAACGTAGCGCGGTTTTTCGTCGTAGTTCGCCTGTTTTAGATCGATCGACCGGCGAAACTCGACGCCCATGGAGAAGCGGAAACGATTGAAAAACTCGTGACTCGCGCCCGCTTCAAAGCCCCACCAGCGCGCGTCCGCGCTATCGTTGTTGACGTACTTTCCGCCTTTCTCCAGCGGATACTCCACATAGCTCTGGTAGTGGTAAATGTCGTAGGAAGCGCGCCCGCTCAGCGCCCATCCATTTTCGGTCGTGTGGGCGTAGGCGAGTTCGATGAAGCCGCGATCGTCGAGCGTGTTGTTGAGGTCATTCGGCCGCGATCCGAAGGAGCCGGTGGGCACGTCCTTCTCCCGCGAGACGTAGCCTCCGCGCAGCGTGAAATCATGATAGCTCAGCGAGCCAAAGAGGTTCCATGCCCGGTCGCCATCGGCCCGATAGGCGATGCCGTGATTATTTTCCGGCGTGTCGAATTCCGGGAAATAGAGCCGCGCCGGCCCATCGCTCGCGTAGTCTGTGCCGGAGAGCATGAACTCAAGACCGTTGGAGAACTTCTTGCCAAACGTCAGCCGCCCCGAGCGGGTATCGAAGCTGCCGTAACTCGCCACAGCCTCGACGCCGCGCACGTCGGCACCCGACCGCGTCGTGATACTAATGACGCCGAAAAACGCATTGCCGCCGTAGAGGGCAGAGCCGGGGCCGCGGATGAATTCCACGCGCTCGATCGTGTCCACGTCGAGGAAGCCTTCCGTGCCGATGAAGGTGGAATCGAACACGAGATCATTCATCCGATGGCCATCCACGAGCAGCAGCGTCTTGCTGCCGTAGTCGCCCACCCGATTAAAACCGCGCACGCCAATGTAGGTGTAATTGCGGTCGTAGGTGATGTCGAAACCGCGTACCGAGCGGATGATCTCAGCGAGCGTGCGCCAGCCAAATTGCTGAATTTCCTGCCGCGTCACGATGGAGACGGAAGATGGCGCGTCCGTCACTTTCTCAGAAAATTTCGACGCTGCGAAAACGGAGTCCACTTTCACCGCGCCGAGTTCTTCCAGGCTGAGATCGAGAAGGTGCGGACTCGTCTGCTGGCCGAAGGCCGCCGCGAGCGGGAAAAATACGCTCACGAGCAAAGCGCGCCGGAAATATCCTGAAGCGGCATCGCTTTTTGCGAGTTGATTTTCACGAGTATCCACTGAGGTGCGCGCCTCTTTCTAAAAGCGAATGCTCACCTGCCCGAAGACGCTGCGCTCCACTTCGGTGCGTTGTGTTTGGAGGGCGGACGCCGCGAATTCCGGATGGCGATCGTCGAGGAGATTGCGGCCGACGATTGAGAGTTCAACGTGATCGTTCGCAGCCCAGCCGAGCCGTGCATCCATGGTGAAGTAGGCCGGGATTTGGCGATGCGGGAGCGAGTCCACGTAGCGGCCCGTGAGGTCGAGCGTCACGCGACCGGGCAGATCGAGCATGGAGCGGATGAAGAATTGATTGTGCGGGCTGGAGCCTTCGTCGTCGTTCCGCTGCACGGCGGGATCCTTCGAGTTGCTGCGCAGGTTTTCATCGAGATAGCTGTAGCCGCCGATGAGCCGCCAGCGTTCGGTGGCCTGCCACTGCGCGGAGAGTTCGCCGCCGAAGGATTCGCCCTCGTAGCCGTTCACGAGATTTGCCTGGAGCGTCGTGATGTCGAAGCGCGAGGTCCGCAGATTCGCGTATTCGTTATAGAAGAGAGCGAGATCGACGTTCAGGTTGTGGTGAAGCTGCGTGCGCCAGCCGAGCTCATACGCGATCAATTCCTCCGAGCCGAAATCCGTATTGCCGCGCACGGTGCCGACTCCGGGGACCTGGCCGGGAAGATTGATGATGCCATTTGCCTCGACGCGCGCGGGCGTGCGCACGGCGCGAGAAACGGAAGCCCAGAAAGTTTGCGTCGGCGAGGGCATCCACAAGAGGCGCGCCGCCGGCTGCCATTCCCAGCCCGTGTAGTCGTTGTGCTCGACCTTCGTGCCGAGGACGAGGTGGAGCTTTGGAAGGAGGGTGATTTTGTCCTGGATAAAGCCATTCCACAGCTCATCCGTGCGTTCGAACGGATCGAGTCGCACGCTGAGAGAGCCGGTCGTCTCGTCGCCGGTTCGCCGGTAGCCGAGCCCCCAAGTGACTTCCTGCGGAACCCCCACGGTGAAGCTGAAGCGATGCTGAAACTCGACATCAAACGTGTCGCGCTTCTCCGTAAAGAGTGCGGTGTCGCGATTCGTGCGATCGAAGTAGGCGCGAATTTCCGCCGAAGAGTGCTCGGAAAATGTGTGTGCCCAGCGGCCTAAAACATTGCCGCCGCTGATGTCGGTATCGCGATCAACCTTGCCGATCACGGGCACCTGTAGCGCGGCGAGCAGCTCCGGCGGGATGAGCGAGATCGGAATGCCGGGTGGCAGTTGCGGCGGCGGCGAGGGTAGCGGCACGGCGAAGACCTGCCCTTCCGTCCCGCTATAAATATCGCCTTGGAGCGTGATCGCGTCGTCCTTCGTGGGCTCCCAATCAAAGCGAAATCCGCCGCGCTGCGTCCGCCAGTCATCCAACCCATCGCCACCACCGACCGCGGATGAGTGGTCGTGATTGTCGTATTTCCCGAAAATGCGAACCCACGCATTTTCGCCCAGCTTCACGCCATAGCGCACGCTGCCAAAACCCTGCTCCTCCGAGCCCGCGCCGCCCGTGCCGAGAAAGCCTAGCGTGTCCTTCGCGTTTTTCGTGATGACGTTGATCACACCATTCACCGCATTCGCGCCCCACAGCGTCGCGCCTGGTCCGCGGATGACTTCGATGCGGTCGATGTCTTCCATCACCGTATCCTGCGCATCCCAAAGCACGCCCGAAAACAGCGGCGAATAGAGGCTCCGCCCGTCCATCAGCACGAGCAGTTTATTGGCAAACGCATCGCTCGAGCCGCGCGCCGAAATCGCAAAAGTGTGAGCGTCCTGCTGTGCCACATTTACGCCCGGCACGAGCCGCAACGCATCGGGAAGACTGTGCGCGCCCGAGCGGCGGAGGTCTTCCTCGGTGAGCACGGCGATCGCAGTCGGCGCTTCAAAAAGCAACTCAGGCGCTTTCGAGACAGAAGTGACTTTGATCGTCGCGAGTTCTTCGAGGCTGAGTTCCAGAAGATTGCGCTCCGCCACTGGCGGCGGCGTCATCGAGAAGCGTTCCGAAGTGAAGCTTTGCGCCGCGAAAAGATGAGGCGCGATGAAGAACGCGATCGTGGTCGTCAGGATGGAGAACGGAGCCAGCCGCGAGGCATGGCTTGGCGCATCGGATTTTAGGGAAGAACACGGAAAACCTGCTTCCCGGGAAGATTGGATTGAGAAAGACATACACTTTTGATTCAGCACGTCATGTGCCCTGCCCGGCTGCCCGTTTCCTTTCAACTCCCGACGCAGGTGCGAGACAGCCCCAAAGCGAGCCCGATATTTCGCCGCCGCCCGTCGCATCAGCGCTCTTTCAAACCGCGCGAAATCCGATTTTACATCGCCAATTTCCGCGCCTAATTTGCCCGACATGCGTCCCTCCCGCCGCCAAATTCCGCAGTTCACGCGCCGTTGGGCGGAAGGCCGCATCTCAGCCACTTCGGTCCTCGTCGGCACGCAGGCTTTTGTTTACGCGCTCCAGCTTTGCCTGGAAAAATACGGCCTCGATCGCAGCTACGCCGAGGACTGGAAACCGTGGGCCTGTGCCGACTGGCTGCAAAATCTGCTCGGCCTCAGCGGCGCGGGAATTGCCGCCGGAAAATTTTGGCAATTTGGCACTTTCGCCCTGCTGCACTCCAATCCGTTTCACGTCCTCGCGAACGCCTTCATCCTCTTTTTCGCCGGACGCGAGCTGGAGCCGATCCTGGGCAAAAAACGGTTCGTCGGCCTGTTCCTCCTCGGCACTTTTCTAGGCGGTATCGCGCACTGGCTCATCTCGCCGCACATCCCGCTCCTCGGCATGACGGCTGGCGTCATCACGCTGCTCGTCGCCTTCACCACCACGCTGCCGGAGCTGGAGGTCACGATGAATTTGTTCTTCGTTCTGCCCATGCGCCTGCGCGCCAAACATCTTGCCGGCGCATTGGTCGCCGTCTGCGCGATCATGTGGTACTCCGGCACGTCGCCGGAAATCAGTCCGGTCTCCATGCTCGCCGGCTGCGCTGTCGGCTGGCTCAGTGCGCGGCAACTCGGATTTGGAAACCCGATGTTCTTTCAGCGTTACCTTTTCGAGAAACGCCAGCGCGCGGCCCGTCTCGAACGGATGTCGCCGGAACAATTCATCAGCGCCGAGATCGATCCGATCCTTGAAAAAATCTCACGCGACGGAATGCAAAGTCTCACGCGCGCCGAGCGGAAAATTCTCGATCAGGGCCGGGAAAAGATTTCTGCCAAGGGAAGCGCGAAGTCGTAGTCGTAGTAAGAAGTAAAAAGTCGCAAGTGGTCAGACGGGAGCGCTGCCATGCGGAGATTCTGGCTGACGACTGACCACTGATTACTTCTTACTAAAGCAACCCGGTCGCCGATCGGACAAACTCGACTCCCACCCGAACCGCGCTAACCTTCCCCGCCCATGCCCATCGACCTCGCCGAAAAGCGCCTCCTCATTTTCATCGTCGCCTACAACGCCGAGAAAACCATCGAGAGCGTCCTCGACCGCATCCCCGCCGAACTCCGCGTGCCAAATGTGGAAGTGCTGGTCATCGACGACTTCAGCAAGGATGCGACTTTTCAAACCGGTCTGAAGCGCGAACGGCAAAGCGGGCCGTTTAAGATCGTGATGCTGCGCAACCCGGAGAATCAGGGTTACGGAGGCAACCAGAAGCTCGGCTACCGCTACGCCATCGATCACGGTTTTGACATCGTGGCGCTCGTCCACGGTGACGGGCAGTATGCGCCGGAGAAGCTGCCGGAATTGGTGCAGCCATTTCTGAATGACGAAGCCGACGCCGTTTTCGGCTCGCGGATGATTAACAAATCCGACGCGCTCAAAGGCGGCATGCCGCTTTACAAATGGGTTGGCAATCAAGTGCTCACGCAGTTTCAAAACACGCTCCTCGGCTCGAAACTCAGCGAGTTTCACAGCGGCTACCGGCTCTATTCCGTAAAGGCGCTGGCGCGGATTCCCTTCGAACGGAACTCGAACGATTTTCACTTCGATACGGACATCATCGTGCAACTCCACTTCGCCGGGATGCGCATTTTGGAAATCCCGATCCCCACCTTTTACGGCGATGAAATCTGCCATGTAAACGGCCTGAAATACGCGTGGGACATTTTCAAAACGATGCTGCGCGCGAAGTTTCACGAGAAGAATTTGCTCTACGATCGCAAGTTCGACGTGGGCCAGATCGAGCTGACTTACGACGTGAAGCTCGGCTTCCCATCTTCCCACACCTACGCCATCGAAAGCGTGAAGCCCGGCGGCACCGTGCTCGATATCGGCTGCGGCCAGGGCTACGTCGCCGCCGAACTCGCGAAGGTCGCCGGCCACGTGACTGGCATCGACCAATACGTTCCCGCCGCCTCGCCCGCAGCGAATGTGCAGCTCACGCGCTGGGATTTGGACAAGGATGAGTTTCCCGTCGAAGTCTCGCGCTTCGACCAAATTTTCATGCTCGATGTCATTGAGCACTTGCACGACCCCGAAGTTTTCATGGAAACGCTCCGCGCCGCCACCGGGCGTCAGCGTCCCGAAATCGTGCTCACCACGGCGAACGTCGCCTTCGGGATCACGCGCTTCATGCTGCTGCTCGGCAATTTCAACTACGGTCGCAAAGGCATTTTGGATCGCACACACACGCGCCTCTTCACCTTCGCTTCGCTGCGCGAACTCTTCGAGCAAACCGGCTACAAAATCATCGAGATGCGCGGCGTGCCCGCTCCTTTCCCGAAAGCGATCGGCGACAACTTCGTCAGCCGTTTGCTGATCTCGATCAATGTCTTCATGATCCAGCTCTTCAGCGGACTCTTCAGCTACCAAATCTACGTCCGCGCCCAAGCCCGCCCGACCGTGCCGAATCTTCTCGAAGAAACGATCGAGGCGAGCGGTGAATTGAAAAAGCAAGCCGCCGCTGTGTAGCGCAGTTTTTAAGCGTCGCGTGAGCAGCCGAACTCACGGCGCGACGATCACTTCTTGCGGAAGATGATGATGTGCTGAATCGGCAGAGTCTCGTTGCTCTCGACGAATTCGAGCGGCTGCAGCGCCATTTCTCTTTTGACCTGATCCACGCTCATCTTGTGCAATTCCTTGATCGGCACTTTCGGGTCTTCTTTCCGGAATTCGACGAAGACGATGCGCCCTCCTTTTTTGAGGGCCTTCACCATGTTTCCAACCATCTCGTACGGTTGATCAAACTCATGATAGACATCGACCAGAATCATCGTGTCGCACGAATCCGGCGGCAGCTTCGGATCGGTCACGTCGCCCAGAATCGGCTTCACATTCCCGATGCGAAACATCGCCATCCGCTTTGCCAGCAGGTCCAGCATTTCCTGCTGGATGTCCACGCCATACACGATGCCCGTCGCGCCGATTTTCTTCGCGATGCGCCGTGAAATGTAGCCGGAACCGCAGCCGATATCGGCGACAACTTCGCCTTCGCGAAATTGGAGCGCGTCGATCATTACATCGGTTTGCTCTTCCTCCTCGCGCTCCGGCCGCTCGAGCCAGTCGGCGGCCTGATGTCCCATGACGTGCGCGATTTCGCGGCCCATGAAAAACTTGCCGATCCCGTTGCGATCATGCTCGGCGCGCGTTTCGTAAAGCGGCTCAGGCGGCTTCGCCAGTTCGTCGGCAAAAACCGCGGAAATCGCGACGGCGAAAATTTGGACCAGCAAACAGAGCGTGCGCATCGCTGGGAAATGAGCCCTCGCGCCGCGTCAGTCGATCCAAATCCCGCGCAACACGCGCGGCGAATACCGACTCCCTTTTGGCACGGTGAAAGGCCGCGTCTCCGGGCCTTCGCTCCGGCCCGGAAGCAGCGACATGGCGCTCAATGTTTCAAAGTCGAGCCGACCGGACATCACCATATTCTGCCGACGCTGAAAACGCAGCAGCGCCTCCTCCGTCGCAGGGCCGGGCGCACCATCGATCGCATTGTGGTAAAAGCCGCCGCGAGCCAAAAGAACCTGTGCCTTGCGCACGGTCTGCGCCTGCAAATCGGCAGGAGCGGACTCATACGGCGTATGCGCAAAAATGCTGGAGTAGTCTGCGCGCCCGGGATCGGGCGGCGGATTCAGCGGCGCGGGCGGCGTCACCACGGAGGGATCGCGCCCGCTGCGCTGGCGAGCCGCATCCTGGCGCAGGAAATTCCGATCGCTCTCCTCGACCGTTTCGTTGCGACGCAAATGCGCCGGCACCTCTTTTTTTACCGGAGCGGGAGCAGGAGCGGGAGCTGTCGGAGCGGCGCCGGCGCGTTCCAGCTTCAGCCCTTTCAGGGTTTCTGGCGTGAGCGTCCCCGTCACTTCATAGCCATTGCGAATCTGGAAGCGCCGAATGGCCGCTGTAGTCTCTGGACCCACGTTCCCGCTTACCTCGGCATAGAAAAAGCCGAGCTCTTTCAACTCGCTTTGCACGTTCCTGGTAAGGTCATCCCCGCGCACGATCGTGGTCGAAAGCAGCAGGAGTAGGGCGATGCGTTTCATCGGAGGTGGCAGGAGAGTCCGACGACGCACGGGGGAATGCTATTCAATGTTCCAGCGTGGCGACCTTCGCCGGCTCCACGGTGCGGGGCCGGGATTTTACATAACTCATGACGCCCTCGACAACGGAAGTGGCGAGGCGCTCGCGATATTCGCCATTGGAAAGCAACCGCGCCTCCACGGGATTGCTGATGAACCCCGCCTCGACCAGCACCGACGGCCCGCGCACATGGCGCACCACAAAGAGATCGCGCCGCTTCACCCCGCGGTTCGAGGCTTCGGTGCGCAGCACGAGCGAAGTCTGGATGTAGCCCGCGAGCGTCTCACCGCTTTCGCACTGCGACGTGTCGGGTTTGTTAAAGAACCCGATGTAAGTCCAAGCGGCCTCCGGCGGCACTTTTTCCGTTTCGTAGAAAGTCTCCACGCCACTCGCGGACGAGGCGGCGTTTTGGTTGAAATGCAAACTGACGAACAGCGAATCGGGCGTGTTATTCCCAATCTTTGCGCGCTGCGGAAGACTCACAAAGGTATCATCGCGCCGCGTCATTACCGTCGGGAATCCAAATTGCCGCAGCCGTTTATCCACCCGCTGTGCCAGATCGAGCGTGAGCTGTTTCTCCATCAAGCCGTGACCCCGCGCGCCTTCATCTTTCCCGCCGTGACCCGGATCGATGACCACCGTGGGCAGTCCGCCCTTTCGAGTTTCCACCCGCGATTGGTCACCCGACGGAGCGTCGTCTGGCGTCATGACAAAAGTTAGGCTGCCTACGAGGACGACTAATCCAACGCACGGCATGGAGTTCCGCATCCGCAGAGCGTGGCACAGAAACGTCCACACGCCAAGGGCCTTGCGGGCGCGGGTTTTACGAGCGGGCGCAGGTTTACTTTTCTTCAAGGGAAGGGCGCGTCACCGCTTCAGGCAGCGGTCGCCATGTCGCAGGAAAAAGAGCGCCGCGTTCCATCACCGCGGCTTCGATCGAGGCGGAAGCCATTTGCTCGAGCCGATGCGACGCGACCAGCGCCTCGTCGGGAAGTTCTTCACCGGCATCTTCTCCGAGCGAAAGATGGCCGATCGCCCACGCATCCAGCGCCACCGTCAGCGCGTCTTCGAGCGATTTGCCGACGAAGTGTTTCGAGTGAAGGAATTTCTCCATCATCTTCGCAGCGTGGGCCGTCCCCGCGATCACGCCGAACTCCTCGAACGCATGCCCAAACGCGCCGCCATTCGTGTGAATCGTGCCGTCGTAATCGAGCCGCAGGAAAAGATTCGGGGCCTCGCCTCGTCCGAGTTCCGCAAAAATCAGCCGCGCGAGATAAGGCGCGCCATACACCTGCTCGAAGGCCGCTTTCAGCGCGGGACTCAGCGAATAATTCGCCAGCCGCCGCAGCGAGACATCCAGCGCAGCGCGGGCAAAACCCTCCGTGCTCGTCAGCTCGATCGCCGCCATCCGCAGCCGCTCGATGTCCCCCGGATGCCCGATCGCCCCCATCCCGATCCGATCATAAATCTCAAACAACTTCTGCCGCTCGCGACTGAGCGTGAGCAGCAAAATACCATCGCGGTACGTCAGCGCGACAATCGGACTCCCGCCCGCGATCTGCGTCTCGATATACTCGCGCCGATTCGCGATGGCTTCGACCCAGCGATATGGTTCTTCAGTCATTCCCGGTAAACGTCTTTGCGGTGTCTGATGCGCTGAATTTCCACGATATGCGATTCCGCGAAGACCTCATAAACAATGCGATAATCTCCCACTCGAATGCGGTAGGTTCGCTCGGAACCGGCCAGCTTTTGAGAACCGTTTGGCATGGGGTTATTGGCGAGTTCCACAGCTGCGTCGATGATACGAGGCACTTCTTGCCGCGGTAGGTTGCGAATGTCTTTCTTGGTCGAGTTGCGCCATTGGATGCTAAAGGATTCCATCACGCTTCAGCTCAGCCACGAATTGATCGTGAGGGATCACCGGTTCATCGCGACGCTCCGCAATCACGGCAAGGTCTTCCAAGTCTTCGATGAGCTTCTCGTATTCGTTGATTGGGAGAACGACGGCGGTGCGGTCGCCGTGCTCATCTGTGAGGTATTGAAGTGTCTGGCTCATGGGCAAAAAAGCTATGCTGACTCGTCAGAATGTCGAGAGAGCGCAGCACTTCCACCAAGGGTCTGCGTCTCGATATGCTCGTGCCGATGCGTGAAAGCTTTGATCCAGCGATATGGTTCTTCAGTCATGGGAGAAAAGGCGGATGATCCAGCAAGTAACGACTCCCAGGAGAATAAAAAACTGCAAGACGCCAGGCCCGTTGTTCATCCCGTTACCTGCACGATACCACCATGATTTTTCGTATTTCATGGCCTACGCGACCTTCTCCTTAAACATCCGCGCCAGCCGCTTCTCGGGCAGCGTGATGATGCCTTCGCCAGTCACGATTTTTACGATGGGATAGACCCGGCCGCGGCGGTCCACGCCGCCGGTGGCGGTGTCGGTGTCAGCGGCGGTGTCGAGGGCGCGCATGGCGAGGAGGACGGCTTCCTCTTGCTTGAGTTTGGCGAGCGGCTTTTTACCCCACGTATTTTCGTAATAGAGAATGCTGCGCACGGAGCCAGAACCGGAGCCGGTGGCCGAGTAGTCGGCGGCTTCGAATTGAGCGCCCATCGCGTCGTAAAAATACAACCGCGCGACTTTCGCCTCGTGATCGTAGGTCGCGAAGATCGGCACGACCACTCCGACGCCCTGCATGACCATCCCGAGATTGTCGCGCAACAGTTTCGAGAGCGCGCGCACTTTGCCGTCGAGGCTCATTTCCTGGAGCTGGCTGCGGCGGTAAAACTGGAACGAATGCTCCAGCACGCGCGCCATTTCCCAAGCCGTCGCCGGGACGCCCGCGATGGCCATGAGCGAGTGGCGGTCGATCTCCAGCACTTTGTCCGCGCGATCATAGACGACGAGATTTCCCGCCGTAGCGCGACGGTCGCCCGCCACAAGAACACCGTCGGAAAATTTGAACGCAAGGATCGTCGTGGCCTGCGTCGGCGCGGGCATCGCGAGCCCGGCGGATGCGGTGGCGACGGGGATTGGCGGCAGCAGATTTTGCCGGCGCAGGAGCGCGGCGAAATCCTCGGGGGCAGTGGCGCTCGTTTCCGCGAGGCGCAGCGGCGCGCGGTCCATCACTGGCCAGTTCGCTGACGGTAGCGACGCGACTGGTTCGGATCGACCTTTCGCATCCGTTGCAGCAGGTCTTTGGTGTCCGGCTTGGAAACGTCGGGCGATTTTGGACCATCGCCGCCGCCGCCTTCCTTGGGGCCCCACGGTGCGGGACCGACTGGTTTTTGCGTCCGTTCAGGCATGCGCGGAAGCTACGAGGCGGTTGGGGAAAGTGCAAGCCGCCACGAGGTTTCGACGAGCGATTGATTTTAAAAAATGCAGTGACCGCCGTGCGCTCGCGCTTGCCACTCCGCGGCGAAAGTGAGAGCGTGCCACGCATGAGTCGAATCACCGCCGCAGTCATCGGCGCCCTTTTTCTATCCCCGTTCGCTGCCCCTGCGGAAGACACGCAGGCCGTGCAGGAAATCCACGAATTGAAGCTGCTCATCGAACAGCAGATGAAGCGCATCGATGAGCTGACGGTGGAAGTGGGAAGGCTGCACCAATCCCTCGAAACAAACCGCGCGGCACTCGCACCCGGCCCTGCGCCGAAGCGGGAGGTCGGCGCGTTTCCCGCCTACTCCGGACAGACGGAAATACTGAAGCCCGCGACCAGCAAACCAGAGCCGCCCAAGGCCGAACGGGCGAAACCTGTCGCAGAGGAAATCGCGAAACCCGAGGCATCCACGGGCGTAAAACACCTGGTTGAAAAAGGTGAGACGTTGACCTCGATCGCGAAGCGATACAACATAGGGCTGCCCGACCTGTTGAAAGCGAACAAGACTGTGAACGATCGCAAACTTCAAATCGGCCAAACTCTCAGCATCCCAATTTCAGCGTCCCCAGAAACCGCCAACCCGCCCGAACCCTCAGCACCCTCCGAAAAAAAGGAGAACCTCTAAATGGAAACCTCTCAGACTTGGTATTTGCAGAAGCACGAAGACGAAACGCTCTTCGGCCCCATCCCTTTTGACCAGCTCAAGCAATGGGCCTTCGACGCGCAAATTTCGCCGCTCGATAAAGTGTCCCACGACGGCTCGACTTGGGTGAAGGCGCCGATGGTGCCGGATTTGGAGATGGACTACCTCGTGGAGGTCAGCCCGGACCAATACTATGGGCCGACGACTTTCGGGGCGATTCGTGAGTTTCTCCAAGAGGGTGAAATCCACGCGGACACGGAAGTCACCAATTGTCGCGACGGCACCAAAGCGCCGCTCAAGGAAATCCCGGAACTACAACCTTCCCGGGACGATGATGACGCCCAGCTTTCTGTCCCCGTCCGCACCAGCATCCGGGTGAATCTTCAGCAGCGCATCCGCGAACTGGAGGAAACACTGATGGAAGAGCGTCGCGCTCGGGAAACGGCCGAGCACGTGATCGACAAGCTCGAATCCAAGATCGCCGAGATCACTCGCGCGGCGTCTCGCTGAGAGCGAGGAGCGCGGTCAGTCGCACTGGCGGCGACTCACACGCCGCGGCGTGACGTTCACTCTGCGATGAGTTGCTCCACTTCGCTCACGTACGTCGAGAACGGGTCGGGCATGGCGAGGCAGTCCGTGTTTTCGATGGCGATCGAGTCCCAATTGATCACGTAGGGATGCTCGCTGTTTTGCAGTAATTCCACGGCGCGGCCCCGGCCACGGGCGCGAGTCGTTCGTGGCGGAATATGGACCGCGTCCGGGCGGCGAATGCGGTCGTTCCACTCGGCGATTTCCTTTGCTGGCGTCAGCGCATGGAAGAGACCTTTGGCCGGATCGATGTTGTGGTATTCCAAATCGAGACTCTGCATCCACGGGTCGTCCCACGCGACGCCTTCCGCTTCGCGAAACGTATCGAGCAAAAACTTTTTCGAGATCCAATCCACGCCACCGATGAGCAGATTCGGATTCGTGCGGAGCGCTTCCAGGGTGAAGCGCCAGCTTTCCAAAATCCAATCCGTCTCCGCGTCACGCCGCGCCAGATGCCGCGTGGCGCACGCGAGGAATTCGTCCTGAATATCGAGCGCATCGCGCGTGCGACCGTCCTCCAAAAGCACCTCGCCGCGTCCCGTCGCCTCGTGCGAAATCTGCCGCGTCGCCAGCACCGCGTCTTCCAAAACCACGTCGTCCGGCAGACGCCCTTCTTCCAGTAAAGTAAGCACGCAGGCCGTCGTCCCGACTTTCAGCGCGGTCGAAAACGGGCTGATATTCGAGTCGCCGATGAGCAGATGCAGACGCCGGTATTTGCGATGATCGGCGAGCGGCTCGTCGCGTGCGTTGATGATCGCGCGGTTGAACTGCACCCACTGATAGATGTCGTTCACGATGTGGTCGGCACGCTGGCTGAGCTGGAAGGGAACCGCGCTCACCGGCTCGGCATCCTCCAGCGCAAACATGGTGGGATTTGCCTGCCCCACCCGGCCCGCTCCCGTGAAAATCTGCCGCGTCGCGAGAAACGAAAGCAACGTCCCCACGACGGGACGGTGAAACTGCACGTCGCGATTCATGAGATAGTTTTCGTGGCACCCGAAAGTCGCGCCGGTGTGGTGATCGATATTGTTTTTCACAAACGCCACCTGCTCGCCCGCGCCCAACTGCTCCACCGATCGCTGCACGAGAAGATCGCCCGCCAAATCATACGCCACGATGTCCTCGATCGTCCGGCACTCCGGCGACGAGTATTCCAGATGGCCCATGTCGAGATACAGCCGTCCGCCGTTCAGCAGAAAGCCGCCATTTCCCGGCGGCTCTTCATAGTCGCGGTAGTGCAGGTCCATCACGCCCGCGCGCGCTTTTTTGAACGCGTGATTTTTCACCCGCGACGGCCACGCATCGCTCGGCGCGCCTGAGACCAGGCAGCCGTATTCCGTTTCGATGCCGACGACACGGTTCATGAAAGTTGAAAGTCTTAAGGTGAAAATATGCGCTTCCACTCCGCCCTGAGGGCGTCGCCGTGGAGCATCAAAAAGCACTGGCACCGGGACGTCCGGCGCGACGCTTTCAAACGCTCAACCGACGACTCTCAACTAACTCTCCGCGTAATACAAAATCCGTCCGCACTGCTCGCAGTGAACGACTTCGCGGCGGCCTTTGACGCGGACCGCGGTCTGCGTGGTCAGCTTCATGTGGCAGCCCATGCAGACTTCGTGCTCAAGCGCCACGATCGCGTTGTCGCCCTTGCTGGTAAAAAGGTGGTTGTAGGTATCGAGCAAATCTTCATCCACCTCCGTGGCCAGCGCGGCGCGGTCTGCTTCGATCTGCTTGAGCTGATCCTGAATCGTCAACGTCTTCGCTTCAAGATTCGTGAGCTGCTGCTGCACCTGCGTCTTCACCGACGCGTTTTCCTTCTCCGCCTCCGCGATGGTGGCCTTCATCTTTTCGCCGCCATCCATCAGTTCCAATTCGCGATCCTCGATCCCGCTCACCTCGTCCTCAAAACGCTTGATCTCATTCGTGAGCGCCTGGAATTCCTCATTCTTCCGCGTCTGAAATTTCTGCGCGTTATACTTCGCGATTTGATCGCGCTTCGATTGCGCATCGTTCTCCAGCTTCTTCCGCTCCACCTCGATCTCCTTGCCCTTCAGCTTTACGGAATCCAACTGCTGCTGCGCCGCAGCGAGCCTGCCTTCGAGTTCCTTGCGCTGGAGCGGCGCGAGTTTCGTTTCGTTCTTTAAGGCCCGGATTTTTCGGTCCCGGTCCTGAATCGTGAGCAACTGTTCGATCTCCTTGAGCATGGGACGCAGATTGCGCGAACCGCCGCGAGCCGTCAACCGGCGTCGCGCACACGATTTGCCCGGCACATTCCAAGGCGTCGCCCGCTGGCAATTTCCCCCCCGCTGCTGCTGACGATCGTGAAGGCGAAAATTTTAACGGAAAAATATCGGCCCGAAGTGTAACTGGCGGGTCTTGGGGAGCGATGGATGTTCACGCGAGCCGCATAATCAGCGAGCGCAGTTCCGTCATTTCTTCCATCGCGTAGCGCACACCCTCGCGCCCAAAGCCGCTGTCCTTCACCCCGCCATACGGCATGTTTTCCACGCGAAAAGTTGGCACCTGATTGATCAGCACCCCGCCAACTTCGAGCGTCTCGAACGCCTTCATCGCGAGCTTCAGATCGCGAGTATAAACGCCGGCTTGAAGGCCAAACGTGGAGTCGTTCACGAAGGCCAGCGCCTCGTCGAATTCCTGAAAACGGTGGAGCGTGCAAACCGGCGCAAACGCTTCCTCTGCGCAGATCGGCAAATGCGCGGGCGCGTCTTCGAGCACGGTCGCGTCGAGACAGTTCCCTATGACCCGCCGGCCACAAACCAGCCTTGCGCCTTGATGCACAGCCTGGTCGATCCGCTCGATCGTCTTTTCCAAGGCATCGCGCGTGATCATTGGGCCGATGATATTCGCGCGATCCCTCGGGTCGCCCGCTTTCACTTTTTCGTGAATATACGCCGCGAACCGCGTCCTAAAATTTTCGTAGATCGATTCGTGAATGACGATGCGCTGCACGCTGATGCACGACTGCCCGGCCTGCCCGAATGCGCCACTCGCTATGGCCGGAATCGCCGCGTCGAGATCCCCATCTGCGTGAACGATGACGCCCGCATTGCCGCCGAGTTCGAGCGTGATTTTCTTTTTTCCGCACTGCTCCTTCAGCTTCCAACCCACCACGGGGCTGCCCGTGAAAGTCACTTTCTTCACGCGCTCATCCGTGATCAAAAGCGCTGCGTCTTCATTGCTGCACGTCACGAAATTTACCTGCCCCGCCGGCATCCCGGCATCGACGAGCACCTGTGCGAGGAGTAGCGCCGTGAGCGGTGTTTTCGTTGCCGGCTTTACGACCATCGTGTTCCCCGTCGCGAGGCACGGCCCGACTTTGTGGGCGACGAGATTGAGCGGAAAATTGAACGGCGTGATCGCTGCCACGACGCCGATCGGAAAGCGGCGCGCGAGCCCGAAGTGGCCTTCGCCCGGCGGCAGGCCGTCGATATTCAAGAGTTCGCCGTGCTGCCGCCGCGCCTCTTCCGCCGCCGTGGAAAAAGTCATCGTCGCCCGCGCGACTTCCGCCTCGGCAAACGCGATGGGCTTCCCCGCTTCGGCGATGATCGTCTCCAGAAACTGATCGCGCCGTTCCTCGATCAGGGCCGCCACTTTCAGCAAAAGCGCCGCGCGAGCGTGGGCAGGAGTGGCGCGCACTTTCGGAAACGCCGCGTGTGCCGCCGCGATGCCAGCCTCAATATGCTCGCGACTTCCCATCGGTGCTCGCGCAAACTCCTCGCCGTTGAAAGGATTCACCACGGACAGGCGTTGCTCGGTGGAAATCCACTCGTTGTTGATCAGCAGATGTTGCGGGGCGCTCATGCGTTGAGGTTCCACCCTTTCGCTCGCCGCGGCAATGCAGCGCCGCCTCGTTTCAGCGCGGGTATCCATCCTGCTTTTGCAGAGTGCGAATGAAATGCCTGCCCTTCCTTTTACTATGCCTCGCGCTGCCTCTCCGGCTCCACGCGCAGGATGACGGGCGCATTCTCGCGGAGGTCAATCTCGCGCGAACCCAGCCGCGCGCCTACGCGGAAATCGTGGCGCAAACAGCGCGTGGGAGCGGCGCAGCTTCGGAGGCTATTCGCTTTCTGGAAAACGTCGCGCCGCGCGCCGCTTTGGAACCCTGCCACTCCTTGTCCCGGGCCGCGATGAGTCACGTCGAAGAACAGGGAAGCCGCGGCGGCTTCGGCCACACCAGCCGCGATGGCACCGGATGTTTTCAGCGCATCGCGCGCTACGGGCAGTGGTGCGGAGCCGTCGGGGAAAACATTTCGTATGGCAGCGGCGACGCGCGCAGGACGGTCGTGCGATGGATCGTGGATGAAGGCGTTTTCGGGCGGAAACATCGCGCGAATATCTTCAACAAAACATTTCGCGTCGCGGGCGGCGCGGCAGGAAATCACGCGCGCTACGGTGCGATGTGCGTGATGGATTTTGCAGGCGATTTTATCGCGCGGAGAAATTTTTTCGCCGACCGCTAAATCACAACTCCTCGACCTCGCGCTTCTCCACAAAGATGCGCAGACCTTCTTTAGAAAAGTTGTTCATCAGCGCATCCGGCGCGAGCGCTTCGGGCATCATCACGCCGCGTTCTTTGATTTCGCCGGTGATCAGCAATCTGGCGGCGAGCGCGGGCGGAATGCCGGTTTGCACGACGGTCAGCGAGTAGCCGTCCCTCGTGTAAGTCTCGCGGTGGTCATCCATCGTATAGACAAAATACTCCACGCGCTTGCCGTCCTTCGTCCCGCGCACTTCCGTCCCGACGCAGGAGAAGCCATCCACGTTTGCGCCGAGCGCGGCGGGCTTGGGAAGATTCGCGCACACGACGCGCACGGGCGCGACTTCGACACCATCGACCTTCACTTTTTTCCACGTGTCCGCATCGAGCAGCGCGAGCGATTTGGCGATGCCCACGACCTTTTCGCTCAGTGTGTATTTGAAGACGGAATACTTCACGCCCTTCGCCACGAACGGCGGATAGAGCCCGAGCGAAACGCCTTCCTCGTGCGCGACGGCGAAGGTTTTCATGAGCCCAAGCGGCGGCGGAAAGCGGACCCATTCGATCTCGGTTTCGAGCGGTTTTCCCGAAGTCACGCGGCCGTCCTTCACAAAATACGGCATCGCGCCGAGTTCCTCGAAAAGCGTCTCGGGCGAAAACAAAACGGCGAAACGATATCCGCGGACTTCCGCGTTATCAGCGTCGAGCACGCGGATGGATTCCGCAGTATCAAGCCGGTCCATCGCCCAGCGCGCGAAGACATTTACCGCGCCGGGGTCGCAGCCCATGCACAGAATTCCCGCGAGATTTTTCTCCCGAAACTTCGCGTCGAATTTCTCGATCTCCGCCTCGTAGCTGTTCTTTGTCGGACGCTTCAGACCCGGCGGCGAGTAGATGTCCGCGGCCATATCGAGATAGTGCGCACCGGCCTGATAGCAGGCTTCCAGCACGGAATGATTCGTCTGCCACGTACACGCGTTCAGCGTCACATCGATCTTCTTTTCGCGCATGAACGCCGCCAGTTTGTGCGTCTCCATCGCATTGAGAGTCGCTACTTCAAAACGGCTGTCTGCCGTCCGCCCATGCAGATGCTGCGCGAAAGTCGGGTCGATATCCGCGAGGTGGATTTTCTCGAAACAATCGTAGCCGTGCAGCTTCTGTCCGATGACAGAACCGACTCCGCCCATTCCGATCACGAGTGCATTGGCCATACGATGTTGTGGGTTGTAAAAGTGAAACCGCGTTGCTTTGAAAGGCTGCCGGGAGACAACCAGCGCGATGTAAGGTAGCATCACACCAGCACATTTGGCGAACGGCGGGAAGACCGCTGCTCGCCAGCGCGCGATTTTTCACTCTCACTTTCACCTTCTCCGAGCCATGCCGCGTCTCTCTTTTGAAGTCACCATTCCCGCCGATGCCACGCGTCAGGAAGTGGTGATCGTCGGCACCGATCCCGCGCTCGGAAGCTGGCAGCCGGAGAAAGGTCTCGCGCTTGAGCGCCAGCCCGACGGCCGCTTTTTCGGTGCCGCCGATCTGCCATACGGGCTCGTCGAGTTTAAGGTCACACGGGGCTCGTGGGCGACGGAGGAGACGAATCGGGACGGCGTTGTCGTCCTAAATTATCACTACCTCATCGCTCACGATCTGACCGTGCCGATCACCGTCGAGCACTGGAAAGACTGTGCGCCGATTCATCCCGATCTCGTTTACGGAAAAACGATCGAGCTCGAACTGAACGCCGGGCAACTGGATCAAGCGCGGCGAATCTGCATCTGGCTCCCGCCGGGTTACATGCAGAGCCACGATTCAAAGCATCCCGTCCTTTATCTGCTCGATGGACAGGATTCGCTCGCCGTTTTTCAAGCCCCGAAAAACGAAACGCTCGCGACCGATGCGTGGGTGCGCACGCTGTCGGGCGAGGGGCTCATTCCCGAGCTCATCCTCGTCTCCATTTTCCATCGGGAGGAATTTGGCCAGCGCGACATCGAGCTCTCGCCGCAGTGCGACGGCCCGCGCATGGCGGACTTCATCGTCCACGATGTGAAGCCCTTTATCGACTACACTGTCTGCCGCGACCGGGTGCTCGCCGATCCTGCAAACACGGGCATCCTCGGCTTTTCGCTCGGCGCTTCACTCGCCCTTTTCATGTCGATGCGGCACGCCCACGTCTTTGGGAAATTCGCGTGCCTCTCCGTGGATTTCGAGGATCTCAGCGGCGACACCATCGACGACTGTGAACTCCTCGATCAACTCGCCGCCGACCCCGGCTACCGCGCCGATCGCAAACTCTATTTCGACCACGGCGAGTTTGGCGAAGACCGGCTCGCCGCACCTTTTCTGAAAAAGCTCAGCGCCGTCCTTGCCAGCAAAGGACTCGTGGAAAACCGCGATTTCAAAGTGCTGCGCGCCGAGGGAGCCGAGCACTCGCTCACCGCCTGGCGGGCCCGGCTCGGCGCGCCGCTGCGCTTCCTGTTTGGAAAGACGTAGCTGCTGTCTTCAGGCGGAAGGCATCGGCAAATTTGGGTCGGTCTCGGCGGTGTAATCCACGCCCGGCAGGCCGAAGCCGAACAGCTTCAAAAACTCTGTGCGATAGCCCGCGATGTCTGAAATCTGCGGCAGATTCTCCGTCGTCACTTCCTTCCAAAGCTTCGCCACTTCCGCCTGCACGTCCGGCTGCATTTCCCAGTCGTCCACGCGGATGCGGCCCGCGTCGTCGAGTTGCGGATCCATTCCCGGCGCGAGCCGGTCGGCAAAGAGGCGCTCGATCTGTTCGATGCAGCCCTCGTGCGTGCCCTTCGCCTTCATCACTTTGTAGAGCAGCGAGATGTAGAGCGGCACGACCGGGATCGCGGAACTGGCCTGCGTCACGAGCGCCTTGTTGATCGACACGTAGGCCCGGCCGACCTTGCTCTGAAGCCGCTTCGCCGTCGCCTCCAGATCTTCCTTCGCGTGACCGATCGTCCCATTTCGGTAAACCGCCCACGTCAAATCCGGCCCGATGTAGCTATATGCCACCGTCGTCGCGTCCGGCGCAAGCACACCTGCCGCCGCCAGCGCATCGATCCACATTTCCCAATCCTCGCCACCCATCACCGCCCGCGTGTCGGCGATTTCCTGCTCATTCGCCGGCTCGATCGTGATGGTGAAAACGGTGCCCTTGTCCGTGTCGAGAGTGTTCGCCGTGAAGGGCTCGCCGATCGGCTTCAACACTGATTTGTGGACGACGCCCGTCTTCGGATGCGTGCGCCGCGGCGACGCGAGGCTGTAGATTACGCAATCCACCGTGCCGAGATCGGCTTTGATGAGATCGATCACCTGCGCCTTGATCGCGTCGGAAAACGCGTCCCCATTCACGCTCTTCGCATAAAGCCCCGCCGTGTGCGCCGCCTTTTCAAATGCGACCGAGTTATACCACCCCGCGCTCGCACTCCGCTGCGGCTCCGGCGGCTTCTCAAAAAACACGCCGAGCGTCGCCGCCCCACCCGCAAACGCAGGCACGATGCGGGACGCCAGCCCGTACCCCGTCGAGGCTCCGATCACCAGCACCCGCTTCGGCAGCCCATTGATCGCGCCGCGACTGCGCACGAAATCAATCTGCTCCTGCACATGCGCCGCACACCCTTCCGGATGCGCCGTGGTGCAAATGAAGCCGCGAATTTTTGGGGCAATAATCATGCGGCGAAAAGTGGGACGCTCGTTTCAGTGAGTCGAGAGTTTTCCAAAAGTCGGTTTCTCGAAACGCTCCCGGGACAGTCAGCGTCCGCCTGCGCCCGAAGTGAATCCGAAATGCCGCAGCGCTTCGACGACGCCGTGGCTGCAAATGCCCGTCGCCACGTATCCGCCGGCACGGACGACGGCATTTTTCACCGGGTCCACGGCGTTTCCCGGACACGCGACCCAGCGCGCGTGGGTGCCGTCGAGCATGGGCAGATCGTTGAGGTGATCGCCGGTGGCGAAGATGTTTTCGCGGTCGATCCCGCAGAGGCGGCCCAGTTCGGCGAGCGCCGTGCCCTTGCTGTAATCCTCGTGGCAAAAGCGCACGTAGATCGTGTTGCGCATGTATTGAAAACCGGGGACGCGCGTCCGCTCGCGCTCGAGGAATGCGGCGACGAGATCCATGTCCGCATCGGTGGCAGTGACGAGGCCGACCATGCGACCGCCCATGTGGATCGCTTGTGCGCCGGGCACGGTCGTGAGGAAGGCCGTGATGTCCGCGAGGAGCTGTCCCGACTGCGCAAAGAGCGCGTCGTGCGCCACGGCACAGCGGGCATTCCAGTCGCCGTAGTCCTGCCACGTGCCGTCCGGCGCACGGTGAAAAACCTCGCGCTCGGCGGTGAGCACGTAGTCGGGCTCGACGGGGAAATGAAACTCCGCGAGGCCATCGACGATGTGCTGCAATTCACGCCCGGTATTAACCGCCCACAGACACCCGCGCGCCCGCAATTCCGCCAAGGCCGCGAAAAGCTCGGGAGCGACCGGTGGATCGACGTAGTGATCGACGAGCGTGCCATCGAAGTCGGTGCTGAGGAGCTGGATCATGCAGGAAAAAAGTTGGGAGTTGTGCGTTGAGAGTGGAGTGACGATGAATGGCTTTCGATGCGCGCGCACGAAAGCCGCGCCGCGCCGAAGTCTCAACCCTCAACTCGCAACGAACCATGAAATCCGCCTACGAACTCGCCATGCAACGGCTGGAAAAAAAGTCGCCCACCGTCACGCTCACGGAAAAGCAGAAGGAAGAAATCGCGGAAGTCGATGTCACTTTCCGCGCGAAAATCGCCGAGCGCGAAGTCTTCCTGCAGGATCAGATCGCAAAGGCGCGTTTCGACGGGAAAGACGGGGAAGTGCTCGAATTGGAGGACCAGCTCATGCGGGAATTGCGCCGGCTCAATCAGGACTGCGAGGAGAAGAAGGAGAAGTTGCGCGGGAAGGGTTAGCGGGGGCGGGAAGTTTGGTGCGTGAGGCGCGATTCATGCGGCGCGGAAATGAACGGCGGCGTAACGCCTTCAACAAGCGAAGTGGTGAAAGCCTGTGGAGAGCGGCGGGAAGGAAAAGAAGATGACGACTACCGATATTGCCAAGCGCCTCGTTCACATAAAGACTCGCGCCCATGAATCAGCCAGTTACGAAAGCCGTATTGCTCGCTGCCGGGAAAGGCACCCGGATGCGCGAGCTGACTAATGACCTTCCCAAACCGATGATCGCGGTGCGGGGGAAGCCGATTTTGCAACATATCGTGGAGGGGCTCGCGGCGGCGGGGGTGACGCATTTTCTGATTGTCGTCGGATATCGCGCGGATGTGGTGACGGACTTTTTTGGAGATGGGTCGCGGTTTGGCGTTTCGGTGGAATACACGACGCAGGTCGTCCAAGACGGGACGGGGCGGGTGGTGGCGCTGGCGGAGGAGTTTGTGGGGGCAGATGGATTCGTGCTGAGCTACGGGGACATCCTGGTGACGCCGGAGAATTACGGACGGCTCGTCGCACTCGGGGAGGCGGAGGCGCTGGTGAGCGTGAAGCATAATCCCGGCGAAATCGCGCAGGGCGGGGCGGTGTTTGTGAACGAGCGTTTTGAGATGACGGACTTGCGCGAGAAGCCGAAGCCTGGCGAGCCGACGAGCCCTTGGTATAACGCCGGCGTCTATACGTTTCGCCCGAGCATTTTCACCCACATCGCGAAGCTGGAGAAGTCACCGCGCGGCGAGTATGAGCTAACGGATGCGATTCGCACGCTGGCGCAAAGCGGGAATCTGGTGCGAGTGATCGAGTTGACCGGCGAGTGGGCCGACGTGCGCGATCCCGAGGTGCTGGCGGAGCTGAATGCCGCGGCGGATCGTTAGCGGTCCTGCGTCAGGAGATCTTCGTCCGCTTTGTGCGCGACGAGTTCCTGGCGCTTGAGCGAGATGGTGAAGGTCTGCTTTTCGTAGCTCAGGGTGACGGTGCCGTCGCCGATTTGCTGGACGCGCACCTTCATCGGCGGCGCGCTGCTTTTTGGCAGTCGAATGAATTCACCTTCGCTATAGGCGCGCGCATTGATGACGGCGAGCGAAGGATTTCCGACGAGAATGCTGGTCACGTTGAACGCGTTCTCATCCAGCTTTGCCTTCGGTGCTTGCGTGATCTCCGTGTGGACCTCGCCCTTCGCGGGCTTCACCCAGCCAATCGGCCAGAACGGCGCTCGCCGGGTGGAGGCCAGCGTGAAAGTGGACTTTTTCTTCAGTTCGTAAGTGCCGACTTCCTCGGGTGCTTTGGCTCCGGGAGCGGGCTTTGTCTCGCCAGCGTGGAGGCTGCCGAAAAAGGTCGCGGACGCGGCGGTGGTGAGGAGGGCGCGGATGGTGGCGTTCATTGTTTTACGAGGTTGTTGACGGTCATCAGGACGTGCTGCGAATCGAAGTCGTCGCGGCTGGTATCGATTTGGATGGTGCCGATTTCGAGGAGTGGCTCTTCGTTTTCGAGCATGGAAAGCGCGGCGGCAAAGGGGATGAAATCGACGCGCGGCAAGTCCACGCTCCAACTGATGCGGCGGAAGCCGGGCATGTTTTTATCCTCCGCTTCCGTGGCCATCCGCGTCGCGGCTTTATCCACGCCTTGTTTCTTAAAAAAATCGGCGAGCCGGGTGGGAAACCACGCGACGGGCGAGCCTTCGGGAATCATCGCGCTGACCTGAGCGAGCGTGCGGGTGGAAGCCGGGGCGGACGTCTCGATGGACGCGGTTTTTTTGATCTGCGCCTGCGCCGCCGCGATCTGCGGATCGAGGTCGGTGATGCTCTGTTTCACCAGCGCCTGCCGCTGGACCAGCGGGCCGAGCAGCATGTTGAAATAGACATACACGATCCCGATGAGCATGAGGCCGCCGAGGACGATTTTTTGGATCTCTTCTTTTCCGAGTTTCATTTCTTTTTCGTGCTGCGGGTTGTGGCGGCCTGCGCGAGTTCGTCGCCGCCTTGGAATTCCACGTTGATCGCAAACGTCGCGGTGGGCCGTTGTGCGCCGTTGAGTTGCACGGATTCGATGCCGTCCTCGAGCGAGCGAAAGCTCGACGTGACGTTCTTGTATTTCTTCCCGAAAGACTCCGCGATCGAAGTCCGCAAATCCTCCGCGACCTTGCGCGGATCAGTGCCGGCGGAAAGGCCGTCGATGGTCAGGCGGCATTTCTTATTCGCACTGCCCTGCACGTCGCCAGCGAACTTGGTGATCTGTACTTCCGGCGGCACGGCGTCCACGAGTTGCTCGATCATCGGTGCCCAGTAAAAGCGGCCCTCGACGCGCTGGACCATGTTGTCCGCCGCGCGAATGGTCATCTGCAATTCATCCTCGTGCTTCCTGGCTTCTGTGGCCTTGGGCTCGAGCGCGTCGAACTCCGCTTTCTTGTGCGCGTATTCCTGGGAAATGACGCCCATCTTCGCGAGCTGGAAAAAGTAATAGCAGGCGAAGCACGCCGCGATCGCGCTCAGGCCCATGATGGAGAGCTTGAGCGGGTCGCGTTTGCGCAGGCGTTCCGCCTGCATGATTTCGTGAGTGAGATTGAGACGAAGGGCCATGGGTTTAAGCAGTCAGGAGTTCAGCGGCTGCTCCGCACGCGACATTGAAATCGGCGGCGTCTTCCGCGAAGCGCGCTTTCTTGTCGCCGGAGACGGTGAGTTCGCAGCGTTCGCCGACGCTCCACGAAAGGCAGGGGAGCCGGAGTTCCTCGCTCATCACTTTTACGAGCGTTTTCGATTTGGAAGGCCCGCCGGAAATCCAAACCTGCTGGATCGTGTCCTCGCGCCGGCCTTCAAAAAATCCGATCGAACTGCCGACCTCGCGCGTGAGGATCATCAGCGCCATGCGCGTGTTTTCGATCATCACCTCGTCTTCCTGCTCCAGCGCGGTGAAGACCGATTCGCGCGACTCGCCGCTCAGCGCCATCAGCGTCTCGATGAGCAGGCGTCCGCCGAAATCGATCTGGCGGACGAGCACGAGTTCGCGCTTCGTCCCGATCATCATCGTCGAGCTGGTGTGGCCGATATCGATGAGGAAAAACGGGCGCTGATTGAAAACCTCGGGCTGCGCAAACTCGAAGGCATTGAACAAACAAATCGGCGCGATCTGCATGGCCGACAGCGGCTGGAGACCTTTGCCAAACATCTCGGCAATCTGCGTCACCTGCGTCCGCGGCAATCCGCCGACGAGATACTTCCGCGTGTTGCTGTGCTGCCCCGGCGTCACCGGTTCGCTGGATGGAATCTCGTCGCAATCGAGGACGAAGCTTTTGCAGTCCTGATTCAGCAGCGTCATGCCGTTTAAGCGCAGCGCATCCCGCAAAATATGCGGCGGCGTGGCGGGCTGCTCGATGATGCGGATGAGCGCGTCCGGGCTGGAGATGCCGACCGCGCAGGTTTTGCAGCTCCCGCCCATGCTCTTGAGCAGCGTCTTCAGTTCGCGCCCGAGTTGGTCCGCGCTATCCACGCCCTCGGGTAAAAGATGAGTCGCATAGTGCGTCAGCGCAAAGCGGTCACCGCTTTTGCGCTGGAGCAAAACGGATTTGAGAGAATATCGACCGAGGTCGATCCCAATCACAGATGAGGGAGCTTTAGCCATTTCGATTAACGTTTAGCAGTCGATGTGCCCGCGGGATTCACTTCGTGAAATTTCCCGGATTTTCCTGCGCCACCGGCTCGGATGAGTCCGGCTGGCCGGGGTGCCTTTGCAAATCGGAGAGCATTTGTTGCAAAACTAAGAGCGCCGCGCAGCAGCCCGCCACGATCAGCAGCAAACCGCCCGCCAGCAGCGCCACACGTCTCGGCGTCGCGCCGGTCTGTCGTCGCCCGCGCGCGGTCTGGCGCTGCATCTCCAAAATGGCGAGGAGTTGCTCTGGCGTTGCAGGGGGCGTTCTGGTTTCTTGCGCGGCTTCCATTGTTTCCGATGTCTGGTTCTTCCTCCTCCGAGAAAGCGTTTTTCGGGCCGCTCGCCGTTTTCCTCGGCGTGATGGCCTTCGCCCAATTGCTCAGCGGCCTCTTCGATGGACGTGCGTTCTGGGTCTTTTCGAAATCCCAATACTGGATGCATCCCGCGCAGGTCCTCATCTGCGGCGCGCTCTTGTTTCATTGGTGGCGGCATTACGAATGGCGTCCGCCGACGCACGTTTTGTTCACCGTCTTCATCGGCCTCCTCGCGCTCGCGCTCTGGGTTTCCCCGCTCGCCTATGTCGTCGAATCCTTTCACCCGGCCTCGAAGCGCACCCCCGGTTTCGACCCCGCTTTTTTCGGCGCGAGCGGCTGGCCTTACTTCTTAAATATCGGCGTCCGCTTTGTGCGGATGGTCATCATCGTGCCGCTCGTGGAGGAAATTTTCTGGCGCGGTTTTCTCCTTCGCTGGTTCATCGATTCGGATTTTTTGAAAGTCCCGTTCGGCACCTTCCAGTGGAAGTCCTTCAGCATCGTGACGCTCTTTTTCATGCTCGAACACACGCCGCCAGACTGGCCCGCAGCCCTGCTCACCGGCGTGCTTTTCAATTTCGTCGCCATCCGCACCCGCAGCCTCAGCTCGTGCGTCCTCGTCCACGCGATCACAAATCTCGGGCTCGGTCTCTACATCCTGCAGACCGGCAAAACAGGATTCTGGTGACCGCGGCAAACGACCTGCTTTCACCAGCAGGAATGAGCAGCACGTTCACGCACAAATTCATCATGATGATCTTCGCCGGGTTTGCCGCGGCGTGCCTCATCTGGGCGTTCCGCCACATCATCCAGGAGGCGCTTTGGGAAACCTCGGACGCCGGCTGGAAGCAGAGCATCCACTCCAAATAACGCTTCCGCGCTACTGCGCCGATCGCACCGCGCGCATGTGGATCTGCGCAGAGACGACGCCCTGATATTCGTTGCGCTCCAGGTGAAACGCGATGTCCCACGGCAGCCGCGGCAGCTTCTCCGACACCGCGCCAAACCACACCGCGCGATACTCATCGCCGCCCTGCCGCAGCATGAGCGAGAGATGCTTTTCCTTCATGACGCGCGGCTCGCCGGCCAGCGTCACGCCGCGCGCAAAAAAGGTCGGCTGGCGATTCCCCATGCCGAAAGGTTGCAGCGCACAGTATTGCGCGAGCAGCTCGAAATTGATGTCGCCCAGCGTGATCTCCACATCGAGATGCATCCGCTCCTGAAGCTGCTCGGCGCTTAAAATTTCACGCGCGCATTCGCGGAACGCGTCGCGAAAAACATCGAACGATTCGCGCCGCAGATTCAAGCCCGCGGCCATTTCGTGACCGCCGTATTTTTCCAAATGCGACCCGCAGTGCGTGAGCGCATGCACCAGCGAAAGCCCTTCGATGCTGCGCCCGCTCCCCTTCCCCATGCCGTTTTCATCGAAGCCGATCACCAGCGTCGGGCGATGATGCTGCCGCAGCAAACGCGACGCCACGATACCGACCACGCCCGGATGCCAGCCAACGCCGCCGACCACGATCGCCGCATCGCGTGTCGCATCGAACCAAGTCGCGAGCTGCGCCTCCGCCTGCGTCAGCACATGATCCTCGACCGCCCGGCGCTCGCGGTTTTGCACATCGAGATCCGCCGCCAGCGAGCGCGCACGTGTGCGGTCCTCGGTGAGGAGAAGCTCCAGCGCCTCCTCCGCGGTGCCGAGTCTCCCGGCGGCATTCATGCGCGGGCCGATCTTAAAGCCGACATCGGACGGCGTGAGCGGCGGACGCACCGACGCGACATCCATCAGCTCGCGCAGCCCGACCGAATTCGTGCGCTCCAGGCGTCGCAGGCCGTGCTTCACGAGGATGCGATTTTCCTCCTTCAGCGGGACCAAATCCGCGACCGTCCCGAGTGCGACGAGATCGAGGTGATCGCGCAAATCGAAATGCGCGAGCGGCCGCTTTTTCAGCAGCGCGTGCGCGACTTTGAAAACGAGTCCGACACTGCACAGATACTCGAATCCCTGGCCGCACTTCGGATTCACGAGCGCGATACATTCCGGCAGCGTGTCCTTGGCCTCGTGATGATCGACCACGATTGCATCCACGCCGTTCGCATGCAGCGCGGCAATTTCCGCGACGGAAGAAGTGCCGCAATCGACGGCGACGAGGAGCTGCGGATGAAACGTCTCGACGCAGCGCGCGATGCCGTCCGCGCTCAAGCCGTAGCCTTCATCCATGCGCAGCGGGAGGAAACACTCTGGCCTCGCTCCGAACGCGCGCAGCACCCGCGTGAAGAGTGCAAGCGACGTGACGCCGTCCACATCGTAGTCGCCGTAAAGCACGATGCGCTCGCCCTTGTCGATCGCGAGAAGCAGACGATCCACCGCGCGCTCCATGTCGGGCAGAAGAAACGGATCGCTGAGCGTCTTCAGCCGCGGATCAAGGAAGCTGGCTGCTTCCGCGTCGGTGCCGAATCCGCGCCGCACCAGCAGCTCCGCGATGAAAGGCGCGACGCCGAGCTGGCCGGCGAGCGCTTTCACGGCGGCGAGATCGACAGGAGTGGGCGGAATCCAAAGCGGTGACACGGTGAATGCCACGCTTACTCGCACCGCGCCGCGAAAGCCAATCGCGATTCAATTTCCCGCGCAGCTCAGCTCGGGCAAATCGACTGCGCGGCGATGGGTGATGATGTAATTTTTCAGCCGGCGCGTGCGCGCGTCACCCGGCACCGCGCTCGTGCCGCCGATCGAGCACCAATACTCATCCCAGCCCGCGACCCGACCGTATTCATCGTGCCCGTTGATCTGTGGAAGCCCGCGCTTTTCCCGTGCGATGTCGGCATCGTACATCGCGCGGTATTCGCTCTCAGGAATGTTACGCCCCATCACGTTGATCGGCGTGCAGGCGCTCGTCAGCGTGACGAGGAAAGCGGCGAGGCACGGCGCGGTGAAGCGTTTCATCGGGTGGAAAAGCGGTCTGCGCGTCCTACTTCACCGGAGTCGGCGTGGCCTCCACGCCAGCGCCGGCGCGTGCCGCATCGGGTGTTTGCGTGGCTTGGAACTCCTGGATCTTTTCCGCAGGCAAACCGGAGCCGGCGAGCGCGGCATCCGCCGCCTTCGCATCTTTGCCGCGCCACATTTGATAGACCATGCCCACGGACTGAACGCGTTGATTTTCATCCTGCACACTGCGCGCCCAATCCATCGCCGCCGCCGAATCGCGCTGGGCGACGACGCCCGCGAAAGTCTGTCGCGCGCTGTCGAGTTCGGGGCCTTGCGGCTGTTTGGTCAGCCACTCGCCAGCCGCCCGCGCATCCTGTCCCGCCCACTGCATCGCGACGCGATTGTAGAGCTGCGGTTTGTCCTTTTCCTCCGCGCCTTCGAGCATGAAATCGGCGGCGGCGGCGGGCTTCATCATCAGCATCATCTGCCCGGCGGATTCCCGCAGCGGCTTTTGCTCGTCCGCCGGGAGCGAGCGGATCCACGCGATCGCCTCGTCCGAATTGCTCATCGTCCACTGCCCGATCGTGGCCTGGCGGATTTGATTTCGCTGCTCTGGCGGCAGCGTGGCGGAGCGCGCTAAAATGCGGCGGCGCGAATCCTCATCGCCCGCACTCATCGCGATCCCATTCAGTGCCATCGTGCGCGTCTGGTCGTCGAGCGAGGCGAGTCGGGAAAAGGCGGACTCCAAATTGTTCGACGCCATGCCCGCGAAGACCGAGCTGATCGCCATCATCCGCGTGCGGTCGTTGCCGTCATCCGTGCGTTCTGTTTCCAGCCATTTCCAGACGGCCTCCGGATCGCGATGTGCCCACGTGCCGAGCACGGACGACGTCACGCCCATGTCAAACATCGAGCCCTTTTCCAGCTTCTCCTGCGCATACTTCATCGCCGCCCGCCCATCAGTTTCCGCCCACTGCCCGAGCAGCAGCGAGTAAAACATCACCTTTTGCTGCGGCTCGCGGACGGTCTTTTCCACCTCCGAAAGCGCGTCCTGAATCTGCGAATCATCCAGCTCCGCGATCGGCGCGATGGCGCGCAGCATCGCGCGGATATTCATCATGCCGCCCATCCCACCGCCCATTTGCAAACGCGCCTGCGCGATGATCGACGGGATGTCGCGCTTCGTCCCCGCCGTCGTCTCATCGCCCGCGCCGCCGGCGTGAGTCGTGGAAATGGGCACGGTGGTCGCAGGAGCCGCGGTGCTCGCGGGAGCGGGAGCGCCGGAGGCGATGGCATTCGAGCGCGAAGGCTCACCGCTGCTGCCGCCGATGAAGTAAGCGGCGGCGAGGGTGGCGACCCAGGCAGTGCCGATGAGGAGGCGAGGTGTATTCATGGCAAGGGGAAGTGCGCGGGAAAATCTAAACGGACCACTGGCGAAAAAGCGAGGTCCGCTCGCGATCAAGCGCTACTCTTCGTCCGGCGCTTCGTCCGCCCTCGTCTCGAAGCGCGTGAACTCTTTCAAAAAAGTAAGCCGCACATCGCCGACAGGGCCGTTGCGCTGCTTCGCGATGATGAGCGTCGCCTTGCCCTCGGATGCTTTTTTATCCTCGTCAGTGTCGGCGTAGTATTCTTCGCGCACGAGCAAGCCCACGAGATCGGCGTCCTGCTCGATGCTGCCGGATTCGCGGAGATCGCTCAGGCGCGGGCGGCCCTTGGCGTCGCCGCTGCGTGACTCGGGATTACGATTGAGCTGTGCGAGCACGACGATGGGAAGATTCAGCTCTTTCGCGAGCGCTTTGAGACCGCTGGAAATTTCCGCGATTTCGAGCTGGCGATTGTCCTGCGCGCGACGGCTCGTGCTTTTCAAAAGCTGAAGGTAATCGATGAAGATTGCCTGAATATCGTGTTGCGATTTCAGTCGGCGGGCTTTCGCGCGGAGTTCGAGAATCGAGATGCCGGCCGTGTCGTCGATGAACATCTTGGCGGCGGATAGTTTCGACGCCGCCGCCGTCAGCGCCGGGAAATCGCGCTCGCTCAGAAAACCCTCGCGCACCCGGCCAAGGTTCACTTTCGCCCGCGAGCAGAGGAGCCGCTGCACGAGCTGCTGGCTGCTCATTTCCAGCGAGAAAACGGCGATCGGCTTTTGCAGCTCCACCGCGATGTGTTCCGCCATGTTCATCGCCAGCGCGGTTTTCCCCATGGAAGGACGTGCCGCGATCACGATCATTTCCGCGCCATGCAGGCCATCCGTCATCTTGTCGAAATCCGCAAGGCCAGTCGCCAGCCCCGAAATCGTGCCGCGCCGGTCGTACAGCTCCTGGATGCTGCCGATCGCCGACATCAACTGATCCTTCAAACTCGCGGTCTTGTCCTTGAACCGCTCCTTCGCAATCTCGAAAATCCGCGTCTCCACTTCGTCGAGCAGCGTGTGGACATCGTGCTGCTCGTCGTAGCTGCGCGCGGCGTATTCCGTGCAGACGCGGATGATTTCGCGAAGCGTGTATTTCTCCTGAACGATTTCGAGGTAATACGCGGCATTCGCAGCCGTCGGCAGGAATGTGAATAACTGTGTGACGAAGGCCGCGCCGCCGCACGATTCGAGCAGACTTTTATCGCGCAATCGCTGGCTCAGCGTGATGACATCGATGGGCGCATTTTTGTCCCACATATCCAGCAGTTCTGCATAGATCGTAGAGTGAGAAGGGATGTGAAAATTGGTCGGCGCGAGACCCTTCTCCGCACACAGTCCGCCGACCTCGCGAGGGGCGAGCAGCAGCGACGCGAGGATGCCCTGCTCGGCGTCCGGCGACTGTGGCAATAACCTGTGAATATCGGGCAGATAACTGACCTTTTGCTGAAGGTCCGTGTCTCCCCGGTTTCCCGCTTTTCTCGCGGGCTTCGCACTTTTCGTGGAAGCCTCGTCTGCCATTTGGCGTTACTTGGTGTGCTTCGCCTTCGGCTTGGCCTTGAAGCCTTCCGTCTTTTCCTCCGCGCCTTCGTCGGCTGCGGGAGCGTCCGGCTGGCCGGTCGCCTTCACGTTCACCACGAGCTTCGCGACCACGTCCGCGTGCAGCTTGATCGTGACTTCGTGTGCGCCGCTTTCCTTGATCGGCTTCTCCAGATGGATGCGGTGACGATCGACGTTCGCCTTCGCGCCGAGTTCCTTCAAGAGGCGATCTCCGATGTCCGCCGCCGTGATGGAGCCGAACGCCTTCCCGGTCGCGCCGGTTTCGAGTTCCATGGTAATCTTGAGCTTGTTGATACGACGCGCCAATTCCTCCGCCTCGTTCAATTCCTTCGCCTCCCGCTCCGCACGCTTCGCCTTGAGCGAATTGATCCGCTTCATCGTCGCAGGCGTGATCTCCACGGCCTTCTTCTGCGGGATCAGGAAATTCCGGGCGTAACCGGCTTTAACCTTCACGACATCGGCTTCAGCACCGAGATGTTCGATTTTTTCAGTAAGGATGACTTCAGTCGTAGGCATGGCAGGGATGAGTAAAAAGTGGAGCCCGAACGAGCGGGGGCGAGATCAAAGCTGCGGATGAGAGGATTGTCAACCAGCCGGGTGAGATTATTTCCCGGCCTAGAAAACGCCGGCGAAAGGCATCAGATGCGGCACTCGATGGAAGCATCGGCTGTAGCCGAATTCGGAGAGTTTGATCCCAGCAAGCGATCTACTTTGAAGTTTGCACCAGAACCTTCTCCCGCCACCGCCGCACGCTGCTCATATCCAGCCGTTCGCCTTTGAACTCGATCTGCTTCGCCGGCTTCGTCCCGTTCACGCTTTCGCGTTTGAGCACGCTGCTGATTTCCATCCAGCGCACCTCGGCGAACTCCACCTTCTCCTTCCCGATAGCCCGCTCGTCCTCCTCGGAGAACGTGCCGATCACCAGCATCACCGGAAACTTCTGATTCATCCACGTCTCCACCCAGCGTTGTTTCTTGATCGTGAAAATCTCCACGCCATCGGACTTCCGCTTCGTCAGGTGCGAATTGCCGGCCTTGAGTTGCAGACAGAGTCCCTTGTTGCCGATGCCGTTGCCCTCCTCATCGGTGAACTCGACCAGCAGATCGATCCCGTCGTCTTCGTCCCCCGGCACTTCCATCCACTTCTGATTCGCGCTCGTGATGCGCGCGCCGACATCGAGCACGAGCAGCTTCCCTTTCCGGCGCGTCGTCAGCTTCGCCAAGTCGTCCGCCTGTAGTTCCTCCACCTGCTGGCGCACCGCCTCGCTGGCAAACTTCCTCTCCAGCGCATCCCAGAGCGGATTCGTCCAGTTACGGCGCTAGTGTAGCACCTAGGGCTTTGTCCCGCCACCGCCGAGGAGGCGGAGGGGAATAGCGGAGGTTGGCAGACGGGCGAGTCCGCACACTCATCACGTCGAACCGCTCCCCCTCGAAGACGATTTGCTTCACCGGCTTCTTCCCATTGTCGCTCTCTCGCTTCAGCCAGTCGCGCACTTCCATCCAGCGGACTTCGCCCTCGGAATTGCGGATCACCAGCAGCACGGGGAACGCCTGCGCCATCCAGTATTCCGCTTGGCGCTGTTTCTCGAGCGTGAAAATGCGCCATCACTCCTGCGCTTGCGCGTTTAGGAATCGCCCGACTTGAGTTGCAGGTAGAGCTTCCCGCCCGTGGCCTCGTGCGCGTCGTCATTGAACTCGATCTCCATGTCGATGCCCTGATCGCTCACCTTGAACTCCCGGCTGATCTGGTCCGCGAGCGCCACGGTGGAACGGAGCGGAGCGAGATGGACAGGAGCGAAGCGACGTGCCCGAAGGGTGCGACCGGCAGGGAGCATCAAATGACCTCGCCCACCAGCGCGCGTTCCTTGCTCTGGTTGTTCAGCTCGATGGCGGACTCCTCCTGCATGTCGCGCATCTGCTGCTGAATCGCCGGGCTGGCGAAGCACTGCTCCATCTCATCCCAGAGCGGCACCCGCTCCTCGCAGCCCACGCAGATGATGCTCGGTGCAGAGGGCCAAAGGCCCGCAACAAGCCAGCCCAGGGCAAGCGAGGGACGAGCGCCGCCCTGGGTCTGGAAATATGGAATCGGCAAAGCCCCAACGGGGCGTAACAATCTTGCTCCGCTATGCCGCAATCCCTCGCCCGCGTCGTCCTGCATGTCGTCTTCAGCACGAAGAAACGCGTTCCTTTTCTCAAAGACCCGGAACTCCGCGCCCGCCTGCACGCATACATGGCGGGTGCCCTGCAAGCCATCGGGTGCGAGCCCATCCTCATCAATGGCGTGGAAGATCACGTCCACATACTCTGCAACCTATCCCGGACCGTCACCATCGCCGGCTTGGTCGAGGTGGCAAAGGGCAGTCCATCAAAATGGATGAAGGAACAGGGACCGGCCTATCGGGACTTCTACTGGCAAGGTGGCTATGGCTCATTTTCCGTGAGCCAATCGAACGTCGAGCAGGTCCGGGCCTATGTCGCGACCCAGGAGGAGCATCATCGCGGGGTGTCGTATCAGGATGAGTTCCGGGCGCTTTGCCGGAAACATGGCGTGGAGATTGATGAACGATACGTCTGGGATTGAAGCGCGGTTTGTCGCGCCCCGTTGGGGCTTGTTTCCATTTGGTCCGGCAGATCCCAGGGCGGCGCTCGTTCCTCGCTTGCCCTGGGCTGGCTTGTCGCAGGCCGTTGGCCTGAAGATTCGCAAAGTCGCCGCTGAGGGCCAAAGGCCCGTCCACAAGCCAGCCCAGGGCAAAGCGAGTCCGCGAGCGACGCCCTGGGGCAACGGCCCGTAAAATCGTCAAGCCTCAACGGGGCGGGACAGGAGATGTCGCACGCGTTGCTCCAGCCATGCACCCCGACAGACCCACGGGAAAGATTCATGAATTAGCCGCTACGCCCGGTCCATTTTCCTTCGGCGTCGTAGTAGTTGGATTGCCAGAAGCCGCAAGCATTCCACACCGCATCGACGTGCGGACGCAGGATAGCAAACGCGTTGAGCGGGGTGTCTTGGTTTTTGGATTCGATGGAAAGGGTCTCAAGCACCGTGCCGGGGACGTGCAGGTGATCGCGCGAGATCGCATGTGTCCCGCGGCCTCTGACGCCAGGGGTGACAGCCATGTGGTAGCCCTTCGCGTTGAGCAAACTTAACATCAGGACAACGGGTGGTTCCACGCCGACAGCTTCGAGTGCTGACAGCCAGTTTGGTAACCCGTCAAAAAGGTGTTCTTCAAATGAGAGACTTGGAATCAAGCGCTGCTCACCCATCGCATTCAAGCATCCGGTATCGACCACTTCCAATGCACCGTTGCGGAAGAGAAAGATGTAGCCAGAAGAATCTTCCGTCCTTGATCCCTCGGTGGCATAGACGCCATCAAATTCCTGCCGCAAGCCCCAGCCTGATGCTGCGATGGGCCGGAGCAGGGTTTGCAGCTTATCGATTGCGCGCAGATTGGGACGAAACGCCGGATCGAACGCACGCACCGGCACAATATGGAAAACTAACGCAGCCTTGCCCGCTAATGGGCAGGGTGTGTCGTCCGAGAGAATGGCACCGAGGCGTTCGAGACGGAACCGTTGGACGCGCTCAATAGTGCTCTCGGAGAGCGTGAATGCGGAACGAATTTCGGTCACATCCATCATCCGCCGCGCACCTCCATGACGAATGTAAAATCGGTTATCGCCACCATAGGTGACCATATGCGCGCCCGCCCATGTCTTGCGAACGCGGATGACTAGGACCTCGCCACCGCTGCTGAGTGACACGGCTTGAGTCTCAGCGGTGAAGACCGTCGGCGCGATGCCGGTGCGAATGAGGTCGCGGATGCGGATGCTCTCAGCATCAGGATTGAAGTTTGCGAGTGCTTTGAGCGCAACGGGGCGGCCATTGTCGGCCTCCATGCCGTAAATGAGATCTCCGCCGGAAGCGTTCGCAAAAGAAGCAATGCTCGCGAGAAACTTCTTCTTTGAGTCGTCCAAGGTCAGCGTGATTTGGACCTTATACTCGATTCGGTCACTTTCCATGACCGGGGTCTCGATTAGGCGCTGTAGATCAGCTTCGGTGATGTCCTTCAGTTCGCGGTCAATCATGCGTGATAGATAGATCGTGGCGCGAGGCGGAGCGGGATTTTCCAGCACCGCTGCCTGATTCCATGACTTCTGTGGTGTGGGTTCTTATCACTTACAAGAGACGACTCTAGTTCTGACGCCATTGCGATTCAAAATGCGTAGGCCGACAAAGGAATTGCGCCAGGGAGCCTTTGATGGGTGCGTCGTCGAGGCGCAGGGGAAGGAAGCGGCGATCCTTGTTCAGCGGGTCGTGAAACCGGAACGTGCCGGACTCCAATTGCCCCCAGTCCGAGTTGAACGCATGCGCCGACATGCAGAGCACCAGCACGCGCGAGCGCTCCAGCCCTTCCTCAATCTTCGCCGGGATGCTGTCGCCTGGCTTGAGCACCCATTCATCGAACCACACCTTCACCCCGTCCGCGCGCAACCGCTCCGCCAGCGGGCGCACCACCGCCTTGTCCTTCGCGCTGTGGCTGAGAAAAACGTCGTAGGGGAATTCGTCGGGCATGGGCGTGGGATTGAGAACGGCCCGGAGATTGGCGAACCGACGTAGTGATGAAAAGGCGCGACTTTATTTCGGGAGCAAGTCCTCCCACTTCTCAATCCCTACTACTGGTAGCGCGAAGCGGAAGGCGGCTTCCCACGCTGGCGTGTCGGCGGCTTTGAAGACGTCATACATTTGCCGGTGACGATCGGGCGTAGAAATCGTGCCAGGCTTGTGCGTCCAAAGGCCGAGGTTCAGGCCTTCGTGGGCGTGATCGACGTGGCGGTGCAGGATGAAGGAGTCGATGCCATCGAGATGCGCGACTTTCCAATAGGCGGCGCAATAGGCGGCGGCTTGATCGCGCTCGCCTTCGGGGCGGTCGGGGCAGTGGAAGCCCTGCTCGGAAAGGATGACGCGGCGCGGCTGGCCTCGGTATAGCAGTTCGGGTTGGCGCATGTGTTTCACGAGGACTTCGAGGTTTTTGAAAGTGATACGTGGAGAGTCGTCGGCGGCGGTCGCGGATTTGTCTTTCCAGAAGATCGGTTCACCGAGGTTTTCGGGATACGGGTGAAACGCGAGATTCCAGCCGAAGTCGCCGCGCTCGCGGGCGAACTTGGCAAACGCGGCGAGGAGATCGCGACCGGGGCAGGATTGATCCGGCGCGCCGGGCGGGTAGCGGATACCCCAATGATGCTCGAACGACAGAAAGACGCGTGCATTCACCGACGAAAGCCGCACCGCTTCGTGAACGAGCCGCACCGCGTGCTCGTAGTCGCTCGCGACTTCTTCCGTGGTCGCGCGGCCCTGATTATTCCACCACCACTGCGAGTTCACTTCGTTGCCCACGATGTAATTCCACACGCGCCCGTGCGCTGCCTCCGCGGCGCTGTAGCGATCCGCGAGAAACGCGACCACCGCACGCAGATACCGCACGCCGTCGGGCGTCACCGTATTGAACGCGCTCATGTGATTCGTCTTGGCAGCCGCGTCGTATTTCGGGTGCATGAAAATCGCGTCGAGCGGCGCGTTGTGATTTTCGTAGTTGAGCAGGATCAGGCTCACGAGCACGCCAGCGTCGGAGAGCGGTTTCACGCTCGCATCCAGATTTTCGATGCCGCCTTTTTTGAAAAAATAGTCCTGACCGTTCATCGTCCATTTCAAGCTGCCCGGCTGTGGAGCGAGATCGACGAGACTGGCGAGATGGCAGTTCAAACCAGCATGTTTGATCCCGAGCGCGAGCGCGTCATCGACCATCTGGTCTTGCAGTCCTTTCTTGCTCGATGGCTTGGGATACGGATCGGGATTCGGCGCGGCGAGGGCGGATGAGACGGCGAGGATGAGCGCGAGCAGGAGGTTTTTCAAAATGAGCAATGGAGAGGTGAACCGCGAAGAACGCCAAGGGCGCGAAGTTGCAGAAACCAATACCTTCCGCCCTTCGTGTTCTTGGCGTCCTTCGCGGTTTCAAAATCCGAATGTTCCATTTGTCGCCACACATCTTGCCGCTTACCTTTCCGCCGCGATGACGAACAAACTTTTCTCCCGCTGGCTGCCTTGCGCCACTCTCGCCGCGTGGAGCGCCGTGCTGCTTTACTTCTACTTCAGCGGACGCATCACGGCCTTTCTCATCCCGACTTTTCGCACCTACGTGCTCGTCGCGGGCATCGTGCTCGCCGCGATGGCGGCCGTCTTTCTTTTCCGCTCTGCGGATGCCGAGTGCTGTAGCGATACTTCTTGCGGCCATCCTTTTTCGCGACTCGCGGCGGGGAAAATCCTGACCTTTCTCGTGCTGCTGCTGCCGATCAGCGTCGCCGCTGTTTTTTCGCCGGATGCTTTTGGAAAGGCGACGATGGAGAATCGCGGGATCATCACCGACGCAGCGGCGCTCGGTGCCGCACCATCGCGGGAGGCGATCTCGCAACCGGTCGAGAGCCCGCTCCCGACCAATGGCGATACGGCCGCGCCACCCGCGACGACGCCGGAGCCATCGCCCGGCGACTATCTCCAGCGCACGCCGGACGGGCACATCGTGGCGGAAGTTCTCGACCTGCTTTACGCCGCGCAGGACAAAACGTTGCGCGGAGATTTCGAGGGGAAAACGGTGGAGCTGGTCGGCCAGCTCATGCCGGATAAATCAGGCAGCGGCGCGGGAAAGCGCTTCAAGGCTGTGCGGATGTTTATGACGTGCTGCGCCGCGGACGCCCGGCCCGTGGCAGTGCTCGCAGAGGCGGAGACGGTGCCCGACGTTCCCGAAATGACGTGGATCAAAATCACCGGCATCGCGACTTTCCCGGTCGAAAACGGTCGCCAGACCGCGGTATTGAAAGCGACCAACGTCGAGAAATCCAAGCCGCCCGAGGAGTCGATGCTTTACTAGGCGAGTCCGGTCAGGGTGCCGGTGGGAGAGCGGTGTCATGATGGCGGAGAGTGAAAAAGATGCGGGGCGGTTTCGGCGCCATTGCCGGATGGGGAAATCGGGCGACATTCTTTTCATGAAAACTTCCCCGATGTTTCTCGGCGGTGCGTGGGTGGAAGCGGCGGACGACGCGACGCGCGAAATCCTGAATCCGGCGAACAATGAAGTGATCGGTGTCGTGGCCGATGGGGGCGAACGCGACGCGGATCGGGCGATCGAATTTGCGCGGCGCTCTTTTGACGAAGGACCGTGGCCGCAGATGCGGGCGGCGGAGCGGGCATCGTTTCTTTTCAAACTCGCCGACCTCATCGAAAAAAATGCGGACGCGCTGGCGGATTTGGAGACGCGGAACAACGGGAAGCCGCTGCGCGAGGCGAAGTATGATGTCGCGGATACGGCGGGTTGTTTTCGGTATTACGCGGGGCTGATCACAAAGCCGCTCGGGCAGACTTATGAAGTCGGCGACCCGGCGATTCAGGCGATGGTGGTGCGCGAGCCGATCGGGGTTTGCGGGCAGATCATTCCGTGGAATTACCCGCTGCTGATGGCGGCGTGGAAACTTGCGCCGGGGCTCGCGGCGGGGAATTGCTGCATTTTGAAACCGGCGGAAACGACGCCGCTCACGGCGATCCGGCTCTTTGAATTGATCGCGGAAGCAGGCTTTCCGGCGGGGGCAGCGCAGTTGCTTCTCGGTCCCGGTCCGACGGTTGGCGGGGCGTTGGCTGCGAGTCCACTCGTGGACAAGATTGCTTTCACGGGCGGCACGGCGACGGGGCGGAAGATCGCGAGTGCGGCGCTGGGGAATCTGAAAAAGGTGACGCTGGAACTCGGTGGAAAATCGCCGTGCATCGTGTTCGCGGATGCGGATTTCGACGTGGCAATCGAGTTCGCGATGTTCGCGATTTTTGCCGGACAAGGCGAAGTGTGCAGCGCGGGATCACGGCTGATTTTGGAGCGGAAAATCGCGGACAAATTTCTTGCGAGGCTGGCGGAGGCGAGCGGTCGGATCGTCGTCGGCGATGGGCTCGCGGCGGAGACGGAGATGGGGCCGCTGATCTCGCCGCAGCATATGCAGCGCGTGCTGGATTACATCGAAGTCGGGAAAGCGGAAGGCGCGGAAGTGCTGTGTGGCGGCGGACGTTTAACCGATGGCGCGCTGGCGAAAGGAAACTTTGTCGCGCCGACGATTTTTGCGCAGACGCGTCCGAACATGCGGATCGTGCGCGAGGAAATTTTTGGGCCCGTGCTCGTCGTGCAGCTTTTTGATTCCGAGGAGGAAGCGGTGCAACTCGCGAACGACACGATTTACGGACTTGCAGGCGGGGTTTTCACCACAGATCAGAATAAGGGTCTGCGCGTGCTGCGGAAACTGCGCGCGGGGATTACGTGGCTGAACACGTATCACCCGACCTTCAACGAAGCGCCGTGGGGCGGCTACAAGCAGAGCGGCTGGGGACGCGAACTCGGGACGTTCGGGCTCGATGAATATCTGGAGACGAAGCAGATCAACATTAACACCGCACCTGCGAAGCTGGGGTGGTTTAAGAGCGCTGGTTAAACCGCCGGTGAACGCGGATTGACACTAATTTCCGGAATTTGAAACCGCAGATTCGCGCAGATGGGCGCAGATATTCAGAACTCTAAATCTGCGTCCATCTGCGTGAATCTGCGGTTCCTAAAACTAGCGTTCAATGAGCGGATCGCCGGTCAGATCGTAAACCTGGGTGCCGGTGATTTTTACGTCGATGAAACCGCCGACGGGGGCGGGCTTGCTGAGCAGGATTCTTCCGTCGATGTCGGGCGCGTCGGCGGCGGCTCGGGCGATCAGCGGTTGATCGACGATCGCGCGGATCGTGCGGCCGACTTGCTTGGCGGAGATTTCGTTCGCGATGCGCTGCTGGAGCTTCATCGCTTTTTTGTAACGGGCGGCTTTCACCTTATGCGGGAGCTGGCCTTCCATTTTTGCGGCGCGCGAGCCTTCTTCCTGCGAGTAGGTGAAGATGCCGAGGCGCTCGAAACGCGTGCGCTCGATGAAGTCGAGCAGGTACTCGAATTCCTCCTCAGTCTCGCCGGGAAATCCGACGATGAAAGTCGTACGAATCGCGATGCCGGGGATGCCGGCGCGGATGCGGGCGATGAGCGATTCGATGTGCTCGCTGCTCGTCTCGCGGCGCATGAGTTCGAGCATCCGCGGGTGGATGTGCTGGAGCGGCATGTCGATGTAGCGCGGCACTTTTTGGCACTCGGCGATGGTGTGAATCAGCTCGTCGCTCCAATGCGCGGGGTGCGTGTAAAGGAGGCGCACCCAGAACTCGCCTTCGATTTTCTCCAGCTCGCGCAGGAGTTTCGTGAGCGTGGGTCCACGCGAGGAATCGACCTGCGCGCGCGGGCCGGCTTTTTCAGCCCAGAGATCCATGCCGAAATAGGTCGTGTCCTGGCTGATGAGATTGATCTCCTTCACGCCCTCGGCGACGAGCTGGCGCACTTCGGCGACGACGCTCTCGATGGTGCGCGAGCGATGCTTGCCACGCATCTGCGGGATGACGCAGAAGCTGCACGGATGGTTGCAGCCCTCGGCGATTTTTGTGAACGCGGTGTGCGACGGCGTGAGGCGGAAGCGCGGCGTGTCGAAGTCGGGGATGTAAACGGGTTTGCGCGTGACGAGATTCAGCGGCTGCCACGTGGAATCGGTGAGCGACGGATGATCCGCGACCGCCTTCGAGTGTGCGGGCCGCGCGAGCACTTGCTCGATGATGTTCGCGGCGTCGGCGACTTGATCGAGCCCGATGAACGCGTCCACCTCAGGCATTTCGCTCGCGAGATTCGTGGAAAACCGCTGCGCCATGCAGCCGCTCACGATCAGCTTTTGTCCCGCGCGCCTTTTCAGCCCGCGCGACTGGTGCGCTTCGAGGATCGCCTCGATGGATTCCTCCTTCGCCGAGTCGATGAACGCACACGTATTCACGATGAGCACGTCGGCGGCATCGGCGTCGCTCGTGATTTCCATGCCGTGCCCGAGCACGCCGCCGAGCATGATCTCCGCATCGACGAGATTTTTCGCGCAGCCGAGGCTGATCATGCCGACTTTTTTGGTCGCGGTTTTTGGGGCGATGGAAGCGGGCATTTTATTGGATGGTGACGCCGGAAGCCTGGTAGGCGATCGGGGTGCCGTTTTTGCGGATGTTCACCGCGCCTTCGTCCCGCACTTCGATGAAAAAGCGCGGGCCGTGGAGTTTGAGCGCGGGGGCGTTCGTGTAGAGAAAATCCTCGAAGATCGGCTTCGAAGCCGCATCGCCGGCGCGGACGGTGACCCACGTTTTGCGGATGGGTTCGATCACGACATCGTTGGCCGTTTCGGGTGGCATGTCGGCGGCGGGCGCGCTGGGCTGTGAGATGAATTCGTGATCAGCCGCCGCGTCTTCTCTGATGGCGGCGACGGGCGGCGCGGCGGGCGCGGGCTCGATCGGTTCGACGGCGATTGGCTCCGGCATGCGCGCGGGTGCGGGCACTGGAGCCGGGGTATCGATGAGGGTGCCGGAGGCGGAAATCTGGTCGAGATTTCCGAGGCGTTTCGCATTCAGATAAAGGTAGCCGCTGCCGCCGACGACCACGCAGAGGAAGACGAAAACGATGAGCGGGGCGAGCGATGGCCGTCCGGATTTTCGGCGCATGGTGAGGCGCTCGGGTTCTTTGGCGGGAGCGCTGTTCAGGTACTGATAGTCGGCGACGCTGACGGGGCTGGGATTTTCGAGTTCGCTCATCGCGACGCTCACATCCACGCCGAGGAAGCGTCCGTAGATTTGCAGGAATCCTTTCACGTAGGCGTTATTCGCGAAGCGGCCGTAGTCGTCGTGTTCGAGGGCGATGACTTTGTCGGGGCGCAGCTTGGTCGCGTGCGCGACATCGTCGATCGACAAGCCTTTTGCGAGGCGTGCTTTGGAAAGTCGTTGGCCAGTGGATTCGTCCATCATTTGCGAGAAAAACCGCCGCAGCGGGCGACGATTGTAGCATCAGTTTTGATTCGGCGCGCGAGGGATTTTGCGAAGAATCCGGGCCGCCCCGGTCGAGCGCGGGGATTCCCGCGTGACTTCGCGCAGCGGTGCGGGAATTTAGTAGGCACGATCCCTATGAAAACGCGCCGCTCATCCGTCTGCCCGGGAATGCCTTCCCGATTTTTTACCGCTTCCGCCATCGTCTGCCTGGCGACTTTTCCGCTCAAAGCGCAGGAGGAAAAGAAGAGCGCGCCGATGCCGGAACTGCGCGAGGTCTTGCCGGGGCTCTATGAGAACGGGAGCATCCGCATCGACAAAAATGCGCGGCGGCTCACCTTCCCCGGCAAGGTGAACATGGCGGACGGGACGCTGGAATATCTGATCTGCACGCCGACGGGATCGACGCATGAGAGCCTGCTCGTGACGGATGTGCAGCCAAAGGACATCCACGTCGCAATGCTGCTGCTGGATGCGAAAGGCGCGGGTCTTTTGGCACCCGCGCCGACCGCGGCACCGCCGGAGCAGATCAATGCAGAGTATCTAAAAAATGCACCACGGCTGAAGGGCGATGCGATCACGATAGTGGTGAAGTGGAAGGACGCGGCGGGAAAGGAACGCACCGCGCCGGTGGAGGACTGGGTGGCAAACGCGGCGACGAAAAAAGCGGCGGGACGCGGGCCGTGGATCTACACGGGCTCGATGTTTTTGGAGGATAAATTTCTCGCGCAATCTGACGGCGCGATCGCGTCGCTGGTGAGCAACCCGGCGGCCTTGATCAACAATCCGCGCAAGGGCAGCGACAACGATCAAATCTGGTCGGTGAACGTGAAGGCGGTGCCGCCGGTCGCCACTGCGCTCGAGATCGTCATTCAATTTGAAGCCACACCTGAAATTGCACCCAAATGAAAACTAAATTCCACATCGTCACCGCCCTCGCGGCCTTCATCAGCACAGGATTTGCCGCCGGTGAGCCGCTGGCAAAATCGGATGAGAACGTGTCTTTTCGCAATGAGATCAAGACCGCGATCGACAAGGGGCTGGCGTGGTTGAAGACGCAGCAAAAGGAGGACGGCTCGTGGTCCACGACGGATCATCCGGCGCTGACGGCGCTGCCGCTGCTGGCGTTTCAGCGCGAGCCCACGGGCCGATTTGCGGGCGCGCAGGAGCCGGAGTTTTTGCGGAAGGGCTACGACTTTTTGCGGGGCAATGCGAAGCCGGATGGTGGGATCTACAATGTCGGCCTTTCGAACTACAACACGAGCGTCGTGATGATGGCGCTGCTCGCGCACAATGATCCGAAGGACGAACCGCTGATCGAGAACGCGCGGAAATTTGTGGGGGGTCAGCAGGCGTCGGGGATGGCGAAGCCGGAGCTGGATGGCGGCTTTGGCTATGGGCCGACGGGCACGAGTCCGAAGCGGCAGCATCCCGATCTGGATAACACGCTGATTTCGCTCGAAGCCCTGCGCGCTTACGCAAAGGCGCGCCCGACGAAGGAACTCGCGGCGGGGAAGGACCTGAACTGGAAAGCGGCGCTCGATTTCGTGAGTCGCTGCCAGAATCTGCCGGAGACGAACCAGGAGCCGTGGGCGAGCGGCGACGCGGCGAACAAGGGCGGCTTTGTGTATTACCCCGGTTTTTCAAACGCGGGCGAGCAGGACCTTCCCGACGGGCGCAAGGCGCTGCGCAGCTACGGCACGATCTCGTATGCGGGGCTGCTGAGCTTTATCTACGCCGATCTGCCGAAGGACGATCAGCGGCTCACGGCTGCGCTCGACTGGCTGAAGAAGAACTACACGGTGGAGGAAAACCCCGGGCTCGGACGGGCGGGACTTTTCTACTATCTGCACCTCGCGACGAAAGGGCTGGCGACGGCGAGCGTGGAGAAATTCGCGACGGCGGACGGGAAAACTGTGGACTGGCCCTATGAGATTGCGACCCGGCTCATGAATCTGCAAAATGCCGACGGCTCGTGGGTGAACGATACGGCGCGGTGGATGGAAAAAGACGCGGTCCTCGTGACGAGCTACGGAGTGATGTCGCTGGAAATCATTTACAATCGACTCTGATTTCGCGCGCGGCGGCGTGGGAAAGTATATCAATTGCGAGGCGGCGGTGCGTCTGGTATATGCTCCGCCTTTCTCTGCGGAAACACCCTCATGCCGACCTACGAATATCATTGCGAAAAGTGCGACCGGGACTTTGAAGCGACCCAATCCATGAAGGATGACGCGTTCAAAACCTGCCCCAAGGAACTCTGCCAGCGGAAGACCTGGGGCAAGGGCACGGTGAAGCGGCAGATCGGGACGGGCGCGGGACTGATTTTCAAAGGCACCGGCTTTTACATCACCGACTACCGGAGCGAGGGCTACAAGACGGCAGCGCGCAAGGACTCCTCCAGCGGCAGCGAAGCGCCGAAGTCGGAAACCAAATCTGAAAGCAAACCGGCACCCGCCGAGAAGAAGTCCGCCCCGAAAACCCCACCCAAAAACGACTGATGGCCAATTCCCCTGCCGGTCCCACACTGACCTGTTCGCAGTGCAATTTCGCGAACGAAGCGGAGCGCGTGTATTGCCACAACTGTGGCGCGAAACTCGATCGCTCGCTGCTTCCAAAACCCGAGGAGACGGACAAGGATTCCATCGAGAAAACACGCAAGCGCGTGAAGAAAATGACGAATCCCGGCGGGCCGGACGTCCTGCGCGAAATCAAGACGCTGGCGAATGTAATCATTTGGAGCGCTCTCGTGGCGCTGATCCTCGGCCTCGTGCGAGAACCCGACGGCGTGCCGCCGGCGAAACCGAAGGAAGGCGAACTGCCGCGCATGATCGGGACGGAACTCGCGGACGCCGCGATTGCGCAGGAGCCGCGTGTGCTGCAAATCACGGAGGAAGAAGCGAACGCGTATCTGCGGACCACGCTGAAATCGAAGGGGAGCGCGCTGATCCCCGGCGCGCAATTTGAGCGGGCGTATGTGCATTTCGAAACGGGCGTCGTGTACGTGGGGCTGGAGCAATCGATCTTCGGCCTGCCGATTCATTCGGGCGCGCGCTACAATGTGGGCGTGAAAAACGGCCAGTTTTATGCCGACAACAAAGGCGGCAATATCGGGCGCGTCGGCATCGATCCCGCCCTGATGAAATATGCGGTCCCTGCCTTTCAACCACTCTGGACTGCGCTGAAACGGGAGAAGGAACAGGTGCAGGGCATGGAGCGAATCGCGATGGATCACGGGCGCATCGGTTTTGTGACCAAGGTCCGGGCAAAATGAGCGGGCGACATCTGCTGCTGGTCGCCGCGCTCGCCGTGGCGGCGGGGCGGATGGATGCAGCGCCTCCCGACGACTCGGGGCGTAGCGTGAGCCGCTCGCGGCAGTGCGTGATATTCTGCCCGGATGCGGCGTTGCGCTGGCAGGTCGAGAGCCTGGTCGAGGAGATGAAAGCGGACGTTTACGATCTACTCGGCGAGAGCAGTGATCGCTGGAAATGTCCGATCATCATTTCGCTCAAACCGGCGACAGGCCGCGTGCAACCGCCGGTGCGCTTCCAGATGGTCGCGACGCCGGACGGCCCGAAGATCGACATCGACGCGGAGATCGGAGCGGACCCTGCCGCGGTGAATTTGCGCCGGCAAATCGTGCGCGCCGTGCTGCTGGATATTGCGTATCGCGCACGCCCACCGATCCGCGGCGGCGAGTCGTATCTGGAAGCGCCGTGGTGGCTCGTGGATGGTGCGATCGAGATTTTCCGGCGGCGCGATCTCGGCGTGGATTCGGAGCTTTTCCAGCGCCTGATCGAGAATAACAAAATGCCGCCGATCGAGGAATTCCTCACGCTGCGGGCCGATGGACTCGGCGCGACGGCGGAAGCGATTGACGCTGCCTGTGCGATGGGGCTCGTGCAATTGCTGATCGAGCAGCCGAACGGTCGCGCGAATCTCGCCCGGCTCGTGCGGCGCTGGCCCGATACCGGGCACGATCCGATCGCCGCGCTGAAGAAGGATTTCCCCGCGCTCGCGGAAGGCAGCGCCTCGCTGCAAAAGTGGTGGACGCTAAATCTCGCGCGACTCGCCGCATCCGACCGCTACCGCGGCCTGTCGCTGGTGGAAACCGACAAGCAGCTCGCCGCCCTGCTGCAGCTCGACATCGCCGTGGATAAAGCTGGGACCAAAAAAACATTTTCGGTCGGAGAGTTCGCGCAGTTCATGAGACTGCCCGGCACCGGCAGCGTGCTCGCCGCGCGGAGGCAGGCGCTTTTCGCGCTCGGCGCGCAGGGAAATGCGCTGCTCCGTCCCGTGATCGCGGAGTACGACGAAGTCTTCGTGCTTCTCGTCCGCGGCAAGACGGCGAAACTTTCCGCCCGGATCGAAAACGCGGAGCGATACCGTGCGACCGTGCTGCAGCGCATGGATCAAATCGCGGACTACCTAAACTGGTATGAGGCGACGCAGACGGGCGAACGCTCCCACGCTTTCGACAGCTATCTGAAAGCCGCGAACGAAGTCTCCCGCGAAGAGTCGCACCGCTTCGATCCGATCACGCGCTACCTCGATTCGCTCGAGAAGGAATATTGATCTGCAGTTTTTAGCGCCGGTTTTGCGCTTTGCGCGCGTGCGCAAATGCGTTTCAAGTGGCGGCCCATTTGATGAAAGTTTCTGACCTGCGCGGCATCCTTCAATACGTCCCAAGATTCCGGGATCGCATCTTCGTCGTGGCCATCGATGGCGAGATCATCGGCTCGCCAAATTTCGCGAATATCCTGCTCGATCTGGCGGTGCTGCGTTCGCTCAGCATCAAGATCATCATCGTCCACGGAGCGAGCGCGCAGATTGCCCAACTCGCTGCCGAACGCGGCCTGGCGATCACCAATTCCGACGGCACGGGGATCACCGACGATCTCACGCTGAAGGTCGGCATCGAAGCCGCGACCAGCATTCTCAACGAAGTGATGCAGGGCCTCACTGCCGTCGATCTGCGCGCGGTGTATGCCAATGCGATTATCGCGCATCCGGCGGGCATTCTCGGCGGCGTGGATTTTTTGCACACCGGTCGAGTCGAGCGCGTGGACACGAAATCGCTGCATCTTTTCCTGAATGAAGGCATCACGCCCGTCATTCCGCCGATGGGCTTTGATGGTGAAGGCCGCACCTTCCGCGTGAACTCGGACGGCATCGCGCTCGAGGTCGCGGAGGCGATGCAGGCGATGAAAATCATCTATCTCTCCGCCGGCGACGGCGTGGTGGTGAGTGGGAAAATCGTGAAGCAGCTTTCCATCGGCGAGACGGAGGACATCGTGAAAAAGCGCAAGCTGCCCCTCGCGGTCGGCGCCTACTCGAAGCTCGATCACGCCGCGCGCGCCTGCCGGCTCGGGGTGCCGCGCGTCCATTTGCTCGATGGGCTGCTCGACGAAGCGCTGCTGAGCGAGGTGTTCAGCCACGACGGCATCGGCACGATGGTTTACTCGAACGAGTACCAGCAAATCCGGCGCGTTTTCAAAAAGGACGTACGCGCGGTGATGGCGCTCATCCGCGAGTCGGTGAACAGCGAGGAACTCGTCCGCCGCACGCGCGCGGACATCATCGCGCGGCTCGAAGATTACTGGGTCATGGAGCTGGATCGAAACCTCGTCGCCTGCGCTGCGCTCCACCTTTACCCCGACACGCGGCAGGCCGAGCTGGCGTGTCTGTATGTGGCGAAAGGGCACGAGGGGCAGGGCTACGGGCGCAAGCTGATGGCGTTCACCGAGCAGCTCGCGGCGGAGAAAGGCGCGAAGGAGATTTTCGCGTTGTCCACGCAGGCGTTTAATTACTTCCAGCAAAAGGGCGGCTACTCGGATGCGACGCCGGATATTTTGCCGCCGGAGCGCCGGAAAAAATACGACGCCAGCGCGCGGAACTCGAAAGTGCTCGTGAAGCTGACAGGCCCGGCGGCGGTCACAGAGGCGTCGCGCGCGGGATGAATCACAGCGCGTATTTTTGGGATGGCGTGGTCATCCTCGCCTACTTCGTCGTCATCATTTCCATCGGCCTCTACAAAGGGCGCGGGTCGAAAACGATGGAAGGCTTTGCCGTCGGCGATCGCAACATCCCGTGGTGGGCCGTGCTGGCGTCGATCCTCGCTGCGGAAGTGAGCGCCGGCACTTTTCTCGGCACGCCCGGCGAAGGCTACAGCCTGCGGAATTTCACCTACGGACAACTCGCGATCGGGACCGTGCTCGCGCGAATCATTGTCGCCTACGTTTTCATCGCGAAATTTTACGAGTTGCGCGTCGTCTCGATTTACGAATTCCTCGAATCGCGTTTTGGGCGCACGACCAAACTTTCGTCGTCCGCGGTTTTCCTCGTCACACGCGTGCTCGCGAGCGGCTCGCGCATGTTCGTGCCCGCGATCCTGCTCGTGGTCGCGTGGCAGATCGTGAAGGACGTGCATCCGAACCAGCGCGAAACGCTGATGCTCTATGGCGGCGCGGTCGGTCTGCTCGTGCTGATGACGGCGGTTTACACCACGTTCGGCGGCATCAAGGCGGTCGTGTGGACCGATCTGCTGCAAGTCTTCCTCATGTTCGGCGCGATGTTTTACGCGATGTTCACGCTGTGGTTTGCCGTCGGCGGATGGGATGGCGTTAAGACAATGACGGCGTCCGCGCCCGTCGATGCGGAAGTCGTCGAAGCGCGCGCGCAGCAAATGCTGAAAAATTCTCCGACCGCGCTCAGCACGTCGGAGACTCATGCCGCCGCCGCCGCGAGCGTGGCCGCAGAGTCGCAGGCGACGGCAAAAACAGCGCTCAACTTTTGGGCCACCGGCATCAAGTCCGGCGAAGGCTTTTGGAAGAACGTGAAGAACGTGCTCGAAACGGAATACACCGTCTTCTCCGCCTTCCTCGCTTCAGTCTTCGTCACGATGGCCACGCACGGCACCGATCAGGACATGGTGCAGCGCATGCTCACTGCGCCCGATATTCGCCGCAGCCGCCGAAGCCTGATTCTATCTGGGTTGGCGGACATCCCGGTCGCGCTGTCGTTCACCTTCATCGGCGTGCTCCTGTGGGTTTACTATCATCTTCCCGCCAATGCCGGACGCCGGCCCGAGAGCGATTATTTCGTGAATTACATCCTGCGCGAAATGCCCGCCGGGATTCGCGGCGTGATGGCCGCCGGACTTTTCGCGACCGCGATGGGCTCGCTCAGCACGGCGCTCAATGCGCTGGCGACCAGCTTCACGCGCGATTTTTACCTCGGCATTTTCCGCCAAAACGCCAGCCAGCGGGAGCAGATGGTCGCTGCGCGCTGGAGCACCGCTGGTTTCGCCGTCCTCCTCGCCGGCGTCGGCGTCGGCACCGCGTGGGTAAAACTCACGCACCCGGAAGTGCGCATCATCCCGATCGTCCTCGGCTCCTTCGGATACACCTACGGCTCTCTGCTCGGCGTTTTCCTCGTCGGCATGACGACGCGCACGCGCGGATCGTGCCGCGGAAACATGCTCGCGATGATCGCCGGCTTCGTCGCCGTCGCGATCCTCAGCAATTTGCCGAATGATCTCGCGAAACTCTTCGGCACGCGCCTCTACGAGCAGCCCGAGTGGCTGCCCATCGTGGAGTTTCCGTGGCGCATCGCCTTCGGCACGGTGGTCACTTTTCTCGTCGCCATTTGCTTTCGCACGAGCCACGAGCAGCGGGAGAAAATGCAGGCGGACATCGCGGCAAGCGCATAAGAATTTTCGCCCGCCCGTTTTCCCGAACCCGCGCCAGCGTCAACCAAAACTTTGCCGGAATGGGAAAATTTAGTTGGGCCTTTTCGACGTTTTTTCTTGAGGCAGTTTCCGTGGAAAAATAGCGTAACGCCGCACGGCGGAAGCAAGGAAGCATCGCTGTGAATAACTTGTGAACATCGGCTAAAAAGAACATGCGCATCAAACTTTCAACTTCGGATACTCTGACGACTCGGAGAGACATGGCGCTCTTCTCGGTGGAATCGACGTTCCACGCCCTTTCGTTTCCGAAGCTGCTGATGCCAGGCGGTTTATCGATGAGTCCACATTTTGTTTCACGCGCAATTTCCGCGCTTTCTCTCTGAACAGCGGTCGTGTTCCGAGGTTTGGTTCTCACATCTTCTCCCCAAAAATTAACTGGTAACAACTGTGGATGACTCATCGAACGTGAATGGATTGGCGGCACTCTGGCAGCAGATCGCCGGGCATGTAAAAACGGGCGTGAATGCCGATGCATTTACGCGTTGGTTTCAAGACGCTGAACTGCTGTCGCTGAACGACAAGGAACTGATCCTTTGCGTGCCCAACAGCATCCATCAACTCTGGATCGAGACGAACTACATGCCGCTGCTCCGCTCGGCGATCGTCCTCTCCGTGGGCGAGGATCGGCTCGTGCGTTTTGTGTGTTCTGGCCACAACGCCGCGCCCCTTCCGCCAGATGATCTCCCGCTTCTAAAGAGCGCCAAAGTGCGCTCCGAAGGCACGCGCACGGCCAGTCTGGAAGGCGGGATGAATCCACGAAATACTTTCGATTCATTCGTCGTCGGCAAGAACAACGAATACGCGCATGCCGCCTGCCTCGCCGTGGGAAACGCGCCCGGTCGCACTTACAATCCGCTCTTCTTTTACGGCGGAGTCGGCCTTGGCAAAACGCATCTGATGCACGCGATCGGGCAGCACATCGCCTCGACGAAAAAAAACTCCAAAGTCGTTTACATCACGAGCGAACAATTCACGAACGACTTCATCGACGCGATCCAGCATTCGACGCTGATCAAATTCCGCAAACGCTACCGCCACGCGGACGTGCTGCTCATCGACGATATCCAATTCCTCGCCGGCAAGGAGCGCTCGCAGGAAGAGTTCTTCCACACCTTCAACACGCTCTTCGACGGGCATAAGCAAATCGTGCTTTCGTCCGACCGGCCGCCTGCGGAAATCGGCGATCTTTCCAGCCGTCTCGTCTCGCGCTTCGAGTGGGGCCTCACCGCGGAATTGCAGCCACCCGATGTCGAAACGCGCACGGCCATTCTCCGTAAAAAAGCGCTCGAAACCAGCGTGTCAATTGATGCCCACGTGCTCGGTTTCCTCGCCGCCCGCATCCGCTCGAATGTGCGCCGCCTCGAAGGCGCGCTCGTCCGCGTCGCATCCTACGTTTCGCTCAATCGCGAGATGCCTTCCGACGAAAAAATCGAGCACCTGCTCAGGGATATTTTGCAGGAGGAAGCGCGGCGCGCCATCAGCGTAGAACAAATCCAGAAGCGGGTCGCCGAGCATTTCGATGTGCGCATCGCGGACATGACGAGCAAGCGCCGGCCGGCGAATATCGCCTTCCCACGGCAGATCGCGATGTATCTCGCCCGCGAACTGACAAAGGGTTCGCTCAGCGAGATCGGCGACCAGTTTGGCGGACGCGACCACGGCACCGTCCTCCACGCGCACCGGCTCGTGAAGAACCGCATGCGCGACGACGAAAAAGTGCGGCAGGTCGTTTCCTTTCTCGACGGGCAACTGAATCGCTGACGCACACGCGTCCGCGCTAAAAGTTCAGCGTGCCGAGGGAAAAAGCATTGCGTCACTTCGCGCAATCATTCATCAAACGCACTCCCTTAAAATCGTATGAAATTTAGCGTCAGCAAAGAGAAACTCCTCGAAGGTCTGCAGACCGTTCAAAACGTCGTCGGCACGCGCACCACGCTGCCGATCCTCTCGAATGTTTTGCTTCAAGCCGAAGACGGTCGCCTGCGCCTCACCACCACCGATCTCGATGTTGGCGTGAGCGGCAGCATCGACGTGAATGTCGAAAAACCCGGTGCGACCACACTGCCCGCGCGGCGGCTTGCCACCATCGTTCGCGAGCTGCCGGCCAGCGAAATCATCTTCGAGGTCGATTCCAAAAACGTCGCCTCCATCCGCTGCGGCCAGAGCTTTTTCAAAATCCTCGGCCTCCCCGAAGAAGAGTTCCCGCCGCTGCCGGGCTTTAGCGACGCCAAAGTCTTCAACCTCGGGCAGCAGCAGTTGCGCGACGGCTTGAAAAAAACGTCCTACGCCATCTCCACGGACGAGACGCGCTACGTGCTGAACGGCATCCTTTTTTCCTTCAAGGAAAACAAACTCACGATGGTCGCGACAGACGGACGCCGCCTCGGACTCGTCGAGATCGAAGTGGAATTTCCGCGCAGCCAGGAAACCGAAATCATCGTCCCCACGAAGTGCATCGGCGAGCTCGCACGACTCCTTGGCGACAGCGGCGATGTGAAAATGAGCGTCGGTGAAAACCAGGTCGCGTTTGAAATCAACGGCACGCTGCTCGTGTCGAAGCTCATCGAAGGCAACTACCCGAACTACCGCCAGGTCATCCCCGGCGAATGCAAAGAGCGCATCTCACTTGAGCGCGAACTTTTCCTCAGCTCCGTGCATCGTGTCTCGCTGCTCACGAACGACAAGGCGAACTCCGTCAAGCTCACCTTCACGAAGAACAACATCGACATTTCCGCCAACACGCCGGACGTCGGCGAAGCTCGCGAGTCCGTCGCCGTCGCCTACAAGGGCAAGGAATTTTCGATCGCGTTCAACCCGGAATTCCTGATGGCCCCGCTGAAAAATCTCTCGAACGATGAAGTCTTCCTCGACCTCATCGACGAAATGAGCCCAGGCGTGATCAAGATCCAGAGCCCGTTTCTCTACGTGCTCATGCCGATGCGCGTCGGCTGACGCACCGCGATTGGGTGTGATTAAGGGCGGTGCAGGTTCGAGAGGGCGGGAGCCAGCATGTCTGGAAACTGTAGCTCCTGAGCCGGTTGCCGAAACTTAACGGCGGCGGCTTTCCGAAACTACGCCGCGCGGGACGGAATGATCAGAGGTTCTTCGTTCGTCGAAATGACAGGTTTTTGGACGACGCCCCCCTGCGAGCGTCCCACCCCTTGTCGGGTGCCCTTTCACGCTACACGCGGACGAACTTAGAGGTGCGCCCATTTGAAGATGCACCACTTCTAATCACACCCCCCGCGATTTTGCAGGTGAAAATCCCGTTGCTTTTGCGCGGGCCATCTGCGAATCGTCCCGCCCGCTGAAAACAGCGGAATATGCTCACGTGGCGAAATGGCAGACGCGTACGACTCAGAATCGTATGGAGAAATCCGTGGAGGTTCGAGTCCTCTCGTGAGCACTTCCTTTACTTCAAGGGAGTTAGGTTAGAGGTCGCCTCCCGCATGACAACGCCTCCGGAGTGACCGAACTCACCTCCGCACCTACGACGACGACATCTCAAAGTATCGCCGCGGGCTTGATGACTTCGACGCCGTAAAGATCGGCCTCACCGCCACCGCGGCGCTGCACCCCACGAAATCTTCGGTCCGCCGATCTACACTTACAGATCCCGCGAAGCCGTGATTGACGGCTATCTCATCGACCCCAAGCCACCTCACAAGATGGTTTCCAACTTATCACAGAATGGCATCGTCTGTAGAAAAGGCGCGGAAGTTTCAGTTCTGAAATCTGCGTCTTCAGAGGTCGAACTCCACAAGGCAAAAGTCAAAACGCTGCGCGCGCGGATGCAACGCCCACGCGGAGCAATGGACCATCAAGCAGCGCCGGATCTTGGTCCTGACCCACATCTTCCGCCACTGGCTGGGCGGACGGGGAACCGCCTCGTGGTTTAATTCGGAAAACCAAAAGTCATCCAATCGCGCCGTTTAACCTAAAAGCGTGAATGGAAACCGCGGAAGACGCGGAAGACACGGAGAACGCGGAGTTTGAGAAAAGACGACCGTTCACCCAATCGGTGAGCCCAAACAACGACCGGCTCAGAACCGACACGCCTGCTCCTCCGCGTCTTCCGCGTTCTCTGCGCCCTCCGCGGAAATTCCCACCGCCGTTTCTAGGTTTACGATTTTTCGCAGCGCTTTGCTGCTCGGTGGATGGCGTCGATCTGCACGCCAGGGGTTTCCACGTGTCGAAGACTCATCCTTTTAGTGAGGCGAAATCGCGCAGCGGATTTTGCCATGGCGCGACGGAGCGACGCCATCCACCGGCGTCAGACTTTTAAGACGCCCTCTGGGCGTGATATGCCGCTATCCGAAAGTCACTTTGGCCACTCCACTCGCGGCGGTGGCGTTGAGGACCTGCATGATTCGTTCGTGGCGGGTGTCCGAGCCAGGGCGGATAATCACCGGTTCGTCGATTCCAAATTGAGTGACGACGCTCGTCATCCATTTGCGAAGCTCTTTCAGCGATTGATCGGCGGGCAATCCGTAAACCTGTTCGTTCACCGACACGCGTCCATCGTCGCTGATCTCGATGACGATGGGCAGGGTGACGCTTCGTTTTCCAATTCCGGGAAGCTTGACTGGCAATTCGCGTTCCCGCGTTTGCATCCCGGCGCTCGCCATGAAAAAGAGCATGAGCACGAAGACCACATCGACCATCGGCGCGATTTGGAAACCGGGGTCGCCATTTTCAGATTGAGCGGAGGATGCCATGGGAGTTTCTGCTGTTGCGACTCTCAGCCAACCGCGCCTTCGCCGTTAGCTGAAAGTCAGGTTTTTAATCTTTGCGTAAGCGGCGGCGTTTAACACATCGATGATCCGTCCGTGCTTCGTGTCGGGGCTGGGGCGGATGATGACGGGATCTTTGTCGCCGAGTGTATCGACGGCATTTTTCAGCCAGTCCTTGAGGCGTTTCATGTCCTTGTCCGCCGGCGTGGCGTAGTTCTCCGTATTGATGGAAACCGCGCCGTCCGAAGAGATGTCGATGATGATGGGAGTGACCGCCGCGCCGCCGGTGCTACCCTGGCCGGAGGGAAGATTTACATTCAGTTCCTTCTCCACGATCTGCGACCCGGCGCTCGCCATGAAAAAGAGCATGAGCACGAAAACCACATCGACCATGGGCGCGATCTGGAACCCGATGTCGCCGTCTTCTGAACCTACTGATCCGCCCATATGCTAGTTCGTTGCAGGAGTTGGAGCCGCGCCGCCTGCGCCAGCCGTTTGATCTTTATCCGTCACGGAAAACGTCACGTTTTGCACACCAGCCGCACCGGTGATGCGCAGGATATTGCGGAGGAAATCGTAGCGCACTTTGCGATCCGCGCGGATGAGGACGCGCATGTTGGGCGAGCGCTTTACGTTTACCTCGAGCGGTCCCTGAATGCCGGCGGGATCGGGATAGTTTCTGGTATCCATGTCCACCGAACCGCTGTTGTTGATTTCGTTCCAAAGGACGTTGATCACGACCTGACCATCCTTTTGTCCGCCTTCGGATTTCGGCTTCGCGTCCTTGGCTACGGGCAGCACGATGTCTTGCCGAATCTGGAGCACTTCCGAAGTGCTGATCGTCATGAAGAACACGAGCAGCACGAGCAGAATGTCGATCATCGGCGCGATCTGAAATTCCGGATCTTCCTCCGGAACCATCCGCGTGGAGGCTCTCTTTTTAGCGGCTGAGGTGGCGTGCGACATCGCGGATGAGGTCCGAAATTTACGCCGCCCAATCGAGCGTCGAGCCGCAATGCGGACACGGATTCACGCCGGGCGTTACCGCTCCATTGCAGACGGGGCAATTCGTGGTGAGCGCCATCGAGACTTTGCGCACGCCGCCGACTTGCATCGGTGCGCCAGCATTGAAAGAGTCGCCGATCTGGACGCCTTGGAGTTCCTCGTAGGGAAGGTCGCCGACCAGAGAATTCACGGCGTCGTCTGCGTGGACGATGCACATCTGGGAGACGTTGCGGAAGATGTAGTAGGAGACGAACGCGGGAATGGCGATGAACAAGCCGCTCGCGGTCGCGAGCAAAACCTCGCCGATTTTTCCGGCGAGCAAACGCGGATCGCTGACGCCGCTGCCGGCGAGAACGGAGAAGGCACCCATCATTCCAATAACGGTGCCGAGCAGCCCGATCATGGGGCTGACGACGCCGATGACGGACAGATAGCTGTTCCGCGTGCGGAGAATCGTTGCCTCCCGCAAACCGTGTTCAGCGAGTGCGGCTTCGACGGCTTCCTTGCCGCGACCGACGCGCGTGAGACCGGCTTTCAGCACGTTGGCGAGATAGTTTTTGTTGGCGGCGCAAGTGGCCCATGCCTCCTGATAGTTGCCTGCGCTGATAGTCTGCTCAAGTGCCTGAATGAGCGGCGGCGGAGCGAGCTTGTCTTTGCGCAGTGTCATCGCGTTTTGCACGATCAGCGTCACCATCGTGATCGAGGTGCCGACGATACACAGCCAGATGAACATGATGAGCGCGCCGCCTTCGCGGATCGTATCGATGATCGATTGCGACTCCGCGCCCTTGGCCGCTTCCTCTTGTGCGAACCCGGAGGCATTCAGGGCCAAGAGAGCCAGTGCGAAAAGTGCCAGCGGGAGGTAACGGCGGAGTGGAATGCGGAGCATATGGGAGGTTTGGAAAGTGAGAGAGCTGCGTGGATGTGAGTTAGGGAACAGTGACTTTATTTTTACGCAAAACATCGGCGCGTTCCTGCGCCGATGCGACTGCGGACGGATCATGATAGAAAATTGTCGTCGTGCGCAAATAATCTTCCAGCGCGCCGGATTGATCTTTCTCGGATTCCTTCACGAGGCCCGAAAGATAAAACGCGCGGCTGTAGGCAAACCGGCTGGCAAGCGGCACGTCCTTCACCTTCAGCGCTTCCTCGACGATGGGCGCGATCAAACCCTTGGCGGTGGCGAAATCCTTCTTCGTCGCGGCAATCGCGGCAGCTCCGACTTTTCCCTCTGGTGCATTGGGATAGAGCCGCTTGAAATCCCCGAAGACGATTTCCGCCTTAATCACATCTCCGCTTTGCAACGCGAGGAAACCGGCGAGCGCGGTCGCCTGCTGCGCCCAGTCCGCAGGCAGACCTTTGTATTTCGCGACGAGCGAACCGACGAGGGCGGATGCTTTGGGCAAATCCTTCGCGCCAACAGCCTGCATCGCGGCGTTGTATTCCGGCGGCGCGGCCATCGAGACGGATTCGATCTGCGCCAGCGGGATGCTGATCGAGCCGCCCGCGGTCAACTGGATGCCGACGCCCGACGCGGTGACGCCGGTGATCACGCCCTGCTGCGTCGTTCCCGTTTTCAACTTTAGAACAGCCGCCTGCCCCTGCGCGAAAGCCGTCCCGCAGAACGTGAGCGCGCCACATCCCGCCAGAAAAAGGAGTTGCTGGAAATGAAAGGTGGAACGTAGCTTCATGTTCTTTTTTCGGGGGACGGAACGCTAAACGCAGGTCCCGCGAATTTGCAACCCCGAAACCCGCCGCTTCCCACTTTATGGTCAATTTAATGCGAAAATATCAGCAATCGCTGATGATGTTTGTCACCGTCATCGTCATCGTTTGCTTCGTCTGGTTTTATAACAGCAACTCCCGCGGCGGCGAACGCGGTGATGCGGATATCGCCGGAAAAGTTTACGGTCGCAACGTGTCGGGAGCGGAGTTCAAGCGCGTGGCGCGCAAGTTTGAAATCTGTCAGATGCTCGGCCTCAGCGAGCTGTGGAGTGGGCTCGGCTATGCGGGCAATCCGAAGTCGCGCAATGAGCTGGAGGAAAACTTCATCTGGAACAGTTTCGTCCTGCGCCATGAAGCCGACGCGCTCGGCATCGCGCCGACCGATGACGAAGTCGTCGATGCCGTGCAAAAGCTGCCCGCCTTGTCCACAAACGGCGTCTATGACTCGACGAAATACACGCAATTCATCCAGAATCTCACGTCGCGTGGCTTCACCACGGAATTGCTGGAAGAACTCGTGGGCGATTCGCTCCGACTCGAAAAAATCAAAACGCTGCTCGGCGCGACGGATCAGTCTGCGCTCGCCGAAATCCGCGCGATGTATGAACGGCGCAATCAGAAGACCGATCTGAGCGTGATCCGGCTGAAGCTCGATGATTTCAAAAAGGACGTGAAGGTCTCCGACGAGGATATTCAAAAACGTTTCGAGGACCAGAAGGCGTCCCTGCTTCACCCGGAGAAGCGGAAGGTGAAAGTCGTGGCCTTCACTCTGCCGGAGCAAACCGTGCCGCTCGCGGGAAAAGAGCGCGTCGTAGCCATGCAAAAGCTGGCCGACACCGCGAGCGAACTGGCCGTGGAGATGACGGCCAAAGAGTCGAAACTCGATGACGCCGCCACGAAAGCCGGGGCGAAAGTCATCGAGACGCCCGACTTTGAAGCCACCTCGCCGCCAAAGGAAATCGGTGCTTCTGCGGAAGCCGCGGAGGCCGCGTTCAAGCTGACGACGGCTGATCCGAACAGTGACGTGATCACGACCGACAAAGGCTACTATGTGCTGCAACTCGTGAGCGTGACGCCGGCATCGCCGATGACGCTGGATGAGGCGAAGAAACAACTCACGGAAGCGATCACCGATGAACGTGCGAATGAGGCGATGACTTTGAAGGGCGCGGAGCTGCGCAAGAAGATCACTGAAGGCATCGCGGCCGGAAAATCCTTTGCCGACGCCGCGAAAGAAGCGGGCGCGACGGTGGAAGCGTTCCCGACATTCTCGCCCGCCGACCAGAAGCGCCCGGAAGCGCCGAACGCGGACGAAATTATCGGTCGCTCCACGGAAATGACTGAAGGCCAGTTGAGCGAATTCACGCCGACGGAGAACGGCGGACTGCTCCTGCACCTCGACAAACGCCTGCCCGTGGACGAGGCCGGTTTTGAAAAGGAAAAGCCGATGATCGCCAGCAATCTGGATCGCATGAAGAAAGAGGCGGCCTTTCAGCAATGGCTGAAGGAGAGCCGGATTGCGGCGGGCTTTGTGGAGGCGAAAAGTTAGGGGGAAGGGAAGTAAGAAGTAGGCAGTCGTCAGTTGTCAGTAACCAGAACTGCCGTCGCTTCCGTCTCACTGACCACTGCTCACTTTTTCCTTCTTACCTCCCATTTCCTGCACACATGAGCGCCGAACTCGACGACCTCTTCGACGACGCCAATGGCGATCTCGCGCTTGGCGAGTTGGACGCCGCGGCGGAAAAATATCGGCGCTGCACCGAACTCGATCCGGCTTTCTTCGACGCCTGGCACGCGCTCGGCATGGCGCTGATGAAACTCGGGCGTTTTCCCGACGCCATCGAGGCCGGGCTGAAGTCGGTGGAGTTGCACGCGAACGATCAACTCGCGTGGTCGAGTCTGTCGCTTTTCTATGTGCGCAATAACCAAATCCGCGAGGCGGAAGCGGCTGGTGCGAAGGCGAAAATTCTCAGTTGGGGCGGAAAGTTGAAGAAGGATTGACGCCGCGTCTGCGTGCGGACACGCTCCGAAAATTATGGGTTTATTCGATTCTATCCTCGGCTCCGTCCTCGGCGGCGCGTCCACTGACAAGCAAAGCGCACTCGTGCAAATCGCGACGAGCCTCATCACCAATCACGGCTCCGGCAACGGCCTCGCGGGTCTCGCCCAGCAATTCGAACAGCAAGGTCTCGGGCACATCATGCAATCGTGGGTTGGCAATGGGCCGAATCAGCCGATCGCACCGGACCAACTCCACCAAGTCCTCGGCGCGCAGCAAGTCGAGCAAATCGCGCAACAACACGGCATGCAAGGGAGCGAAGTGACGAACATCCTCGCCGCGCTGCTCCCGCAGATCATCAATCACGTCACGCCGCAGGGCCAGATTCCACAGAGCAACGATTTGCAGGGAATGCTGACCGGCCTGCTCGGCAGTCTCGGGAAATAACGCGCGGGAATCTGGTGAATGGTGATTGGTGAATAGTGAAGGTCGCGCGCGATCCCTCCGCTCACTATTCACCAATCACCATTCACGTTCCGCCATCCCGTGCAACTCGCGCTCACCGGCCTCAGTAAATCCTTTGGGGGAAAAACCGTCCTCGACGCTGTCACCGCCGACTTTGGTGCGGCGCGTAGCGTCGTGCTCATCGGGCCGAGCGGCGGGGGAAAATCGACGCTGCTGCGCATCATCGCGGGATTGGAAACGCCGGACACGGGCACGGTCGCGCTCAATGGCGAGACGATTGATTTTCACGAGGAAAAACTCCGCGGACACCGCCGCCATCTCGGCGTCGTGTTCCAGTCGTTCAATCTCTTCCCGCACCTCAGCGCGCTCGCCAACATCACGCTCCCGCTGGAGAAAGTGCATGGGCTCGCGCCTGCCGAAGCGGAATCCGTCGCGATGGAAAACCTCCGCCGTTTTGCGCTCGCCGAACACGCGCACAAACGCCCCGCCGAACTCAGCGGCGGGCAAAAGCAGCGCGTCGCCATCGCCCGAGCCATCGCCATCAAACCGCGCATCCTCCTCTTCGACGAACCCACGAGCGCGCTCGATCCCGAGATGACCGCCGAAGTCCTCGATGTCATCGAAGAGCTGAAAAAAGAAGGCCGCGACTTCGTGCTCGTCACGCACGAGATGGGTTTCGCGCGGCACGTCGGCGATGTCGTCGCCTTCCTCGCCGAAGGCCGCATCGTCGAGCACGCCCCGGCCGCGGAGCTTTTCGCAGAGCCGCAGAGCGAAGTCTGCCGCGAGTTTCTGCGCCGCGTTTTGAAATACTGACGCCGCGCGATTTTCGCGCTACTTCCTACGCAAATCCCCACCGCACTTATGCAGACCAAACTCCCGTGGCTTTGCGCCGCATTGCTCGCCGTCATCGGCTGGCTCGTTGGATATTCCATGAATTCCGGCGCGTCGGCCCCGGTGTCAAAAACCGGCGCGAGCGCGGGCATTTCCCTCAACAGCGACGCCGGTGCGACGCCGCCTGCCGATCCTGAAACGGCGGCGCTGGTGAAGGACTTCGAGCAATCGGCGGCGACGATCATGGATGACTCTAATTACCTTCGGCAGTCGCATCACCTTTACCAAATGCTCGAGCACATGACCGCGGAGGAAATGCCCGCGGCGCTGAATGCCGCGATGCATCTCGACCAGCAAAAGCGGAACTTGCTGCTCAACGGGCTCATCTCGCATTGGGCGGAACTCGATCCGGGCGCGGCGGTGAAATACGCGGAGGCTTTGCCCAAGGATCAGCAAAACGCGTGGATGCGCTCGAACGTGCTCGGCATCTGGGCGGACAAGGATTTCGACGCCGCTTCGAAGTATGCGCTCGCGATGACTGCGGGGAAGGAGCGCAACGAGGCGATTGGCGGAATCGCCAGCGGGCTCGCGAAAAAAGATCCGGTGCGCGCGCTCAAATTTTTCAACGACAACGTGAAGGATGTCGTGGCGAACGACGGCATGAATTTTCAATCGATGATCGTGCAGCAGTGGGCACTAAAGGACTTCGACGCCGCGGCGCAATACGCGCTCACGATCAAAGACCGGCAGACGCGGCGCAACGTGCTGATGAGTCTCTCCTTCTCGCAGATGAACAAGTCGCCGCAGGATTTGTTGAACTGGGCCAAGGATATTCCCGACCGTGAATCGCGCGATGATTTGACGCGCAATGCGCTCTCCAACTGGGCGCGCAAAGACCCGCAGGCGGTGCTCCAGTATTCGCGCACGCTTCAGCCCGGCAACATGCAGGAAAATGCGATCGGCAACGCTGTGGCGGAAATGGCCTCGCGCGATCCGCTGGAGGCGCAGCGCGCCATCGAGCAACTCCCGCCCGGCAGCGCCCGCAATCGCGCGGTCAGCACTTTCATCAACTCATGGGCACAGCGTGATCCGAAGGCGGCGACGGAATACGCGAAGGCTTTGCCGGACGGCAGCACGCGTTCCGAATCGATCAGTCAGCTCGCCGGGATGATCGCGGAAAAAGATCCAGCGGGAGCTTTGGAAGTCGCGGGCCTTTTGCCGGAAGGCAATGATCGCAGCAACGCGATGCAGCAGATCGGCTGGCGCTGGGGCCGCTCCGATCCGCGGGCCGCGGCGGATTACTTTTTCAAAAATCCGCCGTCAGCCGACAACTACAACAACACGCTTTCCAACGTGCTCAGCAATTGGGCGAACAACGACGCGCAGGAAGCTCTCGCGTGGGCGGACAAACTGCCGGAGGGCAAGGAGAAGAACCGCGCCATTTCCACCGCGCTCGGGCAACTCGCGTCGAACGATCCGCAGGCCGCCGCCGCCGCTGCGCTGAAACTCACCGGCGAGGCGCAGGCGAACGCGGCGTCGAACGTCGCGAGCAACTGGGCTCAGCACGATCCCGCAGCGGCAAGTGCGTGGGCCTCGAAACTGCCGGACGGCGATGCGCGGGCCAACGCCTTTTCCGGCATCGCTGCGCGTTGGGCGGAAGTGGACGCAGGTGCTTCCGCGAAGTGGCTGGAGACATTGTCCGCCGGGAAAGCGCGCGACTCCGCGGTGCGCGCTTTCAGCGATCGAATCACCGCCCGCGATCCCGAGGGAGCGACGCTGTGGGCGGCGACTATCATCGATGAACACGGCCGCACTTCCGCCGTGGAAAGCGTGGCCCGCAACTGGATGCGCCGCGACAAAACCGCGGCGACCGCGTGGCTGCAAAGCACGAATCTTCTCCCGGACGAAAACCGCCAGCGCCTGCTCGGCACGCAGCAAAAAAAGTGATAGGGGCGAGGCGATCAAAAACGCCGTCATTTCGAATGGAGCGCAGCGGAATGGAGAAATCTCAAATTTTTCCGCCCGCAGTCGCCACCTTCGTCCTCGAAGAAAAATGAAAGGTTTCACCACTCCGCTGCGCTCCGGTCGAAATGACCGAGGATGGGTGCGCGCCACAATTACCGCGCGAAAATCTGCGTCCGCTCGCCCGACGAAAGCTCCCGCCATTTTCCCGGCGCAAGATCGCCCAGCTCCAGCGCGCCGATTTTCACGCGCATGAGCCGCAGCGTGGGATGCCCGACCGCCGCCGTCATCCGGCGCACCTGATGATTTTTCCCTTCGACGAGTTCGAGCGCGATCCACACATCGACCACGTTCTTGCGGAAGCGAACCGGCGGGTCACGCGGCGGCACGATCGGCTGCGGATCAAGCAGCCATGCGGCACACGGCAGCGTCATGCGTCCGCCGATGCTCAAGCCGCGCGCCAGTTTCGCGAGCGCCTCTGCGGAGGGCACACGCTCGACGAGCGCCCAATATGTGCGCACATGCCCGCGCTCCGGCTGGAGCAGGCGCGCGTTCAAATCCGCCTCATCGCTCAGCAGCAGCAGGCCCTCGCTCTCCGCATCCAGCCGCCCGATCGGATACACGCGCGGCGGAAATCCGAAGTCTGCGAGCGTGCGATGTTTCGAGCCGTCCGGCGTGAATTGAGAGACGACGCCGAAGGGTTTGTGGAAGGCGAGGAGCATGGGCCGAGGTGAATGGTGATCGGTGAATAGTGAATGGTGGCGCGCGATCCCTCCATTCACTATTCACCAATCACCATTCACGCTGTGCCGCCCAAAGACCTCCCGATTTACGAACTCGAATCTGCCCTGATCGCCTCGCTGCGCCAGCATTCCCGACTCGTGCTGCAAGCGCCGACGGGCTCGGGAAAAAGCACGCAGGTTCCGCAGATGATCCTCGATCACGGCCTCGCGGGGGATGGCGAAATCGTCGTGCTCCAGCCCCGCCGACTCGCCACGCGGATGCTCGCCGCGCGCGTGGCACAGGAGCGCGGGGTGCGGCTCGGCGATGAAGTCGGCTACCAGATTCGGCTCGATCGCATCTGCTCCGCGAAGACACGCATCCGGTTCGTGACGGAGGGAATTCTCCTGCGACAAATGCTCGCCGATCCCGGTCTGCGCGGCGTGGGTGCGATTCTTTTCGATGAATTCCACGAGCGACATTTGTATGGCGACATCACGCTCGCCCGCGCGCTCGATTTGCAGGAGCAGCGCCGGCCCGATCTGAAGCTCGTCGTGATGTCCGCCACGCTCGACGCGGGTGCGTTGCAAAAATACCTCGCCCCTTGCGAACTGCTCACCTCGCGGGGCCGCACCCATCCGGTGCAAATCGAACACCTCGAAAAATCGCTCGGCGATGCCAACGTCTGGGACGCTGCGGCTGACGAACTCGAACGCCTCGCGCGCACGACCGAAGGCGACGTGCTCATCTTCATGCCCGGCGCCTACGAGATCAGCCGCACGATCCAGGCCGTGCAAAATTCGCGCGTCGGGCGCGACTTTCTCGCGCTGCCACTGCACGGCGAGCTGCCCGTCGATCAGCAGGACGCCGCCGTCGCGCGCTACGAAAAACGGAAGGTGATCGTATCCACGAACGTGGCGGAAACTTCGCTCACTATCGACGGCGTCCGCGTCGTCATCGACGCCGGGCTCGCGAAGATCGCGCGCTTCGATCCGTATCGCGGCATCAACACGCTGCTCGTCGAAAAGATCAGCCGCGCCAGTGCCGACCAACGCGCCGGACGCGCGGGCCGGACCGCACCGGGCATTTGTCTTCGCATGTGGACCGAGCGCGAGCACGGCGACCGCGCCGCGCAGGAACTCCCCGAAATCCGCCGCCTTGATCTTGCGGAAGTCGTGCTCACGCTGAAAGCGAGCGGCGTGGAAGACGTGGCGAAATTTCGCTGGCTGGAAGCGCCGGATGGAAAGGCACTCGAACGCGCCGAAACTCTCCTGCGCGATCTCGGAGCCATCAGTCCCACGGGTCAAATAAGTCCCATGGGACGAATGATGCTCAGCTTCCCCGCGCACCCGCGCTACGCCCGCATGCTCCTCGCCGCGCACGACCTCGGCTGTGTCCCCGCCGCGTGTCTCGTGGCCGCGCTTACCCAGGGCCGGAACATGCTCCGCCGCGCCGAAGGCAAAGAGATGCAGCAGCAGCGCGACGATACGCTGGGCGACAGCGCCGACTCCGATTTTTTCCTCCTTATGCGCGCGCACCGTTTCGCGGAGCAAAATCGCTTCGACCCGCAACGCTGCCGCGCGCTCGGCATCAACGCTCTGGCGGCGCGCGAGGCCGCAAGTCTCGCCGATCAATTTCTCAAGATCGCCCGCGAGGAAAAACTCGACGTGAGCGCGCGCGACACCTCCAGCGAAGCGCTCCAACGCTGCGTCCTTGCCGGTTTCCCCGACATGGTCGCGATGCGGCTCGACGCGGGCACGCTCCGCTGCGCGCTCGTACATGGACGGCGCGGCGTGCTCGCACGGGAAAGCGTCGTGACGACACCGCTGCTCGTCGCCAGCGAGGTCCGCGAGATTGCGATCCGCGGCGAAGTGGAAACGCTGCTCACGCTCGCGACCGCCGTCGAAGAGCCGTGGTTGCGCGAGTTGTTTCCCGACGGCTTTGTGGAAAAGGTGGATGTCGCTTTCGACTCCACGCAACGCCGGGTCATCGCCACGAAGAGCACGCGCTTTCACGATCTCGTGCTGCGCATAAAATCCTCCGACGACGTGCCGCTGGAGCAAGCTGCCGAGCTGCTCGCGCAGCAAGTTATCGCCGGAAACTGCCCGCTAAAATTGTGGGACCACTCCGTCGATCAATGGATTCTCCGGCTGAATTTGCTCGCCGGTTGGTGCCCCGATTTTGAGCTGCCAAAACTCGGCGAAGCGGACCGCGTGACGCTGATCGAACAAGTCTGCTACGGCGCGACGAGCTACCGCGAAATCAAGGAGCGGCCCGTGTGGGCAGTCGTAAAGTCGTGGCTTTCGCCCGCGCAGCAAAACCTGCTCGACGACTTTGCGCCCGAGCGTCTCAGCCTCCCGAAAGGCCGCGCCTTTAAAATCACCTACGCCGAAAACGCCGCGCCGACGATTGCCGTGCGCATCCAGGATTTATATGGCGTGGAAGGCGACCTGCGCATCGCCGGCGGCCGCGTGACGGTCGTCATCCAGGTGCTCGCGCCAAATCATCGGCCCATCCAAATCACGACGAATCTCGCGAACTTCTGGAAGGAGTCGTATCCGAAAATCAAACAGGAGCTTCAGCGGAAATATCCGAAGCACGAATGGCGGTGAGCCAGCAGACCGCGCCTACTGGTCGCCTTCGACGGGCCGCTTGAGCCAGCCGATGTCATAGAAGACATCGAGGAAATTGCCGCGTTTGGTTTTTGGGAAAACGGTTTCGGCGGAATTGAGGTAGCCTTGCGCTTTCTTCTCGTCGCCGTGCGCGAATTCCCACGCGGCATAGGCATAGAAATAAATCGGCGTGTCGTTGAGCAGCGGGATTTTATCGAGATGCTGCTTCGCGACTTCGTCGTTCTTTTCGAGCAGGTAGGTGAGGTAAAGGCGGAACTTGATCAGGTCCACGCTCGATTCGTCGTCGTCGAGCAATTTCTCATACGCGAGCCGCGCCTCGGCGTATTTTCCCTGCATGAATGGAATCTCCGCGAGGTTGAAAAGCGCGGGAAAAAATTTCGGATCGAGCTGGAGCGCTTTGAGGCAGTAATCTTTTCCCTGGTCGAATTTCTTGTCTTCGATCGCAATGGCCGCGCGGACGTTCACGGTCATGGCTGTCGGCTGATAAATGGCCTCGGACTTATCAACGAGGGCGAGGGCGGTTTTGAAATCGCGCGCTGAGAAGCTGCGCATCGCACCCTGCACCGTCTTGATGTAATCGGGCGGCATGTCCTTCGGTGTCTGCGCGAAGGCAACGGTGCCGGCGGCAGCGAGCGAAAGGACGACGAGGGCGAGAGGGCGGTAAAGGCGCGTCATAACTTGGAGACCCGGAAAACTCTGTGACCGGGAATGCAAAAGCAAGAGCGGCGACGATTACGCCGCGATGTTCTCGCCGACCATGAAGCGCACAAAGCGCCGGATGGAGAGTTCCTCGCCGAGCGCATTGCTTTTCTCCGCGAGCAACTGCGAAATCGTAACGTCGGGATTCTTGATGAAAGCCTGATCAATCAAGCAGGAGTTGCTGAAAAACTTGTCCATTTTCCCATCGACGATTTTCTCGACGATGTTGTCGGGTTTTCCCGGAGGAACCTGGCCGCGATAAACTTGGCGCTCGCGATCGACGAGGTCGGCAGATACTTGCGTGCGATCGACGCAGATCGGATTGGCGGCGGCGATTTGAAGGGTGATGTCGCGGACGAGTTGCTTGAAATCTTCGTGCTGAGACGTGGCGTCTTTTTCCGCGCCGACTTCGACGAGCACGCCGACTTTTCCGCCGGTATGAATGTAGGCAGCGACCAAACCATTGCCGGTGACTTCCAGACGCTCGAAGCGGCGGATGATGACGTTTTCGCCGATTTTTTGCACGGCAGCGACGCGATCCGCTTCAAGATCAACCGCAGGATTCGCGGCGATCTGTTTGGCGATGTCTTCGCAGAAAGATTTGAAGCTGTCGTTCTTCGCGACGAAGTCCGTTTCGCAGTTCACTTCGACGAGCACGCCGACTTTGGCACCCGGCAGAATGGCTTGGGCGATGGTGCCGTCTTTCGCTTCGCGATCAGCCTTTTTAGCCGCAGTGGCCGCGCCTTTTTTGCGGAGCAAATCGACGGCCGCTTCGAGGTCCCCATTGGTTTCTCCGAGCGCGCGTTTGCATTCCATGAGACCCGCGTTGGTCTTTTCGCGGAGCGTTTTAACGAGTTGGGCGTCGATGACTACGGACATGGGAAAAAGAGGGAGGTAAGATTTTGAAAGATGGAGGGTCGTGGGGCAGGAGAAGCCGGTGAATCGAGGACGATGCCCCGCAATACCGAGCCTTGGCAGCGCGTCGCCGCGCAGCGTTATTCCGAGACGCCAGCGAGGGCGGCCTGTTCCTTTTTCACGCTGCCCGCCGTGTTGCCGACGATGGCGTCCACGATTTTTTGGAGGACGATGCGGATGGCGCGGATGGCGTCGTCATTTCCTGCAATCGGGTAGTCGATGAGATCGGGGTTGGCGTTTGTATCGACGATGGCGACGACGGGAATATGGAGCCGGCGCCCTTCAGCAACCGCAATTTCCTCCCGCATCGTATCGATGATGACCATGCAATCCGGCAGCTTCTCCATGTCGCGGATGCCTTCAAGATTCTTGCGGAGCTTTTCTCCCTCGCGCTTGATGGCCGAAATTTCCTGGTTGCCCATCTTGGAATACTCGGGCTGTTTCTCGAGATCCTCGATATACTTCATCCGGGCGATGCTTTTGCGGATGGTGGTGAGATTGGTGAGCGTGCCGCCGAGCCAGCGCTGGTTCACGTAGAACTGTCCGCACGCGATCGCCGCTTCCTTGATCGCTTCCTGCGCCTGCTTTTTCGTGCCGACGAAGAGCACTTTTCCACCGCGGCTGGCGACATTGCCGATGAATTCCGTCGCGCTCTGGAGCTGCTTTACCGTCTCACCGAGATTGATGATGTAGATGGCATTGCGCTTTTCGAAAATGAACGGTTTCATCTTCGGATTCCAGCGTTTGGTCTGATGTCCAAAGTGGACACCAGCCTCGAGAAGTTCCGTCATCAATTCAGTGGACATAGGGATACAGGCGTAATTTTAGCAGGAGAAAAATGGACGGGATTTTTAAGCGCGACCTCCGGGGAACGCAACGGGAATCTTCCGCTTATTTCGCGAGAGGCGGAGCGAGACGGAGGTCAGCCAAAAACCGGGCCACGCGACTTTCAACAACCGCCTCAAATCCATGCATAGTGATCCAGACCGTAGATCAACGCGCTGCCGAGGAAGCCGCTCAAGCCCACCAAACCCGCTCCGACCAGCAGCGCCCCGCGAAAACGCCGGCGCTCCAGCGAGCCTTCCGCACACGGCCATGCGCAGGCGAGAGCGGCGCACACGACAGCCCAAATCGCCGTGGCGCTACCCAGCCACCGATGCCACCAAAGCAGCGCGCCGGGCGCTTTGTCGTAGCTGCTGAAGTAGGCGTTTAGCCAGCCGAGGACTCCCGCACCGAGGCCGCCCAAGGCAGCGAGCACGACCAGAAAGCGCACGGTTTGCAGCCAGCTTTCCCGGCCCGTCCACCAGCCGATCATTTCCGCCAGGACGGCCACCATCATGAGGGCCACGGGAAAATGCGTGGACACAGGATGAAACTTCGCGATCCAGCGCAGCGTCCTTTTCCAGAGCGGCTCCGCCGGACGCAACGACTTCACCACCGTCGCGACCACCGGCTTCGCGCCTTCGGCACCCGGCGGCAATTCATCTGGTGCTCCGATCTCGATCCAGGCGCGCACCTTTTCCTTTTCCTCCTTGGTCAAAGCGGGGACGTTCGCGTCTTCTCCCGGCATGTCTTCGTGAAAAACCATGTCGTACAAATCCGACTTCTCCGGGTGCCCGGGCACGATGAACTTCGGATTTTGCGCGACGCGTTTGAGATCGAGCACGTATCCGAATTTGCCTTTCGGTCGCGGCAATTCCGCGCCATGGCAGTCGAGGCATTTCGCCTCAAAAATCCCGCGCACATCTCCGGTCAGTTTTACCTGTTCTTCCTTCGGCATCGTGGCGGCAGCCGACCAGCCGTGGGTCAGGACAGAGAGGAAAATGGCCAGTGCGCAAAGCGGTGAAAAACTCATCGAGGTCAGCATGAATGAAGATGCAAAATAGGGCGCATTCTTAGGCGGCAACACAAGCCCCCGCAAATGACGCTTTCGCCACGGAAAATACATGTTGGCCCCGACGCGCCCACGCTACGGCTGCATTGCGCGCGCTCTTCGATTCGATAGTGTGGCGCGCTTCATCTTGAAAACGAACCTCAACGACGACCTAGTGCGCAGCCTGCGCGCCGCACTCCGGCGGATGCGTTTTCAGTGGTTTATGGAGCGCTTCGTCACCTTTGTTTTGTGCGCGGCGCTGGTACTCGTCGTCATCACCGCAGCGCAACGCTGGCTGCTGCACATGCCACCGCTCTCGCCGCCATGGTGGCTCGTCGCGCCGGCGGTCGCGGTCGTGCTGGCGTGGCTCGCGGCGTGGCTGCGCCGCGTCGATCTGCGCGAGGTGGCAGCAGTCGTAGATCGGCTCGGCAACACGCACGATCGCTCGCTGAGCGCGCTCGCCTTTGGCGAAAAGACGACGCCTTTTCAAGAACTCGCCGCGCAGGAATGCCGCACGTTTCTTGCGCAAAAAAATCTCGCGCGTCTCATTCCGGTGCGATTTCCCAGCGCAGTTGGTTACGTCCTCATCCCGCTCGCCACGCTCACGCTTTTGCAGTGGGAGGCGCGCCTCGCCGGGGACGCGCGTCAACGTTTGGCAGAGGCCGCGCAAAAGCAGGTGGACCCGACCGCGCAACAGCTCGAAAAACTCGCGCGCGAAATCGACAAGTCGCTTGATCCAAACAAGGACGCGGTGCTGAAAAAGCTCGCCGAGCAACTGAAGAAAAGTGCGGAGCAATTGCGCGCGCAGGAAAATGGCGCGGACGAAGCCGCCAAGGCGGCGCTGCGCGAGCTGTCCAATCTGGAGCAAATGCTCCAGCAAATGCAGAAGGCTCCCGCAAGCGCTTCGCCTGAAGAGATGAAGCAACTCGGCGAAGAACTGGCCAAAAACGATGCGACCAAGGCCGCGGCGGAAGCAATGAAGTCCGGCGATTTACAGAAGGCGGCCAAGGAACTCGAAGACGCCGCGAAACAGCCCGGCAAAGAAGAGGCGGAAAAGACTTTGCGCGAAGCGCTCGATCGTCTGGCCAAACAGCGCGAACTGTCCGAAGCACTAAAACAGCTCGCGAAACAGCTTCAGCAAAGCGCTGGCGATGGGGCATCGAGCGAGGCGCTGCAAAAGCTCGCGCAGATGCTTCAACAAATGGGGCAGCAGCAAGGCTCCTCAGGCAAGCCCGGCCAGCAGCCCACCGCCGAGCAGCTCAAAGCCCTGATGGCGGCGCTGGAAAACATGAAGTTTGGCGAACAGCCTGAATCCGGCGGCGATTCGCCGGGTGATGGAAAAGGGCAGCTCACCATCCAGTCTTTCAGCAAGCCGAACCCGGACGGCTCCAAAGCCGACGGGCCGCAGATTCCCTCAGGCCAGCCCGGCGGCGAGCACGACACCGCGACGACCGAGACGCCTTTTGGAAAAAAGAACGATGACGCCGCGGGCAAGGGCACCGACGCCGGACTCAAAGGTCGTCTGGGCGAAGGCAAGTCGCTTTCCCAATTGCTCCCGTCCACCGGCGATACCTCGAAGTCCAACCGACGCTACAAGGAACTCTACGAGGCCATCGCGCCGTCCGCGCAGGATGCCGTGGTGCAGGAAAACATTCCGCTTGGCTCGCGCTTCCTCATCAAGCGTTACTTCGAGAGCATCCGACCCAAAGAATAATCTATGACTGAAGCCCCAGCCCCAGACCTCGACGCACAAGTGCAGCGTTTCAAAACCACCTTCCGGCGCATCCACGACGAGATGGGTAAAATGATCGTCGGTCAGGAGGAAATCCTCGACGCCGTGCTGGTCGCCTTTTTTGCCGGAGGCCACGTCCTCCTCGAGGGCGTGCCGGGGCTTGGGAAAACCATGCTGGTGCGCACTCTGGCCGAAGCCGTCGATCTCACTTTTTCCCGCGTCCAATTTACGCCCGATCTCATGCCGGCAGACATCGTCGGCACCAGCATCATCATGGAAAATGAGCAGGGTCAGAAAGCAGTGAAGTTTCAACCCGGCCCCGTTTTCGCGAATATCCTGCTGGCGGACGAAATTAACCGCGCGACGCCGAAGACGCAAAGCGCGCTGCTGGAGGCGATGCAGGAAAATCACGTGACCGTGGGCGGCCACCAGCACCCTATTCATCAGCCGTTTCTAGTGCTAGCCACGCAAAATCCGCTGGAAATGGAAGGCACCTATCCCCTGCCCGAGGCACAGTTGGACCGCTTTATCTTCAAGCTAAAAGTCCGCTATCCGAGCGCCGATGAGCTGCACACCATCCTTGATCGCACCACCGCGGGAACCGCGCCGGTTGTTTCAAAGGTGCTGCACAGCTCCGATGAAGTCATCTCGCTGCGCGAAGTAGTCCGCAAAGTCCCGCTCGCCCGCGAAGTGCAGGCTCACGCGATCGATCTCGTGATGTCCACTCATCCCGAAGATAAGTATGCGTCTCCACTAGCTAAAAAATATGTCCGCTACGGTGCCAGCCCGCGCGGAGCGCAGGCGCTGATTTTGGCGGCCAAGATTCACGCCTTGCTCGACGGGCGCTACCACGTTTCCCGCGCCGATATTGACCAGGCCGCCCTGCCCGCGTTGCGTCACCGGATCATCATGAACTTTGAGGGCGAAGCAGAAGGGAAGACCAGCGATGAAGTCATCGCTGAAATCCTAAGTATTAACGCGTAATCAATTTGGAGTAACCGCGCGCTTCCAACTACCTTCGGACGACGGTTTAAACCCCGAAAGATGAAGAACTAGCCTCACATGATCGGCAGGCATTGAATGCGGTTGAGGAACAGCAAAGCGATCGGCGCTTTAAGGGCACCTCTGGAAACCTCACCTTGCGCAAATCCGCCAGCGCCTGGTGGAATTTGCGAAGCAGGCGGCTGAAGCTAGGTAATACCAGAGTTCGATGGCATCGCTACGGCATCGTCACCCTGAGCCTTCCATAGCGGATTGGCGAGGCAGGCTGGGAGTCGGTGACTTTCACCCGTTCCCATGTCCCGTCGATTGGGGTGACAGCCTCGGTGCTGCGCGTGGAAGACCATGCGGCGGGGTTGGCGAGGTCACTGCTAAATTCCATCACATAGCTAATGCCTGGCGCGCCTGCGGTACGACGGCGGACGAACTCGGCGGTCAACCGTTGCTGACCGGCAACACTCTCGACTTTGATCAACGGTAGTCCGGCAATGCCCGTCCCGGCTGTCATCGTTGTTTTGGCACTCACTTTGGGATTAAGGTTGAGCGCGAACTCCATGAGCGTGTTTAGCCCGTCGCCGTCGAAGTCCGCCAGCGGTCCGGAGACTTGCACGTTGTTTAGCTCTGATGCAGTAAAGACTTGGCTGCGCCAGGAATCGAGGCTCTGAGTTGTGAGCAAAGGAGCCGCCCCGATCGCCGAGAGAGTAAGAGTTCCGCCGTCGCCGATCACGATGCTGTCATAAACTCCGCCGGATGTAGTCTTCGATTCGCCTGCCGCGACGACCAAATTGTTTCCGGGCGTCGAGAGAGTAAGAGTTCCGCCGTCGCCGATCACGATGCTGTCATAAACTCCGCCGGATGTGGTCTTCGATTCGCCCGCCGCGACGATGATGCTGCCGTTTGGATGCACAGTCGTAGTGGTGGAGGAGACCGAGGAGACCGCTGGTGCTTCGGCGGACAACAATACCGACGAAACGGCGTCGCGAGCGGTCGTTTCTCCGCTTCCTTGCATCACGTTGGTGATTCGGAACGAGTTTGGTGCCTGACTGGCGGCGTTGGTCATTAATTGCGGGACAACAAAGAAGCTCCGGGTCGTCCCTGGTGCAATTTGCGCCGCTAGAGGATTGCTAGTAATTACGGCCGTGAGCTTTCCCGCATTGAGCGTGAGCGAAGAAATCACCGCGATCGACAGGTCGCTACCCGCCTCATACGAACCCGAGTTATTGGTGTCCGCGTAGATATAAAGGTTGTCGATCAACGCATTGGCCTGCGCCGTGGTCAGCGGCACACCCGGGCTGGCCTCGAACAAGAGTGAGAGCGAATCCAACCTCGCATTGTCATTCCCGGCCACTCCGCGACTGGAGACGTCAACACGTAACATCGCCTTCCGCTGTCCATTCAATATTTCCGCAGGCGCAACATCCGACGTTGATACGGAGGTCTGACCGCCCGTGTTAATGTAGGCCGCCACTTTGGCGTCATCCTGTGAAGCGGACGCGACATCAAGCTTGCCATCCTGATTGAAATCCCCCACGGCGGCGGCATAGGCATAACTCGCGTCCGTAGAAATGACCGTCTGATTGCTATCCGGATCGCCGAAGTTTCCCCCGCCAAGATTTTGAAACCAGGCGATTTTATCATCGCCCGCCGAAGCTGTGACGATGTCGATTTTTCCGTCCCCATTCATGTCCGCAGGCACGACCGAATAAACCGTCGTCGCTTGATTGGTGATGAGCTGACGCGGTGAAAACGTGTGGAGAAAGTCATGGTTATTCCGAAACCAGACCACCTTGCTTGTGGTGCCATATCCCGCGATCACGTCGAGATAGCCATCTCCGTCGAGATCTGCTGCTGCGACACAAAACACGCCCGCGGCGTCGGGATCATTCGGGAGCGGCGTGAGGAGGCGTTTTGGTTCAAAGGTTCCCGTCCCTTTACCCAAAAGATCCGGGATCCCTCGATACCATTCCACCGTGTGACCGCCAATTGATGCAGTCACGAGATCCAATACCCCGTCACCGTCAAGGTCCGCAGCGATCACAGTCCACGGAGAGGAAGTCTGCGTGGTGATGGTCTGGGGCGGCGCGAAGGTGCCGTCGCCGTTGTTTCTCCCCCAGGAGATCTTGCTGCCAATGAGCGATGACCAAATCACATCCGGATTTCCATCATTGTCCAAGTCCCCGATTGCCAGCCCCGAAGGATAGGAAGCGGACGTTGCGAGGGTGGGTTGAAGAGTGAAACTACCATCAGCGTTCTGCTTATACCAAAGCACTTCGTAAGTACTAATCGAGGTAGCGATCACATCCATTTTTCCGTCAAGATTCAGGTCCGCGACGGAGATTGCATACGCTCCTGAAAGTTGATTGGTAATGATCTGCGGTGCATTAAAGGTGCCATTGCCGTTCCCGCGGTAGCAAATAATACTGCCCGGATAGGTAACAAAGTTCGCGCTGCCTCCTTGGGAGGCTGCGATGACGTCGAGAAACCCATCCCCGTTTAGGTCGGCAACAACCACATGCGAGGCACGCGGTTGAGTGGATGTCAGAACGCTCTGGCCTGGAAAGATGGCGCTGCTGGCGATAGGAACGCCTGCATTCGGAGGCGGCGGAGCAAGGGCGGCTACGACTTGAATTGCTCCATTACCTGCATTGTCACTTTCGTTGGCAGGAAGAGGCGGGATGAGCAGTGCGCCTTTAGAGCCAATGAGTTGCGTCTGCACCGGCATGAAAGACTTGGGAGAACTACCGAGAGCCGAAAGTTCGACGCGGACGGATCCATCGCCGAGATCCCCGGTATTTTGGTGATTGTCCACGTTCCGCACCGCCGCCGTCCACGTCTGCAGATCAAAAGAGGCTTTGTAACTAGATGCTAGATCAGAAGTTAATTTGGGACGCAAATGAGTAAAGATGCGCGAAGACCCGGTTCCTTGCAGACGGGGTAAATCTGTAATGCCCCCATTGCTTCCCTGATTGAGGAAAAAAGCGTGGCTGAGTAGATTCTGATGACTATTCGCGAGTAACCGATCCAATGGTGCTCCGACGGCGCGATGGACGGACTGGAAGCCCGAGTAAGTCGCGAGCGCACTCATTTTCACCTGGAAGGAAGTCTCAACCGACTTCCCGAGTGTATCCGTCGCCCGGACAGTGAGTTGAGCCGACCCGTAGTTTCCCGCATAGGAAAGGGAGAGCTTCCCCGTTGTCGCCTCGATACTAACAAAATCAAACAGCGCGGCATTCGAGTTTTGCGTCAGCGTGTAGTTAAGGGCGCTGGAAGGATCTTCCGCATCGTGGAAGGCCGGAAAGAGATCGACGACGCTCGGAGAAGATGAGTCAAAGACCACAAGGTCGGCGATCCCGGTAGTTGTCGGGGCCAAGTTCGTGGCCGGCTTGACGAGCTTTGAGGTCACATTGGGACTGGCGGAACGTGAACGCGCAATTTTACTCCCTGTATCGTCGGCGCTGCCGGAGCCCGCGCCATTCAACCCATGGGTAAGCGCGACGCTTGAACTTTTTTCAAAGCGCAAACCAAGACTGGAAAGCCTGGCCACCGCGGGCCCGCCCTTTGCCGGATGGTTGACAGAATGACGCAGAATTTCCCCGCGCTGGCCATCGACGACTGTGGAGGGTGCGACGTCTGCAGCGGAGATGGAAAAAGTCGCGACAAATTTTGCCGCCATCGAAACGATCAGAGCTGTGAAAAAGTAAAATAAAACACAACCGCGATACGAACTGCGGGCGATCTTTTTGAAAAAAGAGGAGGCAAAGCCCACTGCGCAGCGGGATCGCGGCAGCTCGCGTGAACTGGACGTGGACCGTCGTTGATGGATGAGCATATTCGTAGCGTGACGATTTGATCGTTTGTTCTGGAGGATCGCACTACGCGGGGGAAATCGCGCACCGCGATTCAAAAAGTGTCGGAGGATGGCGCGGCTGAGTTGCTTGCGCAAGGGATATTCAGCCCGGGAAGCGGCATGGCTCCTAGGTTCGCAAGGCGCGTGCGGAAACGCGCCGGGCCTCGGCTCCCCTTTGGGAAAAGGGAATGGGCAGGACTGGATTCGAACCAGTGAAGGCGTAAGCCAGCGGATTTACAGTCCGCCCCGTTTGGCCACTTCGGTACCTACCCGGGAAAAGGGAGGCGCTTTATACGCGCGCCTCCGCGGGGCCGCAAGCGATTAGCCGAAGATTTTCCACCACGACTTTTTTTCCGCTTTCGCCTTGGTTTCGGAGGGCTTTTCCGGCGCGGGTGCAGCAGGCAATTTCTCGCGCGGCACGATCTTCACGGACCGGATTTCAATGCGGTCCACCGGGTTGTCATTGCTGTCCACGGGCTTGGCGCTGACGAGGTCCAGCGTTTCGAGTTCCCAAAAGACGCGGCCAAAGACGGTGTATTGCCCGTCGTAGCTCGGCATCGGGGCGAGGCAGACGTAGAACTGGCTGCCATTCGAGACGCGCGAGGGATTGATCTTGTCGGGGAGACGGGCGGCGGCGACTGCTCCTTTGACGTGCTTGTGGCGGATCTCCGGTGGGAGCGTGTAGCCGGGCCCGCCGGTTCCGACGGCGCTGCGATCCTTCTTTTTGCTTAAAGGATCGCCCATCTGGACGAGCATGTGGGCAAATGCGCGGTGAACCGTCGTCCCTTTGTAGAAGCCCTTGCGCGCGAGCTTCTTGAAATTTTCCACCGCCAGAGGCGCCTCGCCGTCGTAAAATTCGATCGCAAACTGGCGCTCGTATTTTTCCTTGGCGATCCGCAGCGAGACGAGCGCGACCTCATCCGCAAAAAGCGACGGGGCGAAGAGGATGGCAACGAGCAGGGACGGCAGCAGTTTTTTCATGAAGTAAGCGGGAAGTCTTGGACGTGGACGATACACGCCGGGCTCGATACTCCAAGCTCGCGGGCAAACAGATCGCCGGTGGGTGAGCCGCGTTTGAGATAGCCGAGTGCGATCCATTTTTCCAAGGTGAAACTCCACGCTACGCTCGTCAGATTTCCGATGGCCGCGACGCCGTCGCGCTGCGCGAAAATGCCCATGCTGGCTCGAAGCTCGGTGCCGCGCTCTGCGGTAAATCCCGTCAACGCGCGGTTCACGTGGCCGATGCTTTTCAGCCGGGAGATCACTTCCTGGCCGATGTAGCATCCCTTGTCGTAGTCGATGTGCGTCCTTTCGAGCCCGGCTTCGGGCGGCAGTGTGTTTTCGTCGAGTTCCCGGCCCCAGCGTGGGATTCCTGCCTCGATGCGGAGCGATTCCAGCAGAAGCTCATCCACGATCGGCAGGGCGGTTGTGAGTTCCGTCCACGTCTGCTCGAACGCCGCGTTTTCAATCCACAAATCCAGGCCCGATTGCCCGAAACGATGCGCGCGTGAGGTCATGCTCACGTTTTTGAAAAGGTGAACCTGTTCCATCGCAGGACCGATTAGATGCAGCAGCCGAAAGTCTCCCGACACGTCGGTGAGCGTGGCGTCATCGGAAATGATGTAACGCTCCAGCCGCAGCGGCAGCGTCTCGCGCAAGGCCGGATCAGCATCCAAGAGCAGCGCCTCATCTGTCGCGTGCATGAAAATCTCCGCGCACAGCCGGCCCTTCGCGGTCGTCACACAAGCAGCCCGCGCTTCGCCGGGCTTCAGCTTTTGCACGTTCGCGGTGACCTGGCCATTCAGGTATCGCACCCGGTCCGCGCCGCTGAGGCGCAGCTTCAACCGGTCGCTCAGGTCCGTGACGCCGCCTTCTTTTTGAAACCGCGCGTAGCTATCCAAACGTTCGCTCATGCGGCCCGGCCACCCGCTCAGGACGGCGTTTGAGAAAAGAAACGCCGGAGGCGCTCGAACGGCTTTTTGTCATCGCCCGCCTCTTTTTCATCCGCGCCCGGAGCAGACCCGGCGGCACTGGCCGATTCTTCCGGCGCGGCCTCGCTGGCGGGCTTCGCGTCCGCGGGGACATCGGTCACCACTTCCATTGGCTTCGACTCGGTGACTGGTTTCGGCGGCAGAGCATCCACCGCCGCTTCATCAGCGGGCTCGGCCACCACTCGACGCCGGTCGATGCGCGCAGGGGTTTCGGGCCGTTTCGCGGGGAACGCTCCGTCGTAAAGTTTGAAGATCGACGCGAAATCCAAGTCGGCCCATCCATGATTCAGCGCGCCGTACATCACGCCTGCGGTCACAGTCGTCGCCGGCACTTCGATGTCGAGCGCGTTGGCCATGTGGATCGCGAGCTGCACGTCTTTAAACATGTGCTTCAGCGAAAAATGCGGGTCGTAATCCGCCGTCACCATCTTCGGCAGCTTCATATCCGTCGCACCGGAGCGGCACGCATTGTTTTCGATCGCCGTCGCAAACGTCGCCGGTGAAAGCCCAGCCTTGGTCACCAGCGCGAGAGCCTCCGCCAGCGTCTGCGTGGTCACTGCCGTGATCATATTCGTCGCGACTTTCAGCACCGCCGCATGGCCGATCTCACCGCAGCGCACGATCGCTTTGCTCGATGCCTTCAGCACCGGTTCCGCCTTCTTGAAAGTCGCATCCTCGCCGCCCACATAATAGACAAGCTGCGATTTCTCCGCCGCGCCCTTGCTGCCGGTAAAAGGCGCATCGAGAAAGCGCGCACCCTTCGCCTTCACCAGGCGCGAAGCCTCGATCGTGGCCTCCGGCCCGACCGTCGCGCTACAGACGATTACGTGATTTTCCGTAAGCGCCCCGCCGAAAGCATCGATGACGTGAAACAGCGCCTGCGAGTCCGCGACGAAAAGCTGGATCACATCGCAAATCTCCGCGACCTCCACCGGCGAGCCGAGGAAGTTCGGCGCGGGCTTCGGCGTGCGATTCCACACAAATACATTGAAGCCCGCCGCGCGCAGCCCTTGCGCCACGCGGGTGCCGATGATGCCGAGGCCGATGATGCCGACGTTTTTCCGTGATTTTCGGGCCATGTGAATTCGTGTCGTGTGTCAGCGTGAAAATCCACGCCGCTGTCAAATTTGACCAGCAACCGCACCGATCAGCAATTCCTTTGACCGCCTCATTGCAGTGCTGCCGAAAAAACGAAGCGACCGCTATTTGCCGGGAACGGGCGGTACCTCCACTGGCTCAGTGACTGCGCTCGGCGACGGCAACGTGGGCAAATTGATTTTCACGTTCGCCGTCTCGCGCATCGCCTTCACCACCTTCTCGATCTCCTGCTGCTTCTTCTGATTTTTCAGATACGCCATCAGTTGCGGCTTCACCTGATCGAACGCCATCGTCTCAGCCTCCTTGCGCCCCGTCACCTTGATCACGTGGTAGCCAAACTGACTGCGCACCGGCTCCGCGCTCACCTCGTCCTGCTTCATCTTAAAAGCCGCATCGGCGAACTCCGGCACCATGTCCTGCTTCCCGAAAAAATCCAGGTCTCCACTGTTTTGCTTCGCGCTCGGATCTTCGGATTTCTCCGCCGCGAGCTTCGCAAAATCTTCCCCCTTTTTCACGCGCTCCAGCAGGCCATTTGCCGTCCGCTCCTTCTCCGCCACCACCTCGGGGCTCGCATCGATCGGCACCGCGACCAGGATGTGGCTCGCCCGCACTTTCTCCGGCGATTTAAATTGCTCGGTGTTCTTTTTGTAAAAGTCATCCGCTTCCGCATCGGTCACCTCGTCCTTGCCCTTGATCTGATCATCCACCCAGCGACGCTGCCGCAATCCCGTCCGGATATTTTCCTGCAGCCGCTCCATCGTCTGGCCGGACTTGGCCAGTTGCGCGTTGAATTCATCTTCCGTCGGGAAATCCTTCTTGATGGTCTCGATCTCCTTCGCCACGTCCGCATCCGAGATTTTAACTTCCATGGAGCGCTTTGAGACGAGCCGGTCGTTCACCATGTTATCGAGCACCATGTGCAGCAGCGCGTCCTTTTGACCCTCAGGCACTTTGCCGGCCGGCACGCCGCGTTGTTGCATGAAAGCGCCCACCGTTTGCTCCAGCTCCGCACTCGTGATCTCCGTGCCTTCCACGACAGCGACGACCTTTGGCAGACCGTCTTCGCTCTTTGATTCCGCGGCGGGAGCAGCAGCCTCGACGGGCGTCGACGGGGCCGGCTTTTTCGCCGCATCCGCGCCGATCAAAAAGTCGGCGGCAAAGAACGAAGCAACAACAATCAGGGTCAAAGTGCCTTTGGATTTCATGGGAAAGAGCGCGGACATTCGCATGCCGGTTCTCACTCGGCTAGCGCGATTTCGGGAAAAAAGCCCGCGTGTTTTCGCCCCTGCTTCTTGTTACTTCTTCGCCTCGTCGCGCAGCTTTTCCTTCTCTTTGTCGTAGGCGTAAAACGGCTCGCGAAAGAGATAAAGCAGCCAGTGCGCGAAGCCGGCCAGCGGCGAGTGGTAGCCGAGCCAGGCGAGGAAGGCGTTGTGGAAACAGATGAGGCCCGGGTAGTCGGTCCACTTCCGCACAAGGTAGAACTTTTCCTTTTGGAAACGCGCGAGGTCGTCGTTGAGCTGGACGTTTTCCCACGGCGTCCACCAGCCGCGCGATTTGAAGTAACGCAAATACGCCACGCGCTCCTCGTCGATCTGCATGATGCGGCAGCACGCGCGGTCGGCGGCGACGAAATCGTTCGAACCGAGCACGAAATTGAAGTCGATCACGTCACCGAGCATCGGGCCGGTGCGGTTCAGGCCGTAGCGTCCGTCGATGATCGAGTAAGCGCGCGGCAGCCGGGTCTCGAATTCATACATCACCTCCGCGAAATACGGATGCAGCTTCAGCCGCTCGTTCGGCTCCTGGATGCAGCCCCACTGATTTTTGATCGACATCGAGACCAGCGAATTCATGTGAATCTTCGGCACCGGCAACGTGATGAACGCATCGATCTCGCGCAGCAGCATCTTCGGAAAAGGCACGCGCAAAGTCCGCCAGCCAGCGCGCATTTCCATCCACTCGCGCTCGGTGAAACTCAGATTCACCACGTCCGCCCCAGCCGCCTTCGCCATCTCGTAAATGCCCATCCCATTGAACACTTCATCCATCGAAAAGCGATTATAGCCGCCGCTGTCCGCCTCGCCGATCGTCACTTTGTAGCCATGGTCGATGAGGCAATGCGTGACCGCTTTCAGACAATCGAACGAAGTCATCACACCTGGCCGAAACTCGGGAAACGTGAGATTCGGCTTCAAAAAAACGCGCGAGCCGGACGGCACATTTTTGAAAAACTCGGTGCGCGTCAGCGTCGCGTCGATCACCGCCGGATAGTCGGTGCCGGCGAGGGTTTGGATGGAGACGATCGGGTTTGGATTCATGGGTATCAACCGCAGATTTACGCAGATGGACGCAGATTTCGGAGTTCTGAAAATCTGCGCCGATCTGCGTTAATCTGCGGTTTAAAAACTCCGTGAATCATCAGAGGTTCGCGAGGCATTCGTCGTAAACGCCGACGATCTTTTCGCCGAGCCACTTCGCGCGCACGCCGCGCGTCTTCAACAACCCGGCCGTGCGAAGAAAAACCTCCTGCCCTTTCCTCGAAACGAGCTTCCGGTCGATGACGCTGAGTTCGGGGAAAATGATGACTCTCACTCTCGCGGCACGAAGTTCATTTTCCAGTGGTCCGTGGTCGGGCAGCAGGACGATGGGCTCAAATCTTGTCCAATCCAGGAGTTGGACGAACCCTAGCAACCGGCGGCTCGCGCCATAGATATCGGCGCTGTTGTTCACGAATAAAATTCGGGACATTTTGCGTTTGCCCTGCTCATCACTTCCGCCGGGGTGACTCATGGCGCATCCATTTTTCAAACTGCTGGTTTCTCATCGGCATTCCCCGAGAGCTTCGGCTCCATCCAGGCCCAGGTTTGGGCGAGACCTGCGTCCATCGGCGTCGAGGGCTTCCATCCAGTCGCGTGATGGACTTTGGAAATGTCGAGCACGTTTGCAGTCACATCGCCAGGTTGGGCCGGCTCAAAAATGAGTTGCGCCTTTTTCCCGACCGTCTGTTCAATCTTGGAAATCAGCTCCAGCAAGCGCAGGCCATATCCGCTTCCGATGTTGAAAGGACCCGCAGCTTCTGGATGCAAGACCAGCCGCACGCACGCATCGGCGAAGTCGCCAATGAAGACGTAATCTTTCATCGCGGAGCCATCGCCGCGAATGGTGATCGGTTCTCCGCGTGCGATTCGAGCCATCGCCACGGCCACGATGCCCTGTGCGGCTTTGAAATTTTGCCCCGGGCCATACGGGTTGGACGGGCGGAGTTCCAAGTGCCGGAATCCACTCTGGTCGGCCACCATCGCAACGTATTTCTCCATCGTCAGCTTCGCGATGCCATACGGCGAGCAGGGGTGATTTGGAAAGTCCTCGCGGATCGGCATCGTCTCCGGCTTGCCGTACACCGCGCCTCCCGACGAAAACAAAACGAACTCCTCCACGTTGCTCTCACGAGCCTCTTCCAGAACGATCAAGAGAAGCTCGATGTTCGAGAGAAAATTGGCTGGCAACCGGTCGGCGGACGGTGCCACTCGCGTTTCATGGGCTAGGAAAACCACTCGCGTAAAATCACGAAGCGCCAGCCGCAAAAGATGCGTGTCGCGCAGTTCTCCCGTGAACTGGCACAACTCCGCAGAATGCCCGACCAGTGGGAAGCGATCGAGAATCCCGACGGTCGTCCCCATTTCAGCGAAACGCGAAGCGAGAGAAGAGCCGAGAAACCCGGCACCTCCGATGAGAAGAACGTTATTTTTCATACTCGGCGCAAATGGTGTGGCAGTAGCGGTCGGTACTCGGGAAAAATGAGATCCGGTTTCAAACAAACGATCGAGCCGGACGGGACGTTTTTGAAAAGATCGGTGCGCGTCAGCGTCGCGTCGATCACCGCCGGATAGTCGGTGCCGGCGAGGGTTTGGATGGAAACGATCGGATTTGGGGTCATTGGTTAAACCGCAGATTTACGCAGATTTCGGAGTTCTGAAAATCTGCGCCGATCTGCGTTAATCTGCGGTTTAAAAACTCCGTGAATCATCAGAGGTTCGCGAGGCATTCTTCGTAAACGCCGACGATTTTTTCAACCATCCCGTTCAACGTAAATTTTTCCGAGATGCGCCGCCGGCCCGCTTCGCCAAAGAATTTCCGCAGTGTTTCGTCGCGGAGCAAAAGTTCCAGCTTGTCCGCGAGCGCCACGGGATCGTTCGGCGGAACGAGGCAGCCGCTTTCGCCATCCGCAACCTGCTCGATCGAACCGCCGATGTTCGTCGCGATGACCGGCACGCCCATGCACATCGCCTCCATCACGACGCCGCCAAACGGCTCGGGCTGCGCGGACGGCAGCACGAAAATATCCATCGCCGCGTAGGCGGGCCGTGGATCGGGCAGTTCGCCGGTGAAAATCACGTCGTCCAGAAGGTCATTCTCACGCACGATGTCGTGCAGTGCTTCGAGATGCGATTCGTTGCCGGCAAAAGGCGCGCCGACCACGAGCCACTTCGCGCGCAAGCCCCGCTGCTTCAGCATTCCCGCCGCGCGCAAAAATATTTCCTGCCCTTTTCGCTGAAGCTTGATGCGACCGACGCAGCCGACGACGAGTGCTTCGCCGAGCGCATATTTTTCGCGAAACGCCCCGCCCGCATTTGCATCAGCGAGTGCAAATTCTTCCGCATCAAAACCATTGTGAATCACACAAACTTTCGCCCGATCCGTGAACTGTTCCGCGATCGGACCCGACACAGCGATGATGCGCGTGGAAAATGCGCGCATCCATTTTTCGTAAAAACGCCAGAAGCCCGCGAACTCCTGAAACCAATCGCGGATGTGCCACACATGAGGAACGCCCGCGAGCCGCGCCGCCGCGCCCGTTGAAAGAATCACGCCGGTGTTTGTGTGAACAAGGTCGATTTTTTCGCGCTTCAAAATGGCGCGGATGCCGAGAATCGAACGCGGGATATCCAGCAGAAAAAACGGAAGCCGCCACGATTTGAAAACCGCGCGATCAATCACACTGAGCGCCGGATAAACGATCACCCGCACACTCTCAGCGCGCACGAGTTCCGCGAGCGGACCATCCGCCGGAAGCATCACGAGCGGCTCGAAACGCGTGCGATCCAGTGTGCGCAAAAGTCGCACGAGCGACCGGCTCGCGCCGTAAATGTCGGCGCTGTTGTGAATGTAAAGAATGCGCGCCGCCATCGCGTTTATTTCGCGCGATGCAGGTTTCGGACGTAAAGAAATTTCCCGCTTTCGCTAGCGGAAAGGTCGGCGACTCGCGAGATGCTCAAGTGCGCATCCGCGCCGAGGACGATGCATAAATTACGCTGAAGGTCGCCGGTCAGATTCGCAAATTCCGCGTCTGAAAATGCAACGTCCATTTGCATCGCGAGCGTGTAGGTCGTCGCTCCCGTCTGCACGAACTGGAACTTCGCGAGCGCCCCCGGATTATGCACCACGCCGACCAAATGCCGGATGTAAGTCGGCGAAAGATAAACGCCAGCGGCGGTCGTGATGATCTCCGTGCTCCGACCCTCCACGCGCTCCAGCAGTGGCAGCGGCGAGCCGCATCTGCACATCGCCGAACTCAGTGCGCCGATGTCGCCGATCTCGTAGCGGATGATCGGGAAGCGGCGATTTTGCAGGAGCGTGACGAGGATGCGCCCGGTCGTTCCGGGGGGGACCGGCTGGCCGGCGTCGTCCACGATTTCGAGGTGGATGCCGGTGGCGTAAATGTGGAAGCCGCCCGCGGCGCATTCGCACGCCATGTCGGCACATTCGCGGCTGCCGTATTTATTGTGAACGCGGGCACCGAAGACGCGGGCGAGCTTTTCGCGGACCTCATCCGTCACCGTGCCGGCGCAGGCCATGATGCTTTTCAGCGGGCGCATCGGCTTCCCGCTTTTCTCCTGAAAACGCGCGAGCTGATACGCGGCATCGACGTAGGCCATGAGGTGATCGATCCGCGATTCGCCGATCTCGCGCAGGTAGTCGGCCATGCGCGCGTCGTCCATCAGGAAGGCATTGAGCGGATGCACTTGCAGCAGCGAATTCAACACGCGCTTTTGCGTGGAATCTTTCGCGTCATTGATGTCGCGCATCGAGCCCCAGAGCTGGAAGAACGGCGTGCCAATCGGAAACCCGCACATCCACTGCGAATAGAGCCGGCCCGCGCGACCCCAGTCGCGGAAATCCTTGTCGTGAATCACCCGCGTCGGCGTGCCGGTGGAGCCGCCCGTTTTCACCTCGACCCAAGAATAGCCGCGCGGCTTTTTCTCCGCCCGATACTCGCCGAGCAGCGCCGGCTCCATCAGCTCGTCGAAGTGCGCGTGGATGTCTTCCTTCCGCAAAATCGGGAACGCGGACAGCTCCGCTTTTGCCACGCGATCGCGGTAAAACGGGACGACTTTTGCGGCGTGGTCGAGCAGAGCGGCGAGCCGGTTGCCGTGCAGTTTATCCAAACGCTCCGCGGACCAGCCCGATGATGCTAAGAATTCAGCATAGTGGCCGCGAAGCTGCGAACCGATGGCGTCGTGCGCGAGCAGGAACGCGTGCTTGCGCCAGTTCATGCGAGTTCGATATGGCCGCGCCAGCCGGGCGACGGGATGAACCGATGGACGATCGGCAGCGCGTCGAGACCGTTTTCCGAGCGGACGCCGTTGCAGGTGACCGTGAACTTTTCCGCAGAAAAATCCGTGCACGGCGCAAACGGGAAGCGCCGGTAGTGATCGAGCAGACGGATTTTTCGCACGTCGAAACCCATCAGCTTCGCCATCGCGAAGTCGATGAGAAAGGGATTGCGCGAAGCGAGCAGCGCGTTCGCCGTGACGGGCAGCGGTTGCAGCGGGCCGTTGCCTTCGCCGGCGATGAGACCGTCCATGATCGAAAGCACCGCGCGCTGCGGTTCCGCGCGGAGTTTTCCACCGTCCGCGTGAGCGAGGAGGATGATCATGTTCAGGTCGTAAACCATGCGCCAGATCGAGTCGTTCCCGTACCACGATCCCGAGCCGACATAAAATCCGCCCGCGCCGCGGCTCAGGTTTTCCTTCGTCCCGATCGTCTTGATCCCGCGCACTTTTTTCACCAGTTCCCAGCCTTTTTTCAGCGCCTTAAAAACGACCTTCGATTTCTTCTGAAACCGCTCGCGCAGCCGCGCCTGCCAGTAAATCCAGCGCGACACGTCCTCGGGAAATTCATCGCCGCCTTCCGACGGAAAACCGAGCTGATGATGCACGAGATGCGCCTTCGAACCGTTGATCCCGACGAGGTTTTTCAGCGCGCCGGTGATCCCCGTTTTCTGATGCGTCTTCATCTTCGGCAGGTTGATGAAAAGGTCCGCCTCCAGCACCGTCCTCGCGATCAGGTAACGATGCACGCCCTTGCGATGCACGCTCACAGTCTCCGCCGGATCGTAGTCGGACACGCGGAACGAATCCGCATTGTGGCTCACTTCTTCGAGCAGGCTCGTGTGATCGATCACCACTTCGCTATATCCGCGCGGATCGCCGGGATGCGACGAGTCCATTTCCATAAATCCATCGCGCGGCGTCCAGCGCTCGCGCCGTAAATCGAGAAACTCCACGCTGCTGCCGCGATATTTTTCGATCAGCTTGTCCACGCCCGTTTGAGCGATGAGCGCCGCCCAATCACAAGTCTGCAACGGCACATCGCCCACCGAAATTCGCTCCACACCCGGATACTTTTTCAGGCACGCTTGGATCGTTTCGTCGATCAGCCGCGGGCTCGTCACCAGCGCTTCGATGGGAAATTCCGCGTGCTCCGCGTGCTTCACCCAGTTCGGTTTGATGACGATTTTCCGATACGCGCCTTCCGGCAGATTCCGCGCGACGAACGCAGCGATGTCTGGTTCAGGTCCGAGGGCGATTTCGAGTTCGTTCATCAAAGGGACCGCGACGCTAGCAGGTTGAATCGTCATGTAAATCGGGCACCGCGTGCGAGCCCGTTATCTGAACGTTGAACGTTCAAAAACCAATATTCTCGATTACTGTCCGAAATTCGCCGAAATCCCCGGCACTTTTCCTGCCGTATGCCTCTCTACTGCCAGCTCCACTTTACCTAACCCACCGCGTGAAGATCGCCCTTGCCCAAATCAACACGACTGTCGGCGACCTCGCGGGAAACGAGGCGAAGATCCTCGCGACCTATCGGAAGGCCGTGGAGGCTGGCGTGGAAATCGTCGTTTTCCCAGAGCTCGCCATCACTGGCTATCCGCCGCGCGATTTGCTGCACAAGAGGAAATTCATCCCGGACAATCTCGCCGTCTTGGAACGTCTCGCGGTCGCTGTCGGGGATACGGCAATGCTGGTCGGGTATGTCGGCGTGAATGAAGTGCGGCCGGGTCGCGAGGCGACGAATTCCGTCGCGCTTTTGCAGCGCGGAAAAATCCTCGCCACGCGCGCGAAGACGCTGCTGCCGACCTACGATGTTTTTGATGAAGACCGCTACTTCGAGCCCGCGCAGCAGAATGATGCCGTGGAGCTGAACGGGAAAAAAATCGGCCTCACGATCTGCGAGGATGTCTGGAATGACGAAAGTTTCTGGGACGACCGCCGCTACCGGCGAAATCCCGCGCGCGAACTGGTCGAGGCCGGCGCGGAAATCCTCTTCAACGCCTCCGCTTCGCCGTGGCATCTCGGCAAGGACACGCTGCGCCGCGAAATGCTCTCCAGCCTCGCCGCGCGGACGGAAGTTCCCTTCGTCTATTGCAACGCGATCGGCGGAAACGACGAACTGGTTTTCGACGGCGCGAGCCTCGTTTTCGACGGCGCGGGCGGGCTCCTCGCGCAGGGCGAAATGTTCCGCGAGGATTTCATCGTCATCGACACCGATGCTGCGAAACCGATCGCTCCACCGCCTTTAGCCGAGGAGGAAAAGCTCTACCGCGCGCTCGTCGTCGGCCTGCGCGACTACATGCACAAGTGCGGCTTCAAGTCCGCCGTGCTCGGCCTGAGCGGCGGCATCGACTCCGCCATCACCGCCGTCATCGCCGTCGCGGCGCTCGGAAAGGAAAACGTGCGCGGCGTTTCACTCCCCTCGCAATACTCCTCGCAAGGCAGCCTCGATGACGCGCGCATCCTCGCGGAAAATCTCGGCATTCAATACGACGTCATCCCGATCCAGCCGATGTTCGTCGCCGCGAAAGGTCAGCTCGCAGGCGTCTTCGCCGGACGGCCCGAGGACACGACGGAGGAAAATATCCAGGCCCGGCTGCGCGCGGTGATCCTGATGGCGATGTCGAACAAGTTTGGCTCGCTACTGCTCACGACCGGCAACAAAAGCGAACTCGCGGTCGGCTATTGCACGCTCTACGGCGACATGTGCGGTGGGCTCGCCGTCATCAGCGACGTGCCGAAAACGACCGTGTATCGTCTTTCCGAGTGGATCAATCGCGACCGCGAAATCATCCCGCGCGCCACGATCACCAAGCCGCCCTCCGCCGAGTTGCGGCCCGATCAGACCGATCAGGACTCACTCCCGCCCTACGAGGTGCTCGACGCGATTTTGGAAGCCTGCGTCGTCGAGGGTAAATCCCGCGCGACCATCGTCGAAGCCGGCTTCGACAAAGCCACCGTCGATCGCATCGTGCGCCTCATCGACCTCAACGAATACAAACGCCGCCAGGCCGCGCCCGGCCTGAAAGTCACCAGCAAAGCCTTCGGCGTCGGTCGCCGGATGCCCATCGCCCAGCGCTATCGCGACAATACTTCACCTCAATGATGTCGATTTCGTTCCACAAATGCATCCGCACAAATTAGCGGGTTGAAGCGCCAGACAAATCAGGCACCGTGAGGCCGTGACCGCCGACTCTATTTCCACGCCGACTCAAGATGATTTCAAGGAGTGCTACCGAGGCCGACAGAGTCCACTCCATCACGCTGCTTACATGCGCATGGCGAAAGTGCTGCTGGCTTTGCATTTGTGCGAGAAAGCCGGGATTCGCCTCGATGGTAAGGACGTCTTCGACTACGGCTTTGGCGCAGGTACTTTCTACCGCTACTGCCCGCCGACCAGCCGCCTTTTCGGCGTGGAGATGGATGCGGAAAATGTGGGAGCGGTCCGCGCGATGTTACGTGATCGCGGCTTCGGCGACGCCGATCTGCAAACGATCGAGATCGAGCACTGGCAGGAGCACCCGCTTCTCGCCCGGACCTACGATTTCGTCCTTTGCAGCCATGTCCTCGAGCACCTCCCCGATCCCGTCGGTTTTCTGCGAAAGATGAGCGACTGCCTCGACCCTTCGAGCGCCTTCATGGGCCTCGTCCCCCTCAACGAGCGGCAGATGGACCCGCATCATGTGCAGACCGTCAACCGCGCCAAGGTTGAGGAATGGGCCCGAGAATCGGGGCTTCGAGTCGCCCATTATTTGGAAGGCGATCCGCTGATGTATTGGGCGCAGCCTGTGTTTGCCTGCAACAAAGGCATCATGCGAGGTCTCGCCCAATTCATCAGCCTCGGACTTGGCATCCCGGCTACACTGCTCGGCCCGCGATGGTGGCCGTCGGTCGGAAAACTCGGCGCGATCCTGACGCGGTCCCTACCCACTCAGGCCGCGTTCATCCTCACGCGGTGACGGGCAGTTCACGTTTCACGAAACGCCCGCGCCAAAGGAACGTCGGATCATCCACCGGAAACGTCTGCCGCTGCCCTCCGCCCGCCTCGGTGTAAATCGAGTAGCTGAATTTTTCCGGCGAATAAACTCCCGCCAGCAATCGCCGCAGGCGAAACTGCATCACCCAAAGTGGAGCTAGAACTTGTGCCCATTTCGGAGCCGCTTCGCGCATCCGCACCTGCTCCGCGATCGCGTTCGGCTTTGTATTCATGTTTTCCCCGGTATCCGCAAAGCTGGTGGTGAAATGGCGAAGCACCGCCATGCGGATTCTCTTGTGGATCAACTCCAGCACCCAGGCCGCATCACCCACATCCCTCCACGCATCGCTGAAAAAGAGCCCATGTTCTTCCAGCACACGCCGCCGGAAAAAAGTTGCCGCTGTGAAAACACCCAGCGTGCAAACCTGCGTGTGATGCAGCGTCGGCAGGATCACGGGGCGGCTGCACATATATTCACCTTTTTCATTCACGACCACCACGTCTCCGAAAACCACATCCACCTCCGGGTGCGCCGCGAAAAACTCCTGCACCGCCATCAATGCGCCGGGCAGGTATTGCTCGTCGCAATTCAAATAGGAAAGGATGTCGCCCGAAGCTTTGCGCAGTCCACGATTCACCGCGTCATACATTCCCTTGTCCTTCTCCATCACGAGTTGAAAAGCCAGGCGCCCATCCGCTGTCTCAAACTTCGCCTTCCATTCGTCCGCCCAAGCCTGCATCGCCTCGCCCGTCCCCGCATCCTGCACGATGTGCTCCAGCGCCACACCCTCTTGATCGGCGATCGAAGAAGCGCAAAGTTTTAGCCAGTCGAGCTGGCGAAAACTGGGAGTGATGATTGAGAATTGCGGGTGCATGAAGGCACGAACAATGCCTTACCCGGAGATTCGCGCAAGGTAGCGCCAACGCGAAACGCTTCATGCTTCACTTCGTAGTTGAAAGCGTAACATCCCCGGCCAGGCACCACCCTCCAGTCGCCATTTCGGCTCCGAGGCCTCTCTCCCGCTCGAAGTCGGAACTTTCGCTTGCGCCGACCTCGCGATGGAATAGTAGGCGGACGTTCTTTTATCTATGCGATATTTACTCAAAACCATTGTGGGCGCGGGTTTGCTCCTCGACGCAATTTCTTTTTCGTCTTCCGCCGCCGTCCCTCCGACGGTCGTCACGGGAACGGCCAGCCTCATCACCAAGTCGGCGGCGGCCCTGCAAGGGACGGTGAACCCGAACGGAGTAACCACTCAGGTCGGTAATGCATCGTCTAGTTCGAGCATTTATTTCCAACTCGGGACGACTACCAATTACGGACAAATTCTAAACCCACTCACTCCGGTATCGGGCACTGTCCTGACTGGAAATTTGCCCGTCGATATTAGCACGAATATTTTCACGCTCACGCGGGGAGCCACCTATCATTATCGCCTGGTGGCGACGAATCTGGACGGCTCGACGTTTGGCTCCGATGCGACCTTCACCACTCCGTCCAATGCAGCTCCCACGCCGCGCGAGACATCAGTCAGTGTTCCGACTGCGGCGGCAGTGCCTTTTAACTTTGATCTCACCGACCCCGACGGCGATCCAGTCGTAGTAGTGTCGGTAGGCGCTCCGGCGCATGGGACGGTGACGGGAGGCACGCAGGCAGGATTTCAGTTCAACTACACACCGAATAGCAGCTTCACCTCCGAAGATGAGTTCACCTACCGCGTTTCCGATGACAGCGGTGCGACGGCATTTGGGAAGATTCACATGATTCGCATCAGCAAGGTGCAGGTGGGGAAATATGTGACCACCGTGGTACCTGCCTCCGGCGGATCTCCCGTGGGAGTGTTAGGGCTGGACATCGCTTCCGGCGGAGCTTTCACAGGAGTTTTGACCTATCTCGGCGAGCGTCGTCCTTTTCGGGGTCAAATGCCGGCCAATGGTAGTGTCGCAATTACGATCGCCCGGGCTAGTGCCCCTTCGCTGACGGTCAACCTGCAAATCTCCCTCCATCCGCGGGGTGTCCGCTTGAATGGGACAGTCGGCACCGATGTCCTCGTCGAGACGACTCCTTATACTTACCCGGACGTAGCCGGCGAGACTGGATCTTATACCATGGTCATTCCACCGGCAGATCCTTCCGTGCCGCAGGGTGTGGGACATATGCTGGGGCGCGTTGGCGTTCACGGCAGTGTCGTTTTTGCGGGCCGCACGGGAGACGGGACGGCTTTCAGCTTCGGCACGCAACTTCAGCGCAGCGGCGGCGCGCAGTTCTATGTGACTGCGGGCAGTGCGCCTCGCGACCGGTTGAACGGCAGCATCCAGTTTCCGGGGCTGGGAGTCAGTCCGGTCACTGGCCAGCTCACTTGGTTTAAAGCGCCGCGGGTCGGTGGCGCATATCCGTCGGGCTTTACCACGACGGGACAAGTGACCGGTTCGCGATTGGTCTTATCTGCGAATCCAAACATTCTGCATTACACGACAGCAGCTCCCGCACTGGATGTCGTTTTCAAGGACGCGAGCGGGGATACAGTCCTGGCGGGAACATTATCCGGCCAGAATGAGCAGACCTTCATCCTGACTAGCTCTACCATCCCGGCAAGTGGCGCGGTCGTTAGTCTCGGAGTCATCCGCGCCCGCGGCACCTTTAGCGGCACCTATAAAATTCCCGGCGATAACTTCGTGCCTCACAACTTCCTCGGCGCGCTTTTACAGGGCCAGAATAATGGCGCGGGTCTAACGGCTCTCGCACCGAAAACAGGGTCGGTCGTTATTACTCCGAAGTAAGCCGCGGATCAAAGCGTGCGCAGGGGTCCGCCCGGTCGCGCGCGGAGGATTTGCATCACTTCGGCGACCACGCTGATGGCGATTTCCGCCGGCGAGTCTGCGCCGATATCGAGGCCGATGGGCGCGTGGACTTTTACCAGCGCGGCCTCGCTCACGCCGCGGCTTCGCAGCTCATCGAAAACGCGGCGCACCTTTCGCTCGCTGCCGATCATGCCGAGATACGCGATGCCATTTTGCTGGAGCGCAGCGTGGAGAGCTTCGGCATCAATCACGTAATTCCGGCTCACCAGCACGAGCGCTTCATCGGGCTGCCACGCGTGGGCAGCGATGAATTCGACGGCAGCACGATCGCTGATTTTCAGCGATGCAGCAGACTCGCCGAGCAGTTCCACGCGATCATCAATCATCGTGACGTGCCACCCACAGTCGCGCGCGAGTTTTGCGATGGCCTGCGCGCAATGGCCCGCACCCACGAGCACGATCGCTTCGCCCGTCATCTGCGGCTCGATGAAGACCGTCACCTCACCGCCGCAGATCGCGCCAAAGGAGCACGCGTCGGCTTCGTGCAGCGGATATTTTTTCAGCACGGGTCGCCGCTCGCGCAAGGCGGCCACAGCATCCGCGGCCACCAGCGCCTCAAATTTCCCTCCGCCAATCGTCCCCGAGATCTTCTCATCCGCATACACGATCATCTTCGCGCCCGCTTCGCGCGGCACGGAGCCAGTCGTCGCAGCGACGGTCACGAGCGCGCATGCGACGCGGCGTTCGCGGGCGGTCACTAGTTCTTGCAAAAGGGCGTCGCTCATTTCGTGGAAAGTTCAACGTTCATCGCACGTCCGCGCTAGCACAGCGAGGCATGTGTTGACCTCGCACGCGGCGCGTCATCACACTGAGCCTTATTTATGAGAATCCCCCAACTCGCTTTCCTGCTCGCGCTCACCGGCTCCATCCTCCACGCCCAGCAAACTCCTTCCACGCCGGAAACGCTGCCTGGCAAGGGACTCGCGGAGCATGACTTCTTTTACGCGGGCGAGGCGAAGACGCAGGACATGTATCTCGTGCGCAAAGGCGAGGTCGTGTGGACTTTCAACGACGCGAGTAGCAAAGGCGAAATCAGCGATGCGGTGCGGATGTCGAACGGGAACATTCTCTTCGCGCATCAGTTCGGAATCACGCTCATCACGCCGGAGAAAAAAGTGCTGTGGAATTACGACGCACCGCCGAAAACCGAGACGCACACCGCGATGCCGATCGGGAAAGAGCGCGTGCTTTTTCTCCAAAATGGCGACCCGGCAAAGCTCATCGTCATGAACATCACGACAGGAAAAACGGAGAAAGAATTGGTGCTACCGGTCGGCAATCCGAGCAGTACGCACGGGCATTTTCGTCACGCACGTTTGACGCCAGCGGGTACGATCCTTGTCGCGCACATGGATATGAAAAAGGTCGCGGAATATGACTCGACCGGGAAGGAAGTGTGGTCGGTGGAAGTGCCCGGACCGTGGGCGGCGGATCGCTTGAAAAATGGCAACACGCTGATCACCGGGACGAAGTATGTGCGTGAAGTGAACCCGAAGGGCGAAACGGTGTGGGAGCTAACGCCCGCCGATTTGCCGGACTATACAATCAAAGGTTTCCAAATCGCGACGCGGCTGCCGAATGGCAACACGGTCGTGAACAACTGGGTGAATAGCTGGAGCGAGAAGATCGACCCGGCCACCGCACCGGCGCAGGCCGTGGAAGTGACGCCGGAAAAGAAAGTCGTCTGGGCGCTGCGCGAGTGGACGAAACCAAATCTCGGCCCCGCTACAACGATTGAATTTCTCGACGAACAAAGCACGCCCGAGGACGTGCATTTCGGCGACATCAAGTAGCCCGATCAAGGAACGGCGGTTTCCCAACCGCTGACCCAAGCCAACGAGCGAAGCGCCAAATCAATTCCCCACGCCCACGGAAAGTGTGGCGCTTCGCGCAGCGTGAGGGTCGGCGGTTGGGAAAACGCCGTTCCTTGTAAAACCCGCGTTCGGTTTTCGTCCGTCGCGGCAATATCCTGCGGCCACTTACAGTAATAGGTCCGTTCATATGGGTGGCGATCGCCGTGTTCGGATATTTTCACGGTCCACGGTGAGTCCGCATGGCTTGTTAGATCGTGCGTGGCGGAAAGGGCGCGGACCTCACACTGATCACCGGGTCTGGCTTGTCGATGCGCTGCGCGAGGGCAGTGATCACGCCTCAGGTTGTTCCAGCGGCGTCCTTGCCGCCCGGCAGAACAGCGCGAGCAGAGCAGGCGACGGGGACGTTGCAGCTACTCACACCTTTGCGAGGCAGACATCGAGCACTTCGAGCAGGAAATCCGCGTCGGCTTTGGTGAAACACATCGGCGGTTTGATACGCAGCACGTTGCCGAAATAACCGCCTTTGCCGATGAGCAGGCCCATGTCTTTTGCCATCTCGAAAACTTGCGCGGTCTCTTCCTTCGCGGGCTCTTTCGTCGTGCGATCTTTCACGAGTTCGACGCCGAGCATCAGGCCTTTTCCGCGCACGTCGCCGATGATCGTGTGCTTCTCCGCGAGCTTGCGGAAGCCGTCCTGCAAATAGTTTCCGACCGCCAGTGAGTTCGCCTGCAAGCCTTCGCGGTCGATGACTTCGAGCACGGCTTTTCCCTGCGCGCAGACGACGGGATTTCCGCCGAACGTATTGAAATGAATCTTGGCCGCGAGCGCCTGCGCGACCTTCGCAGTCGTCACCACCGCGGCGAGCGGCACGCCGTTGCCGATGCCTTTGGCCATCGTCACGATGTCGGGAATCACGCCCTGCGTTTCAAAGCCCCAATAGTGCGTGCCCGTGCGTCCGAAGCCCGCCTGCACTTCATCCGCGATGCACAAGCCGCCCGCGGCGCGCACGTGTTCGTAGGCTTTCTTCAAGTAGCCGTCTGGGAAAACGATCGTGCCGCCGACGCCTTGAATCGACTCCGCGATGAAGCCCGCGACGCGGCCTGGCGTCGCGTAATCGATCACGCTTTTCACGTCGTCCGCATATTTTTTACCCGCCTCCGCATCGCCCGCGAAGGCACCGCGATAGGTGTCCGGCGCGAGCGCGTGATGCACGCCGAAGCTGTGCGGCACGTTAAATTTCCACGTCGAATGCGCCGTGAGCGCCATACCGCTGGAGTTGCCGCCGTGGTAGCCGTTACGCAGCGCGATGAAGTCGTAATTGCCCGTGAAAGCCCGTGCCATCAGCATCGCGAGGTCATTGGCCTCCGAGCCGCTGTTCACGAAGTAACATACTTTCAACTCGCCCGGCATCTTCGCCGCGAGCGCCTGCGCATACTCGGCGATGTTTGGGTGAAGGTAGATCGTCGTCGTGTGCTGGATGAGCGCGTTCTGTTTGTTCACCGCGGCGATGACGTGCGGATGACAATGCCCGACACTTACCGTCACGATGCCCGCGAAACCATCGAGATAACGCCGTCCTTTTTCATCGAAAAGGTATTGCTGCCTCCCTTCCACAATCATGATCGGCCGCTTGTAGTAAGCGAAGATCGCGGGGCTCAGAAATTCCTTCCGCATCGCCAGCACTTCCTCGGCGCTCGGGCCGGTGTAGGGCTGCGGAGTGTGATCGAAGGGTGGAAGTTGTGGCGTGTTCATAGGTCGAAATGATTAGCGTTTTGCGAGCGCGTCTTCGGGATCGACGAACTCATATCCATGCGCGTCCGCGACCCCGCGGAACGTCACTTTTCCATCGATCAAATTCAGCCCGCCGAGCAAATGCGGATCACGCTGAAACGCGCCGGGGATGCCGTGATCGGCGAGGATTTCGATGTACGGGTAAGTCACATTCGTCAGCGCCTGCGTGGCCGTGCGCGCATACGCGGCGGGCATGTTGGCCACGCAGTAGTGCGTCACTTCCTCTTCCACGAAAATGGGATTCTCGTGCGTAGTCGGACGCGAAGTTTCCACACAGCCGCCCTGGTCGATCGCGATATCGACGAGCACGCTCCCGGGCTTCATCACCTTCAGCATTTCGCGCGTGATCAGCTTCGGCGCTTTCGCTCCGGGCACGAGCACCGCGCCGATGAGCAGATCCACCGTCGGCAGCAGCTCCAGCACATGCGCCGCGCTCGAATAAAACGTGTGCGCCGTATGCATCGTCATATCGAGAAAACGCATCCGCTCGACATCGACTTCAAGGATTGTCACGTCCGCACCGAGGCCGGTCGCCATGCGCGCCGCATTCACGCCCGCCGTCCCGCCGCCGATCACCACCACGCGGCCCGGCAGCACGCCCGGCACGCCGCCGAGCAGCACGCCTTTTCCACCGCAATGTTTCGCCAGATAATAACCGCCGACGATGATCGACATGCGCCCCGCGATCTCGCTCATCGGTTCGAGCAAAGGCAGGCGACGATTTACTTCCACCGTCTCGTAAGCAATGCCCGTGACGCGCGCGGCGAGCAGCGCATCGGTCAGCGATTTGCTTGCCGCGAGATGCAGATAGGTGAAAAGGATTTGCCCTTCGCGGAGCAGCGCGAATTCCGCCGGCAACGGCTCCTTCACTTTTACGATCAGGTCCGCCTGCGCGAAAACTTCCGCGTTGCTCGCGAGCACCGTCGCGCCCGCTGCCAAGTATTCCTCATCGGGATAGCCCGAGCCCACGCCCGCGCCCGCGCCAACGAGCACGCGATGCCCGCGCTTGATGAGTAGATAAGCCGCGGACGGCAGAAGCCCGACGCGGTTTTCCTGCTGCTTAATTTCCTTCGGAATGCCGATGATCATGGCGGAAACATGGACGGCAAACCGCGAAGATGGAACTCCGAACATCGGGAGGGCGAGGCTCCCGCCGAGCCGTGACTTTTGCCCGGCTTCGGTGCCGGCTCGGCGGGAGCCTCGCCCTCCCATGCACTTCGGCGGCAAGGCTGCGCTTAGTTTCGCGAGGGATCATCCGGCGCTTCCGCGATGAGCTGAAACCACGGGCCGAACGGACTGATCGTCTCGCGCCAAATCGTCGCCGCGCGCCCGATGCGAAGCAGCTTGCGATCGGCTTTGGAAACGAGCCACGCGTGCTGCGCCAGTTCCGCTTCGAGTTGCCCTTTGCTCCAGCCCGAGTAGCCGATGAAAGCGCGCACGATCACATTTCCCTCCGCCAGCGCGGACTGCGCTTCATCGAGCGGCAGGTGGTGTTCGCAGGTCAATTTTCCACCCGGCCCATCCCAGCGAAACGCCGCGAACGTCAGTTGATCCGTGGAAACCGGCCCGCCGATGAGCACCGGAATCTCGCCCAGTTTCCCCAGCTCCTGATCCGGCAAAACATCCTCCACCGTCTGCCCGGACGGTCGATTCAACACGAGCCCGAACGAGCCTTCCTCAGGATCGTTCGTGGAAAGAAAGATCACCGTCTTGTTAAAATTCGGATCGAGCAGACTCGGATGCGCGATGAGCAGCGAGCCAGCGAGGCTGAGTGAAGAAGAGCCAAATTCAGGCACGCCAGGACGTTAAAAGCCCCGCGCGAAATCGCAAGCCTCCGGCGCGAGGAGTAGGTTGACGACGGACAACTAGCTCCCTGGTGAAAGCCTGTGGTTAGTTCACTCCCATGAAAACGATCTCCGCTCTCTACGACCACGGCGTTTTTCGCCCGCTCAGCGAAGTTCAGTTGCCGGAATCCTCTCCCGTCGAAGTCCTCATCCCGGACCCGGAAGACGGTGGCGATGACTGTGTCTCGTTAAATCTCGTCCTCGAAAAACGCTTTCGCTCTGGTCGCGGCGATGTCGCGCAGCGGCACGACGAGCATCAGCCGTGAGCGAGGTGTTTCTCGATACGGTCGGCCTGCTCGCTCTCTGGGACGAAGACGACCAATGACACGAAGCGGCCTCGGCGGCCTTCTCCCCTCGTGCCCAAGTTGCACTTGGGCACGCCCTTTTCCCCGAAGCTGTGCTTCGTTCCCGCTCCGCTCCACCGAAGTGAAACTTCGCCGACAAGGCATTCCCAAGTGGAACTTAGGAACGAGATCAAACGAGATCAAACGAGATCAAACGAGATCAAACGAGATCAAACGAGATCAAACGAGATCAAACGAGATCAAACGAGATCAAATCTACCAGCTCACTCTTCGCAAACCGCTCACGCGATCGAAATGCGCGTCGCGACTGAGCAGCGGAAGATCGTGTTGCCGGGCTTACGCCGCGATCCACACGTCGTTTTCCGGGATCGGCGTCTTTGCCAGGCTCAATTCCTCCCGCACATCCGCGTAACGACTGGCCGTGATGCTATCCGCATCCAGCACCGTGATCGCCTTCTCCACCGCATCGAGCCACTTTTTCCGTGTCTTTCCCTCACGGGCAGCCTTGATGCCAAAGCGATACTCACCGAGCACGATCACCGGCAAAAACAACGGTAGGTCTGCGGGGAACACTGCCAGCAGCGAATCGTCACCGTCGCACCATGCCGGCAACGCATTCGTATCGAGAATCACTGCCAATTCTCCGACTCGACCCGCCCAAACTGTTTTCTCCTCGTGCCCAAGTTGCACTTGGGCACGCCCTTTTTCCCGAAGCTGTGCTTCGTCCCCGTTCCGCACCGTCGAAGTGAAACTTCGCCAGCAAGGCATTCCCAGGTGGAACTTGGTAACGAGAAAAAAACCCTGTCATTCTGAGCGAAGCGAAGAACCTCTGACTATTTGCGGGCGGAGGCGGCGCGGAGCTTTCACGCGCTTACGCCCGCCACCTCCGCCCACGGGATGCGAGAGGTTCTTCGACTCCGTTCCCTCCCGCCTTCGCCCGCAGGGAACTCCGCTCAGAATGACAGGCTTTTTGGGATGCCACGGTCGCCGCGACGATCCGCCTCCGGTGGGTCAATTCCGGCGCGAGCGGAAAAAGCGCCGCGGCTGGCCTTCGATGGAATAGAAGCGCGTGATCATGCCGCCGGTGCCGATGACAGAAACTCATCGACGGGCAACTGGCTCGCGGCGAAAGCCTGTGTTAGCTACCAGCCATGAAGACGATCTCTGCCATCTACGAACACGGCGTCTTTCGCCCGCTCAGCGAAGTTCAGTTGCCGGAATCTTCTCCCGCCGTAGTTCTCATCCCGGACACGGAAGACGGTGGCGATGACGGTGTCTCGTTGCATCTCGTCCTCGAAAAACGATTCCGCTCCGGTCGAAGCGATCTTGCGCAGCGGTGCGAGCCCGCATAACCGCTTGCACCCACCGCGCCTCGTGGCGATTCTTCCAACCATGAAACCGCTTCCCGAAATTACCTTTACCGTCGAGCGCGATGAGGACTCGTCCTTGTTCGTAGCGACGTGGGATGACCCATCGGGACACGGCGGAATCACCACGCAGGGGGAAGATTTGCGGGAATTGCAGGACATGGTGAAAGATGCCGCGACCGGTTACTTTCGCGCCGCTGGCGTGCCGGTGCCGAGCCGGGTGCGGCTGCATTTTGTCGCCGATCCCGAGCTCGCGCTGGCGTGAAATTGCCTGCGGACGTTCACGGAGCGGATGCCGTAAAAGCCTTGCGGCGGCTGGGTTTCACGACCGATCACCAGACGGGTTCGCATCACATCATGCGCGGAAGCGACGGGCGCATCGTCGTCGTTCCGATGCACCGCCCGATTGCCCGTGGCACCCTGCGCAACGTCTTGCGGCAGGCCGGTGTGTCCGTGGAGGATTTCGCTACTGAGCTATAAACAGGGTGGCCTGCCAATGAACCTCATCAGTTCCGCCGAGAGCGGAAAAAGCGCCGCGGTTGGCCTTCAATGGAATAGAAGCGCGTGATCACGCCGCCAGTGGCGGCGGGATGTTCGTCTCGAACATGGACCAGGTCGTCAAATTGGTGGACGCCTCGATCCGGTGGCTGATCCCGCTCGCGGTTTTGAAGCGCACCCAAGGATGCTGGGTCATCGAAGTTGCGCTATTTCCCGTCGATTTCAGGTGTAGCCTTTTTGTATGAAACAATGCCCCCAATGTTCTGCCTCGTGCGCAGCCGACTGTTGGCTCTGTCAATGTGGATATGAATTTGGCGTAATCACCGTTCACCCCGAGGTTTTTTTGGCAAAAGCCATCGAGTCCGCTTTTGTCCGTACGTTCACTCGAAAGCGCATCCGAATCGCCATTTCGATGTTTCTTTGTTTCGCCCTTTTGTTTGTCGCCGTTTGGGCGTGGAAAAAAGCCGCGTGGCATTTGGCAAAGCGGAGGCTGGAGAGCGCTGGGTTTCGGGTCGATGATGAGGTTCCAACGGTCGTCGTATTGGTGGCCAAGTACGTTAAACTCACTAACCTCGATGCCCTTGCTCCGTCATTTCATCGACTCAATCCCGATCGCGCTTGGTTCGAAAATTGCGCCGAACTTGCTGATGTGAAAGGCCTCAGTGGAAACGACGCATTGTTATCAATTAATTTCGTAGATTGCTCGTCATTGCAGGATACCGAAAGCATCAGAAGCATTCGCTCTCTTCGCTTTATCAGTTTTTATGGATGTCAGTCGTTGAGGTCGCTGGATGGCCTCAAATCGCTCCCCAGTTTATCTTATGTTATTATTGATCAATGCGAGAGTGTGTCAGAGGAAGCAAAGGCTGCGTTGCAAGCGGTGCAGCCGCAGTTAGTGATAAGTAAAAGGCAGTTATCAGATTGAGCATTACTCGCTTGAAAGGTTGAGTGTGGCGCGTTCCGCATTACTCTCCGCGCCACGCCGCGCACTCGTGAACTCTCAACTTTCAACCCTCAACGCTCAACCTTCCGCCGATCCGCTCATCATCGCGGGGCGCGAATTCCGTTCGCGGCTGCTGCTGGGGACGGGGAAGTTTTCCTCGAATGCGGCGATGGCGGCGGCACTGGAGGCGAGCGGGACGGAGATCGTGACCGTGGCGCTGCGGCGGGCGGACCTTTCGGGGAAGGGTGATCCGTTTGCGAACATCCTCGATTTCATCGACCCGAAGAAATATCTGCTGCTGCCGAATACGAGTGGCGCGATGAACGCGGAGGAGGCGGTTCGGCTGGCGCGGCTCGCGCGGACGGCGGGGATTTCGGATTGGGTGAAACTCGAAATTCATCCTGATCCGCGTTACTTGCTGCCCGATCCGATCGAGACGCTGAAGGCCACGGAAATCCTCGTGAAAGAAGGCTTCACCGTGCTGCCTTACATCAATGCGGATCCGGTGCTGGCGCGGCGGCTTGAAGACGCGGGCGCGGCGACGGTGATGCCGCTCGGCTCGCCCATCGGGAGCAATCGTGGCATCGAGACGCGCGCGATGATCGAGATCATCCTCGAACAATGCAGCGTGCCCGTGATCGTGGATGCGGGACTCGGCACGCCGAGCCAGGCGGCGGCGGCGCTGGAAATGGGCGCGTCGGCGGTGCTGGTGAATACGGCCATCGCCATCGCATCCGATCCCGAGCGGATGGCGCGGGCTTTCCGCATGGGCGTCGAGGCCGGGCGGGAGGCGTTTCTCGTCGGCCTCAGCACGCCTGGGCACGTGGCCATCCCGACTAGTCCACTTACTTCATTCCTCCACTCCGACTCCTCTGCTGCGTGAAAACCATCCTCTGTCTTCTCCTCCTCGCCCTTTCCACCCTGACCACGCGCGCCGCGGAAGAGGCCACGCCCGAAGCGGTGACGAAGCGCCAGATCGAGGCGATGCGGTCGCTGAATTGGGAACTCGTCGCGCGCTACACGCACCCGAAAGCGCTCGCGCAATTGCAGTCGCTTTTCATCCCCGTCGTCATCGCCGGCGAGACGGCGAAGGACAATCCGGCCGCAGCCGAAATGATGCGTATCGTCTTTGCCGGGAAGTCCGCGGATGAGCTCTCCGGCATGTCTCCGTCGGCGTTTTTCCAGATCGTGATGAACGGGATCTCGGGAGCGACGCCCGACTTCAAGAGCGCGATGACGGGCATGGAAATCGTGGTCCTTGGCCATGTGAATGAGGGCGAAAACCTCGCGCACGTGGTGTATCGGCTCAGCCGGCCGATGGGCGAGGGCGTGGCGACGAAGATCGCGATCACGAGCGTGGAGCGCGATGGTGAAACGTGGAAGGCGCTGCTGAATTCCGATTTGGAAAACGTGGCGCGCGCCATTTCCTCGCGCCTGCAACAGCAGCACTAGCACTTTCACCGAAACCCTTTTTTTTCACCCATGCCTCTGCTCGAAGTCCGCAATCTCCGCACTTGGTTCCCCGTCCGCACCGGCATCCTGCGCCGCCACACGGATGATATAAAAGCCGTCGATGATGTCAGCTTCATGATCGAAGAAGGCACGACGGTCGGGCTCGTCGGTGAAAGCGGGAGCGGCAAGACGACGATCGGGCGCACCATTTTGAAACTCGCGCCCGCGACCGGCGGCGAAGTGTTTTTCAACGGGCGTAGCATTCTGCCGCTTTCGGAAAACGAATTCCGCCCGCTGCGCCGCGAGATGCAGATGATTTTCCAGGACCCGTTCGGCTCGCTCAATCCGCGCCACACCATTTTCCAAATCGTGGGCGAAGCACTGGAGATTCACTTTCCGCAAATGTCGCGCGCGGATCGCGAAGCGCGTGTGGTGGAGCTGCTGAAACAAACCGGCCTCAAGCCCGAGATGCGGCACCGGTATCCGCACGAGTTCAGCGGCGGCCAGCGCCAGCGCATCGGCATCGCCCGCGCCCTCGCGGTGAAGCCGAAATTCATCGTCTGCGACGAACCCGTGAGCGCGCTCGATGTCAGCGTGCAGGCGCAAATCGTGAACCTCCTGCAAGACCTGCAAGAGGAGCTAAAACTGACCTATCTTTTCATCGCGCACGACCTCGCCGTCGTGGAGCACATCAGCGATCAAGTGCTGGTAATGTATCGCGGCAAGATCGTGGAGAACGCGAGTGCGGAGGCGATTTATGAGAATCCGCAGCATGAATATACGAAGCGGTTGCTGGCGGCGGTGCCGCGGTTTGCGTGAGGAAGTCGAAGGACGAGGGACGAAGGTCGAAGGTGTTCCCGCTCGCGAGTTTTTTTTGAATTCGGGAAGATTTGAAACCATGAGGAAGAGATTTCGTTTTGAAGAACTGGAGGTCTGGCAGGAGGCGCGGGGACTGAATCGCGAGATCAGCCGATTGACGAAACGGTTTCCGCTATCCGAGCAGTTCGCGCTGACATCGCAGCTTCGACGCGCGTCTGTTTCTATTTCATCCAATATCGCGGAAGGATCGGGACGGAACTCTGATCGTGATTTTGCCCATTTCCTCGAAACCGCCTACGGCTCCTTGATGGAAGTCGCCTCACAACTTTTCCTGGCTTTCGACGAAGAATATCTGGACGGGGCAACGCTGGACCCCATTCTCGAAAAGGCCCGTATCCTTTCCGCCAAAATCGCATCTCTAAACCGATCGCTTCTCGTGAAAGCCAGCAAAGTCGCCATCCGCCAGCCTTCGACCCTCGACCCTCGACCTTCGACCCACCCATGACTCCGCTCATCAGAAAACTCCTCGGCATGAACTGGGTGCTCGTCGCCACCATGCTCGCGCTCTCCGTCTTCGGCGTGTTCGCCGTTTATAGCGCCACGTTTTTTCGGCCCGTCGATTACTGGCAGCGACAGGTCGTCTGGGTCGGCGTGGGGCTGGCGATTTTTCTGGTTTGCAGCATCCTCGATTACCGGTGGATCAAGTGGTTCGCGCTGCCCCTTTACCTCGTCAGCATCGGCCTGCTCATGCTCACCTACACCAGCCTCGGGCAGGAGCACGGCGGCGCGAAGTGCTGGCTGAAGCTGCCCGGCATTGGCACCATGCAGCCCTCGCAACTCTGCGTCATCGCAGGCGTGCTCGTAGTGTCGCTTTTCCTCAGCCAGTTTCGCCGCATCCATCCTTTTCTAAAACTGTGCATCGTCGCCGCCATCGTCGGCGGGCCCATGGCACTCATCCTGAAGCAGCCCGACTTCGGCATGACGCTCGTCTGGATCCCCACCATCATGGTCATGCTTTTCCTCGGTGGAATCCCGAAGCGTTATCTCATCGTCATCGTCCTCATCGGTCTGTGCGCTGTCCCGCTCGCGATCAATTTCGTGCTCAAGCCCTATCAGCGGCAGCGCATCGTCACCTTCATCGATCCCGGCATCGATCCGCGCGGTGCCGGCTGGGCCATCAATCAATCGCTCATCGCCATCGGCTCCGGCGGGCTGAATGGCAAAGGATTCAAAGCCGAAAACACGCTCGTTGAGCAAGGCTTCCTGCCCGGAACCACCGTGCACACCGACTACATCTTCTCCGCCATCGGTGAGCAGTGGGGCTTCATCGGCGGCGTTATTTTGCTGGGAACCTTCGCGCTGCTTTTGCTCAGCATGCTTTTCACCGCGTACCAGTCTTCAGACGAGATAGGTCTGCTCATCACCGCCGGCTTCTGCGGCCAGATTTTTTTCCACGTATATCAAAACATCGGCATGACCGTCGCCCTCATGCCCATTACCGGCCTGCCGCTCCCGCTCATCAGCTACGGCGGCACCTTTATCGTCATGGTCATGTTCGGCCTCGGCCTCACGAACAGCGTCTGGATTCACCGCAAAGTCCTCGCGTAGCCGCCCGCGACCCTGCGCTACGTCAGCCGCACATACGGCATCAGTCCATGCACGCCGCCTTCGCGACCAAACCCGCTCTCCTTGAAGCCGCCGAAAGGCGAAGTCGGATCGAACTTGTTGTATGTGTTCGCCCACACCACACCCGCGCGCAGCTTCGCGACCATCTTGAAAATCTTGCTCCCCTTATCCGTCCAAACGCCCGCGCTTAGTCCATAGGGCGTGTTATTCGCGCGCTCGATCGCTTCATCCGGCGTGCGGAAAGTCATCACGCTTAAGACCGGCCCGAAGATTTCCTCCTGCGCCACGCGATGGCTCGCCGTCACGCCCGTGATCAGGCTCGGCGGGAACCAGTAGCCCTTCGCCGGCAGCGTGCATTTCGGTTGAATCAACTCACCACCTTCGCTCACGCCCGCGTCCACGAGTTCGCGGATTTTATCGAGCTGCGGCTTCGAGTTGATCGCCCCGATGTCGGTATTTTTATCCAGCGGATCACCCACGCGCAGCGTCCGCATCCGGTCGCGCAGCCGCCGCATCACCGCCGGGTAAACCGATTCCTGCACCAGCAACCGCGACCCCGCGCAGCACACGTGGCCTTGGTTAAAAAAGATGCCGCCCACCACGCCCTCGACCGCCTGATCGATCGGCGCATCCTCGAAAACCAGATGCGCCGCCTTCCCACCCAGTTCCAGCGTCAGTTTCTTCTTCGTCCCCGCCACGGCCTTCGCGATCAGCTTCCCCACATCAGTCGAGCCCGTGAACGCGATCTTGTCCACGTCGGGATGCTCCACCAGCGCGCGCCCCGTCTCACCCGCGCCCGTCACGATATTCACCACACCCGGCGGCAACTCCGCCTCTTGGAAAATCTGCGCGAGATGCAGCGCCGTGATGCTCGTAGTCTCCGCTGGTTTCAAGACCACCGTATTCCCGCAAGCCAGCGCCGGAGCCAGTTTCCAAGCCGCCATCAGCAGCGGGAAATTCCACGGAATGATCTGCCCGCACACGCCCACCGGCGCGGCTTTCTTTCCGGGAAAGGCATAGTCCAGCTTGTCCGCCCAGCCCGCGTAGTAAAAGAAATGCGCCGCCACCTGCGGCAAATCGAAGTCGCGCGATTCCTTAATCGGCTTCCCGCCATCCATCGTCTCCAGCACCGCCAGTTCCCGTGCTTTCTCCTGAATGATCCGCGCAATCCGATACAGATACTTCCCCCGCTCGCGACCCGGCAACGCGCTCCAGCCCTTGAACGCCCGCCGCGCCGCCGCCACCGCGCGATCCACATCCGCCGCATCCGCCTGCGCGATCTCCGTCAGCTTTTTTTCGGTCGCCGGATTCACCGAAGCGAAATACTTCCCCGCCTTCGGAGCCACCAATTCCCCGCCCACAAACAACTCATGCCGCGCCGCGATCTTCACCGGCGAAGTCTCCGGCGCCGCCGCGTAAGCCCACTTCCCGCCAAAGTTCAGCCGCCGCTCCTCCACCGCCACCACGGGCGGGGTTTCAGCGATGCGGACGGCAAGAGCGCGGGAAGGGCGTGAGGTCTGGCGAGGCATAGCGTGCAGCATGTGCAGAGCCGACCGCCTCCGGCAAGACCGCACCGAGGAGCCGGTGACAAAGGGATGGGGCTGGTCGTGGTGGTGAGGGGCGCATTCCCGCCGGGCAAGGCGGCGGCGAAGCTTTGGCTGGGAGTGATTTTACGGCCATCGCACGTCAATCCTGACAATGTGACAAAGAAGCGGCGCTGAGTGAGGTAGCCTGAATGTCTGTCCCAAATCCGGCGGCAAGCGCTGTGCTACTCTGTGTGGTGCATGCAACTTTTGCCTCCGGTGCGGGTTGCATCCCCCGACATTCATTTGAATCTTCCCACCATGTTGCGCTCTCCCTTTACCCAACTTTTCCTCCTCGCCGCGGCCACGCCCGCGCTGGCCGCCGTCACGCCGGAGTTGCCCAAAGAGCAGCTCGAATTTTTCGAGAGCAAAGTGCGGCCGATTTTGAAGGAAAACTGCTACAAGTGCCACAGCATCGAGCAGGGAAAAGCGAAGGGTGATCTGACGCTCGACACGCGGGATGGCTGGGAAAAGGGCGGGAAAAACGGGGCGGCGATCGAGCCGGGGAATATCGACAAGAGCATGCTGATCGCGGCGATCCGCTATGAAGACCCGGATTTGCAGATGCCGCCGAAGGGCGAAAAGCTGTCGCCGCAGCAGATCGCCGATCTCACGCAGTGGGTGAAAATGGGAGCGCCCGATCCGCGCAAAGGCAGCGCGGAAATTAAAAGCAAGCTCAGCGGCCTCACCGACAAGGCGCGGCAGCATTGGGCGTATCAGCCGGTGAAAAATCCCGCGCCGCCTGCGGTGAAAAATCAGCAGTGGCCGCGCACGGCGGTGGATGCCTTCGTTTTACAAAAGCTCGAAGCGGCAAACATGGTGCCCGCGCCGGACGCGGCGAAAGAGACGCTGCTGCGCCGCGCCACCTACGATCTCATCGGCCTGCCCCCGACGCCGCAGGAGGTCGTCGCGTTTGCCGCGGACAGGTCGCCGAACGCGTTTGAAAAAGTGATCGACCGGCTGCTCGCCTCGCCGCACTACGGCGAACGCTGGGGCCGCTTCTGGCTCGATACGGCGCGCTATTCGGACACGGTGGGCGGCGATCGGAAGGCGCAGAAAGGTGGCATGGATTACCGCTATCCGTATGCGTGGACTTATCGGGATTACGTCATCGACGCGTTCAATTCCGACAAGCCATACGACCAGTTCATCGTGGAGCAAATCGCCGCGGACAAGGTGCCGAATCGCAAGGACGACCGCTCGCTGGCGGCGCTCGGTTTCCTCACGGTCGGCGAGCGGTTTAAAAACCCGAACGACGTCATCAACGATCGCATCGACGTGGTGAGCAAAGGCTTCCTCGCGATGACGGTGACGTGCGCGCGCTGCCACGATCACATGTTCGATCCGATCCCGACGAAGGATTATTACGCGCTCCACGGCGTGTTCGCCTCCACGTTCGAGCCGGGTGAAAAACCGGTGATCGGCGGGATGAGCCAGCAGGCGCAGCTCGCGGACTACGAAGCGAAGAAGGCCGTGCTCGAAACGCAAAATCGCGCGGTGTTTTACAAGCTCGCCGTGGAGATCAACGGGGACGTGCAAAAGAAAATCGGCGCGATCATCCAAGTCGCGCAATACGGCGGGAAAAAGGGCAGCGGTTCGGCGGAAGAAATCAAGGCGCGGACGGCGCTGCTGAACAAATTCAACGTGGATCGCGATGAACTCCAACTCGTGCTGCGGAATGTGCGGCGCGACTCCGGCATCCTCACGCCGGCCCGCGCGCTGATGCAGTTGAGCGACGCGGAATTTTCGGAGAAAGCGCCCGCGATGATCGCGCGCTACGCGAACGGCGAGGGCAACGTGAACGCGCTCATCGCCGCGGCCTTCAAAAGCGCGAGCGTCGCGACGAAACAGGACGTGGTGAAGCTCTACGAAAAAGTCTTCGCCGACCTCGCACCGAAGCTGCGCGCGTATGCCGACGCGCAATCGAAAAACCAGCCGCTCACCGGCTGGGAGCCCGCTCTGCTGCAGCTCGTGGCGCTGCCGCTGGAAATCCCGCCCGCCTCGCAACTGACCACGGACCGGCTCCGCGATCTCGCCGGGACTCTCCCGCAGAAACTCACCGCGCGCACGCCCTTCACCTTTGCCAAAGAGAACGAACTCGAGCTGATGCATCCCGGCGCACCCGCCCGCGCGATGCTGCTGGAGGACACGGCCAAAGCGAAGAACTCGCCGGTTTTCATCCGCGGACAGGCTGAGACCCGCGGCGACATCGTGCCGCGCCACTTTCTCGATGTGCTCTCTCCCGATGGAAAGGCAACGCCTTTCACCGATGGCAGCGGACGCCTCGAGTTGGCGCACGCCATAGCCAGCAAGACGAATCCGCTCACCGCGCGGGTGATGGTGAACCGCGTGTGGATGCACCATTTCGGCGATGGATTTGTGCCGACGCTGGATGATCTCGGCACGCAATCCGAGCCGCCGTCGCACCCGGAATTGCTCGATTACCTTTCCCATTATTTCATGGAAAAAGGCTGGTCGGTGAAGGCGCTGCACAAGGTCATCATGCTGTCGCGCGTCTATCAGGAAAGCAGCCAGACGAACCCCGCGTTCGAGACGAAGGACCCACAAAACCGCCTGCTCTGGCGTGCGAATATCCGGCGGCTCGATTTCGAGGCGACGCGCGATTCGCTGCTCGTCTTCAGTGGAAACCTCGACGGATCCGTCGGCGGGAAGCCGATCAATTTAACCGACGAACCTTACAGCTATCGGCGCAGCGTTTACGGATATATCGACCGCGGAAATCTGCCCGAGTTGATGTCGCAATTCGACTTCAGCGATCCCGACATGCCGAACTCGCGACGCACCAGCGCGATCGTGCCGCAGCAGGCGCTTTTCCTGATGAACAGCCCGATGGCCGTCGATGTCGCCCGCCGCATTATCGCGCGGCCCGATGTCGCGAGCGCGCCGGATAACTTGGGACGCATCTTTGCGATTTACCGCGTGATTTTTCAACGCGATCCAAAGCCGGACGAGATCAAGATGGCGCTGCAATTTGTCGGCCACGAAATGACGAGCGACGCGCAAGCGCCCGCGCCGAACGAGCAGGACAAAAAGATCGCCGCGCGAAAGGTGGAACGCGCCAAAGCAAAGGCGCAACAAGGCGCGAAAAATCGCTACAGCGGCATGGCCCCGGTCAAAAACGAAGGCGAACTCATCGAACGCACGCCGCTTACGCCGTGGCAAACCTACGCGCAGGCGCTGCTGCTCTCGAATGAAGCGGCCTATGTGAATTGACGTGGACGACGCTGAATTTTCGGGGCATGCAGCCGCTTGCTGCAAGATGATCGCGGTGGTATCTGCCCGCCCATGAAAACACGCATCCGCCAACTGCTTCACGCGTCCCCGTTTCAGCCTTTTGCCATTCGCATGGCCGATGGTCGGGAGTATCGGATCAATCATCCGGACTTTGTATTGGCCGCCGCGAGTGAGGTGCCGCAAATCATCATCGAGGAACCGGATGGCATGGTGCATTTTCTTTCGGTTTTACTGGTGACCAGCATCGAACTCACTCCCGCCACCGCACAGCCCCAAGCCGCCTGACCGGGCGAGGCTGAAAAGCCCGGCGGGAGCCTCGCCCTTCCGGTGCTTCGCCCTTAGTCTTCGTCGATGCCTCGTGAAAAAACGTCCGTTCCGCCGCTGCTGCGCGCTGCCAGTTTCGCGGGCGCGCTGTTCTTACTGAGTCTGGTTTGCTTCGGCGCGTTTTACTTTCTCGACTACCACTGGTCGTGGCAGCCAGTCGCCGGCTACTGGCGCCTCTTTGCGCAGGGCTGGCTCGCCACGCTCGCGATAGCGTCGATCGCGCTTCCGCTGAGCACGCTCATCGGCCTCGCGCTCGCGCTCGCGCGGCGGACGCGCATTCTCCCGATTCGCGACGCGGCACGCATCTGGGTCGAGATCACGCGCGGCACGCCGCTGCTGGTGCAGATTTATCTCTACTTCTACGTCTTCGGCCAGGCGCTCTCGCTTACGAATCGCTACGTCGTCGGGCCGCTTATCCTCGCCGCTTTTTCCGGCGCTTACATCAGCGAGATCATTCGCGGCGGCATCGAGAGCGTCGGCAAGTCGCAGCTCGAAAGTGCGCGCGCCATCGGGCTCACGACCGCGCAGACTTATCGCCACGTCATTTTCCCGCAAGCCATCCGCCAAATCCTGCCCGCGCTCGTCGGCCAGTTTGCCTCGCTCATCAAAGACAGCTCGTTGCTTTCCGTGATCGGCATCAATGAATTTGCGATGGCCGCCAGTGAGGTAAATTCCTTCACCTACGCCGCTTTTGAAAGCTACCTCCCCGTGGCGTTCGGCTACCTTTTGCTGACGCTCCCGATTTCACTGTGGAGCAGCCACTACGGCGCGCGGCTCCAATACGATACCTAGCGATGTGCGGCATTGCCGCGCGCCACGGAATTCGCTACGACCATGCGCATGAAACACCATTATCCGCAGGTCAGTTTCAGTTTCAAAGCAACTGCGTTCGCCGCTGCTTTTTCCGTCGCTGCCGCCACCGCGAATTTCGCCTCCGATACTCCGGAAAGTGTTCGCTATCTCCGTCCGGTAAACCTCGATGTGCAAATGCGCGTCGATGCCCGGCACGACATCGCGCTGCGGTTGGAACCTTCCCAGGAGCCGCTCGGGCGGCAACTCGACTCGCATCAAATGTGGAAGCTCGACCAGATTCGGCGCGAGATTCCGCAGAAATTTCGCTACCTCCAAAACATGTTCCCGCGCCAGATCGCCGAGTATCTGCTCCGGCAGGGCGGGGATCTTCCGTCGGGTGAAACTTCGTCCGGCTCGGGGCGCGGGGACGTTTCGACCGAGGTCGCGACACACATCGCCGAGCGGTATCTCACTGAGCCGCTCGCGACCGGTTTCACGGACGAGCAATTGCGCGCGCGCCACGAATTCGTGACCAAAGCCGCGCGAAATCTGGCACCGGAAAATGCCGCGCTGCTCGCCGTCTTGGAAAGCTGCGCGCGCTACAGCGATCCCGATTTTAGCACCGCCAAAAAGGCGAACGCTTTCGCCGCACTCAAGCAGCAATACAGCCCCTACAAAGACCTCGCGATGTCCGTGGCCGGCGACACTTTGCTCATCGGCGGAAAGGTCGTCACCGACCGCCTCCGCACGGATGCTGCGGTCGCGGGGAGCACGCCGGAACAATACGCGCAAACGCGCCACGCGGAGCTTTCCCGGAACCTCGCGGAATGGCGCGCGGCGCAGATTTCCGGCGACGCCTACGCGGGCACGATCAAGAGCTTCCTGAACGATCCGCGCCTCGCCGATTTCACGCCGGAGGAAATCCACCGCGCCTATGCGCGCATCTTCGGGCGCGATTTGAAAACCGATGTCGCCGCCGACCGACGGGCGGCCAAGGAAGGCCGCCTTTTCACCTACGCCGAAATGACGACGCCCAATCCGTAACGCGCGGGGTCAGTTCGCGATCGTGACCTGCGCGGTCGCGGTCGCGTTTAGATTGTGGTCGTCGTAAACGGTGATCTTCAGCGTGTGCGCGCCGTTGGAAAAAGCGGTCGTGTCAAAGTGCTGATGCGCGCCGCCAGCGTGGTAGTGATTCGTGCGATTGAGGTCCGTGTAGATGAGCGCGTTATCCACGAAAAACTCCGCTTTGAAACAGCCGTAGTCGTCGGTGCTGGTGCCGAAAAACTCCGCGTTCGCGCCGCTAATCGTCGCGCCATTGGCCGGCGCGTGAAGCACGACGGTCGGTGTCGCGTCGGACGCCACCGTGATCGTGAAAGCTTGCAGCGCGCCGGGCTTCAGTCCGTTGGTCGCGCGCACGGTTACGTTGAACTGGCCGAGCGCCGCGGGCGTCCAGTCGATCACGCCGCTGGTGCTGTTAATGATCATGCCCGTGGGCGCGGCGATGAGGTCGTAAACCGGCACCGGCTGCCCCGCCGCGTGCGCCGTGTAGCGATACGGAAGTCCGAGCACGGCGCGGATCATTGGCACGCTGCCAAACACCGGCGCGCGCGGATCGTCATCGACCACCGCGACTGAAACACTCCGCGCGGTGAAGCCCGGACCGCCGACCGCAAATTGTGCGCTGCCATTTAGCGCGTCCGCGTCCTGATTCGCGTAAATCGTGACGCGTTTCGCCGCCTCGCCCGGCAGAAACACCAGCGCCCCGCCTTCGACCACGCGAGCCGCCGTGCCGGAAACGCGCCGCACATAAAGCGTCTTCGTGCGCGCCTGCGGCTGCGGCAGATTCACCAAAAAACTCGCGCTCTGGCCCTCGCGAATCGTCAGCGTTTTTTCGGAAAGCACCGGCGCATTCGCGGTCGTGTCCGTCACGCTCACGCTCACGGTTTCCGACACAAGATTCGGCGCGGTGACGAGGAACGTCGCGCTATCCGCCACGCTGTCTTCATCCACGATCGCGGCGATCGTCACCGCCTGCGGAAGGTTCCAGTTTTCCGGGGTAAACGTCAGCGTTTCACCTGAGGCCACGACTTCATCCTCGTCCGCGGAAATGCGATGCGTATTCACCACCACCATCCCGGCAGGCTGCGCGCCGAGCCGCACGGAGAACGCCGCCTGACCACCTTCGTGCATGTTAAAAATCGTTGGCGTGACGACGAGCTTCGCAGGATCGGGAATCGCCGCAATGCGCCGGATCGTGCCCGTGCCGATATCGGCGACATAAAGCGCTCCGTCCGGCCCAACGGCGGTATCGACGGGATTGCCCGCGCCCGTGCTGAAAACTGAAAGATTGGTCAGCCGATTTTGCGCGTCGAAGATGGCGCGCATTACTTTTCCGCCGGTGTAATCGCCGAAGAAAAAATTGCCGCGATACTCCGCGGGGAATCCGCTGCTCTCGTAAAACGCGCCACCCGCAATGCTGCTCCCCACCACGAAAGGACGCACCGCGCCGCCCGTCGCGTTTGCATCCGCGCCAGCGCTCACCGCGGTGAAAGTGCTCGCCGATGGCACGGAGCGGACGCACAGGATGGCATTGAAACTCGGATCGCTCACGCCCGCGAGACGCACGGCCTGGCCGATGCGATACGGATGCGCCGCGGTTGTCGCGACCGTCGCGACGCCCCCGCTGCGCGCGATCGTGGCGACCGTGCGCAGCAGGTCCGATTCATCGGAATTGGAAGTCTTGTATTGCAAAACCGGATGCGCGAACGGTCTCACGAAAGGCGTGTTGTAGCGGCTGCCATTCGGCTGGTTTCCCTCGTAATCATCGTATCCGCCATCGTCGCCCGCATTCAAAACGAAGACCTGTTCGTAGCCCGGCCCGCTGTTCGGTTCCGTCTGACCCTCGGGATTTGAGCCGACCACATTCAGCCACAGCTTTCCGGTGCGCGGCTGAAAAGTCATCGTGAACGGATTCCGAAAACCGGTCGCCCAAATGTAGTCGTTGTTCGGATGCGAACCGTCCTCGAAAGGATTGTCCACCGGCACCGTGCCATCGACATTCGCGCGCCCCACTTTCCCGGCAAGCGTGGTCAGATCATTATCCACGCCGCGCTTGCTGCCATTGTCGCCGATCGCCCAGTACAGTTTTCCATCGGGCCCGAAAGACAGCGCGCCGCCGTTGTGGTTCACGCCATTTGTCGGCAGCCCGTTTACGAGGTTCGTCGCATCCGCGCCGATATTTTTCACATCGGTAAAACGCACGATCCGCTGCCGCGACGCAGAGACTGTGACGAAGACATACACGTAACGATTCGCGACGTAATTCGGATCGAAGCAGATGCCCAGCACGCCGCATTCGCTCGCTGAATAGAGCTGCGGAAAAGTCGCGAACGGCGTGGGCAGCAGTTCGCGATTTTGAACGATGCGAACGCCTTTCGATTTCTCCGTCACGAAAAGCCGCCCGCTTCCATCCGGCGCCCACGCCATGCTCACCGGCTCGCTTAGGCCCGAGACAAAGACCGCTTCGCCAAAGCCCGGATCGAGCGGCCCGCCCGCATGCAGTGGCGGCGGCATCATCAGCGCGAAGGCCGCGCAGAAAAACAGATTGAGCAATTTGGGAATCGGACGCATGGCGGCATCATTCCGCATCCACCGCGGGACTTCCAGCATCCAGATGAACAACACCCGCGCTTGCGCTCAGGCGGGATTTCATTACTCACGAGTAAACTTTTCCCGCTCGATTCCCATGGCCCGCTTTCCCTTTCTCTCCGCGCTTTTGGCCGCCCTCCTCGCCCCGTTCGTCAGTTCCGCACACGTCGTCGAACTGCCAAAACTTTTACAAAACGGCCTCTCGCAAACGAACCTCTCCGGCGAGACTTACTCCACCGTCATGTTCCGCGTCCTCGTCCCCACCGGCGCGCGCAATTTGCGCTTCGACACCGGCGGCGGCAACGGCGATTGCGACATCTTCGTACGCTTCGGCGCGCAGCCAACCGATGATATCTTCGACGACTCGAGCACGGGCGGAAACACGCGTGAACATCTACAATTCGCCGTGCCGAAAGCCGGCGTTTGGTTCGTGAAAATCGACGCCGCCCGCGCGTACGCCGGCGTCACGCTCGTCTCCAGTTACACGCGCACGGCGGACGCGGAGGCCGTTCCCAGCTTGCTTCCCGGCCCAGGCGCTTACAGCGGGCTCGCCCGTGTGCAGATGAAAACTCCGCTCCCGACCGGCGTCGTCCGCTACACGATCAATGGCACCGATCCCACGCCGCTTTCGCCTGCCTACACGCTCCCGCTCCGCATCACCGCGGATACCGAAGTGCGCGCGCAAACTTTCGACCGCGCCACTCCGCGCGGCCCCGTCCTCATCGCGCCGTATTTCGTCACCGCCGCGAGCGCGGTCATTCCGTTGCAAAGCGGCATCGTGCAGCAGCACCGCGCCGGCATGGTCGGCAGCAATACCATTTTCAAAATCACCGTTCCCGCCGGCACGCGCCGCCTCAATATCCTCACGCGCGGAGGCACTGGCGACATCGCCGTGCTCGTGCGAAAAGGCGAGCCGCGTCCGCCCGGCTTTCACGATTTCAAACGCATCGGTATCGCCAATCGCACCGACCTCAGCATCCCGCTCCCGCTCGCCGGCGACTGGTTCATTGAATTACGGGCGCGCAGCAATTTCAGCGGCTGCTCACTGCAAGCCTGCGTGCGTTCGCTGAAGGCCGATCTCGTCGTCTGGCCCGACACCGTGCGCCCCTACGAGACGACCGAGACTTTCACCGACACCGACTGCGAAGTGCAGGAAAACATGATCTCCAGCGGCACCCACCGGCTCCTGCGTTTCAGCACGGAAAGCCGCAACATCGGCGGCGGAAACGTGGTGATGGGAAGCCCCCTCGGGAACCCGAATTTCGAATACTTCGAATGCCACGGGCACTACCATTTCAAAGGCTTCGCCGCCTACACGCTGCGCGATCTGGAAGGCACCATCGTGGCGCAGGGACGCAAGGTTAGCTTTTGCCTCGAAGACGTGAGCCGCTGGGATACGACCAGCCCCGTAAACTCCAAATACACCTGCGACGAGCAAGGCATCCAGGCCGGCTGGAGCGACATCTACGACGGCGGCCTGCCCGGCCAGTGGATCGACATCACCAACGTCGCCCCCGGTGACTACCGCCTCGAAGTCACAATCAACCCCGAGCACATCATCGACGAGGCGGACTATACGAATAACACGACGAACGTGCCCGTGCGGATCACGGGCGAGTAGCGCGCGTTTTATTGGCCGCGGCGCGGATCGACGAACTTCCCCGGATTCAAAATCCCCTTTGGGTCGAGCGCGGTTTTTAGCGCGGAGTGGACGGCGCGGGAGACGGGCGAGGTGGCTTTGGGCCACCAGCGTGCTTTGGCGAGGCCGATGCCGTGTTCGCCGGTGATGACGCCGCCCCAGGCGAGGACTTGGTGGAAAAGTTCGTCGAGCGCTTTCTCTACTTTCGCATGAACGGCGGCGTCGGTGTGATAGTTCGCGGCCATGATATTGACGTGGATATTTCCATCGCCCGCATGGCCAAAGCACGCGACCGGATAGCCGTATTTTTTTCGCAAATGCGCGGCGAATTTCGCGAGATCGACGAGGCGGCTGCGCGGCACGACGATGTCTTCATTGAGCTTTGTGAGGCCGGTGGCTTTGAGTGATTCGGAGAATTTGCGGCGCAGCTCCCACAGCTCTTCGCAGCGCGCTTCGCCGGTCGCGGTGCGGAGATGTTGCGCACCGATTTTCGTGAGCAACGCAGCGAGCGAACGCGCTTCGCTTTTCACGGACGCAGGCTGGCCGTCGAGGTCGATAAGGACGTGGCCTTCACCCGCTGGGACGATCGCTTTGCCGAGATGCTCGCGCGCGGAGCGGAGCGTGAAGGCGTCGGCGATTTCGAGAGCGGCAGGGAGAAATCCGGCGTGAAAAATTTCCTGCACGGCATTCGCAGCCTGTCGAAAAGTGCGGAAGCTCGCGCTGAGCGTGGCGCGCGCGGGCGGCAGCGGGAGCAGGCGCAGCGTGGCCTCGGTGACGACGCCGAGCAGTCCTTCGCTGCCGACAAACATGCCGATGAGATCGAAGCCGGTTTTGTTTTTGTGCGTGCGCCCGCCGGTGCGCAGCACGCGTCCGTCGGCGAGTACCACTTCGAGGCCGAGCACGTAGTGGCGCGTCACGCCGTATTTCAAACAACGCGGACCGCCCGCATTCGTCGCGATGTTTCCGCCGATCGAGCAGTCTTTCCGCGAGGCAGGATCGGGCGGGTAGTAAAGGCCGCACGCGCTCACCGCAGCTTGCAGCTCAGCCGTGATCACGCCCGGCTCCACGACGGCGACGCCGTCCGCGAAATGGATTTCCTTGATGCGCTTCATCCGCGCGAGCGAGAGCACGATCCCGCCTCGCACCGGCACGCAACCACCGACGTAGCCGAAGCCCGCGCCGCGTGCGGTGACGGGAATTCCACGCTCATTGGCAAAGCGCAGCGTCTTGCTCACGTCCTCAGTCGTCCGCGCAAAAACGACCGCTTCAGGCTCGTGGCTCGCGAACCATTTGTCGGACGCATTTTCCGCGAGCACCTCCGGCGTGGAGCCGGTAACGTCCGCGCCGAGCAACCGCTGGAGCTGTTTCGCGAGCGAAGGCGGCGCTTTCACTGCGGCGGAGGCTGGCGTCCGCCTCCGAAGAATTTTTGCAAAATGCCCGGCTTCCGCGGCATCGGCGTGGCCACGGGCGGCGGTGGCGGTGGTCGCGGCGGCTGCACCGTCGCATCCCGCACCACCTGCGTCGTCGGCGCGGTGCGCAGTTTTTCACGCGGCTTTTCCGCGGCGACGACCGGCGCGGGCTCCACCGAAAATCCCTGATGCGAAATCACCACGCCCTTCGTCGCGGTGATGGTGAGCGAGCCGAGTTCGCGCCCGATGGGATCGTAGCAATTCAGCCGCCACAACGGCACCGCCGTCGCGTTGTCCTTGCGCAGTTGATACCCGATGCTCCCGACCGTTACGCCGTTCACGAGCGCGTATTGCTGCACGAGTTGCGCCGCGCGATTCGAGTCAAAGCGCACGCTTTCACCGAAGACCTGCTCGGAGGTGAGGCTTTCCGCAAATTGCGAAATCTCCCGCTCCGCCACGATCGCACCATTCGCGACCACGAATTCCTTCAGCCCGTTTTGCGCCGCGCGATCATGCACCAAAATATGCCACCGCTCCGGCTCCAGCTCGCCCTCGCGCCCCTCGATCCTCGCCACCCGCGCACGCTGCTCCTTCGGCAGCAGCTTCACGGCCTCCAGCGCCGTCGAGCCAGCCGCGAGGCCGCTCGCCGCGAGGCATCCGCTGATGATGAGTAAAAGGCGCATGGATATTTCTGACACCGGGCGCACACCTTACCGCCGGTCCCCGCGTTTTCCATCGCAATGTCCGGTCCGATGAAGCTTGATCTTCCGCCAGCCGCAACCTCTATAAACACGCCGCGCCGGCGGCGCTGATACAGGTCTTTTCAAAACCAACTCCCCAAGGTGAACCAGCGCATCATCCAGCAAATCGGACGCAGCCAGCGGCTTAAAGTCGTGAACGCCCTTAAACGCACGCAGGGTCTGGCCGTTCGCGCCATCGCCGCCAAGCTCGACATGTCTTACATGGGCGTGAAGGACATTTGCACTGACCTCGAAAAGCGCGGCTTTCTCGACACCTGGCGCCAGCCGCAAAAGATGGGCCGCCCGCTCATGCTCTATCGGCTCACCCACCGCGCGCACGAGCTTTTCCCCGTCGCCTCCAATGCGATGACGATCGACCTCCTTGAAGCCGCACAAAAGCTCTTCGGACAAGCCGCCGCCGAGAAACTCTTGCTCGTCGTTTTCCAAAAAAAAACCGCCCAGTATCAGGCGAAACTCAAAGGCGACACCCTCGCCGAACGCGCGAAATGGCTCGCCCGCCTGCGCGACCATGAAGGCTGCATGAGCGATTGCGAAACGACCGACGGCCAGGTCCGCATCATTGAGCACCACTCGCCCATCCTCGATCTTCTCCGCGCCTTTCCGATCGTGGCAAAACTCGAAACCGAAATGATCGCGCGCCTGCTTTCTGCGCCCGTCGCGCGTGAAGAAGCCAGCGTCTCCGGGCTCTACAGCGTCACCTTCGTCGCGTAAGTGCTGACCGGCACATGAGCGCAATATCGCTCCAGACGCGAAAAGGAGCGGCGCGCGAATCGCCCTCAAGCCTGACGCCGCCGCACGACCCGCCGACCTGCACCGCGCGCTGGCGTCCTCACGAAGACGTTCAGAAACAATTCAAAGCGGGACATGTCGAGCGCAGCGTTAGAGGCGGTGGAAGTGTGGCGGGATTTCATAATGTAACTCTCATAAGCACCCCCGATGCCAGCCGCCTCTTCAGCTCTCTTCATTTACTGAATGCTCCGCAGGTAGTGGCTCGATTTGGTGGCTAGCCCCCGGCCTCGGGTCAATTTGGTGGCGTGACCCGCGGCGCAGGTCGCGATGAAGCCGTGGGTCTTCTCCCACAACCGCGGCGCGGGTGGGGCCACCGCTGCGAATCTAACAGTCTGAAGTCAGCGGATGGCGTCCGCTCCATCGCGACGATTTGACCCGCGAAACACGCGAAAAAAATGAGGACGCGATTCCCATTTTCGCGTCTTTCGCGTGCCTCTTTTCACCCGGCGCCGACTTTTTGCGTGTTTCTCAGGAGTTCGAAATCTTCACGAAGCCCCAACCAAACTTCCTCTCTCAAACGCGAGGCCATTTTCGGAAAGTGGTGGACCGTGATGGAATCGAACCATCAACCTAGTGATTAAGAGTCACTTGCTCTGCCAATTGAGCTAACGGTCCTTGTTTGAACGGGGCGGACTCTAGCCCGCGCTGTCCGAACCTCAAGCAGATTTTTCCCAGAAACAGCCGTCTTGGGTGTGATTAAAAATGGGGCCGATTCGACCGAGCGCGAGCGTCTGGACTCGGCCCGCGGGTCGTGTGTCGCAAGAGGGGTCGCGCGAAAAGATTCGGGGCGCTCGCGAGGGCGGAACCGTTCCCTGCAGCACATGGTTGGGCGTTGCGGCTGTTTGTGTTTCGGTCATAGGAGCTCCTCAAACTCGTCGCGCTCCGATTTCCGCGTCCTTGAGGATTTTGTTGAACAAGCCCGGCCCAAGCGTCTCGCCAGCGTGAATCGGAACAACGGTCGCGCGACCGTCAGGATGGCGGAGAAAGTGATGACTGCCCTTGGTGCGAATGTGGACGAAGCCCACTCGCTAAAGTGCTCAGAAAGCCTGCCGCCCCGTGACCCGCAGCAGACGGCTCATACCTCGACCGCGACACGCTGGACGCCGATGAACTCTGGCCCTGCGATGCCGGAGCCTTCGACTTCGAGGCAAAGTGCAATGGCTTCCTTGATGCGGTTGAGGAGCTTGTCGAGAGAGCGAGCCTGTGTAGGCAGCCGTGCAACTCGGGCACACTGGCGACGTAGTAGCCCTCAGAGTCTCGTTCGATGACGACATTAAATTCGCGTTTCACGGGTGGACTTCGGCAGAGTTTCCTCCGCTTGGCGAGTGGCGCGTAGCAACGCCTTGTATCTAAGAATTGACCTTCAAACACCGTGAAATAGTCGCCGTCGATCAAGCGTAGCAAGATCGGCGCAGCGAATCTCCCTCCGCTCTCGATTTCGACAGGTGCGTGATTAAAAAGTCGTGCCAATTCCCTTGTTCCTGATCTTCATCTTCCGAACAAGGCATAGGGATCAAGAGCAGGATCAAGATCAAGATCAGGACGCTGCACCCACTTCAATCACACCCGTTCTCAACCTAAAAGCGGGAATGGAACCGCAGATTCTCGCAGATAGACGCAGATGAAGAAGGAGATGCATTGAATGCTGGATTCACCACGCGGGTGAGCACCCTTCATCTGCGGTGATCTGCGTAAATCTGCGGTTTCTCTCCTCTCCGTCGCCAGATTAAAGCTCAATTCATCGTCTTTTCGGAGTGGCGATAAATCGCTCGGCGTCGAGGGAAATACCGTGGTCATCGACCTTTCAAGCCTCCAGACCGGGGTGATCCTCTTGGAAGGCGTCTAAAACGTCTGAAGTCGGTGGATGGCGTCGCGACGCGCGCCTTGGAAAAACCCGCCGCGCCACCGCGCCTTGCGGAATGGAATCGCCTTCGGCGGCTTGCTTTGGCAGGGCGCGATGGAGCGACGCCATCCTCCACATTTTAGACGCCCGCTTATACGACTTTTACCGTCCGATGGCAGGAATCTGCACGAGAGGCATAAGGTAGCGGCGTGCTTCCAGCCGCCGAACCAAACCACTTCGCGCAGCGCCATCTTTTCCGCAGGGGTGATCCTGAAGAAGGTGTGCGCGTCGCGTTGGATTTTCGTTCGGCGGCTGGAAGCGCACCGCTCCTTTACGCCTCCCGCGATTTTTACGCACTCATTCCAGCATCTCGACGATGAGAAGCGTATTAAAACCTCCGAAAGTTCCAACGCAAGGAGTTCCCCTCAAAAATCGGGACGACTGCAAATTCGCTCCGCCCCGAAACCAGCTCAATACCGGCTTGCTGTCCGGTAGTGGAGCAGTTTGCAAAAAGTGACACGGCCTTTCCAGGCCGTGCCCGGTCCCTGCACAGGCTGAAAATCCCGTCTCACGTTGCGCTCGCGCAAACTGAGCCACTACCCGCTGTTCCATCCAAAAAATCACCCATTCCATTCGGATCCACACCAACAAAACGGGTGGACCCCAACTTTTCTAAAAAGCTCAAATTCCATCCGCCAGCTAAACTCCGAGCAACACCCGCCGAAATACGCCACTCTGCGGTTCGAGTTTTCCTTAGACAAGAGGCTTCCGGGGTGTCTTCGATGAACGATAATTTAACAAATTTCCCCTTGCTTCAACCCGTCACCGGCAGCATAGATCAACCAATTCTCCACCCTCTATGACAAACTCTTCAATCTGCTCCCGCTCCATCGCCGCGGCCTTCGCGCTGTCCATTTCAGCCCTGCTTGCGCCGGGAGTTCTGGGACAGACTACTGCAACTACTGTGCCAGTTGGGTTTATTACGAAATCGATACCAGCCGCAATCGATGCGGTGACCCCTTCAAATACCGTCTTATCGGTTCCGCTATACCAAACTGCTGATTTTCAGAGTTCAATCTCTACTACGCCATCAGCAGGAACCCATACAGTCACGCTGACCTCAGCTACATTTACGACGTCCTACCCAGCGGGTCAATTTACGAACACTCCACATTTGCTGCGTGTAAAGACGGGTGCCCTTACCGGAAAATTTTGGATAATTTCGTCCTACTCCGCTAACTCGCTTGATTTGAAAGAGCCGACTGGCGGAACGCCAGGTGTTGCGGATGCCAATGTTACTGGTTTGCTCGTAAATGATTCCTGCGAAATTCTTCCAGCCAACACCTTTGGGAGTACGTTCGGTTTGATTTCGGGACTGGGGACTACGACGGCTAATAATGGAAATGGAGCACTGACAGACAATATTCTCGTTTGGAACGGAACGAGTTATGACAAGTTTTATTATAAGGCTGGAACGGCAAATCGCTGGCAAAATGGAATCAGTGACGCAACCAATACTGTCATATTTCCTGATGACGCTTTATTCTTCGTTCGCAAAGTCACTTCGACTTTGCCAATCACGCTGATGGGGACTGTTCCTTCGACTCAGGAGCGCAATGAGTTGGTTGGTTCGAGCAACAATTTTATTGCAAACCGCTTCCCGGTCGGCGCAACTCTAGGGACGAGTCAGATTGAGACGACGCCCGGTTGGGTTAAGGCAACCGCTAATAACGCCAATGGAGTTGACACCGTTCTTCTTTGGAACGGCACTTCATTTGACAAATATTATTTCAAAGGAGGTACGGCTAATCGCTGGCAACTGGGGATCTCCGATGCAACTAACACTCCCATCCCCGTCGCTGAGGGAATGTTTATTACAAGAGTAACCGGCACTGGTGACGCAGTTCTGACGCAGACCTTGCCGTATTCTCTCTAACACAAACCACAATCACGACCCCAGACAAAAATCATTATCATGATAAATTTCGGTTTATTTATCTTATCTACCGCGGCAGCCTTATCGCTTTCGTCTAGTTCAGTGTTTGGTGCGGCGCTGGTGTTAGCGTTTGATTCCGGTGGTTATTTATTGCAGGATGCTGCAGGGGTTAGCCTTCCATTTGGCGGCTCGACCACTCTTCACGATGGAGCGATCATTCAGGTTGGTTACTTCAGTCAAGCTAATGGCGATGACAAGAATTTCTCAGGGACTTGGACACCTCTCACCGGACAAGGTAGTCCGAATTTCACGGAAGATGGAGCCTATGATACCACTGTCGGCGATGGTCCAGCTAATCTTACGCCAAAGAATCAATTCCAAATATCTGTGAATGTTGATTCTGCTATTCAGGCTAACTATCCCGCAGTCGGAACGGTGATGGCGATCAGAATTTATAATAACACATCAATCGCGACAAGTACTTCGTTCACGACGCTTTCAAGTAACCTTTGGAAGTGGCCAGTAGCAACTAGTCTCACCGACCCGAATTCAAGACTCGATATCTCCGCGTCTGATGATTTTCTCCGCGTCGAGAATCGTCTTGGTGCAGGGGGAACTACATCGACCCCTTCCGGGGACGCAGTTTCGCCAACCGCGACTGCGCTGAGAACAACCGTTCCATCGTCCCCAGTTCCCGAACCCTCGAGTTCGCTGCTGGCAGCAGCAGGGTTTGTCGGATTTGTGTCCCGCAGACGGAATAAATAGGGGATTTTTTATTCATTTCACAAAGGCAAGCCGCAAGGCTTGCCTTTGTTGTTTTTGAACGGAGAGTCTGAATCATGCCGCAATTTCGCTACACCGCGCGCAAGTCGGATGGGAAGCTGATTGACGGGGTTTTGACTTGTAACGATCGGGCGGGTGCGATTTTTCAGGTGGAGTCGCAGGGCGGCGTTCCGATCAAGATTGAGGCGATCAATTCGGCGGCGAGCACTTCCGCGCCGGCTGCGAAATCGAGTGATCAAAGCATTCAAGGTTCCTCGGGGCCGGTCCAGAGTCTCGGGCATGCGCACCTTTACTTGTTCACCGAGCAATTGGCGCATTTGCTTTCTGCGGGGATGACTTTGGACGAGGCGTTGGGGATCTTGGTGAAGCGGCTGAAGCATCCGCGGCTCCAGGGAATCTCACAGGCGCTGCATCAAGGCTTGATCGATGGGCGGAGTCTTTCGCAATCGATGCGGGAATTCCCCCGCATCTTCTCGCCGCTTTACGTGAACATGGTCTCCGCAGGTGAAGTCAGCGGCGCTCTTTCCGACATCCTGAAACGGCTCGTCGTCCACCTTTCCGATGTCAAAGCACTGCGCGACCGGGTGCAGCAGGCGCTGATTTACCCTGCGCTGCTCGTCGTCGCCGGCATCGGGCTGATCATCGTTTTCATGACGGTGATGGTCCCGCAACTCACCGGATTTTTCAGCCAAACCGGCCAGCCGCTGCCAGCCCCGACGCGGATTCTTTTGAAGGTGAACGATATCCTGACGCACTATTGGTGGGTCGGAGTCCTCATCGGCGGCGCTGCCTATTCGGCTTTCAAAGCGTTCACCCGCACGCAGGACGGCCGGAAGGCGTGGGATGCCTTTATCTGGCGGATGCCCATCTTCAGCATGGTCATCCGGTATCGCTACTACGCGCAATTTGCCCGCACGCTCGGCACCCTCATCGAAAATGGAGTGACCCTGCTCCGCGCGCTCGAGCTACTCGAAGAAATCTCGGGAAACGAATTCATCCGTCAGCGCATGGTTTCCGTGCGGAACGCCGTCGTCGATGGTGCCACGCTCTCCGTGGCCCTCGGGAACGAAAAAATCTTCCCCGAGCTTTTCGTGGACATGATGTCGGTCGGCGAGCAAACCGGCAAATTTGGCGACACCATGCAGATGATCGCGCAAGTCTATGAGCGCGAACTCGACAAGCAGGTGAAAATCATCTCCGCCCTCATCCCGCCCATGATCATGCTCGTCATCGCCACGGTCGTCGGTTTCGTCGTCTTCGGAATCCTAGCCGCCGTCTTCGGTATGACCAGCCACCTCCATCCCGGCGGCCACTAGCATCTGGTGAAATATCTGCCAAATGCGCGAGCTGAGTTTCAGCGCCGTAGGCGCGACTGACCCGTGCCCGCTGTTTGTTTTTTCGAGATGCGCGAGCTGAGTTTCAGCGCCGTAGGCGCGCCATGTTTATAGCATAGAATCCATTGGCAAAACGACCAAGCTCCGTAGGAGCGGCCTTGACACTTGGTTCCCATCACATGTCGCTCCCTGGAAAAATCTATAAACATGTCGCGCTTACGGCGCTAAAACGGTTTTCAAAAGGTTACTAGAGTCGAGCCGACGGATTGCCGAAACACATGATTTCCCAACCGCGAAGAGGCTTCCCATCAATAGCCGGGGTCGCACGACCCTGGCCGTACGCCCGATCTTCGCAACCCGGAACCTGCCCACCATCGGAGGCCGCACATTTCTCGCACCAAATTTGAAACGGGAAAGTGCATGACACTGTCCCACGTCGCGACCTATGCTCCGTCGAGGTCTCCGCCCCTTTCAAATTCCAAATGATTTCCCGCCTCCTCGTCGCCTTCTGCGCGCTGCTTTCGTTCGGTCTGGCGCAAGCACAGGAGTTGCGTGAACAGCCGACGCCGTTTTCGGCTTGGGTGGATTTCCAAACCACCGGCCAGGCGGGCGCTCCGAAGCAAGGTTACCCCATTTGGCTCGAATCCGTACAGCGCACGGCGGTCCCCTCGAACACCAACGCCCAGGTGAAGACGACGTTTCGCATTCGGCTGCGTCGGCTCGGCGGGTTGAATGGCCATCTTCAAGTCCGGTTGTTTTTCGACGATCTGCCGGGCGCATCGCCCACCGTCAGCGGTTGGTCCGAGACGGGCGTGAATTATTACACGTCGAAACCGCTGGGCAGCGGCGTCGGCCTGCCCACTTCCGAATCGCTCGTTCTACCCGCGGAGGCGTTGGATTACATCGACGTCTCGGTCCCCGGCGACGGAGCCAGCGTCCGCGGCGCGTTTCTAGCCACGCTGAAAAGTGCGGAGACGCTGCACGCCTTGGATTTCGCCGCGCCGGCAGAGTTGGCCGATGCTTTCGCCAATTTGCCCGCGACTACTTCAACCTCCGGTGATACTTATCTTTACGGTCGGGTCAAAGCGGCGATCGAAGGCGAGGCCGTCACGCTCACTCCGGGAGTGAACGCCTCGATGACGTGGGAAATCGAGATCGACGCCCTTCCGCTGCTGTCCGTGATTTCTTTTGAAATCCTCGACGTCGATCCTGTGCATCCACCGGAATGGGTCGTCAACAGCACGCCAATGGGGCCGTCCGCGATTCATCTTCCAGACATCGCTGATCCTGGCTTTCAGGGCATCGTCCGATCCACCGAGCCCCTGCCGCGGTTTCAATACAACGGCTGGATTCGCGGCCAGCAGGTGATTCCGAGTTCCATGCTCAAGATCGGGGTGAACAAGCTCGTCCTGCGCCTCGATGGAAAATCGAACGCGGTGGCCGTGCGCGCTGTCGAACTACAGCTCAAGCACCACTGGCAGCATCTCGACTACAAACTCGCTCCTTAAAATCTTTGCTATGAATCGTTCTTCCCTTTACCGCCGCGACGCCGGTTTCACGCTGCTCGAAATCATGCTCGTGGTGATGATTATCGCCGTGCTAGCGGGGTCGGCCATCTATTTCATGGGGGACAATTTGGGCGTGGCGCAAAGGACGCGGATCGACGCGGATCTCAAATCGATCAAAACGCAGTTGATGGTGTATCAGGCCGGCAACGGGTTTCCGCCGACGACGGAGCAAGGTCTGAAGGCGCTCACCATCAAACCGGACAGTTTGCCGAAGCCACGGAGCTGGCAGAAGTTGATGGAGTCCGTGCCCCTCGATCCCTACGGCAACGAGTATCAATACGCGAGCCCTGGAGTTCACAATCCCGATAGCTACGATCTTTTCTCAGCGGGAAAAGATCGCAAACCCGGGACGGCCGATGACTTCGGCAATTGGGAATCGCAGTAGATTCGCACCGCTTCCGCTAGCGAGGCGCGCGGCGGTCTTCGATCCAGTAAACCTGCAGGATCACGCCGATCCAGTAAATAGGCGCAAGGAGAAGGCCGAAGCCTGCGGATGCCGTCGCAGCAATGGTGCAGGCTAAAACGGCAAACGCCCCGCCAATCATCAAGATCGCACCCAGAAGATAGTGCCCCTTGTAGATGTGACCCAGGCCCGGGATAACGCTCAGGGCAGCGGCTGCTTTGTCGCGCTGCGTGCCACCGAAAGAGCGCTGCCGATAGCCTGCCACCCAATCGCATTTCGGGCACTCCCCGGGAGAGAGTGGATCGAGCGCCGCGTGGCAAAGCGGGCAATGGGTCAGCGGCTCCGCGTGAAGAGATTTAGGTTCCAGTTCTGTCATATTGAAGTGTCGGTTAATCGTTCGACTGCCTTCCCTTGAATCCGTGCTGAAAAGGTAGCGATTCCCGCCGCGGAAGCAATACCGCACTGAACATCCGCACCCTCCAGCTACACTCCGCGCGTCGGGGGAAACCAGACGTAGAGCATGAGGTAAACGAGCACGCCGGTGACTGACACGTAGAGCCAGAGTGGGGCCGTGATTTTCGCCCATCTCCGATGCCGGTCGTAGCGCGCGCGAAAGGCGGGCACGATCGTGAGCACGACGAGCGGGAGGATGGCGATCGCGAGCGGTATGTGCGTGAGCAGAATGAAAAAGTAGAGCGCCTTCGGCCAGCCGGGATGCGTGAATTTCGTGACGGCCACGATGTTAAAATGATACGTGAGATAGCACGCGAGGAAGAGCGTCGAAGTGACGAGCGCGCAGATCATGGCGACCATGTGGGCGAATTTTCGATCCGCTTTGATGCACACCAAACCGGCGACGATGAAAACCGTGCTGAGCGCGTTGAGGCTCGCGTTCACGGCGGGTAGTTCGGAAATCGTCATTCGGCGAGGAGCTGGCGGATGTCATCCGCGATGGTGTTCGGGCGATCGTTGCCAACGCCCTCGTAGAAACCGCGCGCCTGCCCGTCTTTGTCGATGAGCACAAGGCGCGTGGAGTGCGTGATGATTTCTCTTTCGCCCGGCGATTCGGCGACTGCCAGCTTGAAGCCATCGCGCGAAAGCTTCCAGATGCGCTCCTTGTCCCCGGTGAGAAAAATCCAGCGCGCGTCCGCTTTAAATCCGGCGGCATATTCCTGAAGCACCGCTGGCGTGTCATGGGCCGGGTCCGTCGAGATCGAGACAAATCGGACACGATCGTCACCGGCAAATTTCTGATGCAGCTCGGACATGCGCGCGGACAACATCGGACACGCTCCCGGACAACTCGCGAAGAAGAAATCAGCGACCCAAACCGTGCCTTTGAGCGACGCCGAATCAAAAGTTTTTCCGTCGCGATCGGTGAGCGTGAAAGGCGGGACGGCCCAATATTTCGGCAGCGGTTTCGGCTGTGAACAAGCGGCCAGCAGCGCGATGACCGCGACGGAGAAAAGCGTGCGCACGCTTTTTAGACCTTGGTGAAGATCATCAAGCCGAGGATGAGCGGGAGGTAGAAGATCGACGCAAAGAAAAGCGACCGCGCGCTCGGACGACTACGCAGCATGAGAAAGCGGACGGCGCAGAAAAGCATCGCGCCATCGAGCAAAAGAGCGCCGATGAAATAGACGCCGGAATTGAGGTGCGCGAAGTAAGGAGTGAGCGTGACGGCGGTGAGGCCGAGCGTGAAAAGCAGGCTCTGCATCGCGGTCGCGCAGCCGCTCACATCGTCGCGCTTCAGCATGACGAAACCAGCCTGCGCATACTCATCGCGATACATCCAGGCGATGGCGAGAAAGTGCGGCATTTGCCAGGTGAAAAGTACGCCGAACAAAATCCATGCCCCGAAGTCCAGCGTCGGGCGCGCGGCCGCCCAGCCGATCATCGGCGGGATCGCGCCGGACACCGCGCCGACGATGGTGCAGAGCGAAGTCTTGCGCTTTAGCGGGGTATAGAAAACGAGGTAGATAGCGACAGTGGCCGCGGCGAGATAGGAGCTCATCGCATTCGCGGTGAACCACAGCCACGCGACTCCAGCGACCGATAGCGCGAGGCCGAGCCAGAGCGCGGAGGCCGGCTTCATGCGGCCGCCGGGCAATGGACGATGCCGCGTGCGCTCCATGAGCCGATCGACGTGGCTCTCCATGTACTGATTCAGCACTGCGGCTCCAGCCGCGGCGAGTGCGGTGCCGAGCGTGGCGCTCAGTAGCGGCAGCCACTCGATGCGATCCCGCGTCGCCATGCAAAATCCGACAAATGTTGTGACGATGACGAGAAGACTCAGGCGCGCCTTCGTCAGCGTCATCAGATCTTGCAGGAGCGTGGATTCGACTTCCTCGCGCGGGACTTCCAGCGGCACGGCAGCTTCGGGAGTAAAGCGATTCATACCAGCACCTCCGAGCCTCGGGCTACGGGTCGCGTTTCCAAATAAGCCGCTCGAAAAGCCCGCATCGTGAGCAGCAAACACGTCGCGAGAACGGCGGCGCCATTCACCACATGGAGCGTGGTGATAAGCGGTTGCTGTTTTTGCGTCCAGATGACGAACATGCCGAGAGTGAATTGTACTAGAATCAACGCTCCGAGCAGGGCCGCCGGACGCGCGATGCGGGCGTCGCCATCACTTTTCCGAAACGCTGACGCGCCCAAGTGCAGCAGCAAAAGCGTGATGACGACCGAACCGAAACGGGTATGCGTGAAATTGAGATCGACGTAGGCATTGTGGACGTGCGGCATCCATGATCCGTCGGGATTTGCCTGTGGGAAAGTGGGAATGGCGAGACCCGCTCCGAGGTGGCGCATGGCGGCCCCGACGATCAATTGGACAAAAATGAGCGCAACGGCGATCCGACCGAGTTTCGCGATCCCGCGCATCCGGGGAGCCGGCCGGATTTCACTCCACGCGGGCGAAAGAATCGCCGCCAGCGCGACGAGCAGGCAGAGATCGATTTGGGCGACACAGCCGTGCAGCACGCGAAACGTCGTCGCGGTCGAGCTCGTGGGCGCGGCGGCGATTCCCTGCGGATCGAGGATGACGCGCAGACCGCCGAGCACCGCTTGCGCCAGGACACCGGCCAGCGCAAATCCCGCCAAGGCGAAAGCACCGCGCGGCAACACAGCGCGCCGCACCCAGACCCACGCAAACAGCACGGCGACAAGCGTGGCCACGAGTCCCGCAGTCAGACGGTGACCATGCTCGAGAAACATAAAGAAATTGGTGAGCCAGCCGCTCGGATTCAGCGAGCCGTTGCTCAGCGGCCAGTCTGGAAATGCCATGCCGGCACCGGATGTCGTCGTGTGCCCTCCAATGAAAAGCAGCACAAACGTCAGTGAAACCACGACCTTTGCGAAAAGGGCGAGGCGCGGATTATCCGAAGGCGGGGTGGAGCGGGTGGCGTTCACAGTTCGGCGATTTATCTCCCGCGTGGCAACCCGCGATGGCGGGCCGCCGACGCGCGGGAAGGTCACTTCGCCTCTTGTGCCGCGGGAGCCGCGGGTTTTGCCTCGCCGGCGGGAGCCGCGGGAGCCGCACTGCTGCCAGCATTGGCCGCTTTCAAATCGAGTGCATCCTTTTGAAAAGCGTCGAAATCCTTCTGCTCTTCCACGGTATATTTCGCGACCATCTGGTAATGGTTGCTCCCGCAAAGCTGCGCGCAAATGATGTCCCACGTGCCAGTTTTCACCGGACGAAACCACTGCGGAATCTCCATCCCCGGGATCGCGTCCTGCTGGATGCGCATCTGTTGCAGCGCGAGTCCGTGGATGACGTCGCGCGATGAAATGCGGACGACTGTTGGCTTGTGATTGATGAGATGCAGTTCGTTGATGGTCACGAAATCGTCTTTCCCGTCTTCATCGTTTGGATCGATGCCCAGAGGATTGCTATTCGTGATGAATCGCGCTTGCTGACGACCGAATTTGCCGTTTGGACCGGTGTAGTGGAAATACCAGCGGAATTGCTCCGCGATGCATCGCACTTCATGCCGATCGCCAGTCTGCGGGATATCATTCACCCGCCGGCCCCACAGCGGCAGCGCGAAACCAAGCAGGATGACCGCCTCGATCAGCACGACGCTAAATTCGATGTGCGTGGAAGCATGGCTGCGCACGCCGTGGTAGTCGGCCTTGGGATTCCGCGATTTGTGAAAGCGGAAAATCGCGATGAAGAAATACGTGATCCAGCCCACGAAGAGGGCGAGCATGAACCAGTGGCAAAACTCGAGCATGTGGTCCACGAGCGGACCGTGCTCGGAGGCGTTGGGCAGGATGCCAAGGAGTCGATTAAGCATGAGATTGAGTGCCCCCCTCCCGGCTCATCTCTTCGACGAGCTGGATGTGCGGCGGGATGGGCGCGTTGCCGCGTTTATAAAGGTAAAATCCGAAGCCCGCGAGGCTGGCCAGCATGAAGCCAATCGCGCCGAGCATCAGGAAAATCGCGCCGTTCGCCGCACTAGCCATATTGGAATTCCCATTCCCCATGCAGACTGAACACGCATGAGATATCGATGGCCAAAGGCTCAACGAAGTCCCGATCAAGACTGAGATCGTGCGCGAACGAAGCGACCTCTTCATAAGATGACGTGACGCATTTTCCTCCAAAATGAAACACCGTAAATCGGAAGCGCGATCGCCAAAGTAACACAGATCGCGCCGAAGGTTGGGTTCCCTGCGGCAAAGGCCCAGATGGCACACCCGATCGCCAGGAGCATGCTCAGCGTGATGAAGAAAATATGGAAAAATTTCAGGGACATTTTTTAATGATGTGCGTGGACCGTGGTCGCGATCGGATCGTACCAATGCAGGAGCGTCAGAAGAAACAGTCCGAGGACAAAAAATGCGGTGAAAAACAGCGGTCGCCAAATGGTTTTCTTCTCGCCCTTCAAATGCATGAAGATCGCTCCCACGAAACCAACCTTCACCGTCGCGACCAGCATGGCGATCACGACGTTTCGCGACTGACTTCCGAAGTCCACATACGAGAGAAAAACCGTAACCGCGGTGGCTACCAGCAGGAACGCGCCGACGCCAAGATAGAGCCCGAGGTGCATGTCGAAGTGCTCATGTTCCCCGTGGGCAGAAACCTCATGCGTGTCCTTGGTGGCAGGTGGGTGACTGGATGCGTGCGGATCGCTCATGGAAATTACAGGAGGTAAAAGATCGGGAAGACGAAGATCCAAACAAGATCGACGAAATGCCAGAAAAGGCCAACCACCTCGACGCGATTGGCGAGTTGTTCTGGATTCCGGCGAAACATTTTCGTGCCGCCCTCGATCGGTAGCCAGAAATAAATCATGATGAGGACGCCGGCCAGCACGTGCAATCCATGCAGGCCCGTGATCGTGAAATAGACGGCGAAGTAGCTGCTGTGCTTCGGAGCAAACGCGCTGTAGAAATCCACGTCCTCGCGCTCAATGCGGCCAGGTTTTTCCGTTGGGCCTTTGTAGAGAAAATGCGGCTTGTCGCTTTCGGGATTTGTGGGATCTGCGTTGATAGGATCAAGGCCGAGTTCAAAAGCATGGAATTTGACTCCTGGCAGTTTTTCCAAATGTTCAGCGATGCCAGGAGTAAGATGATGTCCTTTCGCGATTAGCATCTTCTCATCGTGCGCATCTGGTTCGGCGGTGAGGTCGTGTTTGTTGAGAAAGGATTCGAGCTTTAGTTGTGGTAAATTCGCTAGTCTCTCGTTAGTCTCCTTAATCGCTTTTTTAACATCGCTGAGTTCTGCTGCGAACTCCTTGGTGGTGTTAGACGCCTCCAATTGTTTCAGGCGATCCTGCGCTTTTTCAAGAGCGGCATGTTGATCCGCGATAATCTTTTCCAGCACGGTTGGATCATAGGTCATCTCGACCTCATGCAAGTGTCCCGAAATTTCCACGCGCGATTCGATCGCGGTGCCGCTTTTGGCATTTTTTTCCTTAATGTAGTCGTTGCCGAGATAGCCCTCATATTTGGCGAGAGCATCCTTCTTAATGAAAGCGCCGAAATGCTCGAACTTCTGCGGCCACTCGTAGGCAAGCTTTACGATCAAGAAGATCGCACCACAGATGATGGAAATCCCCATCCACAGCTTGTAGGCCGATAGCTTCCGCATCTTCAAGGAAGCCCACGCCAGCACGACGGTGACGGATGAAGCAATCAGGATCGCCGTGTTCATTGCGCCAACCGGGACGTTGAGCAATCCATGCGGCCAGTAACCCGGCTCAGCTCCGATGCGGAGGAAAATATAGGCGGAAAACAAACCGCCGAAGAGCATCACTTCCGACGCGAGGAAGAGCCAGATGCCGAGCTTCGGATTCGCTAGGCCGGTGTCCGGGCGCGGAGTGACTGTGTACGGGATTTCCATGAGTTAGTGCGCAGCAGCGGGAGTCAAGATCGGACCGACCGGCGTCGCCGGGTGCGTTTCCAGCGGCTCATTCTGCGGGCAGAAATCTCTGCCCGCGCCGGGGACGCTGTATTCATAGGGACCGCGATAGACCTGGATGTCCTTGATGAAATTTCCATGCGGAGGAGGAGTCGGGGTTTCCCACTCGAGCGTAGTCGCATCCCACGGGTTATCGTTCTTCACCTTTTGCCCGTAAAACATGCTCCAGCAGAAATTCAAGATGAATGGGATCTGCGCCAGCCCGAGCAACCATGCGGAGATTGAGATGAAATTATTCCAGTGCAACACCGAGTGGACGGTGTTGTCATAGACCGTCCCGCCATCATACCAGCGACGATGCACGCCGGTCATTCCTTGCAGGAACATTGGCATAAAAACACCGTTGATGAAGATGAGGGAGCCGAAGAAATGCAGCCTGCCAAGGAAGTTATTCATCATGCGCCCGGTCGCCTTCGGATACCAATGATAGACGCCGGCAAAGATCGCGAAGATGGTGCCGGGAGCGACGATGTAGTGGAAGTGCGCGATGATGTAATAGGTATCGTGCAGGTAAAGATCGACCGCATTAAACGCCAGCGGAATGCCCGTCAGTCCGCCAATGCCGAACATCGGAAGGAACGCTGTGGCAAATAACATCGGGGTGGTGAATCGGATGGAACCGCCCCACAGCGATAGTAACAAGGCTGTGAGCAAGATGACAGAAGGGATCGAAATAATGATCGTGGTCGTCTGGAAAAAACCCGCCACTTTCGCGCCCATGCCCGTCATATACATGTGATGCGCCCAGACGATGAAGGAAAGGAACGCCAGCGTGAAAATTCCACCCACCATCATCTTGTAACCCCAAATCGGCTTGCGCGTATTGCACGCGATCACTTCGGTAATCATGCCGATAGCCGGCAGGATGAGCACATAAACTTCCGGATGAGCGAGGAACCAAAATAAATGCTGCCACAAGAGCGGACTTCCGCCTCCTGAAAAGGGCGCGGGATGACCATTTACGATCAATCCTGTCGGCATGAAGAAACTCGTCCCGAACACGCGGTCCATGAGTTGCATCACCGCCGCAGCCTCGAGCGGTGGGAAGGCGAGAAGCAGCAGGTAAGCAGTAATGAAAATCGCCCAGCAGAAAAACGGCATCCGCATCCAAGTCATTCCGGGTGCGCGAAGCTGGACCACCGTGGTAATGAAATTTACCGAGCCCAGCAGCGACGCGGTGATGTTAAAAACCATCCCGATGATCCAGAGCGTCTGGCCATTCATCACATGATTGAAGAAGCCCGGTTGCGCGCCGTAGGCTAGATCGCTATCTGCGAATCCTGCCAGCGGCGAATAAGATGTCCACCCGCCCTTCGCCGCTCCGCCTGGCACAAAGAAGCTGGCCACCATGATGACACAGCTAATGAAAAACGACCAGAAACTGGCCATGTTCAGTCGCGGGAAAGTCATGTCGATCGCTCCTATTTGGAGCGGCATCACATAGTTACCAAAGGCGGCAAAGGCGACGGGCACGATGCCAAAGAACACCATGATGGTGCCATGCATGGCTCCGAAAACATTATAGCCCTCCGAAGTGAGAAAGTAACCGGCCGCATTTCCTGCGGAATCTTTCGCCAGACCAAACACCCTTTCCCCGAAAGCCCAGTGAACGAAAGAGCCGATCGGTCCCGGTAAAGGAGCAGAACCATGGGCGATGCTCCACCGCATCAGCATCATCAAGCCGAAACCAACAAACAGAAAGATCAGGCCGGTGACTCCATACTGCAATCCAATGACCTTGTGGTCGGTGGAAAAAACCCACTTCCGCCAGAAGCCCAGTTCGTGGTGGTCGTGGTCGTGGTCGTGGTCGTGGTCGTGGTCGTCGTGACCGTGGGCGTGAGCTGGATCAGACATAGTAGAGTGATGAGTTGAAGTTAAACAAAATAGCGATGGCAGCCGGTGGCTGCCACTTACTTGGCGGCGGTCGCGTCGTCCTTCCAGCCAGTGAGTTCGGCTTCAGTCCACGGGGTTTTACGATCGAGAAACTTTTTGCGCACTCCGGCGACGAACGCGCCGGTGACGGGGGGAGCGCTATTTTCAAACGACGCGCGGACGAAAGTCAGGACGGACGCGATTTTGTCGTCGGTCAGCACTGCCTCCTGAGGAATCATCGGCACGGCATAGGTGACATCCTTGTATTTGAAAGGAGGATTGATGCCTTTAAGCACCATGGCCACCAGACGTTCGGGAGTGCCGTTGACGAATTCCGATTTAGCGAGCGACGGAAACACCGAGGGTAATCCGAGGCCCGTCGGCTGATGACATGCGATGCAAATTGTCATGTAAATGCCTTTGCCTTCTTCGATCTGCGCCGGAGTCGCGACATCCGCTGCACGGCCAGAGATGGTGAAGGCGGCCAGAAAGGAGACGAATGAAAAGGTGAGTTTCTGCATAGAAAGTTGGAAGTGGTTACTTAGCATCAGCGGGCCAGCTATTCAACTCGGCCTCGGTCCAAGGTATCTTTCGGTCGATGAATTTCTTGCGGACGCCGGCTACAAATTCGGTCGAAACCGGAGGCGCACTGTTTTCAAAAGAATTACGAACGAAAGTAAGAATCGACGCGATTTTTTCGTCATTTAAAACGGCTTCCTGCGGAACCATCGGCACCGCATACGTAACATCCTTGTATTTGAAGGGCGGATTGATGCCTTTCAAAACCATCGCGGTCAGCCGCTCGGGCGTTCCATTCACATAATCGGATTTAAAGAGCGAAGGAAAGACACCGGGAAGCCCCATCCCTGTCGGCTGATGGCACGCGATGCAGATGGTCATGTAGCCTGTTTTGCCAGCATCCGCGGCGTCGCCGCCAGCAGGCACGGGTGCGGGTGTAGCTTCAGGAGTAGTCGGCGCGGGAGTGGCCGCGGCAACTGGCGCTGCGGCACCAGCAGCAGAAGCGCCGCCCGCTGGCGCGGCGCCTTCGAGCCTGGCGTCCTCGGGGACTTGCAGAAGCTCAGCCTCATTCCACGAAACTTTCTTGGCCGTAAATTCTTTCTTCGCTGCCGCAATTTGCGCCGGAGTAACAGGACCAGCCTTGTTACCCCACTCCTGCCGGACGTAGGTCAGAACCGCGGCGATTTTTTTGTCGTTCAAAGTCGCCTCCCACGGTGGCATGACTCCGTTATAAGGCCCGCCTTTTACCTTCACCGGTCCCATGAGTCCTTTGAGCAAAATCATGGCGAGACGCTTCTCATTTCCCAAAATCCATTCCGAACCGGCCAGAGGTGGAATCGCTCCGGGCAGACCCACCCCGCTCGCCACATGACAGGCCTGACAGTTGCCAAGATACACGCCCTTTCCGATGGCGACCATGTCTTCCTCCACCACCGCGCCAGCTTTTGCGGACGCACGCTCAGGCTGGGGAAAAAGGACCGCCGGAGAACTTTCGAATTCGTTATAAACATCGCTGCGAAATCCGCCGTGAAACATTCCCACATAAGCGCCCGCCCAGCAGACGGCGACACCGCAAAGTAGCGTCACCCAAAGTGGCACTGGCGTGACGTCCGCGCTGGGATCTTTGTGTTCCCGCTGAATGGCAGCGTGGACTTCGGTTAAGTCCGCTGTTTCGCGAGAGTCGATGTGTTCAGATCCCTGAGACATTGTTGTTACGAGTTACTTTGCAACTGGCGCAGTGGCAGCGGCGGCTGGAGCCAGAGTTTCGGATTTGACTTCTTTGAGCGGATGACTGCGGTCGAGCGAGAGAAGATAGGCAACCAGTTCCCGGGCTTCCGCGTTGGGAACTATCTCGAATCCTTCTTCAACTTCTACATCCTTGGTGGGAAGCGCGTCGGCAGAGCGCTGGCCGCTGATCTTTCGCTTTTCAAAAAGATACGGGTAAGGCGGCATGTTGGACTCCGTAATAATCGCCGTCGGCTTGTACAAATGCAGGTAGTGCCACGCCGCGTCGCGTTTCGCCGGACGACGCGGGTCGTTTTCCTGCTCGTTGCGCCAGGCCTTGGAACCCACGTTCGCCAGATCGGGGCCGAGCCGGCTATTACCTAAAAACGGAACGGCGTCGTAGATATAGTCGCGAGCCACCGTGCGCCGCTCACCCCAGCCGCGAGGCTGATCTTCACCGTTTTGCGTATCCCGGACCTGCTGCGAGTGGCAGACGACACAACCTTCGCTCGCGTAAACTTTCGCTCCGTACCGCACGTGGTCGGTCGGGTAAGTGTCGATGATTTTCGCCGGTTCATCCTTGTCGCGATCGACCTGCGCCTGCAATCCGCCAATCTGCGACTGTGGCACGAGGACCATGGCGAATACGGAGACCGCGAGCGATCCGAAAATTCCGGCTACGAGTGGTGTGGAGCGGCTCATGTTAATGTTCGTCGTGAGTCTCGAAAAGGGTGGCGCTTCCGCCTGGCTGGCCGATCCGCAGGAGCATGAGGAGGAAGTGCATGGCAAAGATCGCGTGGCCGAGCGTCATCAGGAAGGTCGCCAGAATGCGACCGGCTAGATATTCGAGGCTGGAGCCGATGACCTGACTAAAGAGCGATTCAGGATCGGCCATGCGCCCGCCGGCGGAAATCCCAGTCAGGAGAAACATGATGATGACCATCGTACCACCGTAGGCTGCGCCCCAAAAGTGAAACTTGATCAAAGTAGAGGACAGCCACTCACACCCGACCAGACGAGGCGTGATGTAATAGATCGCTCCAAAGATGACCATGCTGAAGAAACCGTAGAGGAGCAGGAACTGCTGCCCTTCCAACCATGGAGTGAAGTGCAGATATTTATCCACGGAACGCAGCGAAGCGATAACACTAAGGATGCTCCCAATGGCAAACATCACCACGCCGAAGAGGGTAAAGCGAATCGTGGGGCTCTGGTAAACCATCTGGGTTGAGCCTCGCATGGTCAGAAGAAGATTCGCCGTCACCGTCGCGATGGGAACGATCATCATGATATTTGCGGCGATGCTTACCGTGACGAGCCACGCGGGAACCGGGCCGCCGCTGAGGCGAAGCATGCCGGTAAGTCCACCCAAAAACGCGAACGACCAGAAGCCAATGGCGGCGAGGTTATAACTATGAATCGGACGATTGACGACTTTCGGAATCAGGTAATAGGCCGCCGCGAGACCGATCGCGGTGAACCACCAAATATTCAGCGTTTGATTGAACCAGGCCGCGACGACCGCGGGCATGATACCGCGCACTTCGGACAAGGAGGTAAGCAGGTTGGCAATAGCAAAGACCCACGGGAACCAGAAGAACGCGCCGAGCAGATACCAGACGGAGATGAAGGCGAGCGCCTCCTTGCGAGCCCGGAAAAGCGCGGCTGCCCACAGACCGATCAATAGAAATCCGCTAAACATCATCCACATCGCGCCGTGTGGCATTTCCATGCCGTCCAGCCCGGTGGACTGTCCGATTAAGACCTGCCAGACGCCGAGAGTCAGCCCGATATTCCAGAGTATCGCCCCCAGAATCAGAAGCCCCGGTGCCTTAATCGGCACGCGGCAAAGGCGGGCCATCAACCATAGTCCGACGCCCATCCCGGCGAGACTGCACCAGCCATAGGTGAAGGCTAGATTGTAGGCCGGGACGATGCGGCCATAAGTTGTCAGCGCATAGGTGCTGAGGAAGTTGGGAAAGTAGAGTTTTAGCGCAGCGATGAAACCGAAGACGGTCGCGCCAAAGAGCCATGAAATGCCGGTGGCAAAAAACCAAAGGACCGGGACGGACGTAGATTTGTCGATCGCAGCACGCTCGATGGCAAACTGGGCAGCGGCGCTTCGTTGGATGCCAGTCGGGGAGGCCGGTCCGGCGGCGGGCGCGGCAGTCTGCGTGAGGTTCTCGGCAACGGCGGTCATTTCGATTCAGTCCAGTTGATCAAAGGTGGGCGGGACGGTGCGGTAGCAGCGACGTTCGGACTATCCGGCGTCGCGGGCGGAATTGCGGGAGCGGGAATGGCCGGGGCTGGCACCGAGGCGGGCGTCGGCGTCTGCAGCGAGGGAGCAGGTGCGGCAGGTTGCACCGGAGGTGCCGGGGCTGGAATTGCCGGGACAGCCGCCGGAGCAGCTACTGGTGCTACCGCGGGCGCCGGGGCGAAAGGATCGCTGAAGTGAATGAGGTCTGCACCTTGAGGAGAGGACGGGAGCGGGAGCGGAGGCGGCTCGGTGGATTTTGGGTCAACCACGGGCGGAGGCGGAATAGCTGGCACTTTCACTTCCGTCTTCGCAACCTTCTTCTGCTTCAACTCGGCGGCCACTACCTTGATCGCGTCATCAATCGGAAGCTGGACTTCGCCTTTTTCCTTATTGATCCACGCGACGGTTTGCAGTTTTCCCGCCCAATCTTTCTCCAACTCCTCGCGCTTTTTCACGCGGGCCGTGGCGCGCTCAACATTGATCGGATCGACCTTCTCGCTTTCCGACTTCGTCCAAACAACGATGATCGTCGCAAACGCAGCGAGGCATACGATTCCCAAAAGGAACGTCGCAGTGCTGCTGGGAGGGCGATGAGAATTAATCGAAGCCATGTCAGTTCGTGAGTTTGATGGACTCTTCGAGCCGCGGATCGCGCGTCGGAAAAAGAGGCGACCTGGCCAGCTTTTGCAGAAAGAGCCATCCAAGGATGCCGCCAATGCCCACAAAGGAAGCGAGATCGAAAATGCTCGGCGAGAAGCCGGTTTTATGGAGCGCGGGCAGGACGATGACGTAGATGTCGATGAACTGCATTCCTAGAATCCACCACGCGACGTAACAGAGATATTTTGGATGCTTTTTCGTCCACTGCTGGAGCAGGATCGGGAAGGGCAGGAAGAAGCGACCGATCACGAGGAAGGTGCTCAAGACATGCCAGAAGCCGACATTGCGGATGCGGAAGTAAACAGTTTCCTCCGGGATATTCGCATACCAGATCAGCATGTATTGCGAAAAGCCGATGTAAGCCCAGAAGATGGAGAAGGCTAACATGAACTTACCCATGATGTGGTAATGTTCGAGGCTCACCGGGACGAGGTAGCCCTTGCTCTTCAAAGCCGTAACTAGAAGCACCAAAAGCGCCATGGAGCTTCCCGCCGCTCCGGCAAATAGGTAAACGCCCCACATGGTGGAGAACCAGTGGTAGTCGAGACCCATGAGCCAGTCGAAACCGGCAAAGGTCAGGCACAATGCCAGCGCCGGGATGCCACCGATACCGAACTTCCGCATGATGTAGGTATGCTTGGGGGCGCCGTCGCTGTCCTGTGCGATGGAACGGCTTTTCAAACGAAGCGCCACCCAGCTCAGAAGGCAGAAATAAATCACCGCGCGTGCCCAGAAGAAGCCGTGAGTCAGGTAAGGCAGCTTCGCGTCCAGCAAGGGATCATCGCCGGGGTTCAGGGTCCACCAGTGCCAGAGATACTTTGACACAAAGAGAAGAGGGATAAAGAAAATCGCGAAGTACGGCAGCAAACTCGCGCAGTTTTCCAACTGACGACGCACCACGACCGACCACGCTGAATCTGTCGCGTGATGCAGACACGTCCAAAACAAGGTGCCGACCGCAATGGTGAAGAAGTAAGAGAAACCGAAGAGCCACGAGTGGGCGGTTTGCTCGGGCGAAATGAGGAAGCCGAGCAAACTAATGGCACAGCCGATTGCTCCGGCTCCAAGAAGAATGCCGGGAAGACCACCGAGATGTTTGTTATCGAAATTCTCCGGCGCCGGTGGAGTGAGGGCGTGTGCGTGGTCGCTCATTTACTTCGTCTCCTGCAAGGCTTTTTGCTTTTCCGCAGGCAGGTCGGCGAGCTTGCCTGTCTGGCTGCGCTGGAGTGCCCGGATATAGGCGACGATCGCCCACCGATCTTCCACGGCGATGTTCGGACCGTAGGCACCCATGTTATTCTTGCCATTCGTGATGGTATAAAAGAGCTGGCCGTCCGGCATTGTCTTGTAAAGATCGAGCTGAAGATTCGCCACCGCAACCAGGCCATACTGCGAGACGATTCCATTACCCATGCCGACTCTGCCGTGGCACGCGATGCAATGGATGTTGAAACGCTCCTGCCCGCGCTTCACAAAGTCTTCTGTTACGTCCTCGGGAATACCATCGCCGAAAACATCTCCAAACATTCCAGTGTTCATGTAGTCAGGCTGGTTGGAGAAACCTTCCTGCTTGAAGGTGCCGTTTTTGGCTCCCGCTTGAAGGTAGGCACCGGGAAGGTTATAGCCCATCGGTATGGTGCCGGTCACAGGTTTGCGACCGGACGATCCATCGGCGAAGAAGGGATTGCCGTGCTGCGGCTGGAACTTCGGCTGGTGATCCATGTCCGGGAAAATCTCGATCGGCGGAACCGGGCTCTTACTGCCGCGGAAACCCGCCATCGCCAGCACAAGCGCACCACCGATCAACATCATGGAAAAGAAATAGCGCAACATGATCAGTCGTGAATAAGCGTGATGCGCTGGCCACCGATGCTTTCGAGCAACTCGCGTGTGCGGATTTCGGAGAACTTGGGATCGGCGGCCTCAATGACGAGGAAGAAGCCGTCGGTCGTCACGCTCTTGAAGCGCTCCCAGTTAAAGACCGGGTGATACCATTTCGGCAACTGGTTAAAGATCATGATCGAGAAAACCGCGGTGAAGGCGGAGAACAGGATCGTCAGCTCAAACATGATCGGGAAGAAGGCCGGGACCGTCATCAAGCCAGTCGGCTTTCCGTGAACGATCATGGGGTAGAGAAAGGCCGATGGAATGAAGGTAAGACAGATCGCGGTAATGAAGCCGCTGGAGCCGCCGGCGAAGACGGGAGCGGATAACCATGACTTGCCGAGACCCATCGCGGCATCCATGCCATGAATCGGGAAGGGCGAATGCACATCCCATTTTTTGAAACCTGCGTCGCGAACTTTCTCGGCCGCGACCAATAGGTCGGCTGGGCTGGAAAACTCGGCACCTAGTCCGTAAATTTTGCGTTCGTCGCCCATTAGTGCGCGCCCTCCTTGGCGTGCGAGTCGGGTGACTCTGGATGAAAATGAGGGTCGGCTTCAGGCAGCACAATTTTCACTTCCGACATGGCGACCATCGGCAGGAATTTCATGAAGAGCAGGAAGAGCGAAAGGAAGATGCCGAACGTTCCGATGAAGGTCCAAATCTCGACCCAGCTCGGCGTATAGTGTCCCCACGAAGAAGGCAGGAAGTCTTGGGCCAGCGAAGTCACGATGATGACGAAGCGCTCGAACCACATGCCGGCATTGACGAACTGGCAGATGATGAAGACGACGATGTAATTGCCGCGCATCTTTTTCGACCAGAAAACCTGGGGCGAGAGGACGTTGCAGGTCATCATGCAGAAGTAAGCCCAAGAGTACCAACCGCTGTTATGAAGGCCGAGACGCGCGCTGAAGAAGGTGAACTTCTCGTATTGGTTGCCGCTATACCATGCGATGAACAGCTCCATCATGTAGGCGTAACCGACGATTGAGCCGGTCAGCAGGATGATCTTCGCCATCTTATCGACGTGCTGACGAGTGATGAGATCGTCGAGTTGCGGATAGATGAGACGCGCAGGTAACAGGATCGTGAGCACCATCGCGAAGCCACCGAAGATCGCACCTGCGACGAAGTAAGGCGGGAAGATCGTGGTGTGCCAGCCGGGAAGAATGGACGTGGCGAAGTCGAACGATACGACCGAGTGGACGGAAAGCACGAGCGGAGTCGAGAGACCGGCGAGGAGCAGGTAAGCCATCTCGTAGTGACGCCAGTGGCGATTCGAGCCACGCCAGCCAAGGGCGAAAATGCCGTAAATGTATCGAGCGACGCGGGACTTGGCGCGATCACGCAGCGTTGCAAGATCGGGTACGAGACCGGTGTACCAAAACAGCACGGACACCGTGAAGTAAGTCGAGACCGCAAACACGTCCCAGAGCAACGGCGACCGGAAGTTCGGCCAGATGCCGTTGGCGTTTGGGATCGGTGCCAGAAACCACGCCATCCAGACGCGACCGACGTGGATGCCGGGAAAAATACCCGCGCAGACAACGGCGAAAAGGGTCATCGCTTCCGCGGCGCGGTTGATCGAGGTGCGCCACTTTTGACGCGTGAGGAAAAGGATGGCCGAGATCAGAGTTCCCGCGTGACCGATACCGATCCAGAAAACGAAGTTCGTGATGTCCCACGCCCAGCCGTTGGGATGGTTTTCACCCCACACACCGACGCCGTTGGAAATCTGGTAGCCGATGCAAAAGAGCCCGATCATCGCAATGATCGAAAGCGGAATGAAGAGCGCCCACCACCAGAGGCGCGAGCGTTCCTCGCAGATCGTCGAGACATTGTCCGAGATCCACGCGAAGCTGCGTTTGTTCGTGACGAGCGGGACTCGGGCTAGTTCCGCGGGTGTTTTAAGAGAGACTGCGGATTCGGACATTAGCTGGACCTCCGTGTGGGACGCTGTTGGCGGCTTCAGTTTTTTCGCCAGCGGGCGGGTGATGATGGTGCCCGTTTGGCGAACCTTTAATGGCTTTGCCGCTCTTTTCAGCGCCCGGCATTTTCGGATTGGGGTTGCGGATACGCGCCAGATACCAGACGCGCTGGTTGAGATTGAGATACTCGAGCAGGCGGTAACCGCGCTCGTCTTCGAGCAGCTTGGAAAGGCGGCTGTCCTTGTTGGCTTTATCGCCGAAAACGATCGCCCCCGTCGGGCAAACCTGCGCACAGGCGCTGGTGAAAGCGTCGGCTGGAATGCGCGCCTCGCCGCCATCGCGGATCGCCACTTTCGCCGCGATCTTCGCCTCCTGCACCCGCTGCACGCAGAACGTGCACTTTTCCATGACGCCGCGCATCCGGACGGTGACGTTCGGATTCTTGGACATCTTGATCGTGTCCTCGGTCCCCTTTTCGCTCGTAAGATTCCAGTCGCGCAGCTTCGCGATCTTGCGCTGGTTGTAATCGAAGAAATTGAACCGCCGCACTTTGAAGGGGCAGTTGTTTGCGCAATACCGCGTGCCGATGCAGCGGTTGTAAGCCATGACGTTCAGGCCGTCCTCGCTGTGAACCGTCGCATTCACCGGACAGACGGTTTCGCAAGGCGCATTCTCGCACTGCTGACACATCATCGGCTGCGAAACCATCTCTGGCTCCTCGTCATGCTCGTCCATCATCGCGAAATAACGATCGGTGCGAATCCAGTGCATCTCACGGCCTTCGATCACCTGGCGCTTGCCGACGATCGGGATGTTATTTTCCGACTGACAGGCCACCATGCACGCGGAGCAGCCGATGCAGGTATTCAAATCGACCGTCATTCCCCACTGATGAATGTCATTCAGCGGCGGATGCGAATAAAGCGAGGCGTTCGGCGGGTTGTGGCCGTCCATTCCCATTGTCTTCGCGAAAGCAGGCTCGGCTTTGAATTCATCCAGCGTCGCCTCGCGCGTAAGGTCCGGTCCGCGGCCTTCGAGCGTGCCGTGTTCTTGTGTGACGGCGAGGCGGTAGGTTTTCCCGGTGACCTTGATCTTCGCGCCGGTGAGGTAATAAGGAGATTGCGAAGTGCGCAGCGAGTAGCCGTTGAAACCGCCGCTGATCATCTCGCGGTCGGTCACGAATCCTTCAGATGTTTGCCCCACGGTCCCGACCCGGCCAGCCTTGGTGCGGCCGTATCCGAGGGAGATGCTGACGGAATTCTCCGCGTGTCCCGGAGCGATCAGCACGGGCAAATCCAGCGTGCGATTTTCCACCGAAAGCTCTACGCGCGCTCCATCCTCCACTCCCAATTTCCGCGCGGTCGCCGGGCTGATGAGCGCGGCGTTGTCCCACGTCAGCTTCGTGATCGGATCGGGCAGCTCCTGGAGCCACCCGTTGTTTGCGTAGCGTCCGTCGTCCACTTTGAAATCGCCCACGAGAACGACTTCGTAAGAATCCACGTCGAGATTTGGAGGCGGGATCTGCGAGGCCAGTTTTCCGACCGCGTCGGAACTGATGGCCAGCGCTTCAGCCTTCGGCGCTTCGCCCATCACAAAGCCGTCGTGCAGAAATTTTGCCCACACGGCCACAAAATCGTTCGGTTTCACGAGCTGCCGGAAAGTTTCCTGAACCAGCTCTGGCCCTTCCGGCTTCTTCAGCCCGGCAAATTTCGCCAGAACGTCCAACTCCGACCAGCCGGCGTAAAGTGGGAGAATCATCGGCTGCACCGAGACATGGCTGCCATCCATGCAGAAGCCATCGCCCCACGATTCGAGATAGTGCGCGAGCGGCACCTGCCATGTGGCGACATCCGAGGTTTCGTCCTCGTAAGCCCCGACGCGCACGACGTTCGCCGCAGTCTTCAACTTCGCCGCGAAATCCAGATCGACCGCCGCATTGTAGGCCGGATTTCCGCCCACGATGATGATGGAGGTAAGCGACTTGTCGCTCAAACCGCGCGCCACTTCCGCGATCGACGCTGCCGGTTTCGAGACCGACTTCCGACCGATCAAGGTTTTGCCGAGATTGCCGAGAGCTGCATTGATCGCAAACACCAGCGCCTGCACTCCCGCAGGCAGTCGCGAGCCGGCGAGCACGAGACTTTTGCCTTTGTTCGCGACGAGATCTTCCGCGGTGATTTTCACCCACTCCTGACGCGCTTTCGCCGTCGCCTTCAGCGGGCTGCCCACGACCCGGCCCAGTCCGTCATCTTTCGTTTGCGAGAAAATTTCCGCCGCCAGTTCCTGCGCGACGAGCCCGATCTGGCTGACTGGAATGCGCAGCCGGTGATCCGCCATTCCACCCGTCACCGTGAACCGGTTTTCCACCACATAAAGGCGGTTCATCTTGTTCTCACCGTCGGCCTTCCGACGAGTCGCAAACGCGCGCTGTTCGGCTACCGTCGCCGCGACGCCAAGGAAGTCCGCGTCGAGGGAAAGAATCACGTCCGCCTTTTCAAGCTGCGGGACGACCTCCATGCCCTCGCCAAAAGCCGCTTTCGCCGCCTCGTTCGAAGCATCGCTGCCAAGCGGCTCATACACCGCCCACATCGCCTTCGGAAATTTCTTCTCGATCTCGCCGCGCAACCGCTCCCGCGTCGGCGATGGATTGCTCTCCAGCAGGAACGCGAGGCCCGCTCCATCCCCTGCCCCGGCGATCAATTCATCAAGCGCCTTTTCAAAATTCTGCGCGGTCTTCGTCTCACCCTTGAGTTTGAAAAAGCGCGAACGATCCGGGTCGTAAAGATCGAGAATCGAAGTCTGCGCCCAAGCATCGGTCGCGCCTTTGCTCGCGGGGTGCAGCGGATTGCCTTCGATCTTCGTCGGACGCCCGTCGTGAGTCTCCGCCACGAGCGGCATGTAGCCACGCCGCGTCGGCATCGAGGTGGTGAAAAAAAGCGCCTTGCCGGGAATTGACCACTCCACGCCGCGCGTGAAGGGAATCAGATGCTTTTCAGGACGACGACAACCCGCGAAACTGAGGCCCGCGAGCGCCATTGAGGCACCCATGAGTTGCAGAAAATTCCGGCGCGAAACCTCGCCGCCTTTGAACTCCGCAGCGCCCTGTGGAAACTCGCGCTCCAGCCAGCCTTGAAATTCCGGCGTATTCCGGGCCTGGCCGAGACTGCGCCAGTATTGTTTGCCGGTTTTCGGCGCTTCGGGGTGGTGGAGGATGCGTTTCATCGGTGACAGCCTGCGCAATTCTTGTCCGGCGGATTGATGTGCCATTTCGCCTGAAGCGTCTTGCCGACCTGCTCCTGCGTCAGTTGTTTTACCGTCGTAAAGTCCGTCTTTTCCTCGCCGGGCGGCTTGCCGTTTTTGGCAATAAAGGCCTGCACGTCGAGTTCTGCGGGCTTCCAGTTTAAGTTCGTGATTTGATCCAGCGGACGCAGCGCATTCTCCGGCGCACGATGGCAATCCAAGCACCACGACATCGACTGCGGCTCATGGTGATAAACGACCGACATCTCATTCACTTTGCCGTGGCAACTCACACAGGAAACGCCGCGATTCACATGCGCCGAGTGATTGAAATACACGTAGTCCGGCGTCTTGTGGATTTGCACCCACTCGATCGCCTTGCCCGTCGCCCACGATTCGCGGACTGGCGCGAGTTTCGGGTTCTCTTTCTGCACCTGCGAGTGGCAGTTCATGCAGACCTGCGTCGTCGGCACATTCGAGTGCGCCGCTACTTCCACAAAGCTGTGGCAATACCGGCAATCGATCCCGAGCTGCCCGGCGTGGATGTCGTGCGGAAAATTCACCGGTTGCTGCGGCTGATAGCCGACCCGCGTGTATTTCGGCGTGAAATAATAAGGCACCGCAAGCGACACCGCAGTGCCTGCGACGGCGAGGCACAGGACGATTTTGAGAGGCAGGAGATTGCTCCCGCGTGGAAAAATATTCGCCATTCGGTCAGGAATCGCAGCGGGCGTTAATCGGATTTTCGGCTTGCGGCATGGAGCGGGAAATCAAAGTGGGAGCGGAAAATGTCGGTTCAGTGAAATCTTTGCAAGAGACTTTGTGAAAAATTTCACAAGCGGTCAATGAGTCATTTGGTAAACGGCTCATTCGTCCGGCAAAGCTCATAAAAACCGGGCCGGGCCGCGCATCATTTGGAATTCCCGCGCGGCTCAGCAATAACAAAACGCGATATTTTTTGCGACGCCGTCCACTTGGACACACCGGAAAATGCGCGCGTCCTGTTGACGCACTGGATGTGTTCATGTGAACATATTCCCCATGCCTGCTGCCTCGAACATCCTCTCTCTCGCCGAGCTGCGCCGGACCCTGGAGGAGCGCTTTCCCGGTGCGCCTCCCCAGCCCGACCGGCACTGGGAAACGGGCTGGCCGGCCCTCGATTCCCACGGCGGCGGGATTCAGTGCGGCGCGGTCACGGAGCTGAGCAGCTCCGCCAGCAGCGGCGCGCTTTTTCTCGATCGCATCCTGGCCGCCCTGGAGTCGCGGCGCGCGTTCGCGGGGCTCGTGGATTGCGGGCGCTCCTTCGATCCGGGCAGTTACCCCGGCGACGCCTCAGCGCGGCTGCTGTGCGTGTTTTGCGAATCGGCCGAGCAGGGCGTGAAAGCCGCGGACCTTTTGCTGCGCGACGGCAATCTCCCGCTCGTCCTGCTCGATTTGCAGGCGGTACCGCTGCGCAGTCTCGACCGCATCCCCGCGAGCACCTGGCACCGTTTTCAGCGGCTCGTGGAAAATAGCGGCACCGCGTTCGTGGCGCTCACGCCGCGCCCGATCGTGGAGGCGGCGCGCGTGCGCATCGCCATGCACGGTCGCTGGGACATCGGCGCGCTGCATCTTCGCCGCGGAAAGCTGCTCGCAGAACTCGACGTGAAAGTTTTCCAGCGCGGACGCCGACTCGCTCCCGCTCCGCAAACGCTCGCCGCCATCGCCTGAAAATTAGCCACGGATGAACACGGATTTTTCACAGATCAAAATGAAATTCGCGGGCCTCACATCCGTGCCCATCCGTGTTCATCCGTGGCTTAAAAAGCGCTGAACGATGCCCTGGTTCGCCGCCATTTCGCTCCCACAGTTTCAGCTCCAAGCCGCGCTGCGCCTGCGCGAGGAAGCGTGGGCGGAGCCCGTCGCCGTGCTCGATGGCAGCACGGAAAAAGGCCGCGTTTTGGAAATGACCGCCACCGCCGCCGCTTCGGGCGTGCTCCGCGGAATGGCTTCCACTCAAGCATTGGCGCGATGTGCGACCCTGCGCGTGATGCCGCGCGCGGCCGCGCAGGAGCACGCGCTCGCGGCGCTGCTGCTGGAAGGCGCGCACGCGCTTTCGCCTTTCGTGGAGGCGACGGGCGACGGCGTTTGCACGGTCGATCTGCGGCAGTTGAAAAACGACGACTGGGAGCCGTGGGCGCGTGGAGTCGTGCAGCGTTTTGCCGCGCTGGAATTGCGTGCCTGCGTCGGCGTCGCCACGAATCCCGACCTCGCCGCGCTCGCCGCCGCGCGTGCGGAGCCAGTGCTCGTCGTGCAGCATCCCGGCGCGTTTTTGGCCGGCATCGCCATCGCGGAAGTGGACGCGCCGCCGGAGCTCGTCGCCGTGCTGCGCGACTGGGGCATCGGCCATCTCGGCGCACTCGCGAAGCTCCCGCGCAGCGAAATCACCGAGCGTCTCGGCCCTGCCGCCGGCGATCTCTGGGAACGCGCCTCGGGCCGCTCCCATCGCGAACTCTGCTACGCCCGTCCGGCGGAAGTTTTCTTCGAGACGTTCGATTTCGAGCAGCCGATCGACACGACGGAACCGCTCCTTTTCATCCTGCGCCGCCAGCTCGATCAACTCACGCTGCGCCTGCGCGAGGCCTATCGCGCCGCGGGAAAAATGACCCTCACCATCGCGCTCGAAAACACCGCCGCGACTTACGAGCGCGCCTTCACCATCCCCTCGCCTACGACCGACGCCGAAGTCCTGCTCCGAATCCTGCACACGCATCTCGAAAATCTGCGGCTCGAGCAACAGCCCATCGGCTTGCGCCTGCTCATCGAGCCCGTCATCGGCGCGGCCAGCCAGCATCAGCTTTTCGAGTCCGCATTGCGCGATCCAAACCGTTTCGGCGAAACCCTCGCGCGCCTTTCCGCCCTCGTCGGCGCGGGAAATGTCGGCGTCGTGAAAATGGACGACACACACCGGCCCGACAGTTTCCAGCTCGTCGATCCGCAGTTTGAAAAACTCACCGCGTCCACCGAAGCCACGCCCTCAGAAAGCCGCGCCACCGGACTTCCGCTGAGACGTTTCCGCCCGCCCTTTCCCGCGCAAGTCCACCTGCGCCGCTATCTCCCCGCGTTCGTCTTTTCAGAAAAAGCGCACGGCGAAATCGCCGAAGCCGCCGGCCCGTATCGCGCCTCCGGCACTTGGTGGGATCGCGAAGCGTGGACCGCCGAAGAATGGGACATCGCCCTCACCGACGGCGCGCTCTATCGCCTCTCGAAGCAGGGCGACGCGTGGTTTGTAGAGGGCTGTTATGCGGCGTAATTACGTCGAGCTGCACGCCCGCAGCGCGTTCAGTTTTTTGCGCGGTGCGAGTCAGCCAGAAGAGCTGGCGTTGCAAGCGGGCGCGCTTGGGCTCGGGGCCGTGGCGCTCTGTGATCGCGACGGGCTGTATGGCGCGCCGCGCTTTTATGGCAAAGGAAAGGAGTGCGGCATCGAGCTGATCACCGGCGCGGAGTTGACGCTCGACGATGGCGCGGTGCTGCCGGTGCTCGTCGAGTCGCGCACCGGTTATCAAAATCTCTGCCAACTCATCACCCGCGCGAAACTGCGCGGCACGAAAACGCACGCTCCGATTCATTGGAACGAACTCGCGGAATTTTCCGAAGGGCTCGTCGCGCTGACCGGCGATGATGAGGGGCCGGTGCAGCGCTGCCTGGATCGCGACGATCTCGCTGGCGCGGGCGAGCGCGTGGAGCGGCTGCGTCAGGCGTTTGGGAAAGCGAATGTTTTCATCGAAGTGCAGCGCCATCTGCGGCGCGGCGAGGAGCTGCGCATCCGCCAGCTCGCCGATCTCGCGCACGCCGAACGGCTGCCGCTGCTCGCGACGAATGGCGTGCTTTTCGCCCAGCGCGAACAGCGCGCGGTGCTCGACGTTTTCACCTGTGCGCGACACCACACGCATCTTGATGCCGCAGGCCGCCTGCTCAGCACCAATGCCGAGCGGCATCTCAAATCCGCCGCGCAAATGACGCGCCTTTTTCGCGATCTGCCGCACGCGATCGACAACACCGCCGCGCTCGCCGAGCGCCTGCAATTTCGTCTCGGCGACCTTGGCTACAAGTTCCCGACCTTCGACGTTCCCGACGGCGAAACCGAGAGCGGCTTTTTGCGGCAACGCGTTTTTGAAGGCGCACGCGAGCGCTTTCGCGAGCGGTTCGATGAGCGGACGCGCGCGCAACTCGACAAGGAATTAAGCCTCATCGAACGCCGCGGATTCTGCGGATATTTTCTCTGCATCTGGGACCTCGTGAATTTTGCCAAAGCGCAAAACATCATGGTGCAAGGCCGCGGGAGTGCCGCGAATTCGGCGGTTTGTTATTCGCTCGGGATCACGGCTTGCGATCCCATCGCTTACCATCTCCTCTTCGAGCGTTTCCTGTCGGAAGGGCGCAATGTCTGGCCCGACATCGATCTCGATTTACCGAGCGGCGACCGGCGCGAAAGCGTGATTCAGGAAGTCTATCGCCGCTACGGCCAGCACGGCGCCGCGATGACCGCAAACGTCATCACCTACCGCGGACGCAGCGCGATGCGCGAGATCGGCAAGGCGCTCAATTTTTCACCCGATGTGCTCGGACGATTTTCCGCGCTGTTTGCGAACGGCGACTTTCCACACACGCTCGATCTGCAAGCGCAGCTCACGCAAGCCGGCATCCCCGTCAGCCATCCGAGAGCAGCGGCGGCATGCGAGCTTTACCAAATGATCAAGGCTCTGCCGCGCCACCTCGGCCAGCACTCCGGCGGCATGATCATTTGCCAGCATCATCTCAGCTCTTTCATCCCGCTGGAAAATGCGTCGATGCCCGGTCGCGTCGTCGCGCAGTGGGACAAGGACGACTGCGAAGACCTCGGCATCATCAAAGTCGATCTGCTCGGGCTCGGCATGATGGCGGTGTTGCAGGAAACGATTCAGCTCAGCGAACAGCGCGGGCGCAAAGTCGATCTGTACGAAGTCCCGGCGAACGATCCCGCGACCTACGAAATGATCAACGCCGCGGAAACCATCGGCGTTTTCCAAATCGAAAGCCGCGCGCAGATGGCGACTCTGCCGCGACTGAAACCGAAATGCTTTTACGACCTCGTCGTCGAAGTCGCGATCGTGCGACCGGGGCCGATCCAGGGCGGGCTCATGCATCCTTATCTCAAACGTCGATCCGGGCTGGAGCCGGTGACCTATTTTCACAAGGACGTGGAAGAAGTGCTGAAACCGACCCTGGAGCGCACGCTCGGAGTGCCGCTGTTTCAGGAGCAGATGCTGAAGATGTCGATGGACCTCGCCGGCTTCTCCGGCTCGGAAGCGGAGGAACTGCGGCGCGCACTTTCGTTTCATCGTTCGCACGAGCGCATGAATGCAGTCATCGTGAAGCTGCGCCGGCGGATGCAGGAAAAAGGGCACACCGAGGAAGTGACCGAACAGCTCTTGCAATCGGTGCAGTCCTTCGCGGTCTATGGCTTCCCCGAGTCGCACGCCATTAGCTTTGCCTTACTAGCTTACGCGTCCGCTTGGTATAAAGTGCATCGCGCCGCGGAGTTCTTTGCATCGCTGCTGAATAACCAGCCGATGGGCTTTTATTCGGCGGCGACTTTGATCAAAGACGCGCAACGCCGCGGGCTACACTTTCTCCCGGTCTCGGTTGTTCATTCCGAATGGGTCTGCACGGTCATCGACGACGACACTGTCCGGCTCGGGCTGTGCATCGTGAATGGCCTGCGACGCGAACACGGCGCGCAGCTACTTATTGAGCGAACGCGCATGCCGTTTACCTCCGTGACGGATTTTCACGCGCGCACAAAACTCACGAGACCCGAATTGCGCACCCTCGCGAAAATCGGCGCGCTCAACGATCTCGAAACCCATCGTCGCGACGCGCTCTGGCAAGTCGAGCTACCCATCGATACGGAAGGACTATGGGAAGCGCACCCGCCCTCGCAAACCCCCGCCGACAACTCCGAACCCACCCCGCTCGCGCCCATGAGTAATTGGGAACGCCTAGCCGCCGATCTCAGCGGCACCAGCCTCAGCATCGGCAAACATCCCATGAGCATGCTGCGCGCAAAAGTCCCGCAAGCCTGGCCCGCCGCCGATCTCCCGCGCGCCGCCAATGGCACCTACCTCCAAATCGCCGGTCAAGTCATCTGCCGCCAGCGCCCCGGCACCGCGAAAGGCTTCGTCTTCATCAGCCTCGAAGACGAAACCGGCGTCGCCAATGCCATCCTGATGCCAGAGCTATTCGAGCGCTACCGCCTGCTCATCACATCGGAAAGTTTCCTCATTATCGAAGGCCGCATGCAGAACTTGGAAAATGTCATCCACATCAAAGCCGATCGCATCCTACCCATGCGGGAAAACAACCTTAGTCTCGCCGCCTCCCACGACTTCCATTAGACTCTACGGCGCGAGTGTTCCCTCATCGAATGATTCGGATAAGAATCAAAAGCCCTTTTCTCGCGTCCTTTTATGTCTTTTAAATCCCTAACGTCCCTAACGTCCCTTCCATAGACTCTCCATCGCCCATTTAGCTTGAGCACCTATTCCCGAACCCTCCAACTCCGAAACCGCCTCTCACCAAAAGCGACACCGGAAATCAGTACGATGTTCCGCGGGTAGGGTGGGCGTCCCGCCTGCCGTATTTCGCGTCCCGCGGAATACCCCCCGGACGCAGCTCGCGCCCGGCATGCCTATGACCATCCGCTGGGTGCCATTCGGGACGCACGCCACGGCAGGCGGGGACGCCCACCCTACCCACGGAACACCTTCTCCCTTTCACCACGCACCCTTTTACCTCGTTTACAAAAAGCTCCCACCGAGAGGCGACCACACACGGTTAGACAGTTACCTTGCCCTCCTATCGCTACACCAGGCCTCCAAATTTCCGCAGCCGCATCACCGGCTCTCCTGCCACACGCGACTGCGCGAGATCCACTTCAAACTCCGCCACCCAGTCATTCGCCTCCTCAGGATCGACTAACATCTGCTGCACCTGCCAGCGCGCGCCATCTTCGGATGGCGTCACATAAGTATGCCGCAGATTCCTCGCTTCTGGATCAAGCCGTAGCCGCGCGTGACCGGCTAAGTAACTAGCATAGGCCTGCCTCAGTCGGTCCACCGTCCACGGCTCGGCGTCATCGGCAACCACAAGTGCCAGCGCCGCCTCGTAATCCTCCATCGTCACCGCCCGCAAAAATGTAAAGATACGCGTGCGAATCGCCGCGGTAAAAGCCTTCGCATCGCGAGTCACATCGCGCGCAGCTTCCTCCGCACCGGGAGGCCGCACCTCCGCCTCTTCAACCCGCGGCTGATAGTTCGGATCACGCATCTTCTCCCACTCATCGAGCAGACTGCTATCCACCTGCCGGATCATCGCGCTGAGATATAGGTCCATCTCCCGGAGCGTATCGTTCTTCGCATCATCCGGCACCGTCTGCGCCAGCACCTTCTGCACACTCGATAAGTGCCGCAACAATAACCCCTCGGCGCGCTGCAACTCATAGCCTTTGATATAGTCCGCAAAGGAGCGGAACTCCTCGAACATCTCCCTTGCGATCGACTTCGGTCGGATGTTCTCCGTGCCCACCCACGGATGCCGGTCCGCGAAGGCATTGAACGTCGAATAGATAAAGTCGCGGTTCGGCTTCGGGTATTCGAGCTTCTCAAGCTCCTCCATCCGCTCGTTGTATTCCATCCCCTGCATCTTCATCTCCGCCATCGCCTGATCCTTCACCCGGTCCAGTTGTTTGCGCAGGATCGCGCCGGGATCTTCCAAAATCGACTCCACGAGCGTCAGCGCCACCAGCGCATAGTCTGGCGCGTTCGGGTCCATCATCGGCAGCGTGTCATGGACGAAAAGCGAGAGCGTCTGGTTCATCGAGAAGTCATCCTGCAAAGCCACATTCACCCGCAGCTTCGCGCCATCTGCGGTCTGCGGGATAAACTCCACGATCTTCCGCTCCACCAGCGCGCGAAATAACTGCCAGCCGCGTCTCACCAGCGCCTTCTTCGCCTTCGGCGTCTCATGACACCGCGCGATAATCTCCCGCATCGCCGCGCACCCATCGCCTTGGCGACTGAGCACATTCAGCAACATCCCGTGGGTGATTTGAAACTGACTAGTCAGCCGCTCCGGTTGCGCAGTCATCAGTCGCGCAAAAGTCTGCTTGTCCCAATTGACGAAATTCTTCTCCGGCGGCTTCCGCTTCACGAACTTCTTCCCCTTCTGCTCAAGTTGCAGGTTCTCGATAAAATGCTCCGGCGCCTGTGCGACCACCCACCCGCAATCATCAAAGCCCTTACGTCCCGCGCGTCCGCCGATCTGGTGAAAATCTCGCGCACTCAGGATGCCTGTCTTCTGCCCGTCAAACTTGCACAGCCTCGTAAAGAGCACCGTCCGAATCGGCACATTGATTCCCACGCCCAGCGTATCCGTCCCGCAGATCACTTTTAGCAAACCGCGCTGCGCCAGTTGTTCGACTAACACCCGATACTTCGGCAGCAGCCCCGCGTGATGAAGCCCGATCCCATGCCTTAGCCACTTCTTGATCTCCGGCCCGTATGGACTACTAAACTTGAAACCTTCCAGCGCACTAGCCAGCGCCGCCTTTTCCTCCCGCGTACAGACATTCAGACTCGTAAAGTCCTGCGCACTTTGTGCCGCTTCGAGTTGGGTAAAGTGAACGACATAGACCGGACTCTTCCTTTCCACGATCAGGCTCTCCACCGTCTTCGACAGCGGAGTCTCCGCATAAGAAAACTCCAGCGGCACAGGTCTGTCTCGCGAACTCACTGTCACCGTTGGCTTGCCATTGAGGCGCGTTAGCTCTTCCTCGAAAAAAGCCGTGTCGCCAAGCGTCGCCGACATCAAAAGAAAGCGCGCCCGCGGGAGAGTGAGCAGCGGCACCTGCCACGCCACCCCGCGGTCGCGATCGGCGTAGTAATGGAACTCATCCATGATCACGTCATCCACCCTCGTATCCGCTCCTTCACGCAAAGCCATGTTCGCCAGCACCTCCGCCGTGCAACAAAGGATCGGCGCATCGCGATTCACAGTCGCATCGCCCGTACTCAGCCCTACGTTTTCCGGCCCGAAGTCCCGGCACAACGCCATCCATTTCTCATTCACCAGCGCCTTGATCGGGCACGTATAAACCGACCGCTTTCGCTGCGCGAGCGATTTGAAATGCAATGCCGCCGCTACCAGTGATTTTCCCGAACCCGTCGGCGTATTCAGGATCACATTCCGCTCTTCATATAGCTCCAGCACTGCATTTTCCTGAGCCGGATAAAGCGTCAAGCTCCGGCCTTCGATGTATTCCAAAAAACGGCCCAATAGCACGTCGTTCCCCCGCTCTTCATCAGTCGGGATCAATTTCGCAAGCGGGTACATGGAGTCCTTTTTAACTAATCAATAGCAAACGCGGCGGCCGGCCGGGAATGGTGGTGGGAGCGCGATGGATGCACGGCGGCACAGGGCTGCCCGGATACTCCGTGGCGATGCGCCACATGTTTCCCAAACCAAAGGCGAAAGGCCGTGCCTGCGGAAGCTGTGCATAGTGCAGGTTGTAGAACTGATCATTTAACCACTCGATAAATCCTTCGTCGTCTCGACCGCCAAATAGCTCCAGCAATTTGGCCCGGGTTTCTGGCACATCCACATGGCGCACGGCTTCTTCGTTACGAAGACCTTCCGAGGATACTTCATTGTAACTGCAAAGATAAGTATCCGCCGCGACCGTCGCGCTATCGACGTGAAACGAATAGACATCGACCGGAACAGGTCCCGGCTCTGTGTCGCGAGGGTAAGCGGGAATGCAGTCGAGAATCGGTGCAAGGCCGAACCGGCGAAGTGCTTCCTGATCGCGAAGCAGAATCTCCCGAGCCGCTTGGCCCGCGGAACTCAAAGACAAGGCGCGAAGAGCAGCTTCATCCAGCGTCGTAATCTCGTCGATCGGTCCCACGGATGCCACCACATCGCTAAAATCTCCCGGCAGTGAACGCTCCCAGCAAAGCGCGTTCACGCCATCACGAAAGGGCGTATGCACCAGTTCCTCCAAACTGCCGACTAACTGGACGCGCGAAGCTCGATCCATCCTTCTCAGGCCAGCAATCCTCTGACTACGCCGCCCTGAACATCGGTGAGGCGATAGTTCCGGCCCTGAAAAAAGTAAGTCAGCTTTTCGTGATTGTATCCGAGCAGATGCAGGATGGTCGCATTCAGGTCGTGAACGTGGACCTTATCCACGACGGACTGGTAGCCGAACTCGTCCGTCTCACCATAGGACAGCCCGCCTTTCACCCCGCCGCCAGCCATCCATACCGTGAAACCGCCCGGACTATGATCGCGTCCCGCAAAAGGGTTGTCCTTCCCAGCGTTGCGGTTTTCCATCATCGGCGTGCGGCCAAATTCCGCGCCACAGACGACGAGCGTGTCTTCGAGCATTCCACGCTGTTCGAGATCCTTCAGCAGCGCGGCGACCGCCTTGTCCATGATCGCAGCCTTGCGCGCGATGCCGCCCGTCAGCGAAGTCGGCTCGCTGTCCCCGTGCGCATCCCAGCCCCAGTCGTAGAGCTGGATGAACCGCACGCCGCGCTCCGAAAGCCGGCGCGCGAGCAGGCAGTTATTCGCGAAGGAGTTCTTCCCGATTTCCGTCCCATACATTTTGTGAATGTGCTCCGGTTCGCCCGCGATGTCCGTCGCGTCCGGCACACTCATCTGCATGCGAAAGGCCAGCTCGTACTGGCTCATCCGCGTCAGGGTTTCCGGGTCGCCAAATTCATCGGCCGTGTGCTGATTGATCGCGTTGATCGCGTCCAGCGTCGCCCGGCGTTGCTCCCGCGAAACCCCCTCGGGATTTTCCGCAAAAAGGATCGGCTCTCCGTGACCCTGACACTGCACGCCTTGGTAGATGCTCGGCAGAAATCCGCTACCCCAAACCGTCTTGCCAGCGTCCGGATTTTTCCCGCCGCTCGTCAGCACCATGAAGCCCGGCAGGTCCGCGTTTTCCGACCCGAGTCCGTAGAAGGCCCACGCGCCCAGGCAAGGCCGGCCCTTGATCTGCGCGCCGGTCTGCATCATGAGCTGCGCCGGTGCGTGATTGAACTGCTCGGTCCACATGCTCTTCACAAAGCACATTTTGTCCGTGAGTTTCGCCAGCTCCGGCATCTGCTCGGAGACCCACGCGCCGCTGTGGCCGTGCTGCGCAAATTTCGTCTGCGGCCCGAGCATTTTCGGCACGCCTTTGATAAAGGCAAAACGCTTCCCTTTGATGAACGAATCCGGGCAAAGCTGCCGGTCCAGCTTCGCCAGCTCTGGCTTGTAGTCGAAGGTCTCTAGCTGCGACGGCGCGCCCGCCAGATGAAAATAAATCACCCGCTTCGCCCGCGCGGGGTGATTCAATTGCATCGTCGCCGCCTCCGCCTTCTCGCCCAGCAGCGCATTCAGCGCCATGCCGCCGAGGCAGGCGGTGCTCGTCTTCATGAAAAAGCGGCGCGTCACGCGCTCGACCGAGGCTTGGCGGAGAGTGTCGTGGATCGTCATGGCTTCAGTTTTTGTTAAGGACTTCGTCGAGATTCAAAATCGAATTTGCCACCAGCCGCAGGTCGCCGCCCGTTTGCGCATGCAGTTTTTTCAGCGCCGCGATTTCGTAATCGCGCGCCGGTCGCAGCGTAGCGATGGCGAGCCCGCGCGCGATTTGTTCATCGAGCGTCGCGCCCGTCATCCGTTTGGCAAAAGCGTCCGCAGCCTCGATAAACACAGGGCTGTTCAGCCCATCCAGCGCTTGCAGCGGCGTGTTCGTCCGCGTCCGGCGCACCACGCAAAACTCGCGGCTCGGCGCATCAAACGTGACCATGCTCGGATACGTGGCACTGCGCCGGATGAAAGTGTAGAGCGCACGCCGATGGCTCTCATCGCCGGGCGAAGTCGTCCAGTCGCGTCCCTCGTACGGCACGAGCCAGGTGCCCGGCGGCTGATACGGCATCACCGATGGGCCCGCCATTTTCCGGCTCAAAATCCCCGCCAGCGCCAGCGCCTGATCGCGCACCTGCTCGCTCGAAAGCCGGAAGCGCGCCCCACGCGCGAGCAGCCGGTTAGCCGGATCACGCTCTTGCAGCGCCTTCGTCGTTTTCGAGGACTGCCGGTAAACCCGCGTCATCACCAGTTCCCGCAGCAGCGCCTTCTGGCTCCAGTGCATTTCCGTCTGGAAACGCACCGCGAGATCATCCAGCACGTCTTGATAAATCGGCCGGTCGCCCTGCGAACCGAAGTCTTCCAGCGTCTCCACCAGGCCCACGCCGAAGAGCTGCTCCCACACGCGATTCACCTGCACGCGCGCCGTCAGCGGGTTCTCGCCATTGGTCAGCCAGCGCGCGAAGCCGAGCCGGTTTTTCGGGTAATCGTCATGCCAGCGATTCAGCACGAGCGGCGTCTTCGGCTCCACCGCTTCCGCCTTGTCGAGCCAGTTGCCGCGATGAAAAATCTTCGTCACGCGCGCCACTGCGCCCGTCAGTTCCGCCATGATCGGCAGGTCCGCGAGTGGCAGCGCCGCCAGCGCCGCGACCCGTTCATCCAGACTTTTATAAAGCGCGAGCGCCTCCTGATTTTGCGCCAGGAAATGCCGCCACATCTTCTCGCGCTCATCCTCTTTCCACGTCTTGCGTTCCCGCAAAACGATCGCCTGAATTTCCTTCGGCAGCTTCGCCAGCGCCTCGCCGGTCTCCGCGACACCCGCACTTGTCTTCAGCGCAAACGAGCCCAGCACATGCTCGGGCCACCGCTCATTTTCGCATTCCAGCACCACGCGCAACTCCGCGTCTTCCCCGACCTCGACCGCCTTTGCCAGTTTGAAAGTCGCCGTCTGCGCGCGGCCCGTCCCACCCGCGATGGCCCAGCCGCTTTCGCCCTCATCCTTCGCCCCGATCCGCAGCGCCTCGGCGACCGGCCACCCGCCTTGCTCGTAGGTCGCCGTCGCGCTCGCCAGCTCCAGCGGTTGGCCATTCAGAAAAGCCGTGATGTGCGTCAGGATAAAATTCCCCGCACCCTCATTCGTCCCCGGCCCGGTGTTCGCGAGCGAATCATCCGGCATCATTTCCAACACCAGCGCCCCCAGTTTCCCCACCGCTGGCCGCGCCTCCACCGTGATCGTCGTCCGCTCGGGTACTTTGCCTTTCAGTAAAATTTTCCCCTCCGGCTTCACCACATACTGGCCCGCCGTCGCGCTCACTTTCCACTCCGCCGTCGGCCTCGTCGCGTTCCCCGGCTTCACGTCCGCGAGCCACTTCACCAGCGCCGCTTCCTGTGTTTTGTGAAATGCCGTGAGCCGTTCGCGCGTGGACGCGATCTCCTTCTCCAGCTCGTGCGCGCGCGCCACGTCCGCCCGCGCCCGCACCTTCCGCGTCGGCGCTTGATCGTTGCGATCCGCGTCCGCGGTGTTGTTGAAAAACGCCATCAGCTCGTAGTATTCGTGATTCAAAAACGGATCATACGGATGCCCGTGACACTGCACGCAGCCGATGCTCGTGCCCTGCAGCGCGTCGAAGGTCGCATTCAGCCGATCGAGCACCGCATACGTGCGGAACTCCTCGTCATCCGTTCCGCCCTCGTCATTCTGCGGCGTATTGCGGTGGTAAGCCGTCGCGATCACCTGCTCCTCCGTCGCGCCGGGCAGCAGATCGCCCGCGAGCTGCTCCGTCAAAAAGCGATCATACGGCACATCCGCATTCAGCGCATCCACCACCCAGTCGCGATAGCGCCACATGTCGCGGAAGCGATCGCTCTCGTAGCCCTTGCTATCCGCATAGCGCGCCAGATCGAGCCACGGCACCGCCCAGCGTTCCCCATACGCCGGCGACGCCAAAAGCTCATCCACAAAGGCGCGCAACGCCACGTCCGTATTTTTTGCGACGTCTTTCTCCAGTCGATCGACCCGCTCCACCTCCGGCGGCAGCCCCGTGAGATCCAGCGCCAGCCGCCGCGCCAGCGTGCGCACATCTGCCTCGGGAGAAAACGCCAGTCCTGCCTGCGCCAGACGATCACCGATCAGCGCATCGACGCTTTTCCCCGCGCGTACCGGCGTCTCATACGCCCAATGCTCCTCCCACTTCGCACCCTCCGCGATCCAACGCCGCAGCAGTTCGATCTGCTCTTTTTTTAACGGCGGCTGCTTCTTCGGCATGCGATCCGTCGCATCCTCCGCCGTGAGCCGTTCGATGAAAGCGCTCTCATCCGGCTTGCCCGGCACGATCGCGATTTCACCCGTCTCGCCCGCCTTCAGCGCCTGCTCGCGAAACTGCAAATTCAGCCCGCCCGCTTCCTTCACCCCGCCGTGACACTTGATGCAGTTCGCATTCAGAATGGGCCGGATGTCGCGATTGAACGCCACCGGAGCAGCCAGGGCACAGGCTTCCGCGAGCAGGAGGATCGAAAAGGAAATCGTTTTAAACATGCGGCGGGACGACGGGAGCTCGAAAGAATAACCCATCCACGCCGTTCTGCTAAGTCCTCTTTCGCACCGGCCCCTTTGGTGATGGCGCGCGCTGCTCCACGCCATGTTCGCCGACGCTCCCCTCGATCAGTGGCGCAGCCGCCCAGAAGCCGCCACGTCGCGCGAGCGATGCGATCCACCTTTCCGCTCCCGCCTTCACCTTCCCCTTCGACCATAATCAGTAATCTTCACCCGCCACTAACTAAGTAACTCACTAACACTCACCCACGCTTTGGAACGTGGAGCGCGTTCGCAGCCTAACCTGGGCCGACTGCCAAGACCCGTCGCCATAGATTGAACCGCTCCCACGTCCCGCTTCACCCGACGCATCAGTCATCTGGTGCTGACCGGCCCAAAAGGCTCTTCACGCACGCATACGAGTTTGGAAGCTGAAGCGATTCGGCCCACTCCACCGAAGCCGGAACGTTCCCAAAGAGCCCGACCACCCACCCGCCGCTGGCCCCTGCCAGCCCCGGACGATGGGGGAACCACCGAAGCGACGGAAGGGAATGGCGGGGGTTGGCGGGCGGGTGAGCCGTTTCCCCCAAACCCCCTCCTCTGGGGGGGGACATCGTCCGCCTCCTCTCCCATCTCCATGTAACTAAAACTTCGCAATCACACTCTCTCTTCCTTGACACCTTTCATACGGGTTAGGCGTTTCCCTCATAGCTTCATTTGACTGTTCCATGTAGTTCGGACGGCAGCCAAATCAGCGGGACTGAGAACACCAAGGCGGCGTATGAAAATGGTCTTCTCGGCGGTCACGAGGCGGTCGACAGAAGGCTTGAGCAATCCGGCGGTCTGCCAGTCGTTGAGCGCGACATCCAGCGGGCCGGAGCGATGAACGGAAGTGACTCGGCAGATGACGGCATCCTGCTGGAGGTCGAAGAGCACGAGTGCCGGGCGAACCTTGCTTCCGGTTCCCGAAGTGAACGGGAACTGACAGATGAAAACCTCGCCGAACATCTCAGCGGCAGGAATCGTAGATGGCGTCCTCCTGCGGGTCGTCGCGGAGAAACTGCGCGTATGCGCCCGCGCGCCAGTCCGCGTCGTCGGAGTGTTCGTCGGTGAGAACGATGATGCGCGCCATGCCGGTCTTGGGCAATTGGGCGGCGACCTCGCTGGGAATGGGCAGAACGGCAGCGCCGCTCAACTCAGTGGTAAATTCAACGGCGTTCATGGTCGGAAATGTATTGCGTTACGCGAGACGGGTCAATTCGTTCGTTTTCACGGGGCGCGAGCAAACGCCTTGTATCTCGCTTTTGTGCTGAAAAAAGCTGCCAGCGGAGTGGGTTTTGGGAGAGGATGCATACGCTTTCGGGAGGCCGCGGACGCCTGAGGGCACGGCGGGGTGAACGCCCCGCCGCGACCCTGTTCGTTAGATCGGTCCCCCGACTCTTTTGTCCACGCCGGAACCGAGCGGAGCGAGATAGCTCGCCGAAGGCGACCCGAAGGGCAGCACCGGCGGGTGCTGGCAAAGTATCTGAGGCCACCGTCGCGTTGCCGCGGCGGGGAGCCTGTATTGACAAGGTCGGTCGAGGACATCTGCACGGAGTCGGGTGCCCGAAGGCTCCACACTAAACCCAAATCCACTGGATGAAACAACCTCCAAAACCCGCTCCGATCGTCCGTGCCGGGATCGACGTCGGGGCCACCGAACTGGTCATCGCGCTGCGGCGCGATGATCTCCTGGAAAGTCCCATCACCCTGCCCAATACGCCCGCCGGCCACCGGCAGCTCGTCAAATTGCTGACCCGGCGGGGTGCCAGCGCCCGCGTGTGTTTGGAAGCCACGGGCGTTTACAGCCTGCGCCTGGCCTTCGCCCTGCAGCGGGCCGAACGCGTCGCCGTCATGGTCATCAATCCACGGGCGAGCAAAGACTTCCAGCGCGCCCGACTGACCCGCGCCAAGACCGATCGCGTCGATGCCCTGGGCCTCCTCGAGTTCCTCGCCCGCATGGACTTCGTCCCGTGGACCCCGCCTGCGGAGGCTGTCCTGGCCTTGCGGCAGCTCGGTCGCCGCCTCGTCCACCTCCGCGAAGAAGTGACCCGCGAGCAGGCCCGGCTCCATGCCATCGCCTACACGTCGGATCGCGCCGGGCTCATCGCCGCCGATCTCGCGGCGAACCTCAAGCATCTCCAAAAGCGAATCAAAGCCCTGCAGCAAGCCGCCGCCGAACTCGCCGCTCGCGAGCCCGACCTGCAAGCCCAGGTCCAGCGCCTGTGCAGCGTGCCCGGCATCGGAGAACTCAGCGCCCTGCGGCTGCTCGGCGAACTCCTCGTTCTGCCCAAAGACTTGAAAGCCAAACAAATGGGTCGCGCACGCCGGGCTCGACCCGCGGCCCCAGCAGAGCGGCGCCACCGACGCACCGCTCCACATCAGCCGCACCGGCAACCGGCACCTGCGCCACGCCCTCTTCATGCCTGCCCTGGTCGCGATCCAGCGCAGCCCTCAAATCAAAGCCACCTACGAAGCCCTGCTCGCCCGTGGCAAAAAGAAGAAAGTCGCGATCATCGCCATCACGCGCCGACTGCTCGACGCCCTCTGGGGCATGCTCCACCACCAGCAAGACTTCAACCCTCATCTCTTCCATGCCTCTCCTCTTCATAACTCCTAACTTACCTCTTGCTCTCCAAGAGAGTATCTAACGACCTCAAGCTCAGCGACGGCGGAGGGCGGCGCGGCTCCTGCGCGGCGGGTGGAAAGGCAGCGGCGGAAGCAGGTGCCGTGACGCACGGAGCTGTTCGCTGGAGCGCATGCCTAGGCCTCATTACATTACGTCGAGTTCGCGAACTCCAAACTTTTGGCGCAAAACCAAGACTTCTTGGCGAACACGCTCGCGTAGCTGAACAGGTTTTGGAATGGCACATAAAAACATGCTCGGGTTGGAACTATCTCCGCTAAGTATCCGAACATTGCCAAGGCCGAACAACCGCAAAAAGAAAGTCTGATGAGCCGAAGTATCCTTGACGCGGAAAAGCTCGATCTCCTGAATGTCCTTGCTAAAGATGCCGCGCACTACCCTGACGCGCTGTGTCGTAACAACGTAGCGTGTGGATCGAATTTTGAGGATGCGGAAGATGCACTGCAAAATGCAAATAGGCACGAGGACAACGAATGCGAGTGCTGTGATTCCAATTGGAATTGCCTTCTCATCCACGATGCCGCCGGCTGTCGCAATGGCTGCCGCGAGGGCGGTGCCGACGAATATGAAAATCCAATCGACATATAACCTCAGGTTAAGAAACTGTGATGGACTGCCACTCCACAATTCTTCTTCGTTGGCTGCGGTGACGGGAAGCGATGAAGCCGGTGCCGCCGTCGTCACTGTTACGTTCGCAGGTGCATGGCTCTGGGTAGGCGTCGAAAAACCGGAAATGTGATTCAGCGGAACCCAATCTGTTGCACCGTCCGTCCATGCCCAATCGGTCGCTGAAACTTGGCCGGACAATACAAGAGACTTCGCGTCGTCGATGCTGTAAGGGCCGAGTTGCTGTCCGTCTTTGTTAATCAGAATGTTCTTGTTCATGGGGCGTGCGCTATGTGGCCTAACGACAAGTAGGCTTCAGTTGTGAAGTACTAAAATTTAGCACTTCAATGTTGTAGCTCTTGTTCTGAGAAAGATGGCGGATGTCGCCTGAAAGCGGGGGATTCTTCAAAAACCTCATGTTTTCTCCTAAACCAAATTCTCCGGATCGGGGCAAGCCGACATTGCGATCCTTAGAGGCGACATTTTTGCGGGTTTTTAATGGGTGCCACTTTCGACCACTGTTTGGTTTTGCTCAATTTTACGGGGCGTCATATTTTCGTGCCGAAGATGAACGGGGTCGTCGTGATGACGACGGCGAGGGCGCGGGCACTCGGCGACTTTACTATATAATTACACGCATGGGGTAGGGACGAGCCGGGGGGCGATGCAACCGCGGGCGGCGGCGGAGGTTTCGATCTCGACGATCGGCCAGAAATGGGATGGTGCGAATGCGACGCTGGCGAGGGAGATGCGAGACTCGATAAAGCTGCTGGAGGTGTCGCGGAGTGATACTGATCCGCGCTGGAGGGCATTCGGGCTGTATCTGCCGGGGACGAATCGGACTCCGGGGCAGCCGCAGAATCTGAGTGCGCACGGGGATGAGACGGGGGCGATCGTGGTGCGGTGTGATCCGCTTTCGATGACGACACGCTTTCGCGGGCGCATGCTGTGGTGGGTGTGCAGACGGAATTCCAACTGGCGGCGATCACGGATGTGGAGCCGGGGCAGACGGTGGAGCTGGTGGTGTGGGGGGTGCGGAGTGCGGCGATCCTTTTCACGCTGCCGGCGGCACGGACGACGGCACGGACGACGGCACGGACGACGGCACGGGCGAAGCGCGAGGCGAGGGAGGAGGCTCCGGCTGGGGGGTTCTCCGCATGCGAATGGGGATGGGAGATGCGAGGCGCAGGGGGTGTGATTTGATGGGGCTGAGGCGGGGATGGAGATGATGCGGGAACGGCTGAAGCGCGGTCCGGCCAGCACGTTCCCGTTTTCCAGGAGCTACAGGAGTGGCTGGCTCCCGTGAGAATGTGCGGAAATCGGCAGATTCGCCGCTTCCTAAAGTTGCAAATTCCTGCTTTGTTCGCGATCCAGTTTTCCAACTACCCATGATGACCCAATCCTCCTCACGCTTTTGCGCTCCCAAATCCCTCCGGCAGATCGATCCCAATGGCCTTTGGCGTCGCTGGCGCGGGGCGTTTCAGATGGCGCTGATGGCGGGGGCGGGGGCGCTGGCGCTGACGGCGCGGGCGCAGTCGCTTTATCTGCTGACTTCGGATGGAAAGCTGGCGACGACGGCGGTGGCGACGCCGGGGACGGTTTCGACGGCGCTGACGATCTCGGGTGTGACGGCGGGTGAGACGCTGGTGGCGATCGATGTGCGGCCGCAGAATCAGCAACTGTATGCGCTGGGCGTCAATGCGACGGCGGATACGGCGACGCTTTACCATATCTCGACGCAAACCGGGGTGGCGAGCGTGGTGGGTGCGGCGGCGGGCAGCATCGCTTTTACGACGAATGGGACGACGGCGGTGGATCTGCCGGATCCGGCGACGGTGAATTGGGACATGGATTTTAACCCGGCGGTGGACCGGGTGCGGGTGGTGGCGGGGAGCGTGAATTTCCGCTTGAACCCGAATACGGGTGGGCCGGTGGATGGCGATAACGGCGGGGCGGTGACGGCAGGGGTGAACCCGGATGGGCCGATCAATGGGGCGACGACGACGGTGGGTGGGGCGGCTTATACGAATAATGCGCCGAACAATGGCGGGATCACGACGCTCTACACGCTGGACCCGGTTTCCAATTCGCTCTTTATCCAAAATCCGCCGAACGTGGGCACGCAGACGGCGGGGATACCGGTGACGCTGGCCGGCGCTCCGCTGGATATTTCGCAGGTGAGTTTCGACATCGCGCCGGGAGTGAATGCGGCGGCGAGCAATGCGGCGGTGGCGGCGGGATCGGGCTATATGGTGGCGAAGGTGGGCGGAGTGACTTCGCTCTACACGGTGAATTTGGTGACGGGGGTGGCGACGCTGCTGGGGCCGGTGGGCAATGGGACGGTGTCGTATGTGAGTTCGGCGATCCGCACGGAACTGGGCGCGGCGATTTCGCTGAACAACACGGGGAACGGTATCCTGCGCTTTGACCCGGCGACTCCGGGGACGACGACGGCGGTGCCGGTGGCTGGCTTGACGGCTGGTGAAACGCTCGTCGGTCTCGATTCGCGTCCGCAGACGGGGCAACTCTACGGCCTCGGGATCAATGCGACGGCGAATACGGGCACGCTTTACCTAGTCGATCCGCAGACAGCGGCGGCGACGGCGGTCGGTGCGGCATCGCAGATCGCGTTTGTGACGGCAGCGGCGACTCCAGTGGACTTTCAAGATCCGGCAACGGTGGGCTACGGCTTTGACTTTAACCCGACGGTGGATCGCATCCGCGTGGTGACGGCGGACGGGCTGAACTTCCGCCTGAATCCGATCACGGGTGCGCCAGTGGATGGCGATCTCGGCGGCGCGGCTGGGAGCGTGGCGGGGGTGAATACGGACGGCCTTCTGAATGGTGCGGCGACGAGCGCGACGGGCGTGGCTTATACGAATAACTTCGGCCAGACGCTGCCGGGCACGGCGACGACGCTGTATGTGGTGGATGCGGCAAGCGGCAAGCTCTTCATCCAAAATCCGCCAAACGCGGGGACGCTGACGGCCGGTGTGGCGCTGACTTTCAATGGCGGGCCGCTGACCTTCACGGGACTGGGCGGCTTTGACATCCCGGAAGGCGTGTCGGTGGCGGCCTCGAATGAAGCGGCGGTCGGCGAAGGCTGGCTGGCGCTGACTTCCGGCGCTACGACGAATCTCGGGCGCGTGAATCTGACGACGGGGGCGTTCACCGCTCTCGGCGCGATCGGTACAGGCACGACGCCGGTCACCGGCCTCGCGCTGCTGGCGGCGAAGCCTGAGATCACCGTGGAATTTCCCGTCGGGACGCAGCTCACGGATAATGTGGGCAGCGTCAGCTTTGGCTCGCCCAAAGCAGGCGACACGGTGACGCGCACGTTCACTTTGAAAAATCATGGCACGACGCCGCTGACGTATTCTTCGACGCTGACGACGGGGACGGTTTACACCGTCTCGCAAAACGGCACGGGCAGCATTCCGCCATCGGGGAGCGGCACGGTCACGATTTCCTTTACGCCGACGAGCGGCGGCGCGGTGACGGACGCACTGCATTTCGTGAGCAATGACACGACTACTGCATCCTTCGACGTGCCGCTCACGAGCACGGTCGCTTTCGCACAGGGCGATGACAAGGTCGTCCCCGGCACTGGTGCCACGCCGCTCTTGCCCCTCGCGAACGACACGCTCGGCGGCAACGTGACGATCACCAGCGTGAGCAACCCTGCGATCTTGATCAATGGACGCAGTCTCATCATCCCGGCCGGCTTCACGGGGACGTCGTTCACCTACGACATTTCAAATGGCACCTCGATCGGTCGCGCGACCGTGACCGTGGCCCCCGCCGCGCCGCAGGCAAATGCACTCTCCTACAATGGCCTGATCATCGCCTCGAATGGGGACATCGTGGGCTGGGCCAGCGTGGCGAATACGACCACCGGCGTGGCGACGATGGCCATCCGCGGCGGCATCAATCCTGTGAGCACGACGATCATCTTTCCGAAGGGGATCGAGACGAACTTCCGCTTCACGACCTTGGGAAATGTGTCCCTTTCCCGGAATACCGACGGCACGCTGAATCTCGGGATCGATGCCCTCGGCGGTCGGGTGGACGGCACGCTCCGCCCCGCGCGCACCTTCGTCACGACGCCGACGCCTGGCACTTACTACATCGCACTGGCCAGCATCGATGCGGCCTTTCCCGGTGGCGGCATCGCCATCGCGACGGTGACAAGCCGAGGTGCGATTTCCATCGCCGGTCGCCTGCCGGATGGGCTGCCCTTCACGTCGGGTTCGAGGTTGCACGATGATGGCACGTTCTCGTTTTACACGACCGTCAGCGTCGGTGCCAAACCCCCCGCCCTGCTCGGTGGCGAACTCCTCTTCACCAATCTGCCGACCACCGATGTGACGGGCGAGATGATGTATAACAAGCTGCGGCAAATCCCGATCAGCTCAGCGATCCACGCTGGCGGGGTGGACACGATCCTCACCGCGAATGGCAACCTGCACGATCGCACGCCGCTCTTCTCCGGCACGGGCACGCTCACGCTGCGCGGCGGGAATCTGGTGACGCCGGAGATCGCGCCGAACGTCGTTGTGAAAGGGATTCCCACGCTCCCGGGCAGCCCATCCGACGGCAGACTTCGGGCCTGGACCGTGGCCGATCCCGCCAGCGGCATCTTCACCGCCCGGATCGTCGTGCCCGGCCTGAACTCACCCGTAAAAGGCAGCGGCCTTTACCTGACGAAAAGCAAGCGCGCATGGGGCTACTTCCCCGGCACGTCCATCGGTGGCCGCATCGATCTCCAAGTGCCGTAAGGCCCGCGGCTCATCGGAAACTTCACCCGCCGCGTCGTGCCTCGTGCATGGCGCGGCGGTTTCTTTTTTTGGAAGGTGCGCGGCGATAATCTTTGCGAGCGCCCGGCTGGAACCAGTAGCCTCCGCGCCATGCCCTCTGCACCGCGCCGCTCATGAATCGCAACACGCACGTTTGGAAATCCACGACCGAAGACGGCGAGAAGCGCGAGGTGCGCGCGGAGAAATTCGGCAAGCGCTGGCGCATCCAGTCGAAGACGAAGAGCGCCGAACGCTGGACCTATTATGAAGATCCGCTGCTCGAAGACTTGATCGAGCTGCACAATATCCTCTGGCGAAAATATCAGCGGAAGCATCTGTCGTGGGAAGATTTCGAGGCGGTCGGGCAGTTGATCCGCGATCGCGGCGGTGAAGTGCCGGAATACTGATTGTGAATGGTGAATCGTCGCCCGCAGTCGAGCCCCACCATTCACCAGTCACCATTCACATGTCCCCAACTTCCCTCATCGCCGCCGACAAGGCCCACGGCTGGCATCCCTTCACGCAGATGCGCGATTGGTGCGCGCCGGAGCACCATCCACTCGTGCTCGTTTCGGGTGAAGGCGCGATCCTGCGCGATAGCGAGGGCCGCGAATACATCGACGGCAATTCATCCATCTGGACGAATCTGCACGGGCATCGCCACCCGAAGATCGACGCCGCCATCCGCGCCCAACTGGATCGCGTCGCGCACACTTCCTTCCTCGGTTTCACCCATCCGCCTGCCGCGCAGCTCGCGTCGGAACTCGTCGCGCTTTTCCCGCCCGACACCCTCACGCGCGCCTTCTTTTCCGACGATGGCTCCACCGCGATCGAGGTCGCGGTGAAGATGACGCTGCAATACTGGCGACAACGCGGCGAGCCACAGCGGCGCGTCTTCGTCGCCTTTCGCGATGGCTACCACGGCGATACCCTCGGCGCAGCAAGCCTCGGCGGCATCGGCCTTTTCAAAGGCGACTTCGGCGCGCGCGGGCTGATCGTCGAGCATGTTTCCTCCATGCAGGGCTTTGGAAATGTGAAGCCCGAGGAAGTCGCGGGCGTCGTCATCGAGCCCATGATTCAGGGTGCTGCGGGCATGCGCATCTGGCCGCTCGGATTACTCTCCTACATCCGCGTGTGGTGCGACGCACACGGGCCGCTGCTCATCCTCGATGAAGTCATGACTGGCTTTGGCCGCACCGGGAAAATGTTTGCGTGTGAACACGAGAAAGTAGTTCCCGATTTCATCGCGCTCGCGAAAGGTCTCACCGGCGGATACCTGCCGCTCGCTGCGACGCTGACCACTGAGCGCGTGTTCGAGTCCTTCCTCGGCAGCTTCGAGGAACAAAAGACCTTTTACTACGGCCACAGCTATACCGCGAACCAACTAGGCTGCGCCGCCGCTCTCGCGAACCTGGCCATCTTTCGCGAAGAACAAACCCTCGCCACGATCGACGCAAAATCCATCCTCTTCACCGAGCTGCTTTCCTCACTCGCTGCGCTCAAAGACGTCGCTGAAATCCGGCAGTTCGGCTTCATCGCCGGCATCGAGCTAAAACGCGATCGCCTCCACCCATTTCCCGCCGCAGAGTTCATCGGCGCAAAAGTCTGCCTCGCCGCCCGGAAACACGGCCTGCTCACACGCCCCATCCGCGACACCATCGTGCTCATGCCGCCCTACTGCATCACCGACGCCCAACTAACCCAGGCCGTGCGCGCCCTTTCACGAGCGATCACGGAGGTTTGCAGTAACTAAACGATACTAGTGAGGCGCGCGGTAAGCGGGGAAGTAGTCGGTCTGAAAAGGCGCATCGGCTGGCAGGTTTGCTGCCAGCGCCCTAAGCGCAGTTAAGTCGCGATACTTCTCTTCGTCGGTAATCATCCGCATGGTGTGAAACTGAAACGTCAGGTCCGAGAAGCCGCGCTTGAACTCCAGCAAACGATCCACGGAGCCGCCGACACCGCCTCCGAGATGTAGATAGCGATTGCCGCGAGCCTTCGCCCAAAGCGCCGCATGATGAAGCGCCAAATGAAATGGGGATTGCTTCATGTGCTTCGAGCGCGTGCCGCCGAGATGCGCCTGAACAATGCCGCCGCACTCGAAAAACAAACAAGTCGCCGCCACCTCACCCTCCAGCTCCACCTGACAGCAATGCACTGACTCCGGCATGTCCGCGAGTTTCGCGAAGTAGTCCCGGCCAAAGTAGTAACTATCCCGCGCCTTCACCCGGTCCATGGTCTCCTGATAGACTTCCATGAAAGGATTCATGTATTCGCGGAACGAAACCATCCTCGGTTCGTAACCGAGCTTCTTGCACTTGGTGATCACCCATTGGTGCCCGTGCCGGATGTTCGTCCAGATGACCTCTTCTTCCAACATAAGATCCATCGCCACCGTGTCGCTGGGAGCGGAAAGGACACCTTCTGGAAACAAGCTGGAGAACCCCTCGCTCAGCAGCGGATTCATCCGAAAGAAAGCAGAACAAACTCCCCGCTCGCGGAAGCTGTCACTGAGAGATTGGATCGCAGCCCGCACAAAATCCGGCGACTGACGCGCGGCCTCACTGAAAAGGAATCCCGGATAACCATAGGGAGAAACCACATCCCAGACATTTGCGGCGGCTGCAGCCTCGGGGAAGAGAGTATCGCAGCGCCGCAACAGGTAAGGCACGAATAGCTCTCGCTCTCCTTCTTTTGCTTGAAAAGCCATTGGCACCGCCTCTTGCGAGCCGCACTCAAGCAGCGCGTATTCCGGTCGATGATAGAAGTCGTGCCGAAGCCTGCCCAGTGCTTCGCGCCAGCGGGCATCGTCCGCCCCGAAATGTGCAACCTCCATCAGGCCTCCTCCGACCAAATCGTCGGAAAGATCGCCGGATCACTAAAGTCCGGTTCGCCATTGGCCAGCTTGCGACAGAGCTTCTCATCGAACATATGCACTTCCCGCCCTTGAGCCGTGGTGAATGGACGGTAGTGATTATCACCATCCTGCAAGTGAACGGCATAGGATAGTCTCGGCTGCCCGCTGGTATTGGCGTAGCTCCCATGCACGGTCCAGCCATGGTGAAAACTAACCTGACCTTTCTTCAAGGTCATCGCCACGATCTTTACTTCCTTGCCCTGTGCGCGAAATTTTTCCTGCAGCTCCGTCAGATTCTGTTGATTGAAAAAGCGGACATCGTTCAGGCCTTCCCAGCGATGACTTCCCGCCATCACGACGAGCGGACTGCGGGTTACTTCCACGGAATGAAGAGGAATCCATGCCGTCGTCAGCTTGTCCGAGCTGCAAGTACCCCAATAAGCGCGATCAGCGTGCCAGCCCGTGACGGTGCTGGAGGCATCCCCCGTCTTGGAAGGTTTGTAAATCAATTGATCGTCCAGCAAGCGAATCGTGCCGCTTCCCGTGAGCTTCGCCGCGATAGCTCCGAGCATCGGTTGGGTGGCGAGAGTATGCAGCTCTTTCTTTTGCAGGGATACGAACTCGTTGTTGCGCTGTCCGTCGCCATCGCCCGCCTTCCAGTTTGAAAAGCCCGTCTCGAAGGGAATCACGCCGTCCCGTTCGCCTTCGTAGAACCGATGGCTGCCCTGATGCGCCGAGTCGATCACGGCATCGGAAATGACACCTTCCTTGGAAATGTAATAGCCGTTCTCCTTGTAGAACGCGACGTCGGAGTCATCCGGTAATAGCTTTAGTTGGTCCGCGGTTAGTTTGAAGGTGTTCATGTTAAATGGATAAAATCCGCAGTAGCTGACAGTGCCTGCTACAAAGTCGTTACGCAAATGTCATCTCCATCATGCGTTCGGAAGAAGACTGGCGCAAGAGTGTTTGCCGGTGATGAGATTCGGAATGGCTCCTCGGAATTCAACGAACGAGGAATACGGCAGAAGGTGAGCGAGGCGGTAGGCGCTTCGGAACAACACTCAGTAGGACGATGGGGACCAAGCCGGTAGGAGGGGATCGCCAGACCAATGGCAGTCGTGTGTTCCGGTCGGAAAACGTCGATTGCACATTGCGGGCTGAGGCGGCTTATTTCCACACCATGATCACGAAACTCCTCATCCCCGCGCTGGCGCTCTCGCTCTTCATCCCGCATCTGGCGAAAGCGGAAATCAAAGTCGAAACTGTGCAATATAAAGATGGCGACACCGTCTGCGAGGGTGCAGTCGCATTTGACGATGCGAACGAAACGCCGCGTCCCGGCGTGCTGATGGTGCCCGATTGGATGGGCGTCGGCGACTACGCGAAGAGCCGCGCGAAACAAGTCGCCGCGCTCGGCTACGTGTGCTTTCTCGCGGACATTTATGGCAAAGGCGTACGGCCCGCGAATGCCGGCGAGGCGGGGGCGCAGGCTGGCAAATACAAGGCCGACCGGCCGCTGTTGCGCCAGCGCGTGAAGGCGGCGCTCGCGGAGTTGAAAATGAATCCGCTCGTCGAGAAAGCGAAGGTGTGCGCGATCGGCTATTGCTTCGGTGGCACGACCGTTTTGGAGCTGGGTCGCAGCGGCGCGGAGGTGGCGGGCATCGTCACGTTTCACGGCGGGCTCGATTCGCCAAATCCCGCCGACGGAAAGAACTTCAAGGGCCGCGTGCTGGTGCTTCACGGCGCGGACGATCCATTCGTGAAGCCTGCGGACATCGTGGCGTTTCAAGAGGAAATGCGCAGCAATAAAGTCGATTGGGAAATGGTCTATTACGGCGACGCCGTCCACAGCTTCACGCGCCCTGATTCCGGCACGGACAAGTCGAAGGGCGCGGCGTATCAGGAGGCTGCGGACAAGCGTTCGTGGGAGGCGATGAAGGAATTCTACGCGGAAATTTTCGCGAAGTAGCTCATGTGTTTTGAACCGCAGATGCTCGCAGATGGCCGCTGATTTTGAAGAGAGCGCGCGGGTGCAATTCATGCAGATTCCTTTTCCGGAAATCTGCGCTCATCTGCGTCAATCTGCGGTTCCTTCCCGCGTGAACTTCGCGGCGAACGCGCCGTCCACGCCATCGACAAAGGGCAGCGTGCGTCGTGATTCGAGGAAGCGCAGCCCCGGCACCGCCGCGAGCGCTCTTTCCACGACGCCCTCGTTTTCCTCGGACTCCAAACTACACGTGCTGTAAACTAAGACGCCTCCTTGTTTCAGCAGCGAGGCGGCGCGTTTCACCAGCGCGAGTTGTTGCGCGGGCATGCGGATGAAATCCTCGTCGGTCAGTCGCCAGCGCACATCCACACGGCGTCGCAGAACGCCGGTATTGCTGCACGGCGCATCGACAAGGATGCGGTCAAAGCTCGCAGGCTCCAGCGGCGCGCCTGCTTGCATGGTGTCGTGGACGAAGGTCTGCGTATTTGTGATGCCGAGTCGCGAGAGATTTTCGCGGAGTCGCGCCACGCGGCTTTCATAAAGATCGCACGCGTAAATGCGTCCGGTGTTCTTCATCAACTCCGAGAGATAAGTCGTCTTGCCGCCAGGAGCCGCGCACGCGTCGAGCACGAATTCGCCCGGTTGCGGCGCGAGCAAATCGCACGCGACAAGCGTGCTCGGATCCTGCACGTAACAGAGCCCGCGGGCGAGCCAGTCCGGCGGCAGCGAGGAGACTTTGATCGCACAGGGATGATGCGGCGAAGCCGTCGCATCCGGCGCGGAGCGCAGCAATTCAGCGACGCTGGTCTTCAAGCCATTCGCGCGCACATGCACCTCCGCCGGAGAATTATCCCACGCGCACAGCGCCTCCGTCTCCGCCGGCCCGAAAGCCCGCATCCATCGCTCGATCAGGAAATCGGGATGCGAAAGGCGCACCTCGGGGGCTGCGGCGCTCAGTCGCGATTCGAGTTGTGGTTTTTCGCGCAGCGCCCGCCGCAGGATCGCATTCACCAGGCCACGGGCGCGTCCGCCGAGATTCACGGTTTCATTCACCGCCGCGTGATCGGCCGTGCGCATGTAAAAAATCTGGTAAAGCCCGAGCCGCAGCACCTCGCGCGTCTCCTCATCGATCTCGCCGTCGCGCAATTGCCCGATCAAAAAATCCAACGCGGTGAGATTCCGCAGCACGCCGAAAAACGTCTCCATGAGAAACGCGCGATCGAGCGAAGGCAGCCGCTCTTTTTCCAAAAGCGTATGCAGGATCTCGTCGGAAAACGTCTTCCCTTTCTCCCATTCGAGAAGGGCGGATATGCAGAGCTGGCGCGGATTGGCGGGCATGAAGCAGAGTGCCCGATCCAGCACCAGTCCGGCAAGCGGCAGCGTTTCAAAAAATTTCCGCTGCATCGAAAACACGTCATCCGGCGGCGCATTTCCGCAGCGGCGCGCGATTGACTCCGCGCCCTCCCCGCCCATCATCGCGCGCCTTTCACCACACGCACATGCTCGAAAAACACGTCCTCAAAATCACCCACGAATTGAAGCTCCAGCCACGGCAGGTCGCAGCCACCGCGGTGCTGCTGGAGGAAGGCGCGACAGTGCCTTTCATCGCGCGGTATCGGAAGGAGAAGACGGGTGAGTTGGACGAGGTGCAGATCATGGCGATTCGCGATCGGCTGGAGCAATTGGAGGAACTCGACAAGCGGCGCGAGTCGATCGTTTCCTCGCTGGAGGAGCGGAAGTTGATGACGGATTCGCTGCGGACGCGGATCGACGCGGCGGAGACGATGACGGCGCTGGAGGATATTTATTTACCCTTCCGCCCGAAGAAGAAGACGAAGGCGACGATCGCCCGCGATCTAGGGCTGGAGCCGCTCGCGGAGCTGCTGTGGGCGCAGGATGCGGCGACTGATCCGCAGGCGGCGGCGGTGTCTTTCGTGGGAAAAGAGATCGAGCTGGATGCGAAGAAATACGACGTGAAGGACGTGGCGGCGGCGCTGGCGGGAGCGCGCGATATTTTGGCGGAGCGGATGAGCGACGACGCGACGGCGCGGGCGAAATTGCGCGAGCTTTACGTGAACAAGGGCGTGATCAAATCGAAAGTCGTGAGCGGGAAGGAAGAGGAAGGGGCGAAGTTTAAGGACTACTTTGACTGGAGCGAACCGGCGTCCGCCGCGCCTTCGCACCGCATCCTCGCGATCCGTCGCGGTGAGGCGGAGGGGTTTCTCTTTTCGCGGCTCGTGCCGGATGAAATCGAGGCGGTATCCACGCTGGAGCGGCTCTTCGTCAAAGGCACATCGCGCGCGGCGGCGGAAGTGAAGACGGCGGTGTCGGAGTGCTACAAGCGGCTGCTCGGTTTCGCGATGGAGGGCGAAGCGCGCATCCTTTACAAAAAGCGCGCGGATGAAGAAGCGATCCGCGTTTTCGCCGACAATCTGCGCGAGCTGCTGCTGGCCTCGCCGCTCGGGCAGAAGAACATGCTCGCGATCGATCCAGGCTTTCGCACCGGCTGCAAAGTGGTGCTCCTGGACCGCACGGGAAAGCTGCTCGCGAACGATGTGATCTATCCCGAAAAAGGCGCGCGCGACACGGCGGAAGCAGGCGAACTCGTGAAGGCGGTCGTGAAGAAATTCAACGTGGAAGCGATCGCGATCGGCAACGGGACGGCGGGGCGGGAGACGGAGACTTTCATCCGCAAACTCGGTCTGCCGTCTTCCATCCCGATCGTGATGGTGAACGAAAGCGGCGCGTCGATTTACTCCGCGAGCGAAGTGGCGCGCGAAGAATTTCCCGACAAGGACATCACGGTGCGCGGCGCGGTTTCCATCGGACGCCGGCTCATGGACCCGCTCGCAGAATTGGTGAAGCTCGATCCGAAAAGCATCGGCGTCGGCCAGTATCAGCACGACGTGGATCAGCACGCGCTCAAGCGTTCGCTCGATGACGTGGTGACTTCGTGCGTGAACAACGTGGGCGTCGAACTGAACACCGCGAGCAAGAGTCTGCTCAGCTACGTGGCCGGGCTGAACTCGCGCGTGGCCGCGAACATCGTCGCGCATCGCGATGAACACGGGCCGTTCAAATCGCGCAAGGAATTGCAAAAAGTGAGCGGGCTCGGGCCGAAGGCATTCGAGCAGGCGGCGGGCTTCCTGCGCATCCGCGACGGCGCGCATCCGCTCGACGCGAGCGCCGTGCATCCCGAGCGATACGAACTCGTGGACCGCATGGCCGGCGAACTTGGCTGCGACGTTCACGAACTCCTGCGCGACAAGGCGAAGCGCGACCGCATCCAGCCGCAGAAATACGTCAGCGAAGAAGTCGGCCTCCCGACGTTAAAAGACATCCTCGCCGAGCTGTCCAAACCGGGCCGCGACCCGCGACAGCAGTTCGAGGCGTTCTCTTTCGCCGAAGGCGTGGAGAAAATGGAAGACCTCCAGCCCGGCCTGAAACTCCCCGGCGTCGTCACGAACGTGACTGCGTTCGGCGCGTTCGTGGACATCGGCGTGCATCAGGATGGGCTCGTCCACATCAGCCAGATGAGCGACGATTTCGTGAAAAATCCGGCGGACGTGCTGAAGGTCGGCCAGCGCGTGCAAGCGACGGTGATGGAAGTGGACATGGCCCGCAAACGCATCGCCCTTTCGCTCAAAACGAAAGTCGATCTCGCCCCGCGCGTCGATCGACGAAACGAAGCCGGCAAACGCGACCTCCAACGCTTCCAGCAGCCCGCGAAAGCCGCCGCGCCCGCTGGTCCCGACTGGTTCACCATGGCCCAGCAGAAAGGGAAGTAGGCAGTCGGCAGAAACAGAAGGCGCATTCTGACCACTGCTTACTTTTTACTTCCCCAAATTCCCCTTGCCTGCCGCCAAACCGCGTCCATAATTGCGCTCGCAAAACGGAAGGGTGGCTGAGTCCGGTTTAAGGCACTCGACTCGAAATCGAACGTGCTGTTAAAGGCACCGTGGGTTCGAATCCCACCCCTTCCGCCATCTCCCAACTTCGCCGCCGAACACCGCCCCCTCCAGCACGAACGCCTCGCCGCCTTCCGCGAATACATCGCCGAGGTAAACGAAGGCAGCTTCCCCGCGCGCGGACGTCTGGTGGAAATGGAAGCGCCGATTCTCGACGAAGTGGTGCGTTTCATCGGCGACAATGATTCGACAACAAAGGATTGAGCACCGTCGTGCCTGCCCTATCTCTTTCACTTGATGCCTCGAAAAATCCGCCAACTGATTGCCGACTTGGAAGGAGCCGGTTGGCGCGTCGAGGACGGCGGCAAAGGAAGTCATCGCAAGTTTGCCCATCCTCGCGCACGGCGTAAGGTCATCCCCAGCGGCGCGAGCGGAGCCGACGCTCATCACTACCAGGAAAAACTCGTCAAATCCGCCATCCGTGAAGTCCAAACATGGAAACTGATTACCTCAAATTTGTGCAATGGAGTGAGCCCGACCAACTGTTCGTCGGCTATTGTCCCGACCTTTTTATTGGCGGCGTCTGCCACGGCTCTGACGAGCAAAAGGTCTATCGCGAACTTTCCCGCCTCGTCGCCGCCGAGATGGCCGAAAGCCAGCGAGCCAAACGTCCGCTGCCGAAAAAGAGTGCTCTGGTCACAATCCCGGTGGCGGTCTGACATCAACCTATGCCATGCCAAATTCATCGCCAGCCCTAGGGGTCACTGCACCTGAGCGATGACGGTGCCCACGAATGGTATTCCAACGTCAACCAACCTAAACCACGATGAAACTCACCAACACGGATCTCCAGGCCCTACGCGACTGTTTCGGATTGAAAGGAGGGTTAAAGACTTGAAGCTGTTCATTTTTGCTTGCGAAAACTGGAGAAATATCGAGACAGGCTATGCGGCTAAACTCTGGGCTACGTCGATGATGGATTCCATCCCCGCCAGCCGTGCTCGATGGAGCAAGGCGGAAAAAATGCCGCGCTTTGCGAGAGGATTGATTTACTGCACGGCGAACGGCGACTTCACCATGCCATTCGTAACAACAGGCCATGTGGAGGACAGAGTCGTTGAGGACGTTTGGCGTGAGAAATGGGAATTTCCGTTCAAGATTCAACCACTCGGGTCACCGTGGAAACAGATTCACAAGGAGGTTGCTAAGCGAGAATGGCCCCTGCTTTCCATGCACAGGAACATGACGTGTTGCGTCAATGGACTGCACGGAGTGTCCGCGTTTGTCCCGAACGAAATTGAGTTGAGGCAATGGCAACAGATTCTGGCCGACTTGGGCGAGGAAAGTGACACCTTCCCGCCAGAGGAAACCGCCCTACAACTGCTTCTCGATTCATTATGAGATGCTTGGCCGCGCCCGTTGTGCCATTGCCCCCAGTAGCCGGTTCCGACTAGGAGTTCGGCACTCCAAAAGAGATGCTGGAATTTGCGGCGGTGATACTTGCCCTAGTCGACATCGTTCTCAGGATACTTAGATGGTGATGGCGGGTGGCGGCGGCATTCGCTGCCGCCACCTTTCGACTAAGCTTCGTCGCCCCGCTCATGCGCAAGCATTCGTTGCTCTGGCTCCCCAACTGAAATGGGGAACGAGGGGATCGGTTGGCGCAAGTTATGATCAGTTCGCCTACGATGAATCCATGCCGAAGCCGAAGTCCAAAGCGTTTGCCCGCGTTCGTGCGGAGGTCATCCGGCTCGTCGGTCTGATCCCGCGCGGCAAATTCACTACTTACGGGAGCATCGGCGTTCAAATGAATGTGATGGCGCGGCACGTCGCTTTCGTCATGAGCAGCCTGACCGAGCAGGAGGCGGCGGAACTGCCGTGGCATCGGGTGGTGAGCGCCGACGCGCGGCTCAGCCCGAAGATGGAAACGGCGCTCTCGAAGGTGTAGCGCCGACGATTGCGCAGCCAGGGAATGAAGATCAATGCCGCGGGCTATATCCAGGATGAGGACGCCCACTTTCATGTCGTCGGCATCCGGCGGAATATCCGATGGAGCGAAAGGTGAAGAAGCCCAACGGGAACGGGTCACACCCCACCGGGGTGAAGCGTCCTTGCCGGGTTTAATGCCAGCGGCCTTTTCAGGGCTCACGAGTTGTGTGCTACGCTGCGCGCATGAAATTCACCGGCGTTTACATTCCTGCCGCCAAGGGCGGATTTACAGCTCTGGTGGAAGAGATTCCCGGCGCGATTTCCGAGGTTGAGACAATCGAAGAGGCGCGGGAGAAACTGGCCGATGCCTTGCGGATGGTTCTGGAGTGCAATCGCGAACTTGCGCGCGAGTAGGAGCCTGCCGAGAGCCGCCGGTAGACGATGGAACTCGCGGCGCTGTGAAGCTCGCGGATCTCGAACGCCATCTGCGCAGCCACGGCTGCGGACTTTAACGCGAAGGCAGCAAGCACTCGATTTGGTGGAATCCGGCGACGCGCAAGACAACAAGCGTACCGCGACACCGCGAGGTAAAGGATTTCACCGCACGCGCAATCTGCCGCCAGCTCGAAGTGCCGGGCCCGCTCTTGTAACTGATTTGCGGCTCGTTCCCAAAGAAGGTGAAGGCACCGGTTGCCAGACAGCGGCGTCAGCTCTCGTCTCCGATTGCTCTACTTCTTATCCACCGCTGATGGTAAGTTTGGCACAAGTTTCGCGTCGTATTTCGCGCCCGCGGAGACTTGGATGAGGGTCATGCGGATTTTGGTGGGGAAGAACTTCTCGGGGTCGGGTCGGGTGTGGGCCTTGTCGCCTTTGCCATCCTTAATGACGAGGTCTATTTGCTTGATGCCTTCGCTCCAGACGATGTCGTCGTTTTGCCAGAACTTGGTCATGGGGATGTCTTTCTCATACACACCCTTTTCCTTGTAGGTGTCGGTGCCGATGCAGCCGTAGCCGTGGTTCTGACCTTTGTTGGGGATGTAACACACGCTCCACTGCGTAGGCTCACTTCCCGCAGGTTTATCGATGACTTCGAGGCGGACATGCACGGTGCCGTTGCGGTAGTCCACGGGCGCGGTCCAGTCCTTGGGGCGCTGGGCATTGAGTCGGTCGCCTTTGATGTAATAATGGGACTGGCTCGGCTTGGCGTTGTCGGCGTCGGCTTTGGTGAAGGGAAAGGTCACGTCGAAGAGCACGAACTGCTCGGCGTGGCTGGAGATGGCGCATCCGAGGATGAGAAGGAGTGAAAGGAGGGTAGCGCGGTTGAGGAGGGTCGATTGCATGGGGTGAAGATATTAACTGTTCGTCGCGTAGCACCAGCGAATGCTATTTCGCTCCTCTTTCCCAAAGCCCCATGAGCCTGTCCCGATGTGGTGACACCCGTGAATCGAGCAGCACGTCATCCGTGATGACCGACCGTTCAGCGCGCTGTACCCGAAGCTCGCGTTCATCCTCGAAGGCGACACGACTTGGTGGCTCGGGCTGATGAACTACGGCCTCAATCGGGCGGTGCAGCCCCGACTACGGCTGCGCCGTCCGTCCGCAGCACGATTTATATTTCCGGCCGCTGCCGCACGGGCACGGGTCGTTGCGGCCTACTTTGGGTTCTTCGCGCTGGGCGGGGAGGCTGAGCGGCTCTTGCTTCGTTACGGCGTTTTCGGAAAGGGTTTGCCCTTGGTCTCCGTCGATTTGAGGGGCTTCGAGATGTTGCGGCAGATTCGCGAGGAATTGCTCGAAGGCCATGAGGTTCGAGGTCGAGCGGAAGAGATTGTGCAGAACCTCGCCTTTGATGGTGCCCATCAATTCCGTGAACATTTCGTAAGCCTCGTTCTTGTATTCCACGAGCGGATCTTTCTGGCCGTAGGCGCGAAGATAGACGGCTTCGCGCAGGGAATCCATCGCGTAAAGGTGCTCCTGCCAGAGGCGGTCGATCGCGTTGAGGATGATGTATCGCTCGATGTGCTTCACGGCCTCGGGGTTTTCGTGGCCGCACTTTAGCTCATAGCTTTCCTTCACTTTCGCGATGAGCGCGTTGCTCACCTGATCGGCGGGTTTCGCGTCCGCGCCGATGGCTTCGGCGGTGAGGCCGAGCGGGAAAGTCGTGTTGATCCAGTTCACCAGCGCCTGGGAATTGCGGTCGTCGTCGGGCGGCAGGAAGCCGATCACTTTCTCGGGAATCGCCTCGTCGATCGTCTCGTAAAGCATCGCGCGCGGGTCGTCGGAACCGATCGCGTCGTTGCGCCAGCCGTAGATGACTTCGCGCTGTTTGTTCATCACGTCGTCGAAATCGAGCGAACGTTTGCGGATCATGTAGTTCCGTTGCTCGACGCGTTTCTGCGCCGTTTCGACGGACTTGTTCAGCCACGGATGTTCGAGTTCCTGACCTTCTTCGAGGCCGAAACGCTCCATCATTTTCGTCATGCGATCCGCCGCGCCGAAGTTCCGCATCAGGTCGTCTTCAAACGAAACGTAGAATCGCGAAAGCCCCGGATCACCCTGCCGCGCGCAACGTCCGCGGAGCTGCCGGTCGATACGCCGCGATTCGTGGCGCTCGGTGCCGATGACCATCAGCCCGCCGACTTCCGGCACACCCGCGCCGAGTTTGATGTCCGTGCCGCGTCCCGCCATGTTCGTGGAAATCGTGACGCTGCCCGGCTGCCCGGCGCGCATGATGATCTCTGCTTCCTGCATGTGATATTTCGCATTCAGCACCGCGTGCGGAATCTTCTCGCGCTTCAGCATCCGCGAAAGCACCTCGCTCGCCTCGACGCTGACCGTGCCCACGAGCACCGGCTGTTTCCGCCCGTGCGCTGCCGCGATCTCTTTCACCACCGCGTTGAATTTCTCGCGCCGCGTTTTGTAGATGAAATCGTTCATGTCCTTGCGGATGCACGGGCGATTCGTCGGGATCACGGCCACATCGAGTTTGTACACATCGTGGAATTCATTCGCCTCGGTCTCCGCCGTGCCGGTCATGCCCGCGAGCTTCGAGTAGAGCCGGAAGTAATTCTGAATCGTGATCGTCGCGAGCGTCTGCGTCTCGCGATCAATCGTGACGCCTTCCTTCGCCTCAACCGCGCCGTGCAAGCCATCGCTCCAGCGACGCCCGCTCATTTTGCGGCCCGTGAATTCATCGACGATCACGACTTTTCCCTCCTCGACGACGTAGTTCACATCCTTCTCGTACAGGCAGTACGCGCGCAGGAGCTGCGAGATATTGTGAATCCGCTCCGCGCTCGTATCCATCAGCGTCTGGCGCTTCGTCTTTTCCTCGGCCTTCTGCTCGTCGGCGAGCGAGCGGTCGTTGTCGATGTCGGCAAATTGCGAAATCAAATCCGGCAGCACGAACGCATCGGGATCGTCCGGGCTCATATAAGTGCGGCCCTGCTCCGTCAAATCCGCCTCGTGCGAGCGTTCGTCGATCGTGAAAAACAACTCGTCTTGCAGCCGGAATTTTTCCTCCTTGTTCGCCTCGGAGTAAAAAGACAGGTCCGTCTTGTCGATGAGCTTGCGCTTCTCGGGATCTTCCATCATCCGCAGCAGACCTTTGTTGCGCGGGCTGCCCCACTTCACCTTGCACATCGTCTTGCCGAAATTCTCCTGCTCGCCTTTGGTCCAAAGCTCGTCCGCGTCGCTGCAGAGCCGGTTCACGAGCATCGTCTGCTTCTTCACGATCTGATCCACGAGCGGCTTAAACTTGTCGAACTGATGCGTCGAAACGGTCGCCGGCCCGCTGATGATGAGCGGCGTGCGCGCTTCATCGATGAGGATCGAGTCCACCTCGTCCACGATCGCGTAGAAATGTCCGCGCTGGACCTGCTGTTCCTTGGTGGAAGCCATGCCGTTATCGCGCAGGTAATCGAAGCCGAACTCCGAATTCATCCCATAGGTGATGTCCGCCTGATATTGCGCGCGGCGGAGCGACGGATCCTGATCGTGCTGAATGATGCCCGTGTGCAGACCGAGCACGCCGTAGAGTTGCCCCATCGTCTCGCCATCGCGGCGGGCGAGGTAGTCGTTCGTCGTCACGAGATGCGCGCCGCGCCCGGCGAGCGCATTGAGGAAAAGCGGGAGCGTCGCGACGAGCGTCTTTCCTTCACCCGTGGCCATTTCCGAGATCGTGCCCCGGTGCAGACAGATGCCGCCAAGGAGCTGCACATCGAAATGGACCATGTTCCAAGTGTATGGCTGATCGCACACCATATAGCTCTGCCCGCACAGACGGCGCGCCGCGTTTTTCACGGCGGCAAACGCTTCCGGCAGGATGCGGTCGAGGTAGTCGCGCACGTCGAATTCGTCCTCGATTTTGGCGAGGTCCGCCTTCCAGCCCGCCACCTTAGCGCGCAGCGCATCCAGGGACAGAGTCTGGTATTCCTTCTCGATTTCGGTGATGCGCACGACATCGGGCCGCAACGTCTTGAGCATCCGTTGGTTTTTCGAGCCGATAACTTTCTTGATGAGCCAGCTAATCATGTAGTGTTTCCCCAATACGCGGGGGCGGGAATAAAGCGTAAAACTCGCGAACCCGCCAAGTATTTAGCTTTCAGCCGGGATCGCGCGCCGGTTGGCGGGCGGTTTTCCGGCATTTTGAAACGCACCGGACTTGCAGCTTTCCGCCCGTGAACCACGATCGCGCGATGTCCCGCGCCTTTCTCATTTTCGCCATTTTTCTCGCGGGCTTCCCACTGCGCGCGCAGGACGCACCGGATGTTTTCACGCGGGAAACCCTCGTCCGGCGGATTCACGAGGGCATCGCGCGGCTAAATGCCCGCTACTGGTCTCCGCCGCTCAGCGCCTGGCTGAATCCCGTGCCCGACCCGGTGAAAGCCGTGCGTAGTTTTTACGATGGGCGCAACAATCCGCCGTGGTGGCCTTCCGCCAACGCGGTCGAGACGCTCATCGATTTCATGAATGAAACGGGCGGCGCCGACTACGACGCAGATTTGGAAGCGTTCTACGATTTGCGGAAAAACCCGCGCGCCCGGACCGCGCGCATCGTCGCGGATCTGAAGGAGAAAAATCAGTGGAGCCCGGCCGATGAGGTGGAATTGGCACGGCGCGAGGAAAAGGCCGCCGCAAGGCTGGCGTCGCCCGCGGATTACTATTCGGATTTTCAAAATGAATACCTGGACGACTCCGGCTGGTGGGCGATCGCGTGGCTGAAAATGCACGACCGCACGCACGCCGCGAAATATCTGGCGACGGCGCGGACGATCCACGCGCACATGGCGAAAAACTGGGAGCCGGCGCTGGGCGGCGGAGTTTTGTGGTGCGAAGCCGGCGATCGCCGCCGGCCTAACGCCATCACGAACAGCCTCTTCCTCATCCTCTCGGCGCGCCTTTTTGAACGGACACACGAGCCCGCCTATCTGGAATGGGCGGAGAAAACGCTGGCGTGGTTTCGCACCGCGGCGCTTTACGATGGCATCGCCGTCGTGGATGGGCTCGGCCATCGCGACGACTACTGGAGCTACAATCAGGGCGCTTTTATCGGCGGACTCACCGCGCTGCATCTCGCGACCGGCCGGACGGAGTATCTGGAAGAGGCGGCCAAGGTCGCCGGGACGGTGCTGCACCAGTCCGGTCTGATTTTGCCGGACGGCGTGCTTTTCGAAAAAATAGGCGTGAGCGGCGACGCCTCGCTTTTCAAGGGCATCCTCGCGCGCTACCTGGCACAGCTTCGCGAGGCACTCCAGGCACTCCAGGCGCGCCGGGTTCACCCGGATTTCGTGCTGGAAATCGACCGCTGCCTCCGCGCGAGTGCGGCGAGCATGATCGAACACGGGACGGATGCCGGCGGTTTTTTCCGCGCGGAGTGGCAAAAAGATGCGCCTCTTTCGTCCCCAAATTTCAATTCCCAAGTCTCCGGCCTCGCCGCATTAGTCGCGCTTCTTTCCACTGTAAAACCTTAGCCGCAAACCCCAGCGCGGATTTGCGCTGGCATCGCCGCTGCTCAGAGGAAGCCCGCATGCGCAGCCGTCTCATCACCACATTTTGCAGCAGCCCGGCTGCTCCAGACGCCGGAACCACCCGGCAAAAACTGCTTTACGCCCCGGAGACACTGGCCTATAGCCTGCCGCAATTCCTGAAATGACACGGCTCATCCCCAATCTGCTGGGAATTTTTCTCCTCGCATCCACAGCCCTCGGCCAATCGAGCGTCCTCTCCAGTAGCGAAGACTTCGATAAGTTTGCCCGCAAGCTCCGCGAAAGCGTCCTCTCCTCCATCGAGCCGCGCGTCGTTGTCCCCACGACCTCTGCTTACCGCGGCATTTCTCCACGCTATCCGTGGAAGTCGAATATCGTCGCCACCGTCTTCTGGGTGGGTGAAAGCGCGACCGTCAACAACCCCGTCCACAATCGCTCCAGCTCGTGGAATATGGATTGGGAAGCCGACTTCGGCGGCTACGACAATCCCGATCCCATGGCCCGGCGCGATTTCATGCCGACGACTTTTGTCCCGAAAGAAAACCCCTTCTACTTCGCCCTGCCCTACAACGACATCTCCGGTGGCCATCACAAGCCGGAAGCCCGCACCGTGATCCCGTGGTTTGGGCAGGCCTTTCAGCGCGATGGGGAAAGCGTCTGCCACAATCGCTGGATCGCCATCCGCAAAGGTGGTCGCGTCTGCTACGCGCAGTGGAGCGATTGCGGGCCGTTTCGCACCGATCATTGGGAATACGTTTTTGGAAACGAGACGCCGAAGCCGAACCTGAACCGCGGAGCCGGGCTCGATGTTTCGCCTGCCGTGCGAGATTACCTCGGCATGGGCTCGATGGATGTCGTGGATTGGAAATTCGTCGAGGCCCGCGACGTTCAGGCCGGACCGTGGGCGCGTTTGGGCTCGAACAACAACGTCGCGCGGATGATGCAACCTCGCGCCTTGCCCGTCGCAAACGCCGCTCCCGCGGTGAAACTGGGGAAGTTCACCCGGCAAGCCCCCGCCGCCGATTTGCCAACCGTGATCACGCGCTAAGCTCTCGCGCGGCTCGCGGCGAGGAGTCGGAAGTAAGAAGTTAGAAGTGGTCAGTAAACCCCTGCCGCGCTGAAGTCCGACTTCTCACTGCTCACTTCTTACTTCTTACTTCCTCCTCATGCCCCTTACTGCCGCCGACGCCAGCGCCATCCTCCGCCGGGCCCACACGCAGGGCCGGCTCGCGCACGCGTACTTCATCAGCGGCCCGACCGGTTCGGGGAAACAGGAGGTCGCCCGCGAACTCTGCGCGGCCTTGCACGGTGCGAGCGCCGATCCTTTCGCCAATGGCGACGTGCATCTCATTCAGCCCGAGTCGAAATCGCGCCGCATCGTCATCGAGCAAGTCCGCGATCTCGAGCGCGAACTCCATCTCCGCTCCATGTTCGGCGCGCGCAAAATCGGCGTGCTCATCGACGCCGACCGCCTCCAGCTCCAGGCCGCCAACGCCTTTCTCAAAACGCTCGAAGAGCCGCCGAATAACTCCCTGCTCCTCCTCCTCAGCGCGCTCCCCGAGCAACTCCCCGATACCGTCCTCAGCCGCTGCATCGAGATTCAGTTGAAGGCCACCGTTGCCCGCCAGCTCACGCCTTTGCAAAGCCGGATGCTCGACGTTTTGAAAACGCACGCGCGCGCCGAAAAACCCACGCTGCCCGAAGTCTTCCGGCTCGTCCGCTCCTTCACCGACCTGCTCGCGGAAGCGAAGGAAACCATCGCCGGGGAAGACGCCGCCACGTTCAAAAAAGAAGAGCAGCACTACAAAAACACCTCCGACGCCCGCGCCTGGCTCGCCGATCGCGAGGAGTATTTTGAAGCGCTCACGCAATCCAAATACCGGCAGGTCCGCACCGAGTTGCTCGAAGTCCTCGACGGCTGGTGGGCCGATGTCCTGCGTCATCAACACGGCGCGCCCGCGCTCGATCTCGCCGCCGCCGCGCCCGATACCGCCGTGCTCGCCACGCGTTTCACCGCTGCGGAATGTCTCCGCCGCACGAGCGCCATTGAGACGCTGCGCGAGCATCTCGGCAATCCCGGCGTGCAGGAGCAGCTCGCCATCGAGTGCGCCTTTCTCACTGCTTTCGCCGCCTAAAAATGCTCCCGCGCGCCGTTCTCATGAGCCTGCTCGCGTTCACTGCGAGTGCGCAGGCCGCGACTTTTCCAGCGGCTGAAAATGTGCGCGTCACCAAAGGCGAAATGCTGCTTTTCAAAGGCGAAAATTTTCAGCCCGCGGCCAAAGGTCAGGAGTTCACCGTGCTCAAGTACGACGCCGGCGCGCACCGCATTTTCGTCAGCTATTTGAAAGACGACGACTCGCTCGTCGCCGTCACGCTGCCCGACGATGTCGTCGAGCCCGCGCCGCCAAATGCGTGGAACGATCTCGTGAAAGGAGCCGCCGCCTTTCGCGACCAGCGGCAGGATGAAGCCGCCCGCCTTTTCCAGCGCGCCGCGCAAGACGCGAAACTGAAAGCGCTCGCCAGCTCCATCGCCGCCCGCGCGTCCGCGGCGCGCACGGGCACCGCAGCCGGTTTGAAAGCAATGCGCGATTTCACCGAGCAACTCGCCAAAGCCGGCCTCCCCAGCCTCGCGCTCCCGCTCGATGAAGGCACCGATCGTCCCGGCACGGCACCGCCGACGAAGCTGGATCGCGCGGAGCTTTCCAAGCGCGTCATCACTTCCCAAAACGCCTTCATGCGCACGCGGCAGGCGCTCGCGCGGCATCGTCTCGTGGAGGCGTCGAAATTCCTCAAAACCGGCCTCGAAGCCGAGCCCGCGCATCCCGAAATGAAAGCGCTCGAAGCGCGCAACCAGCGCGACCTCGAAGAAGCCGACTCCCTGCTCGAAGACGCGGCGAAGATGCGCACCTTTCACAAAGGCGCGGTCCACGCCATGACCGCGATCGAGAACGGGCTCAAACTCTGCGCCGATCACGTCCAACTCCGCGCGCTGAAGCAGGAAATGAATTCCCAGTTTGAAGAGCGCACCTCGCCGCCAGTCACGCCCGCTTTTCTCTCCGCGATGAAAGTCCCGGGCAGCGGAAGCGCGCTCGATGAAGGCCGCAAGCTCTACACCACGCGGTGCGCGGAATGCCACGACCTCGAAATGCTCGATTCACGCTCGATCGATGGCTGGTCGAAAGCCGTCGCCAGCATGTCTGGCCGCGCGAATTTAAAAGGTGCCGAGCAATCGAAAATCCTCGGCTACCTCAGCGTCGCCGTGCCCGCCGTGGCGGCGGGCGTGGGCCAGTGATTTTTCACCGGCACGGCGTCATCGCCGAGAGCAATTCCTCCAGCGAAATCGTGACCACTTTGCACACCGTGTCGCTCAGGCCATAGGGCAGGATGAGCCGCCCGCCGTGCAGCAGCGCGCCGCAGGTATAGACGACATTCGGCACGTAACCCTCGCGCCCATTTCCCTCGGGCCGCACCAGCGGCTCGGTCAGTTCTGCGAGGACCTTTGTGGGATCGCGCAGGTCGAGCAGGATCGCGCCGATACAATATTTCCGCATCGGCCCGACGCCGTGGGTGATCACGAGCCAGCCCGCTTCCGTCTCGATCGGCGAGCCGCAGTTCCCGATTTTCACCGCCTCCCACGCCTGGCACGGACGCCGCAAAATCTGCGGCTCGCTCCAAAAGTGCGGGTTGTCCGAGAACATCAGGAACAGGTTTTCGTCGTCCTGCCGCGAGATCATCGCGTAGCGGCCATCGAGTCGCCGCGGGAAAAAAGCCATGCCCTTGTTTTGCACCGCGCGCCCGTTCAGCGTGCAGGCGCGAAAGGTCAGAAAGTCCGAAGTTTCCAGGAGTTGCGGGAGGATCGCACGCCCGTTGTAGGCCGTGTACGTGGCGTAATAAATCACCGAGCCGTCGTCCTCCACGAAGCGCACAAAACGCGCGTCTTCCATGCCGTTGCTCTCATTCGACGACACGGGAAAAATGATGCGCTCCGACACCGCGACGCCCGGCGCGAAATGGACCTCGTAATTCGACTCCGCGAGCCACCGCACGCACTCCGTCGTACGCTGGATTTCGCGCGGCAGCGGCCCCGTCTCACCAGCGGCGCGGCGCATCCCGGACTCCAGTTCGCTCAGCGTGAAGTCGGTGTTCAGCGACTGCATCAACTCCGTGGACCACTCGTTTTCAAAACCCATCTCCATGAGCTTGTGCACAAAAACTTTTTTGCGAAACGTCGGGTTGGGATTCAACTCAGGCGCAATCACAAAGCGCGATGGCTCATCGATCGCCATCGCGTAATCTGTCTGGATGATGCCCGTGCGAAATTCGATCGACGAGATGTGCCCCTCGCCCGTCGCCCGCAGGCTCATGATGAAACGCAGCGCGCCTTCCGCGACGTCGGATTGATCCGGATGCGGCACGATGGATGGATTGAAAAGCGCAGCGGATTCGAGCGCGTATTCGCCCGAGAAAAGCGCGCCGATGTAGAGCTGGCGTGCCTCCGAGAGCGGTCGCCCGCTGAAGACGTGCGCTTTTACCCGCTCGAAATTCCGCATCCAGACCGCCCGCAAAATCTGATGCCGCTCGCCGAAATCCAGCATCACCGCCGCAAGTTGCTCCTCCGTTTCCGCTTCGCTCATCGCCAGCGCGCGCCCGATTACGTTTACGATTCGCGCGGGGTCGGACGGGATGAAGGGGCGGACGAGGACGCGGGCACTGTTGGGCCGCAGGTCGATGCCGGTGGGATGGAGAGTTAGGCGGCGCATGAGGAGACGAGGTGGATTTGAGCGCTCGCCGCGCGGCTGATTTCCGCGTGCGAGAGGTAAAAGGCGAGGCTGGATTCCGCGCCCTGGTTTTGGTTGAGGTGATCTTGCAGCAGCGCATCGCGGCAGCCGCCGGTCGCCGGATCGTAGAGCGACTGGCCGATGTCATTGCGGCCGAGAAACCACTCGAAGCAACGTTGCGCTGCGTCTTTCCAATACTCATCCCGCGTGATCGCATACGCCTCCAGACTCGCAGAAAGCGTGGCGTGGGCCTCCAGCGGCTGCTGATCGAACCGCGCGCGCTCGCCGCCCTGCTGCCAGAATCCGTGGCAACCGATCGGCGCGAAATGACCGCCTTCCGCCGTCTGCGCTTCGATGAGCCAGCGCAGCGAAGTGAGCCCGATTTCCAGCATGTCGCCATCGGAAGTCCAGTGGCCGCTGAGGATGAGCGCGTGGGAAAGTTTTGCGTTGTCGTAGGTCGCGATGCGCTCGAACCAATGCCAGCCCGGCGCGGCATTCGCGCGATAAAGGCCGACGAGCTGGCCGGCCAGCACATCGCGCATCTGGCTCACCACGCGGTCGCCGGAAAAGGTGCGCAGATATTCGTGGATCGCGAGCAGTGCAAAAGCCCACGCGCGCGGCGAACTGAAACGCGCGACCGGCGGCAACCCGCGCTGGAAAAGCAGCGCGCACAAATTCCGATGACCCGGATCGCGCGAACGACCGAGCGCCGTGCCGACCGCCCACAGCGCCCGCGCATGACTGTCCTCCGAGCCCGCGCGCTCGATCCATTCGCGGTGATGATTCATGAAGTTGCGAAAGCGGCACGTGTTCGCATCAAATGCGTACCACAGAAACGCGAGGTAGCTGCTCGCGAGCATCTCGATCGCCGGTTGCGGTCCCGTGATTTCCTGAAGCAGCACGGTGAAGATAAACGCGCGCGCCGTGTCGTCCGTGCAATAGCCCTCGTGATAGTTCGGCACGTTATAAATCGCGTGCTGAAAAATCCCCGTGTGGTCGCTCATCTTAAACAGATGATCGAGCTTCAGCGGCGGAATCGGGTAGTTCGCGTTTTCCATCAAACGCACCGCCGCTGTTTCCAAAGACGGCACGCTCAGACTCGCCCGCGCGCGCTCAAAACTCTCCATGTAGCGCCGCGCGACCACCGGCCAGATCATCTCCCGGCCAGCTTTCCACGCCCGTTTGCGCATCGCGGTCATCAGCGTCGGATTGGAAAGAAAATGATTCACGCCCTCGGCAATCGCCGGCGAATCGCGAAACGGCACCAGCACGCCACGCTCACCCGCGAGCAATTCCTGCGCGTGCCAGTACGGAGTCGAGATGATCGCCTTCCCCGAGCCGTAGGTGTAGGCGAGCGTGCCGGAAGTAACCTGCGCTTCATTGAGATACGGCGTGATGTAAATGTCCGCCGCGCCGATGAATTCCTTCAGCTCGTCGATGGTCACGAAGCGATCGTGAAAGATCACATTCGCGCTCACGCCGCGATCCACCGCGAGCTTCTCCAGCTTGCGCCGATACGCCTCGCCCTCGCGCAGGATCAACTGCGGATGCGTCGCGCCGAGCACGAGATACACGATGTTCGGGTGCCGCTCGAGGATCGCCGGGAGCGCGTCGATCACGTATTCGATGCCCTTGTTTGGTGAAAGCAGCCCGAAGGTCAGCAGCACCGTTTTCCCCTCCACGCCGAAGACATCCTTGTAAAAATTTGAGTCGATGAACGGCATGTCGATGACGCCATGCGGGATCAGGTCGATCTTCTCCGGCGCGATGCCGTAGATCGTTTCCAGCATGTGCTGCCCGCGTTCCGCCATCACGATGAAGCGATTGGAAAGCAGATCGAGCTGCTCCATCACATGCCGCTGATCCGCATTCGGCTCGCTCAAAACCGTGTGCAATGTCGTCACCACCGGCATCCGCACTTCCCGCAAAAACGCCAGCAGATGGCTCCCCGCCGCGCCGCCGTAGATGCCGAATTCGTGCTGCACGGACACGACTTCGACGTTGTTGATATTTAAAAACTCCGCCGCGCGCCGGTAGGAGTCGAGTTCCTGTTCATCGATCTCAAAACGCACGCGCTCGGGATAGTCGTAGCCTTCGGGCCGGTCGTTCACCGAGCCGACGATGCACTGCGTCTGCGGAAACTCCGCGGCCACCGCCTCACAAATATCCGCCGTGAAAGTCGCGATGCCGCAGCGCCGCGGAACGTAGTCGCCGAGAAAGGCGATGTTCTTGGTGTTAGGCGGATGTTCCATGGCGTCGAAGTCAGTTGGATTCGAGCGCCTCACGGTGGCAGCGACTTTTACCCGCACGGAGCGGCGGGAAGTCCTGGACGAACGCGTGCATGGTCTGCCCTGCGGCAGTGAAGGTCAATCGGCCATCGCGCTGCGCGCGGCAAAATCACCACGAAAAAGCGTGCATTCACATTGCCGCAGATGGATTTGCGGCGAGTCTTCTGCGTATCGCATCGGTCGTGCGGTCAGCCCCAAAAAACTCATGAATTCAGCCTTCCGTCTCGTCCTCCGGCTTCTCCTTTTCCTCGCGCCGCTGGCAGCCTCGGCGCAGACGCTGAATATCGCCGATCACGTGCAGACCGTGGCGACGCTGACGAACACGGTCGTGACGATGACGGGGAAATCCGAACTGCACATCACGGGCACCGGCGATCCGATTTCCGGCTGCACGATCAATCTGAATTCTGCCGACGCGTGGTTCTTCATGGACAATCTCCAGCCTTCGACAGTGGCCGCGACTTTCCTCGGACGCGTGCGCGTGAGCGGTGCGGCGGCGGTTTTGGATACGAACGTGCGCGTCGTGCAATTCGCGGTGGGCACTGTGGTCATCCCGCAGCCGCCCGATTTTGCGGCCCTCGAAGTTTTCGACGGACGCTACTTCGCCGGTCCGTCGAAACTGCTGCGGCCCTACATCGCCTACGACGATCTGCATCTCGGGACGATGAAGATGGCGATCAGCTCCTTCCGGCTAAAGCACGGCTACATGGCGACGCTCGCGCAGAACGAAAACGGCACCGGCGTCAGCAAGTGTTACGTCGCGCAGGATGGCGATCTCGATGTCGGCCTGCTGCCCGCGGCGCTCGATAACAGCGTGCGTTTCGTCCGCGTCTTTCCGTGGCGCTGGGTGGCGAAAAAAGGCATCGCGGGGAACATCGAGCCGAACCTCAACGTGAAGTGGCTCTACAACTGGAACCTCAGCCGCACTTCGCCGCTGGACTGGGAATACGTGCCGATCCGGCAGACGCGCTACTGGCCGGGACTAAACGAGGATTGGAAATATCGCGGTGCCACGCACGTGCTCGGTTTCAACGAACCGGACCACACCGATCAGGCGAACATGACGGTGCCGGAGGCGATCGCGAACTGGCCGATTTTGCTCGCCACCGGTCTTCGCGTCGGTGCTCCGGCGGTTTCTGATGGAGGGTTAAGCTGGCTCTATTCCTTCATCTCGCAAGCGGACGCCGCCAACTTGCGCGTCGATTTCGTGCCGGTGCATTACTACCGCAGCTACTCAAATCCCGCCAATCCCGCGGGAGCGGCGAACCAACTCTACAATTACCTCAAAGGCATCTACGACACGGTGAAGCGACCGCTTTGGGTCACCGAATGGAATAACGGCGCGAACTGGACGACTGACCCGGACCCGACTTTCGCGCAGCAAACGGCCACCGTCGCGGCGATGATCGACATGCTCGACAACGCGCCTTTTGTCGAACGTTACGCGATTTACAATTGGGTCGAAGACGTGCGCCGCGTGGTGTGGGACGACAATTCGACGACCGACGCGGGCGCGGTCTATCGCGACAACGCCTCGCCCCTCGCCGTCGTGCAGGAAATGGCCGACGCCGGCAGCGGCAATTCCGCAAGTTACGATTTCGACGGCAATGCGCACGACTCGTGGGGCAACGGGCAGGATGGCATGCTGGTGGGCGCGCCGGTTTACGTGCCGGGGAAATACGGCCAGGCGCTTTCGCTCGATGGCGTGTCCGACTACGTGCAGCTCTCGCCGCGCATCGCGGACACGACGGATTTCACCTTCGCCGCGTGGGTCTGGTGGAATGGCGGCGGCAACTGGCAGCGCATCTTTGATTTTGGAAGCGGCACGTCGAATTACCTCGCGCTCACTCCGAAGGCCGGCACCGCCGGGATGCGTTTCCTCATGCGCGATGGCGGCGCGGAGCAGCAGCTCAATACCGGTGCGCTGGTGACTGGAACGTGGGTTCATGTTGCCATCACGATCGCCGGCAATACGGGGAAACTTTTCGTCAATGGCGCGCTCGTGAACACGAACACGACGATGACGATCAACCCGGTCGATGTGGACACGAAGTTTAATTACCTCGGCAAAAGCCAGTCCGCCGATCCGCTCTTCAACGGCAAACTCGACGACGTGCGCATCGTCAGCTCAGCGCTCACCGATGCGCAAATCGCGGCGATCGCGGCCACCGGGCCACCGCAGTTTTCCAACACGACACTCGTGAAAACCGGAGCGGTCGCCATGCAGCCCTTCACCAACTCGCTCGCCGGCGATGCCAGCGGCGGCGCGGGCGCGCGGACTTTTAGCAAGATGTCAGGACCGGCTTGGCTCGCCGTCGCGCAGAATGGCGCGCTGACCGGAGTGCCCACTTCGCGCGATGCCGGCACGAATGTTTTCTCCGTCCGTGTCACCGACACGAATGGGGCGATTCATGGCGCGACTTTGCAAATTCCCGTCGCAGCGTCCGGCAATCTCGTCGCGCGTTACGCCTTCGACGGAAACACGAACGCGGTCGTCGGCACCGCGCCTGGCGTCCTCACCGGCGCGCCGGTTTACGTCGCGGGGAAATACGGGCAGGCGCTGCAATTCGACGGCGCGACCAATTTTGTGACCCTGCCCGCTGGCGTCGCGACCTCCAGCGAGATCACGGTCGCGACGTGGGTGAACTGGTCCGGCGGCAGCAACTGGCAGCGCATTTTCGACTTCGGAAATGGCACGGGCGAATACATGATTTTGTCGCCGAAGACGGCCTCGAACACGCTGCGCTTTGAGATCAAAAACAACGGCACTTCGCAACTGATCGAAGCATCGCCGCTTCCGATCGGGCAGTGGGTTCACGTCGCTGTCACGCTCGGCGCAAACACCGCGCGGCTTTACGTGAATGGAGGACTCGTCGCGAGCGGCACGGTGACGATCAGGCCGACCGACTTCGATCCGGCGACGAACTTTCTCGGTGATTCGCAATTCGCCGCGGACCCGCTTTTCAACGGACGCCTCGATGACTTTCAGATCTTCAATCAAGCGCTCACCGCCAGCCAAGTCGCCGCGCTGGTGAACGCGCGCGCGCCGGTTTTCACCGCCGATCCGATCGTGAAAACGAGCGCGTCGGCAGGCGTCGCCTACGAACAAACGCTGGCTGGAAGCGCCACCGACGCTGACGGCGGCACGCTGACATTCAGCAAAGTGAGCGGCCCGCGCTGGTTGTCGATCGACGCGAGCGGCCGCATCTCCGGCGTGCCCGCGGCGAGCGATGCCGGCACGAACCGCTTCGTCGTCCGCGTGACCGATCCGACGCTGCTCGCCGATGAAGCCGTGCTGAACATCAGCGTCGCCGCCAACAGTTCCGGCCTCGTCGCGCAGTATCAATTCGACGGCACGACGACGAACACCTTTGGCAGCGGAGCCGGCGTGACGACCGGCTCGCCAGCCTACGTCGCGGGACTTTTCGATCAGGCGCTCAACTTCGACGGCGTGGATGATCTCGTCACGCTGCCCGCGAATGTCACCGGCCCCTTGACCGACGTAACCTTTGCCGCGCGCGTGCGCTGGGCGGGCGGTGGCTCGTGGCAGCGCATCTTCGACTTTGGAAATGGCATCGGTGAATACATGATTCTCACGCCTTCCTCCGGCACGGGCACGCTGCAATTTGCGATCCAGAACAGCAGCGGCACAGTGCAGCGCCTCTCGGGACCGTCGCCGCTGCCGGTCGGCGAGTGGACGCATGTCGCGGTGACGCTGATCGGAAACACCGGCACGCTTTACGTGAACGGCGCGGCGGTCGCGACGACGAGCATCACCATCCATCCGGTGAACATCGCGCAAACCGCAAACTATCTCGGCGATTCGCAGTTCGCCGCCGACCCGCTTTTTGCCGGCGCGCTCGATGATTTCCGCATTTACAACCGCGGCCTCAGCGCGACTGAAGTCGCCGCGCTCGCTTCACCCATGGCGGCGACGAGCGTTCCGGATTCATCGTTCACCGGCTGGATTTCCACCATCGCTTTTCCCTCTGGTCAGAGCGGCGCGCTCGCCGATCCAGATGCGGACGGCGTGAATAACGCGTGGGAATATCTTTTCGGCACCGATCCGCTGCTGAGCGCCAGCGGCGCGTTTCCCGCGGCGCAACTTCGCTCCGCCGCATCGCTCGGGCTCAGTGGTAGCAAGACGTATCTCACGCTCCAGGCGCGGGTGAAAAAGCAGCGTCTCGGCGCGAGCATCAGCGCGCTGGCGGCTTCATCTATCGAAGCGCTCACCAACGCCGACGCCGCGCTGCATGCGCTGCAAGCGGGCGCGCCGGTTCCAGACGGCGCATACGAGATCATCACGTTTTACTACGATGTCGCGATCGAAGACTCGCCGACTGGTCGCGGCGCGATGCGGTTGCGCGCGGTCTTGCCATAGGGCCGCAGGAACTACGCTTCGAATTTGTAGCCAAACTCCCGCACCGTTTTGATGTGGTGCGGGTTCGCGGGATCGCGCTCGATCTTGTTGCGCAGCGCATTCACGAAGCGGTCGATGCTGCGCGGGGTGACCATGCAATCGTAGCCCCACACGTTCGTCATGATCGTGTCGCGGCTCAGCGCGCGGCCGGCGTTGTTCACGAAATAATGGAGCAACTCGAATTCCTTGGGCGACAGCGGCACCTCGTGATTTTTCACCGTGAGTCCTCGTGAGTTGGCATCTAGCACGCAGTCGCCAAACTCGCGCAAATCCGGCGCGCTCTGGCGGCGGCGACGCAGGATCGCCTCGGCGCGCGCGAGCAGTTCTTTAATCGAAAATGGTTTCGTCACGTAGTCGTCCGCGCCGAGTTTCAGGCCAAGCACTTTGTCGGACTCCAGCCCTTTTGCCGTGAGCATGATGATCGGCATGTCCTGCTTTTCTTCGCGCAGAAATCGGCAGATTTCATAGCCGTTCACCTTCGGCAGCATGAGGTCGAGGATGATGAGATCGGGCTGAACTCGGAGCGCCTCTTTCAGTCCCGCGTCGCCGTCGATCGCCGTCTTCACGGTGTAGCCCTCAAACTCAAAATTATCCTTCAGCCCGCGCATCATCACGGGGTCGTCTTCGATGATCAGGATTGTTTCCATGCGAGCGGTTTTTCTTCGGTTTTGGCGATGGGGACGGAGACGGTGAAAGTGGTGCCGCGACCGAGTTGGCTGTTCACATCCACGCGTCCGCCGTGCGCTTCCACGATGTGCTGCACGAGCGCGAGCCCGAGCCCGCAGCCGCCGCGCGAGCGCGAGAGTTTTTGGTCCACCTGGTAAAAGCGGCGGAAGACATTTTTGCGTTCCGATTTGGAAAGACCGATCCCGTTATCCTGGATGCTGATGAAGACGCGGCCCGACGCATCGCGCGCGCGCAGGTCGATGCGCTTTTCATCGCCGGTGTACTTCACCGCATTGTCGAGCAGGTTCCCAAGCACGACCACCATCGCGTCGCGATCGGCGAGGATGTCGGGCAGCGATTCGCCGGCGTCGTAGGTGAAGTGGCAGCCCGGCACTTCGAGCTTCGCGCGCATCGCGTGGACGGCTTGCTCGATGATTTCGTGGACCGACGTGGGCTGAAGCGTGATCGCGTGTTCGTTGCGTTCGAGGCGCGAGAGCGTGAGGAAATTATCGATCAACCGCGAGAGCCGCAAGTTCTCACTCGCCACCATGTCGAGATATTCCTGGAGCTGCGATTCGCCGCGGTAGCGACCTTCGCGCAGCGTGTCCACAAGCATGCGCATCGAGGCGAGCGGCGTGCGCAATTCATGCGCGACCGTCGCCACGGAAGTCGCTTTCAACTCATGCAGCGCGATCTGTCTGCCCACGGTGATCGCCGCCGTGATCGCGATGAAGGCGACCGCGCCGATCGCCATGATCAGCGTCCAAATGTAATGCTTCATCCGATCCTTCACGCCCGCATTCAGCGCCGTCGGATCGGCGAGCGAAATCTCGATCGACCACGGCAGCGAAACATTTTGCAACGACGCGCGCGCGAGCATTCCGCCACGTCGCCGCGCGTTGTCGGCGATCACGCGCCCGCCTTCATCGAGCACGCTCACGCCTTGATTCCCCTCCACGAGGCCACCGTAAAACTGTGCCACTTTTTCCGCGGTCACCTGCTCCACTTTTCCACCGATCAGCTTGGCAAAATTCGCCTCGCCCTTCAACAGCGTCTGCTCCGCCGAAAACACCAGCCGCTCCAGCGCCGCCGTGCGGTCCACTTCGATCATGTCCAAAACGAAACGCACCATCAGCACCGTCGGGATCAGCGGCAGCAGCACGAGCAGCAGCAGCAGCGCGCGCAATTGCTTCGGCTTGATCTCATGCGGGGTCATTGGATTTCAGATCTTGGATTTCAGATTTCAGATTGTTGGGACACGCCATCCACGGAGCCATCATAGTTTCAATCTGAAATCTGAAATCTGAAATCTGAAATTCAAGAAAACGCCCGCCGCTGCTCCACTCGGAACAGCGGCGGGCTCATCCGCGTCGCTGCTTTTTTGCCTCTACCGAGCTGGTTCGAGCAACTTCGCGCCGTCGCCCATGTAATCATTCAAAACGAGTGCGTTCTTCGACGGATTGTCGAAGCGCGGCAGATAGCGCTTCGAGCCCGCGCCGAGCACCTTCACCGCCGCCGCGCTGTTATCCGTATTCACCACGATCGCCTTCGTGCCTTTCCACGTGCCGCCGAGTTCCGTGTCCTTGTCCGTGTAGAATCCGGAGCCGTCCGTGGAATCAACCACCAGCGGCCACGAGGAATTTGACGAGCTGTTTAGCCCGGAAATGTAGGCCCAATGATTTTCCCCCGGCTGGAGAATATCCGACTGCGTCTCGACCTTGTTGTCCGCCTTCGGCCCGGCTTTTGAAGTCGGCACCGTGAAGATTTTCTCGTCCGTCACGTAAGTCGGGAAGAGGCTTCGGAAGGCATCGTTCGACGAAATAATTTGTTCGCCGTAGTCGTTCTTGCCGCTCGGAAAGAGCCCGTTGTTATCGTTCGAGTAGAGCCGCAGGGCGAGACCCACGGATCGCGCATCCGCGGTCGCATGGAGGATTCGTGCGGTGAGCATGACGTGCTGGTAAACTGGCGCAGCGATGCTCGCCAGGATGGCGATGATGGTGATGACGACGAGGAGCTCGATGAGCGTGAACGCCGCGCGGAGGGAGGTCTTTTTCATGAGCCCAACGTGCCCCGTCCATGTTACCGGATCGTTACCGCCCCGTTCCCTTTTCGGTAAATGCGCGCCCGCATCCGCCCACGTTTTTGCGGAGTGGCTCAGAGCGCATACAGTGCATGTGCCATGACGAACCTCACGCAACGCAAACTCGCGCGCGTTTTGTTCGACGAATTCCACAGCGAAAGCTGGTCGGTCTCCTCCGCTCGCGCGCGCGAAATGCAGCCCGAAGATCCGGCCAACGCCTCCTATCAAAATGCGGCGGACACACTCGCAGCCCGCGATTTCCAAGTGGCGCGAAATATCGATTCACCGCTCACCGCGGAGCTGCTCGCGAGCGCGGAAGTGCTGGTCCTCCTTCACCCCTGCGATCCGCGCTGGGAGCGCACGACTTCGCTTCATTCGCCCGCACTTTCTGCCGCTGAAATGCAAGCCGTGCTCGCGTGGGTCCGCGCAGGCGGCGGCCTGCTCGTCATCACCGAATACGAGCACGACAAATACGGGGATAATTTGAACGAACTGATCGCCGGGGCCGGGCTGCGGATCGAGAACGGGAAAGTATCCGACCGCTCCGCATGCGCGCACGAAAATCCCGAGTGGATTATCGCCGCGCCGGTTCCCGATTCCGCTCTGGCGCATGAGGCCCGGAGTGCCTGCTTTTATCGCGCGAGCTGGTGCATCGCGGAAGGCGCGGCGACCATCGCGTGGCAGGCGACTCCTCACGCTCATCCCGCCCATGCAGGCGTGATCGGCATCGCTCCACTCGGCGCGGGACGGGTCGTCGTCGTCACCGATTCCGTCCTCTTCGGCGACGAGCGTTTCGGAGCCTACGATCACCGTCAGCTTTGGCTGAATCTCGTTTACTGGCTCGCCGCGCCCGCGTTTCACCACAGCAAAGCAGACGCTGCACCGGTGAGCGAGCCAGCGGCCTGGCCGGAGCTAAAAGCCGCCACGGAAACTTTGCGCCGACTGCAAACTCCGACCGGCAGCGTCGAGCCCGGCGGACACGAAAGCGCTGCCGCGTGTGTGGAGCGGATCATCCTCGCTCTCGGATATCTGCTTCCCCATTTTCCCCATCAGTCCGCCTACTTCGCGCACCTTCACGCCGACTTTGCCGCGTGGAAAAGCAGCGCCTTTCCCAAGCCCGATTTCGCCGCTTCGCTCGCCGCCTTCGAGCCGCAGCGGCATCGGCGCGATGGCATCGAGCACCTCGCCGTCTTTCCGCTCTACACGCCCAACGCCTCCAGCGACATCCGCTTCGAGGCGCTGCGCCTGCTCACGCCGTGGCCCGACTGGCTCGCCACGCTCGAGCGCACTCGCTATCGCAATGAAAAATTCGTCCCCGGCCATTTCGTCGATTTCACCGCTGGCTACGCGAGCGAATGCGCCGTGCTTTTTCCCGAAACCGTCTCCGTGCTCGATCGCCCGTCGAATCACTTCGGGATCATCTTTTGCGATCGTGAAGCCGCGCGCCTCCAGTCGTGCGCCCAGCGGTCCGCAGTCGCGGTAAATTTCCCGCTGCACCCGGAGCTGGAGTGCTGGCTCGGCTCGCTCCCGCTCATCCGCGATACCGTCGCCCTGTGGGATCTCATCCACGACCGCTCACATAGTCTGGGCGAGTTGCCATTCGATCCCTTCATGATTCGCCAGCGCGCGCCCTTCTGGATGTACGGCCTCGAAGAGCTACGCGTCGATCTTCGCAGTTTCAGCGAAGCCTCTGAGCTTGCGGTCACCTTTCCCTTCGCCCGCTACGTCTGCTTCGCCATCCTGCTCGATCGCATCTTCCGCTTTCCCATCACCGGCAGGCGCGTGCGGAATTACGACGCGCTTGGAGGCCAGCTTCTCTTCGCTTATTTGCATCAAAAAGACGTGCTCCTCTGGTGCGACAACCGGCTCACCATCCGCTGGGACCTGCTGGCATCAGGCTTCGCGGGCCTGCGCGAAGAACTCACCACCTTGTACAAACTCGGAGCCGACTGCTCGAAAATGAGCTTCTGGCTCGCCGCGCACGATCTCATCTCGCGCTACGTGAAACCCAACGTCGCCTCGAAATGGAAAGCCAGCACGCGCGCCATCGACGACGAAACCGACCCAAAACAATGGCTCGCCCTCGTTCACGAAGATGAATTTCCGCTCGGGAGTTTCCACGTCAATCTGCAACGCAGAGTCGCCCTATAGTGCTAAATGAGCAGGCGATTCACGCGATGGCATGCAGCCCATCGTAGCACCGGCCCTCCAAAAACTTTCGACTCCGCCCGCCACGAGCATACCCGCGATTTCCTCTCCTCGCGCGATTTCACGGTATGAATCCAGATACCCAAAAACTTTATGAGCTTCTCGGCAAATTCCGCACCGCCATGTTGGTAACCCACACGCCAGAGGCCGGCCTGCGGACGGTTCCTATGGCCATCGCCAAGGTCGAACCAGACGGTCGCGTCTGGTTTTTCACTTCGCGGCAAAGCGGCAAGGCGCACGACTTGGAGAGTAATCCAAACGTCGATCTCATCTTTTCCGACGACAGCGCCAACTACCTCACCGTCAACGGTAGCGGAGCACTTGTTACCGATCGCGAAAAAATCAACGAACTGTGGAGCGAGCCGTTTAAAGTCTGGTTTCCCGGCGGTCGTGAAGATCCCACCATCACGCTGATCGCCGTCGAACCAGCGCGGGCCGAGTTCTGGGACAACTCAGGCTTTCTCAAACTTCAATACCTGTGGGAAGCCGCCCGCGCTTATGCCTCGGGCAACATACCTCATGTGCAGGAAGGCGAACAACACGGCGTCCTTCGCCCCTAACACGTACCACCCATCCAAAGTCCATCGCTACCCCGGCCTCGTTAATAGTGCGAAGAGGGAAATCGTTTCGGGCAAGGGTAGCTTCCAAACTACCCGCACTCTGCCTCCAGCAGGGTCTTTGTTCGCTTCATGTCGCGAGTAGAGACATTCGGTCCCGGTAGCCCCCGGAGATGAGGACTCGTGAAATATACATCCAGTGTTTCGGCAGGATGCGGATAGTTGGCTCAATGAAGAAACTAATCATCGTGGCAGTGACCTTCACCGCCATCGTATTCGGAGCCACTGGCTGTTCAGACATGAAACACGACAACTCGGCGCAGCCGATGAGGTCGGCCAAGGCGGGAAGTCCCGGCTTGAAGCCCAAGGCGGAAGAGACCAGCCACATGGCTCGCTAGCATTTCTTGCTATCCATGTAAACGTCGCGCGGCAGTCACACGCCGCGCGGCGTTTTTACGCTCCCGCCTTACGGGACGGTGATCTCACAACCTTGACCGTAGGCTCATGGAGCGAAAACCAAGCGGGTGAGGTGACTGGGCACCTTCGCTCAACACGAGGGTAGAGACTGGGTTGGCCCAAGACGCCAAGGCTAGATACCCTGCGTCGTGGATGCTCTGGGAAATGAACGCAAGAGTCCGGTGTTTTCGATACAATCGGGACAGATGCCGTGGGAGAAGTCGGTGCCGGTGTGCTCGTGGATATAGCCGTCAATTTCCCGCCAGTAGTCCCCGTCGTCGCGGATCTTTTTGCAATACATACAAATCGGAAGAAGTCGCTTAAGGCGACTAACCTCCCGCATCGTCGCTTCCAACTCAGTGATGCGCTCTTCCAGACGAGTTTGCAGCGCCAGCACGCGCTCACCACTGCGCATGCGTGCGAGCAATTGTGCGCTATCGACAGGCTTCGCAAGAAAGTCGTCCACTCCGGCCGCAAGGGCCGCCAGCAAATCTTCGGCGGAATCGCGAGCCGTGACCATGATAACGTAGATGTAATGCTGAAGCGGCATGGCGCGAAGGACGCGACAGACGTCGAGGCCGTCCAACTTGGGCATTTCCCAGTCGAGCAACACAATGGTGGGCGGTTCGGGCTCGGTCAGGATATCGAGAGCGGCCTGGCCATCTGGAGCCGCGGTCGCGACGTACCCGTGGCGCTGCAGTAGAAATATAAGGGCCTTCAGGGTCTTCGCGTCATCATCTGCGACGAGCACGCGGACCGGGAGGTTGGGGTCAGGTGAAGTGCGTTTCATCATATAAAACATCGCACACTAGAGTCAGGCGGATGCCCGACAGTCGCACAAATGTAACCCCGTCGGAGCTTCCGCCGCCTTTCGATCGAGCGATGAGATACTTTTAGGTCCGTGGAGAAGTAGCTGCTTTGCGCAGACCGTTTTGATCGCTCGATTCACGGATATCTTTCTCCAGCGAACGCAGTGCGCCCGCCTGATTTTCCGCCGGCTCCACGGTGATCTTCACGCTCTTGCTAGTCGGCGTATTACTCCGCTCTGCGGTGCTATTGATGGGGATCAAAACGTTTCCCTCGGGGAAGTAAGTGGCGGCGCATCCCCGTGGGATGGCAAAAGGAGCCACCATGAAGTTCCGCGCCGTCCGCACCTCGCCCTGGAAATGACTGTAGAGATCGACCATCTGCCCTTGTTGCAGCCCCGCTTCCTTCACGTCGTCCCCATTGAGAAAGATCACACGCCTTCCATGATACACACCGCGGTAGCGATCACTCAAGCCGTAAATGGTCGTATTGAACTGGTCGTGCGAGCGAATCGTGGTCAACAGGTATTCACCCGGTGCCAGGTCGTGTCGCTCGATCGCGGAGCAAATAAAGATGGCCTTGCCTTTTCCATTGTTAAACTTCCGATGATCCCGCGCTTCATTCGGAAGATAAAAGACGTCGCGCTTAATGCGTTCATTGTATTTCTCAAAGCCTGGAATGACGTGCTCGATATGGTCACGAATGGCGTCGTAATTCTGCGTTAGCATTTCCCACTGCACGTGCGTTGCCGAGCCGAGAGTAGCGCGCGCGAGGCGGGCTACGATTTCTGGTTCACTGAGCAACATCGGTCCCGCCGGCTTTAGATGTCCGCGGGAAGAGCTAATGACACCCATGGAATCTTCCACGGTCACGAACTGCCTGCCATTCGCCTTGTCATCAATCTCCGAACGTCCAAGACACGGTAGGATCAGCGCGATCTCGCCGGTGATTAAATGAGCCCGATTGAGTTTGGTCGAGACATGGGCCGTCACCCGGCAGCGCTGTAAGGCGCGGGCGGTGTATTCCGTGTCGGGCGTCGCGGACAGGAAGTTCCCGCCCAATCCAAAGAAGAAGCGAATGTCCCCGTTTCGCATATGCTTCAAGGTTTCCACCGTGTCGGTTCCGTGTTCTTTAGGAGGATCGAATTGAAACTCGTCAGCGAGCTTTTGCATGAACTTGTCATTCATCCGCTCCCAGATTCCCATCGTACGGTCGCCCTGCACATTGGAGTGTCCGCGTACTGGACACGGGCCCGCGCCTTGACGCCCTATGTTTCCGCGCAGGAGGAGAAAATTCATGACTTCCTGAATCGTCGCCACTGAGTTCTTATGTTGCGTCAGGCCCATGGCCCAGCAGCAGATGATCCGCTTGCTCGTCATCGCGATTTCCGCAGCCTCCCGAAGCTGTTCCCGACTAAGGCCACTGCCGGCCAGGATATCCTCCCAACTTGAGGCTCTCAGGTGTTCGAGAAACTCGGGATACCCCATCGTGAAATCCCGGATAAAGTGGGGATCGAAAACCTCCCCCGGTCGCCGCTCTTCCTCCGCGAGCATCTCTTTCATAATGCCCCGCATCGCGGCCATATCGCCATTGATGCGGACAGGCAGCCACAAGTCCGCCAGCGGCACACCCTTGTTCAGCAAAAGTTTGACCGGGTAAGTCAGGACGTTGGGATACTCTTCCGGATTGGGATTCAGCACGCGCATCAGCCCCGGTTCCGGCAGGGGGTTAATGGCCACGATCTTCGTGCCGCGATGTTTCGCCCGCTCCAGACTAGTTAGCATCCGCGGATGATTCGTGCCGGGATTTTGTCCTAGAATAAAGATGGCATCTGTATCTTCGATATCCTCCAGCGTCACACATCCTTTCCCGATCCCTATTGTTTCATTAAGAGCCTCGCCGCTCGATTCGTGGCACATATTGGAGCAGTCGGGCAGATTGTTCGTCCCAAACTGACGGGCAAACAGTTGGTAAAGAAAGGCCGCTTCATTGCTGGTCCGTCCACTAGTGTAGAAGGCGGCTGCATCCGGGGTCGGCAGCGCCTTTAGTTCGCGCGCGAGTAACTGAAAGGCGTCGTCCCACGAAATCGCCTCGTAGTGAGTAGCACCTTCGCGCTTTACCACGGGCTCGATGAGCCGCCCCTGTTGCTCCAGCGAGTAGTCGCTCTGCTCGCTCAACTCCGCGATGGAGTGCTCCTGGAAAAAGCGCGCGGTGATGTGCTGCTTCGTGCTCTCGCTGGCGAGAGCCTTCACTCCATTTTCACAGAACTCGAAAAGGTGACGGTCGCCATCCGGGCTAGGCCAGGCACAACTCTGGCAGTCAAAGCCATCCTTTTGATTGATTTTTAACCAACTCTGCGTGCCGCGAACCGGACCCATTTGTCGCAAGGTAAACTTGGCGCTTTCCCACATCGCTTCCAGGCCCGCCGCGACCTTCACGGATTCACGCAGGTGAATGTCCGCATCTTTTGTCGGCGTCTGAGCGCCAGGCATCGGTGACTGCTGGTCCTCTTTTGCTCCGACATCCGGCCCGTCGCTTCGTGCTCCCAACGTTACATCGGTTGGCTTTTGAGCTACAGTGTCCAATTCCTGCGTGTGCCTCGGATCGGCATCACGTTTCGGATCGGGTGCTTGATGAGTGTGGTCGGATTGGTTTTCTTTCACGGCAAAAGGAAACAGCTCGAAAGCTTCGCTGGCAACGCGCTTCATCTTAGTTCGCTTTCGGCAATCGGGATGGATGCCAGATGTTCGTATTTAGCCCCGGTCAAATACCGGCCCGGTCTGGCGAGTCGATCGTCACCATAGGCGCGACATGTTGGTAGAAAATGCCCCTTAAACTAATGCAACCCTGCCGCAGCGGCGCAACACGCATAGCTGGACGCTGATGAGAGTGTCCCATGTCGTTGGTGACTGGGTGAAAGTCTCCGCTCTCGTGATTTTATTCCTCGTACGAATTCAAAGAAATGGGGTGACGGCGTGGCGACAACCTCGGATCGGAGGTTGATACACCGCCTTTCTTGCTACTCCCGCGCGTCGGTCGGGCGGCTGGGCGGGGCGTTGAGGGGCGGCGGGAGCGGGCCCATGCCTTCGTCGCCGCGGAGGGCTTGCTCGCGGATGGCGCTGGCGATGGCTCCGGCGAGGCGTCCGCGGTAGCCGGGGTCGCTGGCGAAACGGGCTTCCTCGGCGTTGCTGATGTATCCGCATTCGGCGAGGACGCAGGGGATTTCGGGGTTGCGCGTGAGGCGGATGCGGCGGCGAACCAAGCCGCGCGGGCTAGTGCCGGCGAGGGCTTCGAGTTTGCGCTGGATGCGACGTCCGAGGCTATAGCTATCGACGCGCCAGTAGTAGGTCTCGGGGCCGTGGAGTTGCGATGGGCCGGAGTTGAAGTGGATGCTGACGAGCACGCCGTCGCCGTTTTTACTGGCGCGGGCGACTCGTTCGTCGAGGTCCACAAAGGTGTCGCTATCGCGCATCATCACCGTTTTGAACTGGCCGGAGAGTTCCTTTTGCACGCGGCGCGCGACATCCAGCGCGAGATTTTTCTCCAAGTCTCCACTGCTCCAACTGTGCGCGCCGGAGTCTTCGCCGCCGTGGCCCGCGTCAATCACGACGGTGCGGAAACCCTTCGGTCCCGGGCGGTGGCCGAGCGCACTGCGGCCGGATGACGATGGGATATTTCCGGTCGGGGTGGCGCAGGAGGCGAAGAGGCACGCGGTAAGCCCGACGAGAGCGAGTTGCAGCTTTTTCATTCTGGGGAAACGCGAAGGTTGCGAAGTTACGCGACGTTCTCCGAAGCTTCGAGGTTTTCGCTGTGCAGATTCGGGCTCTTGCCGAAGACCTCGGCGACGCTTTGCACGTGGCCGGATTCGCTGTTGCTCATCACGTCGGAGTCGTCGCCGTTCGGCGATTTTTCGCGGCTGCTAAATTTCACGCCGACGAGTTTCGAGACGCCGTGTTCTTCCATCGTGACGCCGTAAATCGCGTCGGCGCGGGCGATGGTGCGTTTGTTGTGGCTGATGACGACGAACTGGCTCTGGCCGGCGAAACGGTCGAGGATTTTGATGAAGCGGTTGATGTTCGATTCGTCGAGCGGCGCGTCCATTTCATCGAGCACGCAGAAGGGCGACGGCTTCACCATATAGATCGAGAAGAGCAACGCGACGGCGGTCATGGTTTTCTCTCCGCCGGAAAGCAGCGTGATGCTCGTGAGCTGTTTGCCGGGCGGTTTCGCGATGATGTCGATACCGCTTTCAAGCGGGTCGCTTTCGTCGCTAAGGACGAGGTTGGCTTTGCCGCCGCCGAAGAGTTCCGTGAACATTTCGGCAAAGTTCACGCGGATTTTTTCAAACGTGTCGGCGAAGAGCACCTTGGTCGTTTGGTTGATCTTGGCGATGACGTCGAGCAGCTCGGTTTTTGAGTTGTTGAGGTCGGTGTTTTGTTGTTCGAGGAAAGTGTAACGTTGTTCGAGTTCGTCGTATTCCTGAATGGCGTCGAGGTTGACCGGGCCCATGGAATCGAGGCGCGTGTCGAGTTCCTTCACGATGGAATCGAGGCGATCCCAATCGATCGCGAAGGCGTCAGTGACGTCTTCCTGGGAGGACGGAGTTTCACCCGAGGCTACTTCTTCTCCTTCAGTGGAAACCACGCTTTCAACCGTGGAAAGCGCCGGCTCGGCGGGAGTTTCGCTCTCGGCACCGCGCTGGGCGCGCTTCGCGTTTTCGCGAATCGCGACGCGCAGGCCGTGGAGGTCGCGCTCGAATTCACGGAGGTCGAGCTGGTAGCGTTTTTGGATGTGCTCGTGGATGGCGCTGCTGCGCATTTCGAGCTGTGACTGACGCACTTCGAGGCGGCTGCGTTTGTCGTGATATTCGGTGAGTTGATGGCGGAGAATTCGCAGCGTGTTCGCGAGTTCTTCGACCGCGCCGGCCATGCCGGAACGCTCTTCCACCAAGGCCGAGACGGCGCTTTCACCTTCGCCAACTTGCCCCCGGAGACGCTCAAGGTTCGACTCGATTTCGGCGTTCTCGACCTGCATCGCGGCGGCGCGTTCGGCGTAGGTTTCGATGTCGAGCTGGCGCTGCGCGATGAGCTCGCGGAGTTCCTCGATTCGGGCTTCCATCGGCTGGCGCTGATGGTGGAGCGAAGAGTGCCGCTGCCGCTCGGTGGCGACTTTGATCTTCAATTCGTTCAGCTCGCTCGCGACTTCATTTTCCTGCGCGCGCAAGACTTCGAGGTCGTTGTTCGCCTCGGCGCGGCGGACTTGCAGCGCGCCGATTTGCTCCTGGCTCGCGGCAAGTTCCGTTTCGAGCGAACTCACGCGGTGGGCCGCTTCCGAGTGCCGCGCCTCGCTGCTCGCGCGTTCGCCTTCGAGATTCTGCTGCTTGCGCTCGGTCTCCTTCGCCTCGCGTTCGATCATCGCGAGCTGATTCCGCATCGTGGAAACTTGCAGCGTCGCGTTCTGCTTTTCCTCACGCGCTTCATCGAGCCGCGCTTGCGTCGTTTCGATTTCGAGCGCGAGATCGTTCCGGCGCTGATTCAGCCCGGCGACTTGCTCCACGATCACCGCTTCCTCGCGTTCGAGTTCGTGGATTTGATTTTTGCGTTGCAGCACCGAGTTCACCGCCTCGCTCGTCGCGCCGCCGTGGACGACGCCGTTCGCAGTCAGCACTTCACCCGCGAGCGTCACGATTGCCGATCCGCGTTGCGGGAAAATGCGGAGCGCCGTCGCCATGTCGGGGACGAGGACGGCGTGATTTACGAGCCGCTCGATCAGCCGCGAGACTTCCGGCTGCGCCTTCACCTTGTTGATGAGCCAGTCGATTGCGCCTTCCGGCAGCGACATCGACTCGTTGTGGATGTGATCGAAATGCCGGTCCAACTCGCGCAACGCCAGCGCCGCGCGTCCCATTTTCTGACTGGCGAGCGTCTTCAATACGCTCTCCGCGATCATCGAATCCTTCATCACGATCGCCTGCAAATTAGCTCCCAGAGCTGCTTCCACGGCGGTCACGTATTCAGGGTCCACCTCGATAAACTGCGCCACGGCACCCATCACCGATGGTTTGAAAAAGTCCGGGTTATCGAGTCCGCGCAGCACCGCTTGCGTGCCTTCGGAGAAACCTTCGCCGCCTTCATTTAACGCGCGCAGCACTTCCAGCTTCGACTCTTTCTCCGCCAGCGCCCGCTGCGCATCGCGCAATTCACGATCGACGCCCACGAGCGAAGCCTGCGACTCGCGGATCTGCGCTTCCGCGCCCGCCAACTCGGCGGTGCGCGCTTCCAGATCGCTCAGCGCGCGCTCCAGTTCCGCCTGCGTATTCCGCAGCCGCTCCGTGAATTCCGTGAACGCAAAAGTGAGCTGCTCCAGTTCGCCCGACAGAAAACTCAGCCGCGCCTCCGCGCCATCGCGCTGCTGCATCACGCCCGCGATCTGGCCGCGCAGACTGCTCAGCTTGTTTTCCACGCGCGCCGAATCATTCGTCACCGCGCTGATCGTGCTCTCCGCCTCCTGCCGCTGCGCCGTCAGCGAAGCCGTCGCCGCCTGCTTTTCCTCCATGCGCCGCAGTTCGCCCGCGAGCATTTCCGTGATCTGCGCCAGCTCCGTATCCGTGTCGTGAAGCTGCGTTTCCGCGATGCGAAATTTCTCCTCCGCGCCCGCCACATCTGCGCGATACCGCTCCACGAGCCCCTCGAATTCCTCCGCGCGCTCCGTGTTAAAAATCACGCGCGATTCATGATTCGAGATCCGCGTCCGCAGATCGTTCACCGACTGCCGCGCCCCATTCAGCCGAGCCTCCATCTCTTCCAAAGCCGCGCGCTGGATTTGCACCTGCGCCTCCTGCTGCTCGATCTCCTGCTCCGCCTCGATCTGCTTATCACTCAGCGCCGCGTGCTCCGTCGTCGCCGCCGTGCGCTGCTCTTCCAGCGTGTCGAACTGCCGCTTCGCCGAATGCGTCTCCAGCATCTTCAAATCCGCGAGCAACGACTGATACCGCCGCGCCTTCCCCGCCTGCCGTTGCAGCGACCCGATCTGCCGCTTCACCTCTTTGATGATGTCATCCAGCCGCAGCAAATTCGCCTCCGTCGCCTCCAGCTTCCGCAGCGCCTCCTTCTTCTGGCTCTTGTATTTGGTAATGCCCGCAGCTTCTTCGAAAATCGCGCGCCGATCCTCAGGCCGCGACGACAAAATCGCGTCGATCTTGCCCTGCTCCATGATCGAATATGCCGACCGCCCGATGCCCGTATCCATGAACATCTGATGGATGTCCTTCAGCCGGCACGGCGTCTTGTTCAGCAAATACTCCGACCCGCCGTCGCGAAAAACGCGGCGCGTGATCGTGACCTCGTGCCAGTCCAGCCCGAGCGCCTCTTCGCACTCCGAAAAAGTCATCGAAACCTCCGCCATCCCCACCGCCGCCCGCGAATCCGTCCCCGAAAAAATCACGTCCGCCATTTCCCCACCGCGCAACGCCTTCGCCGACTGCTCGCCGAGCACCCACCGGATCGAATCGAGCACATTGGATTTCCCGCACCCATTCGGCCCAACCACGCAAGTCACCCCGCGATGAAATTCCATGATCGTGCGGGGCGCGAAAGACTTGAAGCCGAAGATTTCGAGGGACTTGAGATACATGCGTTGGGTGGGTTGAAAGTGGTAATTTCCGGGAAGCGGGGCCGAAAATAGGAGCCGCACCGAACGGGTGCAAGCACAAGATATAGTGGTTCGCGTGAAATATGCGCACCATTAGGAGTGGTAAGCGGTTTTTCGCGGCGTCAAGTGATCTTCCACTGTAACTGCGGAAATCGGAACTCCCATTCCGGCGGAGATAACCGCGGATTTCGCAGATTAACACGGATTTTGGGATTCCTAATCCGCGTTAATCTGAGAAATCCGCGGTCATTCCGACCTTGGTACACCGTCTGACACGGGGATGATTTCTTGAAAAAATGCCGCGCCGTTTCGCGGTGCCTTAAACCCGTGGCGGTTAGGCCGTTTTCCAGTGGATGTGCCGGAAAGTCGTGTAGCCGCCGGATAGATTTGCGGCTTCCAGACCTGCCTGTCGAAGCAGGCGAACGGCGTTGTGGGCGCGGCCTCCGACGGCGCAATAGACGGCGAGCGGGCGGTCCTTCGTGAAGTGGCCGAGGGCTGAGCGGAGTGAGTTGAGCGGGATATTTCGCGAGCCGGGCGCGTGACCGCTCGCGAATTCGTCCGCATCGCGCACGTCGAGCAGGTCGTAGTTGACGAGCTGCGGACTGCTCCAGTGGATGAGCGGGTCGTCGCCGCGCAGATGATTGACAGCGATCATGCCGGCGAAATTGACGGGGTCTTTCGCGGAGCCGAATTGCGGGGCGTAGCACAGCTCGGCTTCTTCGAGATCGTAAATCGTGCCGCCTTTCTGAATGGCCATCGCGATGACGTCGATGCGCTTGTCCACCCCCGCTTTGCCGACGGCTTGCGCGCCGAGGATTTGCCCGTCAGATGCGCGAAAGATCAGCTTCAGATGCATTTTTTCCGCGCCGGGGAAATATCCCGCGTGGTGCCCGGCGTGAAGATAGAGCATTTCGTAATCGGTGATGCCCGCACGTTGCAGCGCCTTTTCGCTGGCTCCGGTCGAGGCGACGGCGAGGTCGAAAACGCCGCAAATCGCGGTGCCTTGCGTGCCGTGAAAAGCGGGCGCGCGCCCGCAAATGGCGTCGGCGGCGATGCGGCCCTGCCGGTTCGCGGGGCCGGCGAGGGCGAGGAGCGTCCACGTGCCGGTGATCCGGTCGCGCACTTCCACGGCGTCGCCGACGGCCCAGATGTGCGGGTCGCTGGTGCGCATTTGTTCGTCCACGCGAATGCCGCCGCGTTCGCCGAGCGTGAGCCCGGAAGCCTTGGCCAGCGCGGTTTCCGGGCGGACGCCGATGGCGAGGATCACGACTTCGGCGGTGTGCTCGGTGCCGTCTTTCGTTTGCACGGCGATGCAGTTTTCCTTTTCCGCGAAACCGGCGACGGCGGCTCCGAGCGCGAGTTTCACGCCTTTTGCGAGCAGGTGCTCGTGGACGGGCGCGACCATTTCCGCGTCCATCGGTGGCATCACTTGCGGGAGCATTTCGACGATCGTCACGGCCAGCCCGAGGTGCGTCAGGTTTTCCGCCATTTCGAGGCCGATAAATCCGCCGCCAACGATCACCGCGGATTTCGCGGCGCGTTTCCCGATCCACTCGATGATGCGGCGCGCATCGGGGATATTGCGCAGGGTGAAAATGCCGGGCAAATCAATGCCGGGCAGCGGCGGACGCAACGTCGACGCGCCCGGCGCGAGGACGAGGGCGTCGTAGTGCTGGCGGAAATTTTGGCCAGTCGCGAGGTCGCGCACTTCCACTGCACGGGCTTCGCGATCGATGGCGGTGACTTCGGAGCGCGTGCGGAGGTCGATGCCGAAGCGGTCTTTGAAAAGCGGACCTTTCGCGACGAGCAAATCGCCCTCGTTTTCGATCACCCCGCCGACGTGATACGGCAGCCCGCAATTTGCAAACGACGCGTGCGGTCCACGCTCGAAGACGATGACTTCCGCGTGCTCATCCATGCGGCGCAAACGCGTGGCACAGGAAGCGCCGCCCGCGACTCCGCCGATGATGACGACAGTTTTTGATCGAGATGTTTCCATGGAAAATCGCGGTTATTTCGACGCTGCGACGCGCTGGTTCCAGGGCATCCGCCCGAGCAGCAGACCCATGCCGCACCAGTCGGTGAGTCCGGCGAAAATGAGCCCCGCGCCGACAAACGCGCTGAGGCCGTAAAAGCCAGGATGCACCCACGTCCCGAGCACGATGCCGGCGAGGACGAGCGTCCCGGCGGCGACGCGGACCTGCCGTTCGAGACTCATCACTTTCCGCCCGCTGCGCTCCACCGGCAGCCCGGCATCCGTCGAAGCCTGTGTGCCGCCTTCGACGACGCAGCATTGCGTGAAGCCGCTTTTTTCCAGCTTCTCCGCAGCTTGCGTCGCACGTCCGCCGCCTTTGCAGAGGAGGTAAATAGGCATGTCCTTTTTAAAAGTGGGTTCGCTGGCGAGGCGATCGGCATCAAGGCGGTCCAGTGGCATGAGGTGGACAACGGGAACGTGGACTTCGGCGTGCTCCGCAGGCGTGCGGACATCGAGAAGTGCGACCGCCGGGTTGGCTTTCTGAAGTTCGAAAAGTTGATGAGAAGAGATCTTCTCCATGGCGGAATCTTATATCGTCATACAACGATATATCAATGCTATTGTGGGTTTTTCGAGAGCTATGGATGCGCAAGATGTTCATCCTAATCTCGGGCCGCACTTGATAATTATCGCTTTATGGCAATATGTGGCAACATCGTTCTCATGGCAAAACTCAACCGCGCTGCTCTCGAAAAAATCGCCGCCAATTTCCGCGCGCTCTCCGAGCCGACGCGGCTCGCCATTTTACAGGAGCTGAAAGCCGGGCCGAAGACGGTGAATGAATTGGTGGAAGCGGTCGGGCTGTCGCAAGCAAACGTTTCCAAACAACTGAGCGTGCTGCGCGAGGCGGGTTTTTTGGCGCGCGAGCAGCGGGGGACGCAGGCGTTTTATTCCATCGGCGACGAGATGGTGATGCAGCTTTGCGCGCTCGTGTGCGACCGGCTGAACAAGCAGGCGCTGGCGCGGCTGGAGACGTTTTCGATTTGAGGCGACTTGGAAAACTCCCCAATCTTTTGAGGCGGCCATGGCGCTCAAATGTGCCAATATTGGGAAGCTGGCGATTCTCTGCCATGCATCCTCCGCCATCTTTCCCATGAATTTCCCCCACCACGACTTCACCACCTCGCGCCGCGATTTTCTCGCGCGTGCGGGCGCGGGATTCGGTGCGCTGGCGCTGGCGGATTTGTTGGCAAGCAGCGCGCGAGCCGGGGAGGCGCGCTCGCTTACGCAGCCGCTGAAACCGCGCGTACCGCACTTCGCGCCGCGGGCGAAAAGCGTGATTTTCTGTTTCATGGAAGGCGGGCCTTCGCATCTCGATACGTTCGATCCGAAGCCGGCGCTGAATGAACTCGCGGGGAAGCCGATCCCGCCGAGCTTCGGACGTGTCATCACGGCGATGGGCGAATTCAACTCGCCGATCCTCGCGAGCAAACGCGCTTGGAAACAGCACGGGCAGGGCGGGCTCTGGGTGAGCGACTGGCTTCCGGAAATCGCGACGTGTGCGGATGATCTCGCGGTGATCCGCTCGTGTTACGCGGACGGCATCAATCACTCCTCCGGCGTGTGCCAGATGAATACCGGCTCGATCCTCGCGGGGCGTCCATCGCTCGGGTCGTGGGTGAGCTACGGGCTCGGCACGGAAAATCAAAATCTTCCGTCGTTCGTTGTGATGCAGGATAACGCGGCGAGCGTGATCAATGGGCCGCGAAACTGGGGCGCGGGTTTCATGCCCGCGCTGTATCAAGGGACGCGCATCGAGCCCGGCAGCGAGCCGATCGCGAATCTGCGCCCGCCCGCCGGGATCGACGACGCGCAGCAGCGGGCGAAGGTGGATTTTCTCACGCAAATGAATCGCGCCCACGCCGAGACGCGTGCGCAGAGCGAGCTGGAAGCGCGCATCGCCAGCTATGAACTCGCCTTTCGCATGCAGGCCGAAGCGCCCGAAGCGGTTGAGCTTTCCCGCGAAACGGCGGCGACAAAAGCGCTCTACGGCATGGATGCGAAGGAGACGGAAAAATTTGGCGGCATGTGCCTGCTCGGTCGGCGGCTCGTCGAACGCGGCGTCCGTTTCGTGCAGCTTTACAGCGGCGCGGGTAGCAAGTGGGACGCGCATGCGGGCATCGAAAAAAATCACAGTGAACTTTGCCGCGCGACGGACAAGCCGATCGCGGGATTGCTCAAAGATTTAAAAGCGCGCGGTCTTCTCGATACGACGCTCGTCGTCTGGGGCGGCGAGTTTGGCCGCACGCCGATGAGCGAGAAAGGCACAGGGCGAGATCACAATCCGACCGGCTTCACGATGTGGATGGCAGGCGGCGGCGTGCGCGGCGGACAGGCGATCGGCGCGACGGATGAAGTCGGCCTCCACGCCGTCGAAGACCGGCTGCACGTCCACGATCTGCACGCGACGATCCTATGGCTCATGGGCCTCGGAAACATGGACCTCATTTACAAATACAAAGGCCGCCCCGAGCGCCCGACGCTGAATGAAGGCGAGGCGTTCCAGAAAATTGCGGCCAGTTCGTAGTCAGACTGCGAATTTTTGGCAGCGACTGATCTGCAAGAACTACTTGCAGCCCTCTCTCTCAAATCATTACTTATCTGCCATTCGGAACCAACACTCGGAACCATGAAAAATCCCCTCCTCAACCTCGTTATTGCGTCGCCCATTCTTGCCGTGTTTGCACCGGTCGCACAGGCCGGGGCGTTGACTGCGCATCCCGACGGACTTCGTCCGATTTTTTTGAAGGCCGCGACTCTCGGGCCGCGTATCTCCGGGGTAGTCGCAACCGGTGTCCTCTCGGTTCCTGCCTCGACCGCATTTAGCGGCGGCACTCTCTCACTTGGAAACTCGACTTCCAGCGCAACGGTAAATCTGAATTCCGGCTTCCTCGTTTCCCAGACTCTGTCTTCCTTAAACATCGGATCCGGATCCGTGGTATTCCCGACCGCGATTGGGCCCGTGGCACCAAATGCAGTCGTGAATGCAGGAAACTCATTGATAAAAACGGGTGCTGGCTCGCTGGCGATCGGCTCCGGCAGTCTCAATCTCAGCGGAGGAACCCTGGTCATCAATGGCGGCACAGCCGTTGTCAGCCCTGCGCCGCTCATCGCGCCCGCCCCGGCACCCGTCCCAGAGCCCGGTTCCGCGATGCTCCTCGCGATTGGCGCGCTTGCCCTCGGTCAGTCCCGCCGTCCGCAGTCGAAGTAACACGACGCTCTCCGTCTAAAGTCGAAATGCCGGTCGGTAGTTTTGAGTGCAACGCTTTCTAAACGCGCAATCGACTATGCCCGCTGTCTCCGCAATCCGGAGGCCCGATCATACTCGGTGAAACGCGTATCGCCATTCACGACAGGGCCAATTGCTTGCTACGAAGGGCAGAGGAAGCCGGAACTCCAGACGACGGACCGGCAAGATCCGTATCCGTGAGTGGCCGAAAAGCGGAACGCTTCCAACATGCGCAACCAGGCGCGCAGCGTTACCACCGAACTACTCTTTCGGCAGTTCCTTCACGCGCAAATTCCGAAACGAAACCGCGCCGTGATCGCCTTGTAGAAAAAACGGCCCAGGCATTTTCAAATCGCGATCCAGCTCGCTGCCCGTCGCGCGCTCGACGGTCACGTTGTCGTGAACTTTCACGCCGTTGATCGTGACGGTCACCTTGTCGCCGACCATCGTCGCCTCGACCGTCTGCCACTTGTCGCCAGGCTTGCTGACGAACTGCGTGGGCGCGGTGTGCTGATAAATCGCGCCGTTTCCGCCCAGTGACGCCTTGCCGCTTTTGAAGTCGCCCAGGATTTGAAGCTCGTGCCGGCCGCGGAGGTAAAAGCCGGAGTTCGAGCCATCGGGCACCATGTATTCGTAGCGCACAGTGAAATTCCAATACTTCGCATCGGTCACGAGATCGACGCCGTGCTCGCCCGTCTTCAGATCATTTTTCAGCACGCCATTTCCCACGATCCACACGTTGTGCGCCTTCTCGTTGCGGACGTGCCAGCCGGTGAAATCATTGCCGTTAAAGAGCGGCTTGAAGTCTTTTTCATCATCGGCAGCGAAGGCCGCGAGCGGAAGGAGGACGGCGAAAAGAATGCGTGGATTCATGACTATTTCACCTCGGGGTTTGGCGTCGCGGTGCCTTCCGCGAGTCCGAGCGCCCACTTGATGCCGCCAAGAAGGTGCGCCTGATATTGCTTGCTGATCTCGACCGAATTTTTGCGGTCCTTCATGTTCGGATCGGCGTTCCAGAGGTCTTCTCGGTGTCCGAGTGAGGTGTAGAAGACGCGGCCTTTTCCCGCCATCTTGCACCACGAGACGGGGAAAAACACGAGCTGGCTCGTCTCATTCGGATCGTGCCGCATGAACCACAGCGCATGCACTTTCGAGCGGTCCTGACGCTTGATGTGATACATCTCCTCCTGACTGAGATTCCACTCGCGACCGATCCCGCCATTGGCCGGGCTGGCCACATCCGCGGCGATGAGATCGGCCGGGATTTGCGCGTGATGCGTCTCGAATTCACCGCCCAGCATATCGAGGTAGCCTTCAAAATGGTGAAAGGTATCGCTCGCGGAGTGCATGCCCATGAAGGCATGCCCGTCTTCGATCCACTTGATGAATCCATCGCGATCCGGCAGCGGCAAATCGCCGGTCGTATTTGCGAAGATCACGCCGTCGATGTGCTTCGCCGCGAGGTTTGCGGGCGACAGCTTCTCCATGCTCGCCTTCATCTGCGCGTCGTATTCCGCCTGCGAAGCCTTCACTTTCTCATCGTCCGCCGCCGTCCATTTCGCTGTGGCTTCTGCGAAGCGTTTTTGCTCCTCGTCGAAACGCTTCACATCCGCTTCGTGCTTTGCGCGCGCTTTATCGTCCGCGTCCGCTTTCAAATCATCGGGCTTTTTCGGAGCGCCCGGCTTTTTGGAAACCTGCGCCGTCGGCTGCTGCGCGATGTCCACGACCGTGTAGGCACCCGAGTCCGCGCCGAGTTGCTTCAGCGTTTTCTCCGCATCAGCGATCGAGCTGTGGCGGAAGCCGGTGGTGACGGTGCAGATGATGACCTTCTTCGGCTCCGCCGCATGAAGATCGAGAGTGAGCGCGACCGAAGTCGCGAGAATTGTGAACAGGAGGGTGCGTTTCATATTTGGAAATGGAGGAGTGTTCTTCCACAACCCCGCGTGGCCTGAACGCTTAGCCGTGGCGATGCGAAACCAACTCAGCGAATCCCCGCCACTTCAAATCCCTCCGCCTCCAGCGCCGACCGAATGCGCGCGGGCTGATCCATCTGCACTTCGATCTTGCGCCCCTTCACCGTGCCGCCGCAACCGCAGGTTTGCCGCAGCTTCTTCCCGATTTTTTCGATGACCGACTCCGGTAAATGGGTGGCGAAATCATCGACGACGATCACCGTCTTCCCGCCGCGCCGCGCCGTCTCCTTTCGCAAAACCACGCGCCCCATTTTCCAGATCGCCTGCGGAGCATCGGGCGCGGGAGCGGTCGCCGGGCCCGGGGGCAGATCGCCAGCGTTGAGGTTCGCAAACGCTGCGTTCAAGCCAAGCCGCGGCGATTGCGCGGCGTTGGTGTCGATGTGTTTTTTACCCCCCGCAGACACGAACTAATGGTAGGTAACAGTGAGCTTCGTCTTCACGCCGACCTGCACCGTGACCGGAATGGGATTCACGACAAAAGTGGTGCCGGCGTCCGCTTTGAGCAGGACGTTCATCGGTCCGGCTCGGTAGCTGCGAGGGTTATTCGGACCCGGCGCGACCGAGACGCCGCAAGTGGGGGCGGGAGTGGTGCCGGGGCCGTAAACGCAAAACTTGGTGTGCACGGTATCGGTGCCGGCGACGGACACTTGGATCTGCCCATATCCCGCTGGAAGTCCGGTCACTGGTGAGTCGGCGGAGCCGACGCTTCCTACGAGGCCTGTGGTGAGTGAGTGCATAATTAGTAAACGTTTTTGAACCGGCAGGTCCGTCGTCTTTCCATCGCGCTCGTGCGAGGCGCAGCCTGTCCAGATGAGTGCCGCCATGAAAAGCCCAACTGATGCCACCGAATTCAATCTCATGCGCGCCGAGTTATCAGGAGCGGCCCTGCACTGCAAGCAGAAGAAACCTTCTACTTCTCGGCGAACTCCACCACGCCCGCCCAATCGAGCGGCAGCGGCGCGCGGCGCAGTTTCGAGATGTGAGCGAGATAGAATTGCGCCGGCCCGTCGCCCTCGCGCGCGGCCAGCGTCTCGTGGAAAAATCGCTCCGCCGAATCCAGGTCGCCGCTGCGAAAAGCGGTAAGAGCACACTCAAACAAATCGAACCACGGGCCGACCTCTGCATCGACCGTCGTACCCAGCAGCTCGTGAATGACACACGATTGCTTCCGGCCGAGTACGCGGAAATCGCCGAGCGCGCGCAGGACAAATTCGTCGCCGAGTTGCTGCCGCATCACATCGGAAACGAGCACGTTCGTGCCGAGGTATTTGTTCAGTCCTTCGAGGCGCGAAGCGAAGTTTACCGGGTCGCCGACGACCGCGTAATCGAAGCGTTCCGCCGATCCGATATTCCCCGCCAGCACGCGCCCCGTGTGCAAGCCGACGCGCGTCCGCAGCATGTGGCCACCGACCGAAATGCGCGCGGATTCATGCAGGCGGCAGGCCGCCAGCGCCGCCTTGCGCGCGTGCGCGGGATCAGCGAGCGGCGCGCCCCACACGGCGGTCACGGCGTCGCCGACGAAGTTTAAAATCGTGCCCTCATGACCGAGGATGTGCTTCGTGGTTTGCGTGAAATATTCCACCAAAATGCCCGAGACGAGTTGCGGATTATCGAGCTTCTCGGCGAGCGGCGTGAAGCCTTCGAGGTCGGTGAAAAGCACGCTGGCTTCCACTACTGCGCCACCCGGATTCAAATCGAAATCCGCGTCCGCGATGCGGTCGGCGATGTGCGGCGAAAGGTAATGTCCAAACGCACTGCGGAGCGCGATCCGGCGGCGCTCTTCCAAAAAGTATCGCGCCCCGATCGCCCACGTCAGCGCGACAGGCACCTGCACAAACGCCGGCACGCACCATGCAAACCAAAGATGCCGGTGAGCAAAAATCCAGCATGCAAAAAGACCGATGCAGGTGGTCGCCGCGAGCGCGATGAGCGCGGCGATGTGCGGGCGAAAACGCGGGAGTGCTGCGCCCAGGACGAGGCCCGTCGCGAGGGCGAACCAAAGCTCGCGCCGCTCGTCGAGCCGGGTCAGCCACTCGCCTCCGAGCAGATTCAGCAAGGCCGTGAGATGCACTTCGACTCCCGTCGAAAATCCGCTCCGAACCTGCGCGTAAGGATTGCGATAATCGTCCTTCCCAAATCCCAAGCCTGCCAGCGTGGAGCGCCCGCCAATGAAAACGATGCGGTCTTTGAAAAAACCTGGCTGAAGACCCGGCTCCAGCGCCTGATCATACGCGATCGATGGAAAAGAACCCGCGGGTCCGTAGTAATTCATCCAGCGCAGAGCGGCGCGCGCCTCGGGCGTTTTCGTCTCTTCCGCGCCGAGATGCTCCGCCATGCGCCAGGTCGCGGATGGCACCGTTTCCGCGCCGGTATTCATGCGGCGGATTCCGTAATCGCCGTCGATCGGATCGAACTCGATCAAACCCCAGCCTGCCGCCGCGCGGCGCAGCAGCGGGATCGGCGCGATCACTCGCTTTGCCACGATGCGCACGCCCGTCGCCAAAGGCGCGCCGGCATCGGATTCCATCGCGCCGGCGAGAAAAACGTGGCCGTTCTCCTTGAGCGCCGCGGCAAAGTCGTCGTCCACTTTTGCCTCTGGCCATTCTTCGGAAAAGACGATGTCGAAAAGCGCCGCGCGCGCATGGTCGGCGGTGAGTCTTTGCAGCAATTGCGTGTGGAGTGAGCGATCCCAGATAGAGCCGCGCTGTCTCAGTTCGTGGCCCGCTTTTTCATCGAGGTAAACGATGCACGCATCCTCCGAGCGCACCGGGCCGCGAAATGTGAACGGCAGATCGTAGCTCAGGCGCGCCAGCTTTTCCCCCACGGAATCGCACAGCCATCCGAAGCGCGGCGGCGCGCGCGATCCAAAGGTGCCGACGGAAAAAGAAGCCTGTGTCAGCAGGCATCCCAGCGCGCTGACGAGCACCGCGCCGACCACGCTCGAACTCAGCGCGAGCAACCTGCGAAACCTGTGCCGGAGAGGTTTCCGCGGCAGCGGCACCGGAGCGTCCGTGGACATGGTGACCTCAAAAATTCAGCCGGCAGCCGACGACGAGCGTGCGGTCGCGCGGTAAATCTTCATACGGATTCAGCGGGCTGAGCCGGTAGTCCTCGTTTGTGATATTGAGCAGGCCGCAACTGATCTCACACAAGTTCCGGTGAAAGCGGTAGCCGGCCTGCACGTTGAACTGCCAGAAATCGTCGCCCGGCAGATCGACGTGGCTGGTGCTCACGTGCGTTTTCACACCCAGAAAAGTCGGGTCGTAATAAGTCGGCGTGTCCGCCGTTTTTTCGTTCGTCTGCCGATACCAGTTTGCCTCGGCGCGCGCGAAGAAACCGGAGCGATGATTGTAGAGCGCAAACAAGCTCAAGTGCTGCAACTCCGACTCCGCCTGCTGCTTCGCCGCCGGGACGAGACGATCCAGAAAAAACGGGTCGCCCCGCCGCGAGATAGCCGCCGCGAGATCGCTGTATTCTGTTTTTAGTTTCGATTGGGAAAAGCGGTAGCGCAGTCCGACGGACCACTCGTCGCCGATCAATTGGTTCACCGTCGCCGTGAGCAGATTCTCGCGATACTTGTCGTGCTCCGGCATCGAGGAAGGCACCGATGCGACCGGATACACGTCCGCGTTCAAATTCTCGATCACGCCAATCGTCCGATCGAGCTTTTGCTCCAGCACGTTGAACTCGACGCCAAGATAAGTCCGCGTCGGCAGCTTTTGCTCAAAGCTCAGGCCCGACAAACGGAAGCGTCCGCCCGCGACGCCGCCAATCACGGACTCGGAAATCAGGTTCCGATACGACTGCAAAAAGCCCGCAACTTGCGTCGGTTCCAGCCGCACGCTTTCATCGAAACTCGTCCCGCTCACCGCCTCGGAATATGCGCCGCGCAAGACCGCCCCGCGCCACGGTTCCAGAATGAATCCCGCTTTTGGCGACACCCGCTCCAGCGAAGTCTGCCGCCCGTTCGTCGGTGGATTTCGGAAGTTATCCGGGTAATCCAGATGGTCGTAAACCACGCCGCCCGTCACCGACAAACGCGAGGTCACATGCCATTGATTATAGGCGTAAAGACTCAGCCGCTCGTAGTCCACGCGGTCATCCTGACTCGAAGGCGGATTATCGTAGTAGAAGAGGTTGTATTGGTTCTCCAGCGTCGGCACGAGCGTCAGCAACGAGCGGGTGTGAAACTCGCCACTCTGATAGCGCGCGCCGAGGATTAGCGTATCACGCGCGATCGAAAGAATGTGCTGCAACTCCGCGCTCTTGATTTCAAAACTCGAACGGTAATCCGAATCGAAAAGACTCGATCCGGTGCTCGTCAAAACGCCGCGATGTGCCAGCGATCGCGACACCGGGAAATAATCGGGACCGCGCGGCAGCGAGTTGTCCTGCGCGATCGCCACGATGTCCGGCGGGGCGACGGCGGACACTTCGTAATCGAGCACAGTTTGCGTCGTGTCGGCTGCCGTTTGCACCTGCCGATTCGCCAGTCGCCCGAGCAGGAGCAGCGTGTGATTGGCGGGATTCCACTCATGGTGAAAACCTAAAAGCAGCAGCCCCGGATCTTGCTTTTCCTCGAAGTCGAGCGTCCGCAGAGCCTTGTTGGTTTTCGCCGCATCGGGGTCGAAGCGCTGCCCGCGATCGCCGCCCTCGGTGTCGGAAATTTCCGTCTGAAAAAAGACCGTGTCCCGCGGCGTAAGCTGCAGCTTGAACGTGCCAAATCCGCCTGCGGTCGTGAAGTGATTGTTCACCCGCTGGCCGGGGTCGTGGATGTAAAATCCGTCCAGCGCGTAGCTGAGATTGCCCACCGTGCCAAACTGCGAGGCCGTCTGCCGCAATTCGCCGCTGCTGAAATACTGCGTATTCGACGAAAAACCGACGCCGTCTTTTTCAAAAAGTTTGGAGTATTCCTGCTGCGAGACAAACTGCGAAAGCGGGCCGCCGCCCACGGGTCCGAGTAGATTTGAAACGAGTAACTCGCCAAAAAATCCCGCCTCATATCGCGTCACCACACCGGCCAGATCGCGGAACGAATCGTAGCTGTTGGCGAGGAAAAGATGCGCCGGTGCGCTCGTGTAGTTCGCATCCACCGCGCGCACTGCTTCGCGCACACTCTGCTCGGCGAGCCCGTTGTTTTCATAGATCGCGGCGAGATTGGTGCCGCGAATCGAGCGGTCCTGATCCAGCAAAAACTGCGAGCGAAAGACGCTGCGGTTGTCATTCAGGGCCGCGGATTTTTCGAGGTCGTCGATGGCCTCGTTATACCGATTTTCCTGCTTCCGCTGGATCGCGGAATACAGCCACGGCGTCGGGTCAGCCGGATCGATTTCCCTGGCGCGCGTCAGTTCGATTTCCGCCTGCTCCTTGCGCCCCACCTGGCTGAAAGCCTTGCCGAGATAACTGCGCAGCAACGAACGATTCGGCTCCAGCGCCGCGGCGATTTGCAAATCGCGACGCCCTTCGGTTTCGTGATTTTGTCGGATCGAAACCAGCCCGCGCCCCAGCCAAGCATTTCCCAGCGCGCCGTCGATCTCGATCGCCGTGTCGAACTCACGCCGCGCCGCTCCCGTGTGATTTTCCGCCGCCAGCAGGAAGCCTTGCAGCGCGTGCGCCTGCGCGTTTCTCGGCGAAAGTTCGAGCCCGCGTTCGAGCAGCTTCATCGCCTTCATCGTCCGTCCGAACGAAAATTCCATCTCCGCCGCCCGCACCCACGCAAAGCCAAACTCCGGCGAAAGCGCGATCGCCTTTTGCGCCGCCAGCAGCGCTGCCTCGAGATCGCCGCGCGATTGTTTGTAGTACGATTCCGCCACCCACTCGCTCGCCGTCCGCGGCTCGCCTCCGGTCCATTCGCGGAACTGCACCGCCGCGATCATCCGCTCCAGCGCGCGCCGTTCAGGATCATCCGCACGCACTTTCCCGAGAGCCGCCCGCGCCTTTTCCACCTGGCCCGATGAAAGGATCAGCGCCGCGCGCAGCAGCGGTTCTCCCTTGTCCGAAAACGTGGCCAAAGCGCGCGGCAAATCACCCGCGCGATACGCATCCAGAGACTTGCTGGAGCGCGCTCCGAAGTCTGCCGGGTCCAGCACGCCGGGGTAATACAAGCACCACTGGATGATGTTCACCGCGACGATCTTTGAGGTCAGCCGGGGCTTCCGCCCGATTTCGGCCTCGCCCATTTCGCCGCTCTTCAGCAGCACGCTGCCCTGCGCATTGCTCAGTTCCACCTGGCCTTCAAACATCGCCACCGTCGTCTTCCCATCGCGTCCGACCCGCATCGCAAACTCCGTCCCCTTCATCGCTCCATTCGCCGACGCCGTGCGGATTTGCAGCTCCTGCGGCTTGTCGCGGTTGAGAAAATAAAAGCCGCCCTGTTTCAAATCGAGATCGTGAGCCTTGCGCGCAAATTCCGCGGGTGTCACCTCGATCGTCGTTAGCTCATCGATCCGCATCACTCCGAAATCCGTCACGCGCAGCAATGCGCGGCTAAATTCACCCGTCCGCAATTTGGTATGCGTCGCCAGTTCGAGCCCCGGCTTGGCCGGCTTCCAGCCTGCCCCCGGCATCTGGACTTCCACGGATTTTTCCGTCTCCACCACGACGGCTGCGGGCTGCGCAGGCGCCGTTTCCGCCGACGAAATGCCCGCGGTGAGCAAAGGCATCGCCATCCCAACAAGCAATCGTCGCACAAGTTCCATGCGCGACAGTTTAACGGCCCGCGACCCCGCCGGACAATTCCAATCGCGCCTACACGTTGAAGCGGAACTCCACCACGTCGCCGTCCTTCACGATGTATTCCTTGCCCTCGACCCGCAGCTTGCCGGCTTCGCGCGCTTTCGCATTCGAGCCGAGCTGGATCAGGTCGTCGAAATGCACGATTTCCGCCGCGATGAAGCCGCGCTCGAAATCGCTGTGGATCACACCCGCCGCCGCCGGTGCCTTGTCACCCGCGCGAATCGTCCAAGCCCGCGTCTCCTGCTCGCCCGTCGTGAGGTAAGTGCGCAGCCCAAGCAAATGATACACCGCCCGAATCAGCGAGCCGACACCGCTCGATGCGACGCCGATGCCCGCGAGATATTCGCTCGCTTCTTCATCCGTCAAACCCGCCAGTTCGCTCTCGATCTGTGCGCTGATCACGACGGCTTCGGTGCCGAAATGCGACCGCGCGTAATCCTGAACCGCCGTCACGAATTTCGCCGCAGGCGTGAGTTCCACGTTCTCGCTCGGCTTCACGCCTTCATTGTCGCGCGCGGCTTCCACGATCGCGACGACGTTCGCGAGGTCGGACTCGGCGACGTTGCACGCGAAGATGGTCGGCTTCCCCGAGAGCAGGAAAAACTCGCGCATCAGCTTTGCCTCATCATCGCTCAAATCCAGCGTAGTGGCTGGTTTCCCGGCATCGAGATGCGGGATAAGTTTTTCCGCGAGCGCGATCTCGGCCTTCGCCAGTTTGTCTCCCGTCTTCGCCGCCTTCGCCTGCCGGTCCTTGCGCTTTTGCACGGCGGCGAGATCAGCGAGGATGAGTTCCGTGTTGATAATCTCGATGTCGCGCACCGGATCGACGCTGCCGGAGACATGGTGAATGTCGTCGTTTTCAAAACAACGCACGACCTGCACGAGCGCGTGGACTTCGCGGATGTGGCTCAGGAATTGATTCCCCAGCCCTTCCCCGGACGCCGCGCCTTTCACGAGCCCCGCGATGTCCACAAACTCGATCGCCGCGGGCACCAGCTTTTTAGAATGCGAAAGTTTCGAGAGCACCGCCAGCCGCGGATCGGGCACAGTGACCACACCGACATTCGGATCGATCGTGCAAAAAGGATAGTTCGCCGCCTGCGCCTTTTGCGTTTTGGTGACTGCGTTGAAGAGCGTCGATTTACCGACGTTGGGAAGACCGACAATGCCTGCGCTTAACATAGGCGCGGATGGTAAATGAATTTCCCGATTCGCAAATCGGAAACGGAAACAATTTGCGGTGTCATCAGTGGATGAGACCCGCGAAACACGCGAAACCACGCAAAAGGAAATGCCTCGCCCTCCCTTTTTCGCGTCTTTCGCGGACCCTATTTCGGCAGGGGCTCAGTTTGGAAAAACTGTCCTGTTGAGCGAAGCGAAACATCTCTGACTATTTCCGGCGGTCACCCGCGGCCACGGCCAAGAAGAAGAAAATAGTCGGCTCGCCCGCCTTCCTTCCCCCTCTTGTCCCCTCCGCCGCCTCGGAGGTTCATCGCTGCGCTCAGAATGACCGGTTTTTTCCA
>JBBRPM010000002.1:0-241479 GCA_038228115.1 Chthoniobacterales bacterium
CGATCTTCTTGATTTTGATTCATAAGTCTTGCGGAGAGAGGTAGCAGCGTCCGCGCCACACACAGAATCTATTTCGAGAGAGTGAACACCGCGCGCGTCATCCCAAGCATCGTCCGCGCGACTTTGAGCATCGTTCGCGCAGGTCAGAGTATCCGCCGAAAGGTGTCGAGAAGAGCGACGGCACCTCATGCTTATATTCGCGTCTGTGCCATTTGCTTTCGCGACAGGACAATTCCAATCCGCGCCCCGAAAACCCGCATCCGCGTCATTTCCATTCTCAATCTTCGGCCAGACTGCCCGCTATTCGAGTCTTTCCATCTCCGCGTCGGACCATCAAGCTTCCAGCCGTTCCAGATTTCGCAAGCCGATGCCCGCCAACTTCCCCTACGACGTTTTCCTGAGCCACAATGCGCAGGACAAGCCGCGCGTGCGGCGGTTGGCGGAGCGGCTGAAGCAGGCAGGGCTGCGGGTGTGGTTCGATGAATGGAACGTCCGGTCGGGGGACATCATCGCGCTGAAGGTGGATGAGGGGCTGGAACAGTCCCGGGTGCTGCTGCTGTGCATCTCCCCGAATGCGCTCGCCTCGGGCTGGGTGGCCCTGGAGCGGAGCACCGCCATCCATCGCGACCCCGCCAATGAAGGCCGCCGCTTCATCCCGCTGCTGCTGGCCGACTGCGATCTGCCGGACACGCTGCGGCGCTACAAGTATGTGGATTTCCGGGAGGAAGCAGAGGCGGCATTTATCGAATTGGTTGCTACTTGTGGCGCCGCTAATTCCGATGCCGCTTCAGGTCAAGCAATGCTGACCTATGAGGTTCCATTGGGTTCTTCATCTGCTCTTTCAGAAGCAGCGGAAGAAATTCTCAAGGCATTTGAGCAAACAGGTTCACTCAATGAGCCTGCGCTCCACGTTATTCGGAAGCCGCATCCAGGCGATCCACGTCAAACCATGTTTTTTGTGGGAGAGGCGACAGCCCCTGGTAGCTCAGCCCTTATGTCCATGAAGACTAGGCTTCTTCAGCCTGCCGTCGAAACCCTGCGAAAACACGGATATCTTGATGAGCCCTTCTCCGGACCCGGAACCTTGGTTTACGAATTTCGTCGGAAGTGAACGGATGAACGAAACGTTATGAGTCGTGCCGCATTTTTCTTTGGCGCAGGGATTTCAAGAGCCTCGGGCAAACCTTTGGCCCCCGACATAACGCGTTCTGCGTTAGCCGGGCAGTGGCATTTAGATACGGTCCAGAACTTCCGGCCAGGACCGCAGCCCAACCCAGCCTTCGTGGATACAGTTACGCCGGTTGTTCAGCAGTTCCTCGGCGTAGTGAACGACATTGCCTCGGATTATATCATCGGGTTAGCCCGGACTCCGACCCCTCGGCAACCAAACTACGAAGACCTGTTCAGCTTGGCTTATCAAGCATCTCGTCCCGAGGTGGATCACACTCCAAACTTGGCAGTGGTGGAATTTCTTCGGCGGCTCCGTGCGCAGGCGGCACACCTTCATGTAGGATTCAAAGGTCCGACAGGTAGCACTGGATTAGTCGGTCTCGGAGAGGCTGCCTGCCACTTCCTTCACTGGGTCGTGTATCACATGCTGACAACAGGGACGCAGCCGCGATCCGGCCTAGACCCGATCACAGACGTTGCAAATCACGTGGATGAACTCGACATCTTTACGCTCAACCATGATGTGCTGATCGAAGCTCAGTGTAGAGCAAACGGAGTCGCCCTCGAAGATGGTTTTGCGGATCAACGCGGGGAACTTCGTGCATTCAGTTGGTGGCCCGAAAACGCTCGCGAGAAAGTTCGTCTCTTCAAACTCCACGGTTCTGTGAATTGGTTCCTATATGACTTTCCCGGTTGGGCTCGCCAATATGCCATTCCCGACTTAGACGCGTTTCACAGCCACGATCAGAATGGCAATCTGGTAAGGCCTGTTGAATGGAAGCCGGCATTTCTTTCCGGTACGGTCGTCAAAGAGCAACTTTATGGGATTGGCTTTTTTGGTGATCTTTTCACCGCGTTTCGACGCCATCTTGCACCTCATGTGCATCTTATCGTTTGCGGCTACGGTTTCGGTGATCCCGGCATCAACAGCCGCATTGACCAATGGCTTAGTGACCGTCTCGATGGAAGCAACAAACTCGTCGTATTGAACAACGGACCAGAAGCAGACTTTTTTGCGGACAAGCCATACTGGCTTCAAGACCTGCATGCTCACGGACGACTTATCCTCATTAACAAATGGCTACAGGACTGCACTATCGCTGATCTCGCCCCATACTTTGACAACTAAGCTGAGCGGCTCAAGAATCGCCGGGATGATGAACTGCTTCTGCCCACTGGTGCAGACCGTTTTCGATTACTCACTCTGCATCGCCGAGGACACGCCGCATGGGCGGGAGAATTAATTCCGTCAGGCCAAAGGCCTGTGACAAGCCAGCCCAGGGCAAGCGAGGAACGAGCGCCGCCCTGGGATAAAACACGGGTTACGGCGCGAGCCCTGAAAGGGCGAAACATAGGGGTGTCCGGCTTTGTGCCGCCCTTTCAGGGCTTACAAATCGTGGTGTGGCAGTTCCCAGGGCGTTGCCCTGGGCTGGCTTGTCGCTGGGCCTTTGGCCCGCGCAGCGGAGTTAGTGGTGCGCCTGTGGTATCGCCAGAAATCGAGCAACGGGAGCTGTGGTGCTACGCGGCAAAATTTGCCTCCGCCAAAGGGTACACGCGTGGGTTGAAGAGCGACAACCGGCAAGGCGAGAAGCTCGACATGGAGGCGGTGTGAAAGGTGCGGGACGAAGAGGGAAGAGGGTCAGCTTGAGAATCTCGATGTCAATCACCGTGTGGTGGCGCGCGGCACGGGACGTTCCATCGATTTCTCGCCCGCGACGCGTAACCCGCAAAGCCGTGCGCTTTGGCTGGCCACGCTCGGCGCGCCCTTCACCGGCCCCGGCTACGTCGGCGGCGATGATGCGACGCCCGGCGTAAAGACCGTCGAAGTGCGCGACCTCGTGAACCTTTCCGCCGCCACGCAACGCTGGCTGCGCGTGAAGGTGACGCATTGAATCAAAAGTGGCGGACCGTGCGCGCCGCTGCTAAAGCAACTTCATGAACCTCACGATCGAATTGCCGCCGGACCTCGAAAGCCGCGTCCGGGCGATTCCCGATCTGGATCGGCGCGTGGTGGATTTCCTGCGCAACCAGGCAGACTTGGAGGATTGGCGGAGTCGGCGCTACAGCACGGAGGCGCAGGCAATCGTCGCCGAAGCGATGGCCGAGGGTGCGCGGCTCGGCGCGCAGGGCGTGTCCCGCGAACAGGCCTTTCGCGAATTGCGTGAGGCACGCGAGGAAATCGGCAGGCGTCTCTGAGCATGACCGAACGCGCGGTGCTGGACACGAATGTCGTGGTGGCCGCGCATCACACGATCCAGCCGGGCAGCCCAAATGCCGAGATCATCGACCGTTGGGAAGCGGGTGAGTTCACTCTGCTGCACACTCCCGATGTCCTGCTCGAATATGCGGAGAAACTCATCGAGACGGGCACTCCGCGAGCGTTGGTGGCGCGGTTCATCGCGCGGATTTTCCATCTCGGAGAAGCGGTGCGCATCGAGTTTTTCCATCTGCGCCACTATCCGGTGGATGCCGACGACATCGCCTTTCTGCTCTGCGCGCTGAACGGCGATGCGACGCATCTCGTCACCTACGATCCGCATCTACTCGATCTCCAGTCACTCTACCCGGTTGCGATCTGCGAGCCGCTGCGCTTCCTCGCCGAACTTCGTGCGCCATGACGCAATGGTGGGGTCGATGCGTGTTCCTTACTCGCGCACTTGACGATGCTTATCTGAATCATTGCGTCGAAGCGTACTGTCACGATCGGGTGCCCATGAGTTCGGCGAGTTTGCGGATGGGTTCTTCGTAGAGCGGAGATGGCGACTGCGGGTCTGGCGGCGCAGGCGCGCGCAGCATCACGATTGAAGCCGCGCGGGTTTGCGATTCGTGGCAATTATCTGGTACACTTTGCGCGCCCATGATGCTCCGCATTTTTACCGCAGTCGCAGCCTTCACGCTCGTGGCGAGTGCCGCCGACGAATTGCCGCGGCATGGACCGAACGAGGCGATGGATTTTGAGCCGGGGCTTTTGCCGGATTTGGGGAATGCGCCGGAGCCGGTTGATAGCGTATCCAAGCTTGAGGGCTCTATCGAACGTGCGAAGCGGGCGGCGGCTTCGGGCGAGCGGATGTTTCGGGCAGGGATTATTGCGAAGGTGGAGGCGGAAAAGCGGGTGCTGAAAGTGGTGAGGCTTGGAGCGGATTTGGCGGCGGCGCGGCTGGAGGCGGCGAAGAGTGAACTGGCGGGGACGCGCGCGGAATTTGAGGCGGGGAAACTTTCGCAGGAACTAATCGATGCTGCGCAGGCTAACTTGGAGGCGGCTTCGCAGGCGGCGGCGGTGGCGGCGGATGCTTGGAAACGCGCGGAACTTGCGGCGGCAGAACTCAATCTTGGTCGTCAACGGCAACTGCTCGCGGCGGGGATCGGGAGCAAGTCGATCGTGCAGCGTGCGCAGGCGCACGTGGCGGACTTGAAGAGCAAGGCGGCGAAGTAATTTGGGCGGGGCGAGGCTCTGTTTGAAAAACCTGTCATTCTGAGCGGAGCGAAGAACCTCTGATTGTTTTCTTTTTCTGCCGCGTTTAAGAAGCAGAAAATGGTCGGAGATGTTTCGCTCTCGCTCAACATGACAGGGCTATCTTCAAACTCAGCACTACCATTTCTAGGCGCGTTCTTCGAAGCGGTGCTGGCTGGGGGCGTGGAAAGTTCCGTCGCGGTAGTTTCTCCACGTCGCGAGGGCGAGGAGCGGCCAGTTATTCCGATACATGTCGTAGCGAAGGTAGAAGACGCTGGGGAAACCGGTGCCGGTGGTTTGCGGTTCGGGCCAGGAGCCGTCGGCGGATTGACGCTCGAGGAGGAAGTCGAGGCCGCGGCGGATGGTGCGGCGTTCGAGATCAGCGGGCTTGGCGGGATCGCACGCGGCGATGAGGCCCATGAGCGCCCACGCGGTTTGCGACGGAGTGCTCGGACCTTTTCCCTTCGTGGTGGGATCGTCGTAACTGCCGCACGTTTCGCCCCAGCCGCCGTCTTCGTTTTGGCAACTCTCCAGCCAGTCGCGCGCGCGCAAAATCCATGGCTGGCGCATGTCTTCACCGATGCTGCGGAGACCGCGTAAAACCTGCCATGTGCCGTAGATATAGTTCACGCCCCAGCGACCGTACCACGAGCCGTCGTCCTCCTGCGTGTCGCGGATGAGATGCAGCGCGTCTTTTACGAAAACGGCGTCGCGCGGGCAGCCGAGGTAGCCGAGGAGTTCGAGCACGCGGCCGGTGAGATCGCTGCACGTCGGATCGAGGATCGCGTTGTGATCGGCGAAGGGCACGTCTTCCAGCCAGTGCTGCGTGACGTCGCGATCGAAGGCCGCCCAGCCGCCGTCCCGGCACTGGAAAGCGATGAGCCAGCGCATCGCGCGGGGAAAAACCTCGGCAATGGAGGAGTAGGAAGTAGGCGGTAAGCAGTGGTCAGTAGTTAGAACTGCATCGGCACTTCCTGACTGAATACTGACTACTTCTGACTTCCTACTATCTGCCGCGCCTTCCGACTGACTACTAACTACTTCTAACTTCTTACTACTTCCCCCGGCAAACCGCAGCGCCATCAGCACCATCATGGTGTCATCCGTGTCGGGGTAGAAGACGTTGTTGTATTCAAAGGCCCAGCCGCTCGGTTCGATGCCGCGAATTTTCGCGCACCAATCGCCGGGCACGCGGACTTCTTTGGAAAGCAGCCAGTCCACCGCGCGGCGGATGCGCGGATCGTGCGGCGACATTCCGCTCTCCATCAGCGCGATGAGATTGATCGCGGAATCCCACACCGGCGAGAGACACGGCTGGATACGGAAGTCTTGCGGGTCATCGACGAAGAGCCCGGCGAAATCTTTTTTTGCCTTCACGAGCATCGGGTGTTCGTTGGAATAACCGAGCGTTTTCAGCGCGATGATGCTGTTCAGCATCGCGGGGAAAATCGCGGCGAGCCCATCACTCCCCTCACCCATCCGCTCGCACATCCAGCGCTCCGCTTTCGCGAGCGCGATGCCCCGCCACGGCTTCCACGGGAGCAGATGCAGCCACTTCAAAAGCGCGTCGCAGATGAAGAAAAAATTCGGCCAGCTCACCCGCGGCTTCCGCCATGAAAGACCGAGGTTACTTTGCTCCGACCCGACGGGATACAGCTCGTGCAACTGAAACTCCGCGCCCAATTGCCGCGTCGGTTTGTGATGATTCAGGATCGCCAGCGGGATAAGCATCGCCCGGCTCCACGAGGACATGTCGTAGAGACTAAACGGGAACCACTTTGGAAAAAAGATCATCTCGACCGGGACCGTCGGCAGATACTTCCACTGGAACTGGCCGAGCAGCGCGAGATACAGTTTCGCGTAAGTATTCATGCGCGGGATGCCACCGAGCCGCAGGATGCACGCGCGCGCTTCCTGCATCCACGGTTGCGACGGGAGATGCCCCGCGAGCTTCAGCGCGAAGTAGGCCTTCACGCACGCGTTCACATCGGACGGGCCGCCCTCGTAAATGTTCCACCCGCCATCCACGAGCTGCCGACGCCGGATGTGCGCGACGCATTTTTCCTGGAGCACAGGGTCCACTTCCTCCGCCCAATGCATGTAGAGCACATAGTCCGAGCACAGCGTGCTATCCACGAAAAGCTCGCCGCACCAGTGCCCGTCATCGTGCTGGAGCCGCATCAAGTTCGCCTGCGCCCGCCGGATCGCCGCGCCAAGTCGGTCGCCGGTTTGCTCCAGTTCGAGCGGGTGGATGGAAGACATTACGAAGACTTTGCGGGAAAAGCCGCGCGGCTGGCAAGGGCCAAGGAACGGAGCCTGGCAAAAAGACATTCGGACGGGCACGGCAGCGGCTTCGTCCCGCAAGCAGCGTGCATAATTTCGATACTGACTACAGAGCCGCCCGAAGCCTCTTTCGACGGAAGGGAAACATGCTGCGCAAGATTGGGCGCAAGTGGGCGCGTCCGTTGTCGGTCACGCTCGGGCTCCTGGCCCTGCTGGGCTCATGCCCGCGTCCCGCCGTTGCGACGGATCGGATTTGGACCGGGGCCTCCAGTATTAACTGGAACACCGCCGGAAACTGGAACACCGGCATTCCCTCAGCGGGTGACAACGCCGTGTTCAACAGCACGTTCACCAACCAGCCGAATCTCAGCGTTAACAAGACCGTCGGTGGCATCTGGATGACGGGCAGCATCGGCCAAAACGTGACCATTTCGGGAGCCAGCACGCTCACTTTGGATGGCAACACGATCAATGGAACCGCCGGGCTCGGCATCCTGATTGACAATGCCAACGCTTTCACCCTGACGATTGCCGCCCCGGTCATCCTCGGCGGAAGCCAGACTTGGAAAAACAATTCCGGCAATCTCTTCACTGTCAGCGCGGGCGGCGTGGATATGAACGGTAGTGCGCTCACCATCAACGGCACCGGGAACACCACGGTCACCGGCGTTATCAGTAATTCCGGCACGATCACGAAATCAGGCACCGGCATGCTCACGCTGAGCGGCACCAACACTTACACCGGCACGACCACGGTGAGCGCAGGCATCCTGAACATTCAAAACGCCGCCGGCCTAGGAGGGACCGGGTCGGGGACGACGGTGAGCAGCGGGGCTACTTTGCAACTGCAAGGTGGAATCACGGTGGGTGCGGAAACTCTGAACATCAATGGCACGGGTGCCAGCGGCCAGACCGGCGCACTCGTGAATGTGAGCGGCACGAACAACTACGGCGGGCTGCTGACCCTAGCGGGCGCGACCACGATTTCCTCGGACAGCGGCACGCTGAACCTGACCGACGCCGGCACCATCACGGGCGCGACCTTCGGGCTCACGCTCGCTGGCGCGGGGAATGGCACCGTCTCGAGCATCATCGGCACGACTAGCGGCGGCCTCACGAAGACCGGGGCGGGCACCTGGACACTTTCCGGAGCGAACACCTACACGGGTCTCACGACCATCAGCGCCGGAACGCTGGCTTACGGCGCAACCAATGTCATCGCCACGGGCGGCGTGAGCGTCAATGGTGCCACCGCAGTCCTCGCCCTCGGCTCGAACCATAGGGACACCGTCGGCACGGTCACGGTGGCGGGCGGCGGGAGCATCACCGGCACGGGCACGTCGGCACTCAAGAGCACCGGCACCTTTGAAATGCAAAGCGGCTCGGTCAGCGCCATCCTCGACGGAGCGGGTATCGCCTTGAACAAGACCACGGCCGGGACCGTCACGCTCTCCGGCGCGAACACCTACACCGGCGGCACCAGCATCAACGCCGGCACGCTCACCATTTCGAGCGACACAGCGCTCGGCAATTCCTCCGGCGCGCTCGCCTTCAACGGCGGCACACTCGAGGCCGGCGGCGACTTCACCTCCAGCCGCGCCATCACGTTCAGCGCGGGCGGCGGCCTCATCGACACCGCCGGCCACGCCGTCATCCTCAACGGCGCGATCAGCGGCGCGGGGGCGCTCGTCAAATACGGCGCGGGCACTTTGAAAATCATCGGCGCCAATCCGTCCTTCACCGGCCCGGCCACGATCAGCACCGGCACGCTCATCCTTTCCGGCGCGACCGGCAACGGCGTGTTCACCATTCAAAATGGCGGCGAACTCGACGCCAACGGCACCATCGGAAATCTCAACGTGCAAAGCGGCGGAACGATCGCGCCGGGCGACAGCGTCACCGCGCTGTTGAACATCGGAAATCTCTCGCACCAAACTGGCGCGCACCTCGCCATCGAAATCGGCGGCACCACCGCGGGCGCATCCGTGAATGGCTACGATCGAATCAGCGTCACCGGCGGCATCACCCTCGCCGGGGATTTGCAAGGCTCCCTGCTCGGCGGCTTCACACCGCACCAAGGCGACCTGTTTTTCCTCATCGTGAACGACGGCACCGACGCCATCAGCGGCACCTTCGCCACGCTGCCGCAGGGATCGGCGGTCAGCTTCGGCGGCGTGAATTTCGTCATCGGCTACGCGGGCGACAGCACGGGCGGCACCTTCTCCGGCGGCAACGACGTCGTGCTCCTCACCGTCCCCGAGCCGAACGCGCTGCTCAGTGCCATCGCCGGGATCGGGCTCCTTTTGCGATTCCAGCGCCGCAGGCGGAGCTGACGTTCGCCGCACCGGAGCCTTGAGGTCTTCGCGGGAAAAAGCCGCGCGGCTGTCAAAGGCCGACACGCTTTGCTGTTATGAACACGTCGGCCCGGTTGTCTTCGTGTCAGACGCTACGAAGCGTTGAAGGGGTGCTGGATCGCGGCGTGGAACGTTCCGTCGCGATCGTTTCTCCATGTCGCCAGCGCGAGGAGCGGCCAGTTGTTTCGATACATGTCGTAGCGCAGATAAAAGACGCTCGGGAAAGCGGTGCCGGTCGTCTGCGGCTCCGGCCACGAGCCATCAGCGGACTGACGCTCGACGAGGAAATCGATCCCGCGCCGAATCGTCTTCCGCTCCAGTGCCGCGGGCTTGGCCGGGTCGCACGCGGCGATCAGTCCCATCAGCGCCCACGCGGTCTGCGACGGAGTGCCCGGCCCTTTCCCCTTCACGTGCGGATCATCATAACTCCCGCAGGTTTCACCCCAGCCGCCGTCTTCATTTTGGCAGCTTTCCAGCCAGTGCGGCGCACGGACGATCCACTGCTGCCGCAATCGTCGCGCACCAATCACCCGGCACGCGCACTTCTTTTGAAAGCAGCCAACACTTCCTCCGCCCAATGCATGTAAAGCACGTAGTCCGAGCAGAGCGTGCTATCGACGAAAAGCTCGCCGCACCAATGCCCGTCATCGTGCTGGAGCCGTATCAAGTTCGCCTGCGCCCGCAGAATCGCCGCGCTGAGGCGGTCGCCAGCCTGCTCCAGTTCAATCGAGTGGATGAATGACATTGGTGCGACTTTGCGGGAAGAGCCGCGCCGCTGGCGAGGCCAACACGCTTCCCAAAGCCCCCCTCACCCCGCGACGCGGGAACTCCGCACGCCGATGCGAGTTTTTGAGATTTCGAGTTTCGGCATTCCCACCCGATGTGTGCTAAAGACTGCGCCGCCATGGCACCCAGTCCCCTTTCCAATCTCACCGACACACAATCTCAGCACGACGAGCGGCGCATCCCGATCGACCGCGTCGGTGTGAAGGGTCTGCGCTACCCCATGCAGGTCCGCGACCGCGCGCATGTGATCCAGCACACCATCGCGACGGCGACGCTGACGGTCGATTTGCCGCACCAATTTAAGGGCACGCACATGAGCCGCTTTGTGGAAGTGCTGAATGAATTCGGGCCGGAATTGCACGTGGATAACATTCAAACCATCCTGCGCGAACTGGTGTCGCGGCTCGATTCCGAAAAGGCCCACGTCGATTTCGAGTTCCCCTATTTTTTGGAAAAACGCGCGCCAGTTTCCGGCGCGGTGGGGCTCATGGATTACGGCGTGCGCTTTTCCGCCACGATCGAAAATGGAGTCGTGGATTTCATCGTGACCGTCCTCGTCCCCGTCACGACGCTCTGCCCGTGCTCAAAGGCGATCAGCGATCAGGGCGCGCACAATCAGCGCGGGCTCGTCACCTTCTCCGTCCGCAGCACCACGCCGGTGTGGATCGAGGAGCTCACGCGGCTGGTGGAAGATTGCGCGTCGAGCGAGCTCTACAGTCTGCTCAAACGGCCTGATGAAAAAGCTGTCACCGAGCGTGCGTTTGCCAATCCGGTCTTCGTCGAAGATCTCGTGCGCGCCGTGGCCGCGCGGGCGAATCGCGAGCCGCGGATCACGTGGTATCGCGTCGAGGCGGAAAACTTTGAAAGCATCCACAACCACTCGGCCTACGCGCTGGTGGAAAAGAAAAAGTAGAAGGCCCGGCCGCGCGCCCCGCTTTGTCGCGCGCACGTTTTTTCGCGATTTCCTCACGCTCGATCCACGCGCAGGCGGCGATTCCGCTGCACTATGAAAAAACCTCTTTGTGCGCTTCTCGCCTCGGCCATGCTACCCGTTGCAGTCTTTGCCCAAGCCCCAGCGACCGCCAATCCGCAGCCTGAAAAAGCGCAGACCGGAGTGCTCCCGACCGTCCCCGGTGAGTCCGGACCCAGCCGCAGCGGCGCAGGCCCGGTGACCATCCCAACCGCCCCAAATACGTGGCTAAACAACCTTCCCGCGCTTTTCAAAAAACTCGATGTCGATGGCGATGGAAAGCTAAGCCGTGACGAATTTGCGAAACTGGCGGCGATGATGAGCACCCCGGCGACGACCGGCACTCCCGCCAGCAGCAGCGGCGGACGGACCTCGGCCTACGGGACGGACGAGACGGCCATCGGAACCGGTAAACCGGCTAAATAAGAAAGTGCCGGGGAGGGGACTCGAACCCCTACACCTTGCGGTACCAGATCCTAAGTCTGGCGCGTCTGCCAATTTCGCCACCCCGGCTTCTCTGTAAAACGAGAATTCGCTTTGTTTTGTGCTAGCGGTTGTGCTAGAGTAATGGCATGAAACGTAACGCAACGCAAAGCAGCGGCGGAATCACTAGCACAGGCTCTAGCACAAAGGCACATGGCGCGCAGTTTATCGGCGTCCGGGATTCACGCAATCGTAGAGTTCCGGGCCTTTACGTGCGCAACGGGCGCTACTACGCGCAGCTTTGGGTGAGCCGTGAGGACGGGGCGAAGACCGCGCGAAAGTTTCCTCTGCTCACCCCGGACGGCGTGCCGGTGGCGAATCTCGCGGAGGCGAAGGAAGCCGCGGACGTGCTCCGCAATGACCGGCGCGAGAACGTGCTCCCGACGAGCGGGCACAAGCCGAAGTTCGCCGATTACATCGAAACCTACTTTGCCAAGCCAAACGTCGCCGCGAAGAAGACGGGCACTCTCCAAAACGAGCGGCAGGCGCTCAACCGATGGAAGGCGCATCTTGGCGACGCGCGCATTGACCGGATCGAGGCGAGCGACATTGCCGCGCTCCGCGACAAACGGCTCCGCGCTGGCGCGCACCCGCGCACGGTCAATCTCGACATCATCGCGCTCCGCAACGTGCTAAAGGCAGCCGTCGAAGACGACTATCTCCGCGAGATGCCCAAGGCGAAGACGTTGAAAGCGCCCAAGGCCGACAAGCGCCCGCTGCTCACCCCGAACCAGTTCTCCGCGCTGCTCGCCGCTGTGCCAGTGGCGTGTGAGAAGAACGCCGCGCAATTCACGGACTATCTGCGCTTCCTCGCTTACACGGGCGCGCGGGAGCAGGAGGCGCTCAAGGTCCGGTGGGAAGACGTGGACATGGCCGGCGAGCGGGTGACGATCGGCACCGGAGGCGTGTCGAAGAATCACGAGGCGCGGACTGTCGAGTTCAACGACAAACTCGGCGCGCTGCTCGACGACATGGCGAAACGTCGCGCGCCCGATTGTTCCTGGCTCTTTCCCTCGCCGCAACGCGGCCCCCGCGACGAGCACGCCCGCACCTTCCGCGAAAGCCTCCTGTTGACCCGCAAAGCCGCCGGGCTGGCATGGGTAGGCTTTCACGATTTAAGGCACTTCTTTGCCTCATTCTGCGTCATGGCGGGGCTGGACTTTATGACCATCGCGGCATGGCTTGGTCACAAGGACGGTGGGATTCTTGTCGGCAAGATTTACGGGCACTTGCTCGACGACCATCGCAAACAAGCCGCGCGGAAAGTCCGCTTCGATCTCGCCCTCGTTGAGGCTGCTTAATCGCGCTTGCGCTTGCCCGGCTTTTTCGGAGGCTGAGTTATCTTCACCTCGAATCCTCTAAACGTCGTCGTTCCCTCACCCAAAGCCGCGATTTCCGCTCCGAACTTCGCGCAGCCTTCCCGCACCTTTTCCAGAACCGCCAACGCTTGAGTGGTATTGGCTTCCGCGAAGGTAGTCGGCGCATAGAGCGCCGTGTCTTGCCCAAACTCGTCTCTCAACTCGTCAATGGCTTTTCGAGCCTTGTAGCTCGCCATGAAATACTCGCCGCGGTCGCTGGCGCTGGCGAAGATGGCAACCAACCGCGCGGCGCAGTCGAGCGCATCGACCATTAGCCAGTCGCCGGAGGGACGCCCCCGGAAAGCTTTCTCAGCCTGTGCGCGCTCGAAGATCGCTTTCGTGTAGGGTTCCCCATATCCCGATTTCGGCGGAGCGTCCGCGTCCCCCGCGAGCAACCATTGCGGAGAGATTTCCGTCTCGTGAAACATTCGCTTCGCCATCGCATCACTCATTCTCAGCCGACCCGATTCCAAGCTGTGAATCGAGGCGCGAGAACAGCCCAAAAGTTCCGCCATCTCAAAATCCTTGATGCCGAGGATGGCGCGTAAAACCGCCGCTGGTGTGCGTCTCATTGAAGTTCTCATCGGTGCCTTGTAACACATACAAGATTAACTACAAGTCCGGCCTTGTTTGTATTCTTTCTTGTAGTTCCATCTAGGCACGATGAAAGACAATGAATTAGCATCCGAAGAGACGGGAATCCCGCTCAACGCGCACCCGCCGCTCGCCCTCGACAAATACCTTCACGAGTCCGGCATTTCACCCGTTACCGCATGGCGCTACCGCCGCAAAGGCTGGTTGCAGACGATCAACATTTGTGGCCGCCACTACGTCACCCGAGAGGCTGTCGCGAACTTTAATCGCCGTGCGCAGGCCGGTGAATTTAGCAAAACACTCCGCAATCCCGGATTGAAGGAAATTGCGAGCAGCGACCACAATTAGTAGGGGTCGCCGTTTGACATACCACTAGATCATGGACTAAATTTAATTTGTTCAAAGCAGCGTGCTACCTGCGCAGAACGAGACTTTCGGTATCGAATCCAGAGCCCCGCTCAGTGTGTGTAGCACCACCTGCGCGGGGCTTTCCTTTTCTGGCAAGCGGGTCGAAAGACAGCGCCTCAGATTGGCTCCGGTGAACCGTAACCCTCGCCGCGCAGCGCGGAGGAACAAGAGCGGCCAGCACAATCGCCGCGCAGTGTGGAGCTTGTCCAGTAATGGGCGCGAGCGACCCGCTGAGAAACCAACAAGAGGCGGGGTTCAACCCCCTGCCATTCACCGCAAATTCCTCACGGGGAGTTTCGACAGGGCAAGTTGTCTATCCGGTTTGCCGGGCAACGGCGTGCTGCCAGTCCTGTCACGGGCGAAAGCCCTGTGTCGGAAACTTCGATACCTCATCCCTATTTGAGATTCGTTCTCCGCCAAGAAATCCCTTCTCTGGGGTTTCTTTGTGCCGTTGCTTCAAGTTTCCTAAGCCCTTTTGAGATTCATTTGGGCGACCATCACCGGTGAAGCACCAGCGAAGGTCACAGCGGGCACGGAGGATCCAAAGCGAGGCCATAACGAGCGTCCTGTGCTCCTCCCGATTAAAATGAACCGTGGCCCCCGCCGAGTTAGGTATCCTCTATTTTTTCTCTTCTCGGGGTATCAAGCGATAGCGTGGGAGAAAGGTTTGTGCAGCCTCCCGGAATCTCAGGCTTAACACCAAAGACGACTGGACACCGTGCATTCCCCGTCAAAGTTACGCCGCAGATGGCATCTTACAGCGAACTCAGCCAGCATCTTGGGGTGTCGAGGCCGCGCATTTGCCAGTTGGCGAAGCTCGGGATGCCGGTCCATTCTCTGGCCGCTGCCGAGCAATGGCGGCGAACGAACACCGTCAGCCGCGCACCGACGAACGGGCAGCGGACGCGCATCGAATTTCCGAGGAGAAAGCCCGGAAGGCCGAGGAAAGCTGCAAATTTGCAGCTCACGGGCGACTCGCTGACCGACATCCTGAATGCCTCGTTTCGCCGCTGCGCGTGCCTGTCTGAACTGTTCGAGGACGCGAAGAACGAAGGAAACGACGCCGCTTTGCGCCCGCTGATTCCCCTCCAAAGCCGGGCGGTTCTATCCTTCTTGAAGATGAAAAAAGCCCACGATAAGGAACAGGCACGGCGAAGCCTGCTGGTGGAAAAACACCTCGTCATCAAGCGCTGCCGGCGCGCTATCGAGACGATGGTCGAGCAAATCAGGACACTACCTACGGAGTGCGGCCCACTATGCAATCCGCAGGAACCGCTCAGGGCAGAGAAGATTCTGGAGCGCGCCGTTGCCGAGGTGATTGATGCCGGACGAAATGCGCTCGACGACCTGAGAACTTACGATGAGGAGGGCGCTGGCCGCTGACAGATTCATTCCTTCATGTGCCAGACGAGAGCGCGAAGCGCCAACTCCGCAAGAGCGGCCCGTTTTCTCCATTGCGACCGCTTCGAGTCAGAGGGTCGCCCTCAATTCCGCCGTGATCGGAAGAAGCGCTTGGGCTGGCCTTCGATGGAATAGAAGCGGGTGATGAAGCCGCCGTTGCCGATGATCGGTGTCTCAATCGTCGTCCAAAGGTTCAAGTCCGTGGAGGCTTCGATGCGATAGCTGATTCCATTGGCGGCGTTGAAGCGGTATTCCGCCGCCGTGCGTATGCTCGATTGTGCATCGGGCGTGCTCGCCGCGGAGTTGGGATCGAATCCGGTCGCAACCTCGAATCCATCGCTAAACCCATCGCCGTCCGTATCCACAAGGTTCGGATTGGTATGATACTTGTACACTTCATCACCATCGCTAAGTCCGTCGCCGTCGGTGTCTGCTTTGTTCGGGTCGGTGCCGGTATCCATTGGCGAAATGTAGATGCCGGTGCCCGTTTCAAAGATGTCGGGAATACCGTCTCCGTCAGTGTCGGGCTCGCCCTCGTATCGGGCAACAGCGAAGCGCTCCCTGCCCCCAAAATCCGAATAGCCGGCAAGCACGATTTTCCAATCGCTCCCGATTGCCACACTCACGCAGACATCGGAGCCACCGAAATCGGTCGTCACCTTGCCGCTTCCGTGGAAGATGATATCCAGACTCCCGTCGATGTTGTGGCGCTCAATTAAAAAGTCGCCGCCAGATCTACCACCGACGAGCAGTTTTCCGTCTTTCTGCACCGCCACGCTGCTGGTACCGTCTCCTGGTGTCAGCACACCGTTGAAGCTCGTGTCCAAACTCCCAGTCGGATTGTAGCGCAGCAGTGTGTTACCTGTGGCCACTACGATCTTCCCATCATGTTGCAACACCATAGAGCTTCCACTAGCGCCGAGAATCATTACATGGCCATCCCCGTTAAAGCTTGTGTCCAAACTCCCGTCCGCGTTGAAGCGAACCAGCGCAATACCGACATAATTCGACGAATCAAATACATCTCCTACGACAAGAATTTTTCCGTCGGTCTGGATTGCCAGACTGCGGCAGATGTCTTGCGTCGCTATATTTGTAACGGCTTTGCCCGTGCCGTTGAAGGTTGTATCAAGACTTCCATTCGCGTTGTAACGCACGATCGCGAAACCCATCGGGCCACCTTCGGCGGCTGAATGCCCCGCAACCACAAACTTTCCATCCGTTTGAAGGGCGATGGATATGCCGTAGGAGCCAAAACCCACTGCCGTCGTCAGTTTTCCGGTGCCACTGAGAGTCGTGTCCAAGCTCCCGTCGCCATTGTAGCGCGCCACCGCGAATACGCTCCTGCCGCTGGCACCTTCGGTTTGTCCCGCGACCAAAATTTTCCCGTCGCTCTGAATTACGACGCTTGAAGCACAGTCGAAGCTACCACCCATCTCAGTGGTCACTTTTCCGGTGCCGTTAAAGGTAGTGTCCAGACTTCCATCGGTGGTGTACCGTACGACCGCGAAATCAGCGTTGTCGTTATTCACGGACCGCCCCGCGACGACAATCCTTCCCTCGCTGTCGATCGCAACGCCTTTGGCGTCGGATTCTTGATTGCCAATGGAAGTCGTCACCTTGCCGGTGCCGCCAAAGGTGAGGTCGAGATCGCCTTGCGCGGCGGGTGCCGAGTTTGTGAATGCGGCGAGGGCGGCGAGGGCGAAGCCGGTGAGAATGGAGGTGGTTTTCATGGTTTCGGAGCTGGGTGAATCGACTCGGGGCAATCACGGCGCAGCGAGCAGCGCCGCTCAGGAATCGCGCCGACTCGTTCAAGCTGGCGGCGACGCCCTTGGCGGTCAATGCGCGAAACGCCACCCGCGAGCGCCGCCCTTCCCGGTGCCAGGAGGATGAAAGCAGCAGGCGTTTCGAGCACCACCCTCAGCAACACGACCGTTCGGCGTTAGACCCGCAAGACTCGCAAGCCCAAGACCACACTCCACCACCGGCACGTATCGCGCCCGCGCAGCGTGCCGCCCATGATTCCGCCGGCACCCAGCGCCGTCACGCTACCTGCTCACAAACCGCACGCCGGCACACCGCTGCCCGCCCCGTGCAATGTGTGTCTGCGTCCCGCCGAATCGGGTTTGGAATTCCAGCCCGCAGCATGCGCTGCGCATCCTGCCCCAAAAGTCAGGCGCGAGGCGCGAGGGGTTTGGAACCACGCTCATCCTTCGCTTGCCCGCGCCCTGCCACGTCGCCGCTCAGGGCTTGCCCACCTCCGCGCGCTATCAGGCTCCGCGCCATCGGTGAGGTTGCGGCGCTCCGCGCCCTTCGCTTCGCTCAGGCACGCGCCAGCGCCGCCGCCTCCCCAGGCTGGCCGTGCGCAAGCCGCGCACCGCTGCTGGGCAGCTCCCACGCGCGCATCGCGAGTGGCTGCCCTAACGGGCCAGCGCGGGCGTTACGAACCAACCGCCCTGCCGCGGGCGCGTTCTGCGTGCGAAGCGTGTTTTCGCTCGCCCGCTCGCGAATTGGGCGCTCCGCGCCATAGTCGCCGCAGCCCCACCTCGCTTCGCTCGCCCCCGGCTGCGTCCGGCTCCGGCTAAACGCCTTCGCCTCGCTCTCGCCGCCGCGCGCAACCCCCCGCTCCATTTGCCTTCCCTTCGCGCGCAGCGGCGCTGCAAATTTGCCGCCGTCCTGCCACTCCTGCCACTCCTGCCACTCCTGCCGCCTTGCCCCGTCCGCGTCGCCCGCCACGCGCCTCCGGCGTGGAATGGCTCGCGTTGCTCGCGCGAGGCAAGGAGCAAGGGCGCTCGCCGCCGCGCCCTCGCAACTCCCTGGGCTCGGGGGGAACTGGCTGCGCGCTTCGCTTGCCCGCTGTCGCGGTTGTGCGCAAGAGCGGTATTGCGACGACGCGGGGCTTCGGCTACGCACAGACTCAAATCACTCCCATGTTTTCGCTGTGCTTCCGTAATGATCCAGGTCTTGAATTTCTCCGGTTCTGCTCGCACGAGGATCTCAAGGACTTTTCCGACATCCTCATGCTCGACAAGGGCGAACTCCGTTATGCAGAGCAACTGTCCGGCGATTCGCGTTTCACGGGCAACCGTCATGACCTCACAAAGGCATGGGAAATAATCGCCGCCGAACTGCAACGATTCGGCGCGGATACCGTCGCCGCGTTCTTTCGCGGGGGCGAGGGAGTGCTGTACAAGGAGATTCTTGAAGACGTGTGCGGGTATCTGAAAGTGGATTTCCGTGAAGCGGAGGATTTGTCCGATGTCGAAGACCGCGTGTTGATCAGTGTGCTGAAATCGTCGCTGGAGAAGATGACCGAAAAGGAGCGGGCGGAGTTTGCCAAGTCTGCTGGCCCTGTCTTCGGCGACGGGAAGTTTGACGCGGCGGGCGCAACACCCGCTGCTATTCTTGCAGCATTGCAGGCGGCCATTGCGATGGGCGGATTCGCCGCTTTTCAGGTTGCGGCGATTGCGGCCAACGCTGTTGCGAAGTTTGTTTTGGGCCGTGGATTGACCTTGGCCGCAAATGCAGGGCTCATGCGTTTTCTCGGTGTGATTGGCGGCCCAATTGGCGTCGCGATTTCCGCCATTCTGGCAGTGCCTATGATTACCGGAACGGCGTTTCGAGTCACGGTTCCCGGCGTCATTTTCGTCGCCTATCTGCGACACAAGCAGAGCGGTGGCACCCAGTTATGACTCCGGAATCACTTTTCGCGATTGATTGGAGCCAGGTGCCGCAGCACGTCGCGGACGCCCTGCATTCCGGCGAGGCCCGCATCATGAATGGTGTTGCCCGCAACTCCGGCACCTTCGAGGTCATCAAGCACATGCCTTTTCGGCCCGTGTCGCTCGACAGTTTCGCTGACCTTCCGGCCTCGGCGCGGCAGTTGCAGAACCTCGGTTCACTCGTGCAAAGTTCCACCACCGCGATCCAGACTGCGCTCGCGCTTTCGACTGCGCTTACAATCGGCGCGGTTGTCGTTTCGACCGCCTACCTCGCGAGCAAGCTCCGTGACCTTGAAGCGAAGATCGAGCGTCTCCAAAGCGAACTGCGCGGCCAAAACCTCATCTTCTACGCGAGCAAAGCGTCCGCCTATTTCGCCGCCGTCGAAGCGACGCGCGAACTCATCGCCAGTCCCGAACTCGTCTTGGAAAACCGTGACCTTGCTGCACACGCTCTGTCCCGCCTCGCCGCTCAGCGGCATGAAACCTTTGCATTTCTCGGCAATCTGTTCGGCGTTTTCGAGCAACTCAGCCCCACGCATCAGGCACTCGCACTCGACTTCTTCCATGCGACATTGGATTTCGTCCCAAAGGCCGTCTTCGTTGAAGTTCAGGCCGCATACAAACTGGAAAGGTTCCGGCTCGGAACACACACGCTCAACTCCGGGCGCACCGCCTATGACGGATGCCTCGCCGAATACAAGACGTGGGCGAACGCGCGATTTAAGAGCATCATCTGCGGCAAAGGAACAGAGGCGGATCGCCTAGTTGCCGAGCGGATGGATGATGCCAAACGAGTTCTCGGTTCAGAGGAAAACCGCCTGCTCCTCGACTGTTCCGTGTAGAGCCTCGTGCTGCGTTTGTTGTCACAGGCCCTCGTGGATTCCTTGTGCTAGAGTTTGTGCTAGAACGAGGCGCTTTCTCCCATCCATTTGTCAGTCACGATTTGCGGGCCTAACCGACCGGAGATCGGCTTCCACACTTGATCCGATGGCATTTTAAGCAATGCCGAGAAAGCCAGCAAAACAATTTCCTAAGTCTGGCGCGTCTGCCAATTTCGCCACCCCGGCAACTAAGCTGCGCATCTTTTACGAAAGAAGGGGCGCTCGCAAGCATGGCTTTTGAAATTTCCGCGGCATCGGCTGATCTGCTGATTCATGGTCGGGTGTTGATCTCCACCATCCCATCGGTTTGCGAAGTCTCGCAACTCACCGCGACGACGCCTCCCGAGCCCACAGGATGTTGCTCCGCCGCCGATAGAAGACTTGCAAACATCCTCGATCCTCCAAGAGCAGCAGCGCGGATTTAGAACTCACAGCGGTTGGCAGACAATGGCTCAGACTTCATAGGTATCCCCATTTCGATGCCGGCCACTGATGCGTTTCCAAAACCCCAAAGGTAAAAAGGCCGCGGTACTCAAAGAAGATACGACCGGCTGGACATTGCTTGTCGAAGTCATGGTGTCATGAAAACCCTAGTCTATCTCGCCATCATTGTTACGGCGGCCCTGACCTTCTCAGGCTGCCAGAACTCCACTGAGCAAATGCATCAACGCGGCGTCACGCCCAACGGCACGGCCGGCAATGCGCCTCCAGTCACCCGCACCATGTAGTCACCCCTAAACCCACTAAAGAGGCGCGCGATTCATTTCGCGCGCCTTTTCTATTTTCGTAGAACCTCGCACCCGACGAGATGCGAACGCGATGCATGAAGCCAGCCATTACAAAAAATTGAGCGGCAATCTACCTCGCATGAAGAAGAGCCCGGACAAAACCCAACGAGACATAAAGCGCCGGATACCAGTCGGGGCGGAGTTGCAAGTCGAAGGATGTCACTTCCGGGTGTGGGCACCACGGTCAAAAAGCGTTTCACTGCAGCTTGGGGATGAGGCGGAGATCGGGATGGACGCTGAGGCGGATGGTTACTGGGGATTCTTTGCGAAAGAAGCACGCGCGGGGATGCTTTATCGATATCGCCTCGACAGCGGCACGTTTCCGGACCCGGCTTCACGCTTCCAACCTGACGGGCCGCATGGGCCTTCGCAGATTGTAGATCCCGCGGCTTTTCAATGGACCGACAACACTTGGCGCGGGGTGCAGCGCGAAGGACAGGTCATCTACGAAATGCACATCGGCACATTCACGCCCGATGGGACTTGGGCCGCCGCCACGGAGCGTTTGCCGCATTTGGTGGACTTGGGCGTTACGCTTTTGGAAGTAATGCCCGCAGCCGATTTTCCGGGACGTTTTGGATGGGGCTATGATGGAGTGAATCTCTTCGCTCCGACCCGGCTCTACGGCAAGCCGGATGACTTCCGCCGGTTTGTCGATCGTGCGCATGCGCTCGGGCTCGGTGTGATCCTCGACGTGGTCTATAACCACATCGGTCCCGACGGAAACTACCTGCTGGAGTTTGCGCCACACTATTTTAGCGAACGCTACAAAACAGAGTGGGGCGATGCGTTAAATTTCGATGACGAGTTTGCGGCGCCGGTGCGCGAGTTGTTTATCGCGAATGCAGGCTATTGGATAGAGGAGTTTCATCTGGATGGACTGCGGCTGGATGCCACCCAAATGATTTTCGATTCCTCCAAGGAGCATTTGCTTGCCGCCATCTCGGCCAAAGTGCGCGAGGCAGCACGTGGACGCGGCACTTATATCGTGGGGGAAAATGAACCCCAGGATGGCAAGCTCATGTTACCCGCAGAACGCGGAGGATACGGGCTCGACTCGCTTTGGAACGACGACTTCCACCATAGCGCGATCGTGGCGATGACGGGGCGCAATGAAGCCTATTACAGTGACTATCGAGGCACGCCGCAGGAGTTCATCTCTGCGACGAAATGGGGCTTCTTATACCAAGGCCAGCGCTATAAGTGGCAAAAGGCGCGGCGTGGAACTCCCACCCTTGATTTCGAGCCGCCCAACTTTGTTCACTTTCTTCAAAATCACGACCAGATCGCGAACTCGCTTGTTGGCAGGCGCATTCACACGGTAACGAGCGCAGGCCGGCTGCGTGCGCTGACGGCGCTACTTCTGCTGGGGCCTAATACGCCGATGCTATTTCAAGGCCAGGAATTTGCAGCGACGACACCCTTTCTTTACTTCGCGGACCATACGCAGGAACTCGCTAAACTAGTTGCTAAAGGTCGAGAGGATTTCCTCAGTCAGTTTCCTAGTATTGCCTCCGAGAATGCAGCCGCCTTAATTCCTAATCCTGAACTCGAAGAAACGTTCCTGCGCTGCAAGCTGGATTTCGCCGATACGAAGAAGAACGCCGAAGTCTTAGCGCTTCACCGGGACCTGATTCGGCTGCGCAAGACCGATCCCCTTTTAGGAAAAGCGAAACGTGGAACCTATGATGGCGCCGTCCTGGATTCCGCCGCGTTTGTGATCCGCTTTTTCGGACGCGGGCTGGATGATCGCCTGCTCCTCGTGAATCTCGGCGCGCATGTGCATCTCGATCCTGCACCGGAGCCGCTCCTCGCACCACCGCTGGGCTGCCAATGGGAGATGGCATGGTCCAGCGAGGACCCGCTTTACGGCGGCAGCGGTACTCCCCCGCTGGAGTCGGATGAGAACTGGCACCTTCCGGCGGAGGCGTCCGTCTTTCTCGTCGCGCGCGAATCGAGAACATGACCAGCCCTCTCACGCGCTCCATCGATATCGCTCACGCCCAAGCGATTCACGCCCGCGAAATTCTCCGACGCGAATGGCTGATCACGAATGGCCTGGGCGGCTACGCTTCCGGCACGATTTGCGGGATGGTGACGCGGCGTTATCACGGTTTACTCGTGGCCGCCTTGCCGGCTCCGTTTGGGCGGGTGGTGATGCTGAATCATCTCTCGGAATATCTGCGCATGCCGGATGGCCGCTGTATCCTCATCGGCGGCGAAGAGCCGAGCGGGCCGGATGAAAATGCCACGCCGAATCCCCACTTCGTGCGCGAGTTTCGTCTGGAAAGCGGGCTGCCGATTTGGACTTACGAGGCCGAGGGATTTGTGATCGAAAGGCGGCTCGTGTTTGTGCATGGCCAAAACACTTTGCACGCGACTTACCGGCTGCTTTCCGGGCAGGACTTTGTGCAGATCGAGTTGCGGCCCTCCGTGGATTTCCGCGGTCACGAAAATGACGTCGGCAGTTCGCAGACCGAGGGTTACTCGCTCTGCATTCGTGAGCATCGCTACGAGATCAGCTCGCCGGATTTGCCGCATCCACTGCGGCTCACGATGCACGGTCAGGACGCGCATTTCGTCCATGAAGGCGGGCGGCTGCGGGAGATCGCCTACCAGATCGAAGCGGAGCGCGGTTATCATTCGCGCGGCCAGCTTTGGAGCCCAGGTGTCTTTCAGGTGCAGCTCCGCCAAAACCAGCCTGCCACGCTGATTGCGTCCACCGAGGATTGGACATCGATCCTCGCGATCGATCCCGAAAACGCGCTCGCGTTTGCACTCGAACGCTGCCAGCGCCTCATTGGCTCCGCGCATCCCAGCGCGCACAGCGGACTGGCGGCAGAGCTTGTGCTCGCGGCGGACCAATTCATCATCGAACCGGCGGGTCGCATCGAGGACGCGGCGCGTGCGCGTGCGGCGGGGGACGATGTCCGCACGGTGATCGCAGGCTACCACTGGTTCACGGATTGGGGCCGCGACACGATGATCAGTCTCGAAGGGCTCACGCTCACGACTGGCCGCTACAATGAAGCGGGTTGGATCCTTCGGACCTTTGCCCACTACATCCGCGACGGTCTGATCCCGAATCTTTTTCCAGAAGGAAAATGCGAGGGCCTCTATCACACCGCAGATGCGACGCTGTGGTTTTTTCACGCGCTGGATCGCTACCTCACCGTCACCGGCGATCGGGAGTTGCTGCAACTTCTGCTGCCGAAATTGATCGATACCGCAGAGCATCATTTGCGCGGGACGCGATTCGGGATCGCCGTCGATCCTGCCGACGGGCTGCTGCGACAAGGCGCGGAAGGTTATCAGCTCACGTGGATGGATGCGAAAGTGGACGGCTGGGTGGTGACGCCGCGGCGGGGAAAAGCGGTGGAGATCAACGCGCTGTGGTTCAACGCTCTGAAGCTGCTGGAAACGTGGATGCGCGAGGAACGCGGCGATGAAGCGGCGCGTCCTTACGCGGAGCACGCGAGCCGCGCGCGCGTTTCATTCAATCAGCGCTTTTGGTCGGAGGAACGCGGGCATTTGCTCGACGTCGTGGACGGCGAGCATGGCGATGATCCCGCGTGCCGGCCCAATCAACTCTTCGCGATCTCCCTCCGTCACGCCGTGCTTGATGAGGCGCACTGGCCGGCGGTGGTCGATAAAGTACGCGCGGAATTGCTGACGCCGGTCGGGCTGCGCTCGCTCAGTCCGAGCCATCCGGATTTCAAAGCACGCTACTTCGGAGACCTGAGAGCGCGCGATGCGGCGTATCATCAAGGCACCGTCTGGGGCTGGCTCATCGGGCCATTCATCGACGCGTGGTTACGCGTGCATCCGGAGGATCGCACCGGCGCGCGAGCGATGCTCGACGGGCTGATCACGCACCTGGATCACGCATGTGTCGGCTCGATCAGCGAGATTTTCGACGCGGAAGAGCCATACACTCCCCGGGGTTGCATCGCGCAGGCATGGAGCGTCGCGGAAGTGCTGCGGTGCTGGGCGAAAACGGCTGAGGAATAACCTTCGAAACCGTTAGTCCATCGAGCGGAGGACCGCGAAAGGAAGCGTCGAAAACAGATCGGCGATAAGCAGATGGTCGCCCGCGAAATCCTGGCCGGTCAAAAGATCGCGCCATTTTTGGATGCCTGTTCCGTGCGTGAGGCTGGAGCCATTCCACGCCTTTCCGATGGGCGGGAAAACAAGTCCGGCGCAGCATCGCGCGGTGATGACGAGGAGCGTCTCCCCTTCCCGCTTCCGCTCAAAGGCGACCACGTTTTCCGCGAGCGCGCCTTCGATGGAAAGGGCCCGGTAGCTGCCTTCTGCAAAGAGCGCGGGCAGTTCGCGCCGCACTGCGAGCAGGCGCTGGATGGTGAAAAGTTTGATGCGCCCGTCCCGCCAGTTTTCGAGCAACTCGCGCGGATCGGCGTCGGCGATCTCCGCGCTCTGCTTTTGGCGCAAGTCGTAATCGACCGGACGGCGGTTGTCGGGATCGACGAGGCTGAAATCCCACAGCTCCGAACCTTGATAGAAGTCTGGCACGCCGGGACACGCCAGCTTCAGAATCGTGTGCGTGAGCGAGTTCACCGCGCCGAGTCTGGCGACTCGCTCGGCGAGCGGCGCGAGACTTTGCGGAAACCGATGGCGTGATCCGGGCGCGAGGATCGCGGCGATAAATTCGCAGACCGCTTCGTCCCAAGCCGCGTTCGGCTCGATCCAACTGCTGTTCACTTTCGCCTCGTGCAGTGCCTTTACGAAGTAGGCCTGAATGCGTGCGATGAAATCGGCGCGGTTGCCGTCATTTAGACCTTCCATCGGCCAGGCGCCGAGGAGCGTTTGGTAAAGCAGATATTCCTCGTTCGCATCGGGCGCGATTTCGCCGTCGATTTCACGGCGACATTTGGAATTCATCGCCTGCCATCGGCGCGCGGCACGGCTCCATTCCTCCGGCATTTCCGAAAGCGCCGCGATGCGGCAGCGGACGTCCTCACTGCGCTTGGTGTCGTGCGTGGAGCTGGCGAGCAAGCTGTGCGGAAACTCCGCGAGACGCGCGGTGTTTTGTCCGTGAAACCTTTCCAGCGACGCGCCCGACGCATCCGGTTCGCCTCCGACTTCGTTCAGCGCGACGAGCCGGTTGAAGACGTAGAAGGCTGTATCCTCCACGCCCTTCGCGGTGATCGGTCCGGTACACTGCTGAAATTTTAGCACAAAGGCGCGACGCAGCCCTTCATCCACCGGATGCGCGTTTTCCGCGGGTGGCAGCAGCACGTTGCGGAGGAACTCGAAGACCGTGCGCTCCAGCGCCGGATTGCGCCGGCGCGCGAGCGCGAGCGCGCGCAGGATCACGCGTGTCTCCGAATCGTGCGGCGGCTCGCCCGGCACAACGTAGGTGCGGTAAATCGGGAAGCAGGCGATGACTTCGCGCACGGCGGTCGTCAGCGCGTTCAGCGTGAAATCCCGATACCAGCGATGGCTCTCGGAGATGCGGTTGAGGAGCGAGCCGAGCGCGTTCACTTCACTCGCCATCGAGACCAGCATGACGAGCTTCTTGCTGCGATAGGCGACCTCGCGGTAGTCGAGCCGGAAGCCGAGAAACCGCGTGTAGGCCATCGCGAGTTGGGGCGCGCTTTCGGCCCGCACCAGCAGTTGCACGACTTGATCGGCGAACTCATATCCGGTCGTTCCCTGCACGGGCCAGTCCGCACGTAACTTCTCGTCGGGACCGAGAATTTTTTCCACGATCAGATAGCGGTCGCCGCCGATGCGTGCGCGCAGTTTCGCGAGATATTCCGCGGGAAAAGCGAGGCCATCGATGTGGTCGATGCGCACACCATCGACGTGACCGGCGTCGAGCAGCTCGAAGAGCAGCCGGTGGGTGGCGTCGAAGACTTCCGGCAACTCCATGCGAATGGCCGCGAGCGTATTCACATCGAAAAAGCGGCGGAAATTGATCTCCTCACCGGCCACGCGCCACGAGCTGAGCCGGTAGGATTGCGCGTCGATAAGTTTGTCCAGGCGGTCGAAGCGCGAGGCGTCGGCAGCGTCGCTCAGCGCGGCGGCGGCGCGCTCGATCGCCTCGCGCACCGACGGCGTTTTCCCACACGTATCCTGTAGCCGTCCGGCGATTTTTTTCGCGTGCTCCGGCGTCGCGCTCCGGTTTCCCAGCGCTTCCACTTCCACGAGGATCGAGGCAAAATCCTCGTTTGTTTCGGAAAGAAATTTCGCGGCTTGCCGCAGCAGCGGTAGCGTGGTGTGCAGCGCGAGCGGAAGGGTGAACCCGCCGTATCCGAGCAGGAATTTCCCCTCTGCAAACTGCACCGAAAACTCCCCCCGCTCGAGCACCCGACCGTACTGATCCCCGAGCACCGGGAGCAGCACGCGGTTCGCGAGTTCTCGTTTCGAGGGATGCCAGTCGATGTCGAAAAAACAGGCGTAGGGCGAAGCCGGTCCGTATTCCAAAACATCGCGCCACCACGGATTCAGCGCGCGTTCGATACCCATGTGGTTCGGCACGAAGTCCACGATCAGTCCCATGCCTTCCGCCTTCAGCGCGGAGGAGAAGGCCTCGAAATCCGCGCGTGAACCCAGCTCGGGATTTAGCGCATTGTGATCGCAGACATCGTAGCCGTGCATGCTCCCCGGAGCGGCGGTGAAGATGGGCGACGCATAGAGGTGACTGATCCCGAGACGCGCCAAATAGGGCACGAGCGCACGCGCGTTGGCGAAGGTAAAGTCGTGGTGAAACTGAAGACGGTAGGTCGCAGTCGGGATGGCATTTATCACGCGCAGCATTCGTCTTTCCGCGGCGCGGCGGCTGTCTCCAACGTCACCCTGAAACAGGTTTTTTTCTCTAACTCTCCACCGCCGCCATCCAGTCGATCGCGAATTTCACCATCTCATCCGCGGCGCTAAAACCCAGCTTCTCTTTGATGTGCGCGCGATGCGTTTCGATCGTCTTCACGCTGAGGTGGAGCGCTTCAGCGATCTCGCGCGTGCTTTTTCCCCGGCCAAAAAGCTGCAACACTTCCAGCTCGCGATCCGAGAGTTTATCCACGGGTGAGCCGATGTCGCATTCGCTGCCGTGGATCGCTTTGAAAACAAGGCGCTCGCTGAGTTGCGCGCTCACATAGATGCCGCCGGCGATCACTTTGCGCAGGGCGTCGAGGACGTTTTCCGGGGCCTGATGTTTCATCACGTAGCCCTTTGCTCCGGCTCGCAAGGCGCGCAGCGCGTAGAGCGCTTCATCGTGCATGGATAGCGTCAGGATGATGAGCCGCGGCTGCTCGGCGAGCATCAGCTTGATGAGTTCGATGCCGTTCGTTCCAGGCATCGAGATGTCGATCAGTGCGACATCGGGCACCAGTTGGCGCATCGCATCGAGCGCACTTCGGGCGTCCACGGCTTCGCCACAAATGGTCACCTCGCGCATCGTCCCGATGAGTTGGGTGATCCCGTGACGAAAGACGGGATGATCATCGACGATAAGGAGACGCGGAGGCTGGGCGTGGGTCATATGGGGAGAGAAAATGGCCGGAATGAACGGAGGCGAGACAGTTTCTGCGACTGCGATTTCCATCGCGAAACTGTGGGTTGGTCAGCATCCATCATGCGGCTGACCTTCATTCGCGACACCCCCGCCCGATGGTCGTATCGGGCACCTCACTGAAAGCTCAACCCACCGCGGCTTGATCGTCCTGATCTTCGCAGGATTCGGCGGCCGACATCGCGAGTTGCCAGTCTTCCCACACGTGATCCTCGAGCAAAGGATTTCCCGGCAGCACCCAAAACTGCGGGCCATTTCCGCAATGCGGGCAACCGGGCTCCAGGCCAGACGTGCGGCGGATGCGCACGCTGCTGCCGCGGAAATTACGTTGGCACGCCAGACAATGCCTTTTCTCCGCGCACGAATGCCACGGTCTTCGCGGCTGGGCTTCATTTAAGATTTGCAGACGGTGCGCGTCGTCGATTTTTGCAGGCATGTGAAATGGGAGGCTGAAATCCAATCGCGCGCTGCGGCTCGTCTGGACATCGGGTTGGTGCCTGAATTCATTCTCAGGTGAGCCCGCACCTTCCACACGCTCAAACCCGGTCGCACTCACGATTCGATGAGGAAATGCCCAACCCACTTTGGTTCAAGGAAGCCGTCATCTATCAGCTTCACGTCAAAACTTTTCAGGACAGCGATGGAGATGGCGTCGGCGATTTCACGGGTCTGCTCCAGCGGCTGGACTATCTCGCCGAACTCGGCGTGACCGCGATCTGGATCATGCCCTTTTACCCCTCGCCTCTCCGGGACGATGGCTACGACATCGCCGACTATCTCTCCGTGCATCCGAGCTATGGCACGCTGGAGCAAGTCGAGGCCTTGCTAGAAGCAGCCCATGCGCGCGGGCTGCGCGTGATCACGGAGCTCGTGCTGAATCACACGTCGGATCAACATCCGTGGTTTCAGCGGGCGCGGCGCGCAGCGGTGGGTTCCCCAGAACGCGACTACTATGTGTGGAGTGACACGACGGATCGCTACCAGGATGCGCGGATTATTTTTCAGGATTTCGAGCAGTCGAACTGGACGTGGGATCCCGTGGCTAAAGCGTACTTTTGGCACCGCTTTTACTCGCATCAGCCCGATCTGAATTTCGACAATCCCGTCGTCCACGAGGAACTGCTGCGCGTGATCGATTTCTGGCTCGCTCGCGGAGTCGATGGCGTGCGACTCGACGCGGTGCCCTACCTTTACGAACGCGAGGGAACCAACTGCGAGAACCTGCCGGAAACGCACGCTTTTCTCCGCAAACTGCGCGCACACATCGACTCGAAATACACCGACCGCATGCTTCTCGCGGAAGCGAATCAATGGCCGGAAGACGCCGCGCAATATTTCGGCGCGGGAGACGAGTGCCACATGAATTTTAACTTCCCGCTCATGCCGCGTCTCTTCATGGCGCTGCAAATGGAAGACCGCCATCCGATCATCGACATCCTGGAGCAGACGCCGGCCATTCCTGACAATTGCCAGTGGGCGATTTTCCTGCGCAACCACGATGAACTGACGCTCGAAATGGTGACGGACGAGGAGCGCGACTACATGGTGCGCGTCTATGCCACCGACCCGCGCGCGCGGATCAATCTCGGCATTCGCCGCCGGCTCGCGCCGCTGCTCGGCAATAACCGCCGCAAGATCGAGCTGATCAATTCGCTACTCTTTTCGCTGCCGGGCACGCCGATCATTTACTACGGCGACGAGATCGGGATGGGCGACAATTTTTACCTCGGTGATCGCAACGGTGTGCGCACGCCGATGCAGTGGACGCCGGATCGTAACGCCGGTTTTTCACGCGCAAATCCGCAGCAGCTTTACCTGCCGGCGATCATTGATCCCGAGTATCATTACGAGTCGGTGAATGTGGAGAATGAGCAGCGCAATGTGTCGTCGCAGTATTGGTGGATGCGCCGGATGCTGGCAGTGCGCCAGCGCACGACGGCGTTTGTGCGCGGGACGATCGAATTCATCCAGCCAGACAACGCGAAGGTGCTCGCCTACGTGCGGCGCGACGGCGATGAATCGATCCTTGTGGTCGCGAATCTTTCGCGCTTCGTGCAAGTGGCGGAGCTGGATTTGTCAGCGTTTGCCGGGCTCGTGCCGGAGGAACTTTTTGGCCACTCCGTGTTCCCGCAGATTCCGAAAACGCCGGCGACGATCGCGCTCGGGCCGCACGGCTTTTACTGGCTCGCGCTGAAGCCCGCGACGCGCACGCTTTCCACGCAGTGGAGCGCGCCGCGGCTCACAGGGGCTGCGCGCTGGGACGCCGCTTTCATCCGGAAAATGGAGCGCGAAATCCTGCCGGGCTTTTTACCAGGTTGCCGTTGGTTTGGAGGAAAGGGACGCGTCGTTCGCGAGTTGCACGTCACCGATCAGATGCCGATCGGCGGTGAGGAAAAAGGGACGCGCCTGATCTTCGTCGAAGTCGCCTATACCGAAGGCGTGCCGGATTGCTACACGCTCGTCCTGACTCTGGCCGACGAGGCCACCTCCACGCATTTGAGCACGGAAACACCGCACGCGATTATCGCGCATTTCGAAGACGGACATGCGCTTTGCGACGGGCTGTATCTGCCGGAAGTGCGCGCGAATCTTTTGCGTCTCATCGCGACTCCGGGAAAGGGCGACCGCCTGCGCGGCCGGCTTTCCTCACCGCTGCCGGAGGCCGAGTTGGAGCGGGCGCTGGGCAGCTCCCGTCTCATCCAGGTGGATCAATCGAACTCTTCCATCGCGTACGGCGACCGCTGGTTGTTCAAGCTCTACCGCAAGTTCGAGCGCGGCTCGCATCCCGATGTGGAAGTCACAAAGTTTCTCACCGAGGAGCGCAAATTTACCGGCGTGCCGGCCTTTGTCGGCGCGCTGAAAGTGGAGGATGGAAGGGGCGAAGGCGTCACCGGCCTGCTCGTCGCGCTCACGCAAAATCAAGGCGATGGCTGGACGTTTACCGTGGATGCCGTGAGCCGATATTTCGATCGCGTGCTGGAGGCGAGGGTCGAGCACACGGCGACGACGGCGACGGAACTGATCGGCGGCGTGTATCCCGAACGCGCGCGTCAACTCGGCGAGCGCACCGCGGAACTGCATCTCGCTCTGGCTTCCGGCACCGGTCGTGCCGACTTCGCGCCCGAGCCTTTCAGCACGCTTTATCAGCGCTCTCTTTACCAGGCGATGCGCGGCTCGGCGGGCCGGGTTTTGCGTCAGCTCCGACACGAACTTCCTTCCCTTTCCGAAGCGCAGCGAGCCGATGCGGAAAAAGTCTGCGGCTCGGAAAGCGAGGCCAATGGCCGGTTCGCAGGCTTGCTGCGGCGGAAGATCGACGCGGTGAAAATCCGCGTGCATGGCGATTTCCACCTCGGACAAGTGCTGAACACCGGAAAGGATTTTGTGATCATCGACTTTGAAGGCGAGCCGCGGCGTCCGCTCGGCGAGCGTTCGTTAAAGCGTTCGCCGCTCGTCGATGTGGCCGGGATGTTGCGCTCGTTCGATTACGCGGCCGCAGCGGCGCTCGCCTTGGAATCCGCCAGCGATGCGGCCCGGCTCGCAGCGTGGCGCGGCCCGTGGGTGGAAGCGGCGGCGCGCAGCTATTTGAGCGGTTATCTATCCATCGCGCGCGAAGGTCACTTTCTCCCGCTCGATCCCGCGGATGGCCGCCTGCTGCTGGAGGCGTTCCTGCTGAATAAGGCGATCTACGAGGTGGGCTACGAACTCAGCTACCGCCCGGACTTCTTGGAAATCCCGATGCAAGCCGTGCTGCGGCTACTGGCCGGGCCGAGCCCTGAGCTCGAAGCGTGGACTTCCATCGCGTGATTGCGCGGAGCGGGGTGGAAGTTGGCACGTCCAAAACGCGCCGCCGCGGCGATGACATTCATATTGCCCTGCCGAATATGCCGAAAAAAACGCCACCCGATGCGACGCCTGAGTCGCCCACTCTGAAATCTCTGACCGCAGAAGAAGACGGCGCTCTTCACCCCAAAGACACGGTGCAAACTGCCGGCGACCGCATGCGCGAGCACGACACCGGAGCGTGGCCGGTGGCCGACGAGAGGACGCTAGTGGGAATGATCGACGGGAAAAATCCCGACTGGGCCATGGGAGGACACGGGCACGATCCGAAGGATTCGCCGGTGAGTGAAATCATGAAACATGAACTCATCTTTTGTTTCGAAGACGAGAGCTGCGCCGATGCCCGCCGCAAGATGGACGAGCACGGGATGAACTTTCTACCCGTGGTCGATCGCGAGATGAAGATCGTCGGAATTTTCACCCGCGATGAAGTGAACGAAAAGCCGGTGGTCCCGCCCGCGGTCGCTGAAAAGTCCGCCGACGCGAAGAGCGATTAACGGCCAGGTTTTTCAGCCGGCGGTTCGCCGATGATCGTGGTGCCTTTCCCCGCGCCCGCTCTCCTCTTTGTTGTAGCTGAAGTATCTACTCCTAGGAGGCACATTCAACGCAGAAGGCTAAATGCGTTTCGCAGGGAGCGTGCGCTACGAGGGATCTGCGCGTGCGCGTTTCACTTTTAAAAAACAAAGGACCGCTCCCTTGCGGAAGCGGTCCCCCATCGACAACAAACTGGTATCGTCAGCGACTTTCGGTGGTGGTGGTCTGCGTGGTGGTGGAGCCGCGCATCGGATGGACCGTGGTCTCCTCCGTCGTGGTGGTGGACGAAGTAACCGGCGCTTTTTTCTCTACGACCGTCGTGCAGCCGACGGTGAAGAACACAGCGGTGAGCGCGAGCGCTCGCAAATATCGGCTGGTGTTTTTCATGAGCAAGATCAGCGGCGGATGAGCAGCCCCGCGACGAAACCTGCGCACACCGCGGCGATCAGGGATTCCCGCGGATTCTGCCGGACATACTGTTCGCCATCTTCGCGCATCGACCGGGCGCGCTGCCGCGCCTGACCGTAGGCGGCACCGGCCTGCGTCTTCATTTCATCGACCGCCGCCGCGCCTTTTGCCTTCGCGTCTTCGACCACGTGGCCGACTTTCTCGCGCACTTCGTCGGCGAGGTCCGAAGCCTTCGCCTTTGCCTGCTCGACTCGGTTGCCGACATCGCTTTTCAAGTCATCGAGTACCGCGTCCAGATCGTCTTGCGATAGATTGAGCTTCTCGCGCAAGCGTCCGTAAAGTTCATCCACTTTGCCCGACGTGAAGGTGAGGTCGTCATCCGTCAACTGGCCGTAACGCTGCTTCAGCTTGCCTTTGATGGTGTCCCAATTTGATTCGATTCCAGTGTGTTTCATAGTGCCGTGGATTCGCACTGATGGCGTTGGGTGGCCGGGTCGGAAATGCAAACGTGCGCACAAATTTACAAACGCCGACACGCGCATCTTTCCGCCGCGCCGCGAAGCGGTGTGTGCCATGACGAACGATCAAACCAACTCCACCGCCCCTACCCTCGACGGCCTGCTACATCGCGCCGACGAGTTCGCCCGACACGAACCTACGCGGGCAACTGCCTCGGCGTTCGGCGTCGGATTCATCCTGAATCTCCTACCCATTGGCGCAATCGTCGGTCTGCTCGTCAGCATCGCTTTTTCGCTCGTGCGTCCTGCGCTGCTGCTGCTCGGTCTGATGAAGGCGGGCGAACTCCTCCGCAGCAAAACCCACCTCGAAGCCCACCATGAATAACCCCTACCCAAACCGCGAAGCCCCCGACTACGTCGCCGAGTATGGCATCGAAATCGACGAGTTCGTGCGCCGAAATCCCGCTGTCGCCCTCCTCGCCGCGCTCGGTGTCGGCCTCGCTCTCGGAGTCGCCGCCAATGCCCTGCGTCCCGAGCCTTCACCCAAACGCCGCGCCGCCCGCTGGCTCGATGACCTCGAAGACCGCCTGCACGACGCGACCGCACCGCTACTGCGGAGAGGCAGCGCCCTCACCAATGACGCAGTCGATGCCGCTCTGGAAAGCCGCGACTGCGCCGAGGGCGTGATCGCGGATGCGACGCGCCGCCTGCGCCAGCTTTTTTCGTAAAAGCGTATGCGCCCGATTTGGAAAGGCGCGATCAGCTTTGGTCTGGTCAGCATCCCGATCACGCTCTACCCCGCGACGCGTCAGGAGGAATTGCGCTTCCACTTTTTGCGCAAGTCCGACCTCAGCCCGATCAATAACAAACGCGTCGCCGAGGCCGATGGAAAGGAGGTCGCGTGGGATGACATCGTGCGCGGCTACCAGTATGAAAAAGGGAAATTCATCGTGCTGAATGACGACGATTTCTCCCGCGTGGATGTCGAGGCGACGCAGACTGTGGACATTCAAGAATTCGTGGAGGTGGAGGAAATCAACCCGATGTTTTTTTCCAAACCCTACTATATGGAGCCGGGAAAAGGCGGCGACAAAGCCTACACGCTGCTGCGCGATGTGCTCCGCGGTTCCAAAAAAGTGGGCATCGCAAAAGTCGTCATCAAGACGCGCGAACATCTGGCCGCAGTGAAGGCGCAGGGCGATGTGCTCGTGCTGGAGCTGATGCATTTCTCCAGCGAAATCATCGATGCCGAGGACTTGCACGTGCCGAAGAAATCCGCGCTCGCGAAAAAGGAAACGGACATGGCGCGCCAGCTCGTCGAAAGCATGACGGGCAAGTGGAATCCCGAGACTTACAAGGATGACTACCGCGAGGCGCTGCTGGAAGTGATCGAGAAAAAAGTCGCCGCTGGCGGCAAGGCAGCGCCGAAGGGAAAGAAGCCGAAGGCCGCGAAGGCAACGAACGTCATCGATCTCGTCGCCGTCCTGCAACAGAGCCTGCAAAAACACGGGAGCTCGCGTGCCTCCAAAGCCGCCAAGCCAAAGCCGAAGCGCAAAGCCGCCTAAGCGAAATCTGCGGCCCGCGGCTTCGGGTCGCACGATGCGAGAAATCCGTGGCCAACGCGTCGTAAAAAACGCGGGTCGCGTGCGGGAGCCCGCCTTCATCGAGCCGATGAAAGCGAAGCCCGGCACCGCGCTCCCGCCCGGCTCCGACTGGCTCTACGAGCTGAAGCTCGATGGCTACCGCTTCCTCGCGACCAAGGGCGGCGATGCTGTTCATCTGTGGTCGCGGACGCAGAATGAATTGAGCGCGCGCTTCCCGAAAATCGTCGAAGCCGTCCGCGCCCTTCCCTGCGACAGGGCGATCCTTGATGGCGAATTGATCGTGCCCGATGAGCACGGGAGACCGTCATTTCAACTCATCCAAAACGCCGGGCCGCAAACTCCCGTGCAAGCGGTCGTCTTCGATCTCGTGCATCTCGACGGACGGGATTTAAGCCCGCTCACGCTCGAGGAACGCCGCGAAAAGCTGACTCCCCTGCTCCATCATCGCGCACCGCTTTTCCTCTCGCCGGAACTCGAGGGCGATCCCGACGCATTACTCGCCGCCATCGCGAGCCGCGGGCTGGAAGGCATTGTCGCCAAACGTCGCGCGTCACCTTACGAACCCGGTCGCCGCAGCGGCGCATGGGTGAAAGTGAAGTGTCTGCTCGCACAGGAATTTGTGATCGGCGGCTTCACCGAACCGCGCGGATCGCGCTCTCATTTCGGCGCGCTCATCGTTGGCTATTTTCGCGACCGCAAATTGATCTTCGCGGGAAAAGTCGGGACGGGCTTCACCCAGCAAGTCCTCGCGAACCTGCATCGCCAGATGAACGCGCAGCGCATCGCCAAATCTCCGTTCACGGAATTGCCGTGTCATCGCTCTCGCTGGAGCGCCAATTTCACCGCCGCGGAAATCGCCCGCTGCGTCTGGGTGAAACCCGTGCTCGTCGCGCAAATTCGCTTTGCCGAATGGACCAGCGACGGCATCCTCCGCCAACCCGCCTACCTCGGTCTGCGCGACGACAAACCTGCGCGCGAGGTGATCCGGGAATTCTGATTTTCCCATCCATGCCAACCACCCGCCGCGTCGTGCTCATCGGCGCAGGCCACGCGCATTTGCACTCGTTATCCCACGCGGAAGCATTCGCGCGGCGTGGGGTGGAGCTGATCGTCATCGCGCCCGAAAACTTTTGGTATTCCGGCCTCGCCACCGGCGTGCTCGGCGGATGCTACCCACCGGAACTGGATCAGGTCGGCATCGCGGCCCTCATGCGCTCGGGCCGGTTCGTGCAGGATCGGGTGGTGAAGATTTTTCCCGGCGAGCGCAGCGTGCAACTCGGCAGCGGCGAGGTCATCGCCTTCGATGTGCTCTCGATCAATATCGGCAGCGAGGTCCAGCCGATCGCGGGTGAAACGCAGCGTGTCTTCCCGATCAAACCGCTGCGCGAATTGTGGCGACTCCGCTGCGAGTTGGAGCGCGAACGCGACGCAGCGCGGGAAGTGCGAATCGTCGTGGCCGGCGGCGGTGCCTCCGGTTGTGAAATCGCCGCCAATATCCGCGCGCTCATGGACAAAGCTCCCGCACGCATCACTCTGCTCGCGCGCGGCGAAAGAGTCGCGACCGGTTTTCCACCACGAGTCTCCGCCCAACTGCTCGCGTGGCTGCGCGGGCGCGGTGTGGAAGTCCGCCTCGAAACTGAATTGCAGCGCATCGAAGAACTCGTCGCCAGGACGAGCCACGGCGAAGCGCTGCCTTTCGACTATCTGGTCAACGCCACCGGTCTGCGTCCGCCGGCGCTTCTCGCTGAAAGCGGGCTGCCGTGCAGCGCGCGCGGCGAATTGCTCGTGGACGAACATCTTCGCTCGCTCTCCGGCGATCCGATTTTCGGCGGTGGCGATTGTATCAAGCTGCGCGATCGCGACGTGGAAAAGATCGGCGTTTACGCCGTGCGAGAGTCGCCGGTACTTTTGGAAAACATCCTCGCCGCGCTCGACGGCGAGCCGCCATCTGTCTTCTTACCACAGCGCCACTGCCTGCTCATCATGAATCTTGGCGACGGCGTGGGCCTCGCGCATTGGCGCGGCCTGCACTGGCTCGGGCGCGCGGCTTTTTGGCTGAAGGACCGGATCGACCGCCGCTTCCTCGCGCGTTATCAGCGCTGACCCGCAGCGTCCGTTTGTGGCTCGCGTCGGCCAGAAGCGTGCGCATGAGGATCATCACCACATCGGGGGCGATGCATGGTTTCCCACGCATCGACTTGGAAACTAATTTGGCCGTGGCAGACGACCGCGGCGATGAAACCTCGCCGATACCTTCGATACGCGCACCTTCCACCGGTCCCACGAAGACCTGAGACTATGAGCACTACTACATCTACTCTGAATGACTTAATCCAAACGTTGAAAGACGCGCAGGAAGGATTTCGGGCGGCGGCCGAAGCAGTGAAGTCTCCCGACCTCCAAACGCTCTTCAACGAATACTCTCTGCAACGGAGCAAGTTCGCTGGTGAGCTTCAAGCTATCGTCCGCAACCTCGGCAACGACGAACCTGAAACCGGCGGTTCGGTTTCCGGCGCATTGCATCGCGGCTGGATCGACCTCAAAGGCGCGCTCACCAAGCAGGATGATCACGCCATCCTTGCAGAATGCGAACGCGGTGAAGATTCCGCCGTCGCCGCTTATGAGGAAGCAATCGGGGACTCCGCACTTCCCGGCTACGTCCTCGACACCTTGCAGGAGCAATACACGGAAGTGAGGGCAGCTCACGATCGAGTGCGCGATCTCCGCGATTCACGCGCCACAGCGTAAATACCGTCCCACCATTTCCCCACCCGTCGCCTTTGGGCGATGAGCGGCAGCGATCTCACGGTCGCTGCCGTTTTCCATTTCCCGCACTCCGGTGAAAGCAAGCCGCAGCCTGATTCTTACGACCGGTCACCAGACTGAATACGATGTGCCAGCGGAATCACACAAACCACTTTATTACCCATGAATTCATTCCACGTCTGGCAAGGTCATCCCTACCCGCTCGGTGCCACTTGGGATGGCGAAGGCACGAACTTCGCGCTCTTCAGCGAATACGCGGAAAAAGTGGAGTTGTGCCTTTTCGACCCCGCCGATCCGCTCCGGCAAATCGCCGTGTGCCGCCTCCGGGAAAAGACGGATCACGTCTATCACGGCTATCTGCCCGAGGTGAAACCTGGAATGCTCTACTGTTATCGGGTGCATGGACCCTGGAAGCCAGAGGAAGGCCACCGCTTCAATGCGAACAAGCTTCTCCTCGACCCCTACGCCAAGGCCATCAATGGCGGTTTCAAGTGGTCCGATGAGATGTTTGGTTATCGCGTGGGCGGCGAAGAGGACTTGGAAATGGACGAGCGCGATAACTCTGCGCTGATGCCAAGGTGTGTCGTGGTGGATGACACCTTTGACTGGTCGGACGAACAGCGGATTGACCGCCCCATGTCCGAAACGGTGATCTATGAAGTCCACGTAAAAGGCTTCTCCAAGCTCTGGTCCGTCCTTCCGGAAAAGCTGCGCGGAACCTATGCCGGCCTCGGTTCACAAGAGGCGATTGATTACTTCACCAAACTGGGCATCACGGCCGTCGAAGTTCTCCCGGTTCATCAGTTCGTGGACGACAGCTTTTTGGAAGGACGCGGGCTGACCAATTACTGGGGCTATTCGTCCATCGGTTACCTTGCCCCCGATTCGCGTTTCTCCTCCGGTGGAGTCGCGGGCCAGCAGGTCGTGGAGTTCAAGGGCATGGTCAAGCGACTGCATGCAGCGGGAATCGAGGTCATCATGGACGTCGTGTATAACCACACTGCGGAAGGGAATCACATGGGGCCGACGCTGAGTTTCAAAGGGATCGACAACGCGAGTTACTATCGCCGCGTCGCCGACTCGCCACGGCATTACATGGATTATACCGGCACGGGTAACACTTTGAACATGCAACACCCGCGGGTGCTGCAACTCGTCATGGATTCCCTGCGCTATTTCGCCACGGAGTGTCATGTCGATGGTTTCCGCTTTGATCTGGCCTCGACGCTGGCACGCGGTCTGCATGCGGTGGACAAGCTCAGCGGCTTTTTCGACATCATCCATCAAGATCCGATCCTTCAGCGCGTAAAACTCATCGCCGAACCGTGGGACGTGGGCGAGGGCGGTTATCAAGTGGGCAATTTTCCGGTCGGCTGGGCGGAGTGGAACGGCAAGTATCGCGATTGTGTGCGAGCTTACTGGAAGGGTGACGATTCCCAAGTCGGAGAACTCGCCGCGAGACTTACTGGTTCAAGCGATCTTTACCAAGACGATGGTCGTCGTCCCTACGCCTCGGTCAATTTCATCATCGCTCACGACGGCTTCACCTTGCAGGACTTGGTGAGTTATAACGACAAGCGCAACGATGCCAACGGCGAGGAAAACAAGGATGGGGATAACAACAACCACTCCTGGAACTGTGGAGCGGAGGGTCCGACCGGGGATGATGCCGTCCTGAGTCTGCGTCGGCGGCAAAAGCGCAATTTTCTCGCGACCCTCCTTCTTTCGCAAGGCGTGCCGATGATCTGTGGCGGCGACGAGTATGGGCGGACCCAGCAGGGAAACAATAACGCCTATTGCCAGGACAATGAGTTATCATGGCTTTCCTGGGATCGCCAGCCTGCCGAGGAAGAGCAAACCGACTTCACCGCGCGTCTGATCGCCCTGCGCCGCGACCACCCGATCTTCCGACGTCCGAAATTTTTCCTGGGTCGCGAGGTGCGGGGAGCGGGAGTGAAAGATTTAGTCTGGTTGAACCCTGGCGGCAACGAGATGAATGATGACGAGTGGGGCACTCACTTCGTGAAAACACTTGGCGTCATGCTCTGCGGCGATGCCTTGGATGTGCGCGACTGGCATGGCAGCCCGATTACCGACGATACGTTTCTGATGCTCCTCAATGCGGCACCGGAGAAAGTGGACTTCGTTTTACCAAGTCAGGCTGCAAAGGGTTGGGCGATCGTCTTCGACACCGCCGACGAACAAGGCTTTTTCAATCCGCCCCCGGATCACGAAGCCGGGAAGACACTCACTCTGTCCGAGCGCTCCTTCGTCCTCCTGCGGCGCACCGCTTAGAATCCTATTCGCGAAGGCCGGGAATACTCCCGTAGCCAATGAAGCGTGCTTTCGACTTCTCCGGGTCGCCCGCGTCCACCCGTGGCATCTTAAAATCGAACACGCTGACTCCCCATCGCTGCACGCCGTCATAGGACCTTCCATCACTGGCACCCACCATCACCCGCTTTTTGCGCTTCTTCTCGGTCCCGAGGTAAAGCATGACGTGAGAGATGGGGATGTCGCGCGCGACAGCATCGGTGCCTGTCCAAAACATCAAATCTCCGGGCCGTAAGTCCGAAAACTCAAAGGTGTCGTCCCGACTACTCATGACGGCATGGAAGCCGTGCGCTTTTCGAATCCAGGCATATAGTCCTGACGAATCGCGCGGGACTTCTTTGAAGGCAGCGTTGTTCAGCAGATAGAAGATTGTGCCTGAGCAGTCCATGCCACCTTGGGAAGGATCCGCGCTTCCATAAGTATAGGTTAAGTTCCGCTTGGTCAGTGCGAGCGATGACCGAATCAGTTCCTGCACGCGCGGCGGTTGGGCAGCAAACTCGACGAGATCGTCCGGCTCGATGCTGGCATTAGGCGCGCGACTCGGAGGCGAAGCAGGCTCTGCTTCCGGCTTTTCCTTCGATGGGGCAGGCGTCGCTTCTGCCGCGGGCTTCGTCTTTCGCTTCGGACGCGGTGTTTCAGCACACAGGGAGGCGCTGGCTAGAGCCAGCACCAGCACAGGGCAGAGCACTTTTGCCTTAAAAGGGAGGACGCGGAGCACCTTTAACCCATCTTTCCCGAAGCACCGGTGTCGTTGGCAATACCACCAGCCCATTGGCCATCAGCGGGGCCTTCTCCAAACCGCCTCCGAATCTCCCGTTCCGCACGTTCCCAGTGCTGGACGGATTGATTTTCGGGGCAGCCTTCCTCCTCCCAATACGAATGGGCGAGTGCTGCTATTTCTTTTTCAAAACCGGCCTCGTTTTCCCCGGCCATAATTACTCCACGATCTCCGGGTTCTTTACCCCCAGGGCATTCGAGAGATCGGTCAGATGCTCCTGCTCTTGGGCGATGATCTTCCTGAGCACCTCGCTCAATGCGAACTCTCCAAGGGCCTCCGCCTGCCGAATCCGCTGCCGGTAGTTAATAATCGTAACGGTTTCGTTTTCCAAATCAAACCGTAGAAGATCGCGGGGGTCTTCGGACATCTTGACGGTGAGGGGCTGCGTTACCGGCGTCCCGTTTAGATAGTCGATCTGTTTGGCGATGAGAAGCGCGTGGTTCAACTCCTCGGCGGCGTGAACTTCCAGTTCGCCAGCGATGTCGGTGAATTCCGCCCCTTTGATTACCTGACTGTAAACCGTGTAGGCAATGATCGCCTGATACTCGCGGGCGAGATCTTCGTTAAGGAGCTTTACTAGCTCGCTGCGGCTAATGATTGGTGTTTCCATATTCTACTTTCCCATCACCTTCAGGACGATGAAAACAAGGACGGCGAGGCCAAAGCCGCCGCCGAAAAGATAAGTCAGAAATGCCCAGCCTGCGGCTGCCAGGACGGGAGTGAAAGTAAGTAACGTGGGGATCATAGAGCGATAGGTATTCTAGCGCCTGATTCGCGGATCGCGTCAAATCCGGTTGTATGCTCCGGGTTCATTTCAACGGCCAAAAACGTTCTACGATTTGATGCAACCTGTCTCGGGATGAGCGACGATTGGAGGCGATGACCGATCCGCGCGCCGCCTCGCCTTCTCCCTCCGATCCGTCATCCCCTCCGGCTCGAGTCCTGATCGTGGACGATGACGATACTTCCCGGCGGCTCCTCACCCATGTGATACAGGGAATGGGTTACCAATGCGAGGGCGCGAATGATGGCCCCCACGCACTGGAAATGATCGCGGCGCATCCGCCGGAAATCGTGTTGCTGGACTTGGATATGCCGGGCTTAAACGGCGCGGAGACCTGCACGCGGTTGCGGCATCATCAGCGGGAGGAACTGCGGAATATCCCAGTCATCATGCTCACCGCGCACGACGGGGAGCGGGAGGAAGTGGTGTGTCTGGCGGCAGGCGCGAATGATTTCGTAACGAAGCCTTATGGCCGCGCTTCGCTAGCGGCGCGGCTGGCGACGCAATTGAGACTGCGTGCTTTGAACGAAACGCTCCGTGCGCAAAACGACGAACTCGAGCGCTGGCGGAGCGCCCAGATCGCGGATCTCGAGGCTGCGCAGCAGGTGCAGAAGGCGATCCTGCCCGCGGTGGAAGAAGCTTCGGACTGGAGGTTGGACTGCACTTTTATCCCGATCATTCAGGTCGGCGGCGACATTTATGGGATCGAGAAAACTCGCGAAGGTCGTCTGGTCTGGGTAGCCGACGCCACCGGTCACGGCGTGGCGGCCGCGCTTTGCACGACACTGGTCGCACTGTTGTTTCAGCGTGCCGCGGCCCTACCCGATCCAGGGGGAGTGCTCGCCCAGGTAAATGCTGAGATGCTGAGAGTCTTCCACGGGCGCTCGATGATGTCCGCTGCCTGTGCGCTGCTTTTACCGGATGGCCGGGTGCGATACTCGGGTGCCGGACACCCGCCATTACTGATCCGCCGGGCCGATGGGAGCGTGGACAGTGTGGCCTCGCAAGGGACGTTGCTGGGCGTGCTGGCCGATGCCACCTATGCGACGGATACCTTGCAGCTTGCCACCGGCGAGATGGCTTTGCTCTTCACCGATGGTCTGTATAGCTCTCGATCTGCCGTCGGCGAGCGGATGCTGGTGGAGGACATTTTGCCTGTGCTAAAGATGAAGCATGACATAGCCAGCCTAGTGAGCGCGATGCGCGGCGAGAGTGCTTTCGACGATGACGTGACGGTGATTCAGATCGTGTGCATCCGCTGACGGTTAAAGGTGTCGCAAACGGACACGTATCGTGTCGTAGAAAGCGACGGTTTTTTAGACCTCAGATCGAGAATACAGAGGGGCGGACCCGTGGCACGGATCACGATCTATCTATTGGCATGAATAAACCACTCAAAGCCGCTCACCGCTCGCCGCTCACTCTAGGCGACTTGATTCTCGCCGTGTCCTCATCCAGCCGTAACAGCCGCGAAGCGACTCTTGCGGTGATCGATCTCATTCGCTCCCACCGGGTTATCATCGGCGGTCGCCGCGTCCGTTCGCAGCGGTAGATGCTTTCAATACATCCACCAAAGTCTTCGGCTGCGATTCTGACGTACATTCTCATGCAACTTTTTAAGCTTTCCCATCTTCTCGTCCCTTTTGCTGCTTTAGCTCTGACGGGCTGCGAACCCAAGACGACAGGTGGGAAAGTGAAGGACACGGTGGATGATGCGCTTGACCGGCGTCCTGGCGAAAAAGTTCGCGATGCGGCGGAAGATACCAGGGACGCCGTGAAAGACGCGGGCAAGGACATCAAAGGCGCCGTGAAAGACGCCACCAAATAATTCCACCATTATGCTTCACTACGCTGTTGTCTTCCTCGTCATCGCTTTAATCGCCGCCGTGTTGGGATTTGGAGGTATCGCCGGAGCCTCTGCCGGCATCGCGAAAATCTGCTTCGTGGTGTTCCTCATCTTCGCGATCATTTCGTTTTTGAGGAAAGGCTGAGCGCGCTCCGATTTCGCGAGTCCCGACGCCGCAGGTGTGGCGCGATCATTCAGGATTGCATGAATTGACGCGCCTCCACGGTTCCCCTTTTCAGCATGGCTCTCCCAAAACGTAAACCCAACGCCGCAGACGCACTCGCGTCCATCGCCAGCGTGGCGATGACTTCCTTCGTCCTCGCGACCCTCTATTTTGCGCGGGAAATACTCATCCCATTCGCGCTGTCCGCGCTGCTTACCTTCCTACTTTCGCCTCTGGTGACGCGGCTGGAGCGCTGGCTGGGTCGGGTGGCGGCGGTGCTCGTGGTCGTGCTCATGATCTTTGCGGGCACCGGACTTGGCGGATGGATTTTGACGCGCCAGCTTATCGATCTCGCGGCGAGACTTCCCGATTACAAAGATAACATTGCCGCGAAAATTCACGAGATTCAGTTACCGAAAGGCGGCGCGTTTACCGCGGTGTCGAAGACCTTCGAAGAATTAAAAAAAGAGCTCCCGGGCGGATCGGCGTCTGTGCCTTTGACCGGAAAAAATGGGGAGCCCGCCCGTCCCGGAACGGCCTCCAGTCAGGATTCGGCGACATCTGCCACGGTCTCGCGAGTGGAAGTGGTGGAAGCGCCCAAGGCGAGTCCGATGGATTTATTGCGGACGATTCTCGCGCCGGTCGTGGGTCCGCTCGGCACGGCGGCGCTCGTGCTTTTGCTGGTCATTTTCATGCTCCTCCAGCGCGAAGATTTACGGAATCGCCTCATCCGTCTCATCGGGCATGGACACATCAGCGCCACCCGGCGCGCGCTGGATGATGCAGGCCAGCGCGTTGCCAGCTACCTGCTGATGCAATTGGTCGTGAACGTCACTTACGGTCTCATCATCGCCACCGGCCTCTACTTTATCGGCGTACCAAACTACGCTCTCTGGGGTGCCTTCGGGACGGTGCTTCGCTTCATCCCTTACATCGGGCCTTGGATCGCGGCGATTTTCCCCACCCTGCTCGCGCTCGCCGTGTCGCCGCACTGGACGATGCCCGTACTGACCATCACGCTTTTTGGCGGCGTGGAGCTGGTGCTGAACAACGTGATGGAGCCGCTGCTGTATGGGAAACACACCGGCGTTTCATCCATCGCGCTCATCATTGCCGCGGTGTTTTGGACCTGGCTCTGGGGCGCGGTCGGGCTCGTGCTTGCGACGCCGCTCACCGTCTGCCTCGTGGTCATAGGCCGGCACGTGCCGCGCCTCGCTTTTCTCGGTGTGCTGCTGAGCGATGAAGAGGCGCTCACGCCTGCCGAAGATTACTACCACCGGCTGCTCACACCGGGTGAGCAGGACGAGATTGAGTTTGTGGAAAACTTCCTGAAGACCAACACGATCACGGCGCTCTACGACATAGTCTTCATCCCGGCGATGACGAGTGCCGAAACCGATTTCCGCACCGAGGCGCTGGAGCCGGCACAGCTCGCGCAGGTGGAGCAAAGCCTGCGCGAAATCGTGGAGGATCTCGGCACCCGTCCACAGATTCTTGCGGCGGCTTTCGGTGAAGATCCGGCGTCCCCTCCTCCAGCGGCGCAGCCGCTGCGGGTCGCGTGCCTGCCCGCGCGTGCCGAGCGGGATGAACTCGCGGGCACGATGCTTGCACAGCTTTTGCCGCTGCGCGGTTGCACGGCGTGGGCCGCCAGCTCAAAGCTCGTCGCGGGTGAACTCATCGGGCAGGTGGAAACCAACGGCGCGGATGTCGTGTGCATCTCGGTCGTGGCTCCATCCACGGTACTTCATGCGCGCTATTTGTGTCTGAAATTGCGGGCGCAATACCCGCACATCGCGATCGTGATCGGCCTGTGGGCCATCTCGGAGGGTGCGGATGAAGCATCGAAACGCCTGCGTGAAGCGGGTGCCAGTGAGGTGGTCGCGACGCTGGCGGAAGCGGTGGCTGCCATCGTAAAATTTTCGCCTGTCTTCGTCCCTGATCCCGTCACTCCGGGAGCTGACGCTGCTGCCGCTGCCGGGGAAGTGACGGGCGGCTCGGTGCGCGCGGCTTAGTCGCGCGATGACCGCGCTTTTATTTCGTGGCCGGTGCGGTCAGCAATTCCACGATCAGCGTTTCCAGCCTCGTAAAATCGATCGGCTTTGTAAGATGCGCAGAGAATCCGACCTCGCGGCTTTTCTCCACGTCCGCATTCATGCCGTAACCGCTCACCGCGATCGCCGTCACGGGTCCATGCGGGCGCAGCTTTTCAAATAAATCCCAGCCCGTGCCATCGGGCAGACCGATGTCGCAGATCAACAAATCCGGCGGGGAAGTTGAAAACTGCGCGACGGCAGACTCCACACTGCCAGCGGCGGTGACGCCGTAACCTCGGCGCCGCAGCGCGCGCGAAAGGACGCGCCGGGTGTCGTCGTGATCTTCCACGACCATGATCGAGCGGCCTCGCAATTTCTGGTGTGAATTGTGCGGCGCACACTCCACAGGAGCCTCCTCCGCGATGGTGGACGGAAGCCGCACGCGGAAGACCGCGCCCGCATCGCGACCGGGGCTTTCCGCGGAAATTTCGCCGCCGTGGCCTTCCACGATGGCGCGTGAGATGGCGAGGCCAAGGCCGAGGCCGGTGGCGGTGTGGGTGAGATTGCCGCGGCTGAACGCGCCGAAAACGGAGCCGAGTCGCTCCGGCTCGATCCCGATCCCATGGTCGCGAATCTCGATGACCACGTTGCCTCCTTCATTGGCGGTGTGAATTTCCACGCGTCCGGCGAGCGCCGAAAACTTGACCGCGTTCTTGAGTAAATTCCACAGCACTTGATTGAGCCGCGGAAAGTCGCCGAGGACGGTCGGCTCCGTGGCGGCGAGGTCGGTGTGAACGGAAATTTTCCGGTCGTCCATCTGCGGCTGGCAGATGTCCAGCGCGGCCTCGATGCACGCGTGAATGTTGACCGGAGCGTGCGCGATTTTCAGGCGGCCGCTGGCGATTTGCGTGAGGTCGAGCAGGTCGTCGATGAGCCGCGCTTCCAGTTCCACGTTGCGCTGGATCATGGAAAAAGTTTCGCGCAAATCCGGCGTGAGCGCCCCATCGCTGAGTGTGGAGGAAACTAGTGAAAGCACGGGCGCGAGCGGCGTCCGCAGCTCGTGGCTCAGCATGGCGAGGAATTCATCCTTGGCTGCGTTGGCGCTGCGTAGGGCGTCGTTGTTGGTGCGCGCTTCGCGGTAGAGCCGCTCCAGTTCTACGCGCTGATCGTCGAGCCGGCGTGCGGCCTGCACCTTGTAAATGGCGTTGTCCACCGCGAGCCGGATCGCGTCGTCGGTCGCCTCCGCTTTCACCAGATAATCGTGCGCGCCTGCCTTCATCAGCGCGACGGCGGAGTGTTGATTTCCGGCGGCGGTGAGGATGACGACGGGAAATGGAATGCGGTTGCCCGCGTCGCGCGATTCGCGCAGAAAATCGAGGCCCGTGCCGTCCGGGAGAGCATCGTCGAGGATGACGCAATCGGGCCTGGCGTCGGCCAGAATTTCCAGCGCCCGCGCCATGCAGTCTGCTTCGCTGAATTGATACTCGAAGTTTGAATCACGACCGAGATGTCCGATGAGAATCGCGCGGTTATCTGAGCTGTTATCGACGATGAGCAGGGTTCTTGGTTTCATGAAAATGGCACGGGGAACTTTTCTTTCATTCGATTTCGGGATCGGGAGTGGCCTTCCCTTTTCCTCGTGGAGTTTTCAGCCGCGATACACGCACCGCCTCATCGCGGCCCGATGTAGAGGTGAGATGAAGAAGAGCCAAAAACAACACCAGAGCGCGCCGGAGAGCGGCTACCTGCTTCATCGCGCGGACGCTTACGCGCAGGGCGAACCGGCACGTGCTGTGGCCACGGCTTTCGGCGCGGGATTTCTGCTGAATCTCCTGCCGCTCGGTGCGATCGCGAGCGGCCTGATTGCGGTCGCGTTTTCGCTGGTGCGCCCGGCATTGCTGGTGCTCGGCCTTTTCAAAGCGACCGCACTTTGGCGCGCGCACCAAGCCTCCACTTCAAACCATGAATAACCCCGATATGACTAACGATCCGATCAACACCACCAGAGAAGCAGCCGCCGAATATCACGAAGAAATGGACCGCTGCGTGCGACGCAATCCCAGCACCGCCATCCTGTTCGCCGTCGGCGCAGGGCTGGCCATCGGCCTCCTCGTGCGAGCGCTGCGCCCCGAGCCGACTCCGCAGCACCGGGTCGCGCGCTTGCTCGAAGACCTCGAAGACCGTCTGCGCGACGCGACCGGCCCGCTTTTGAAAAGGGGAAGCGCCCTCGCCAGCGACGGCTACGATGCCGCGCAGGAAGGCACCGCACGCGCGGGCAGCATCATCAATGATGCGACGCGCCGGGTGCGCCGTTTGTTTTCATAAGCATCCGATTTTAGCCCGAACCAATGAACACCGCGCCTCGCCAGGGTGCGGTGTTCTGCCGTGCGGATGCTGCGTGCCTCAGGAAAGGCGGGCGGTCAGTTGATCCAGCAATTGCCGTAGTTGATCCATGTTCACCGGCTTCACGAGGTGGGCGAAAAATCCTGCTTCCTTCGTTTTGCGCAGGTCTTCCTCCATGCCGTATCCGCTCAGCGCGATGCCGGGCACGGGGCGCAGTCGCTGAATGTCGCACATCAGCTCCAAGCCGCTGCCATCCGGCAATCCGAGGTCGCTGATGACCGCTTCGAAATTCCCCGCCGCAAACGCCGCGAGCCCGTCGCGAATCGTCCCGACAGCCGTGACGTGATGACCGCGGCGGGAAAGCAGACGAGTCAAAACTGTGCGGGTCGCCTCATGATCCTCGACCACGAGCAGGCGCAAAGACCGCTCCGCGTTTGACGCCGGATTGCGACCCGCCGCCGCTGAGACCGGCGCGTCCACGGTGCTGAGCGCCACCGTGAAAACCGCACCGCGCCCGCTGCCCGCGCTCTCCGCGCGAATCGTCCCCGAGTGTGCTTCCACGATCGCCTGCGAAATGGCGAGTCCGAGACCCAGGCCTCCGTAGCGATGCTGGCCCGCCACGTCGCCCTGCTCGAACGCGCGGAAGATATGCGGCAGCGTTTCCGCGCTGATGCCGGCACCCGTGTCCTCGACGCTCACCACGACCCAGCCTTCGCTGTCGTTCCGCGTGCTGACCACGATGCTGCCGCCGCTCGGTGTAAATTTGAGCGCGTTCTTGATGAGATTCCAAAAGACCTGTTGCAGCCGCGTCGGATCGGCGAACGCGTAGTGGCGCGCTGCTTCCAAAACAAAGGAAATGCGCACCTGTTTTCCCAGCTCATCGCTCCGCACGATCTCCGCCGTGTGCTCCAGCAGTTGATGCACGTCGGTCGGCGCGCGCGCGAGGTTCAGCTTGCCGCGGCTGATGCGCGTCAGGTCGAGCAGATCATCGATGAGGCGCGCTTCCAGTTCGATGTTGCGGCGCATCATCGCCAGTTGATCGCGCACTTCCATCGGCAGCGACGCGTCGCTTTCCAGCACCGTCGCCGTCATCAGCACCGGCGTCAGTGGCGTGCGCAGTTCATGGCTGAGCGCGGCGAGAAAATCGTCCTTCGCCCGCGACGCGCGTTCCACTTGCTCCTTCGCCTTCGCCAGCGCCTCCACCGCGGCGCGCTGCTCCGTCACATCGGTATTCGTGCCAAACCAGCGCCGCACTTTTCCATTCTCATCGCGGATCGGAACTGCCCGCGAAAGGAACCAGCGGAACTCGCCGTCGCCGCGTCGCAGCGGAAAGGTATCCTCCCACTCTTCGCCCGCGGCCAGATGGCGCTGCCACTTTTCCAGCACGCGCCCGATGTGCTCGGAGTGATGCACGTCGCGCCAGCCCCAGCCGCGCATTTGCTCCATCGTCATGTTCGTGAAATCGAACCAGCGCTGATTATACCAAAAGATCGAGCCCGTCGCGTCGGCCATCCACGCGAGCTGCGCGATGTTATCCGCCAGCGTTCGGAAACGCTCCCCGCTCTCGCGGAAATCTGCGTCGGTTTTTTTGCGCGCGGTGATGTCCCGAGCCACCAGCATGCCGCGCGTCGGACGCGCCGGCGTCACGGTGCGGTCGAAGTAAATTTGTTTGCGCACGCTCAGCCAGCGCGTCTCGCCGTTTCGCCACACGATGCGATGCTCCCGCGCAAACCAGCCCGAGCTTTCCGGTTGCCACGCCTGCTCGATGAGCCTCCGAAGATCCTCCGCATCACCCGGATGAAACGTAACGTGAAGCGCCTCGCGAGACACCGTCATCGCCTCTTCCCCAAATCCGTAAATCTGAGCCGCCTTCGCTGTGAGGTGCGCCATTCCGATTTCGTAGTCGAGGTCGCAGATCGCCACGTTCGCCACTTCCATCGCGATGTTCAGCCGATCCGCGGAAACGCGCGCCCGCTCCTCTTCTTTTTTGATTTCCGTGATGTCCCGCGACACCGAGATCAGCCGCCGCGGCCCGCGTTCCGACGATGGCACGGCTAGCACCACCACGTCCCACCACTTCAGCGTCCCGCGACACGTCGCGCACTGCGCTTGGAAATGCGCCGTCTCGCCCGCCAGCGCTTTCTTCACCGCCTCCCGAACCATGTCCGCGCTTTCCGCCGGCCAGAGATCCCACCAGTGCCGGTTCACGAGTCGCGCCAAATCATCCACCTCCAACTGCGCACACCCACTCGCGTTCACGAATTTCACCCGCCCTTCCGCATCGAGGATTTTCAGGCAATCCGGGCTGCTGTCGAAAACCGTGCGGCTCAACTCCTCCGTCGCGCGCAATTTTTCGCGGGCGCGCACACTCTCGCTGTTATCGACCAGCACCGCGCCGATCGATTGCAAAACGCCCTCGCGGTCCAGCACTCCGACGACGCTCAAAGTCACCCCGCACAGCGACGCACCGCGGCGCGCGAGCCGCGTCTGCATGCCAAAGGAAACGCCCGCCGCCACCAGTTTGCGCAAGCCTTCCTCGAGCGTCGGCGCGTCATCGGGAGGGACGAGTTCGTGCAGCTTCATCTTTCCCACCAGGTCCTCCCGCGCATACCCGCACAGCGCGCACCACCCATCACTGGCAAAAACAAACTGCCCCGTCGGATCCAGACTGGCGCTCGCGCTGGCCGCCAGCTTCACCACCGGTTCGTCTTCGATTGCCGGCCATTCCAGGCGAGCACCCTGATTTTGCACCGCATTTCCCCCCGCTTCCGCTGCATCGCTCGCATCGGCCACAAACTACGAAAGCAGGGTGAAAAGTTTCGTCACCACAGCGGAGAGGAAATTTTTTTGACGAGGCATGACCGTACTTTTCGCCGCTCCCCTCTGATACGGATGTATCATTTCCACTAAGACCGCTCCGGGAAGACACCGCGATTCATCAGTGCCCTATGAATCGCTTCATCATCCATCTCACCGACTCGGTCGGTCTCGATCAGCGCATCTCCGTGGATGTCGTGGAAAATGACGGGATCGGGCAGGCCGCCCATCTCGCCATCGACGACATCCTCTCGCATCGCCACCGGCCCGTCGCCTTTCCGCTTTTTTTGGATATTCATCGCGCGGAAAATTTTCCCGAAGTCGCCGCGCTCTACCCGCGGAGCCTGAACTAAACGCCGACGATGAATCTGACGACAGTTACTCAGCTCCGCACTTACAAGCTGCTAAAAGGCACCGTGGATGCGTGGATGGACGACAACGCTCTGCGACTCAGCGCCGCCCTCGCCTACTATTCGATCTTCTCCATCGCGCCGCTGCTCATCATCGCCATCAGCATCGCCGGACTCGTCCTCGGCGACGACGCCGTGCGCGGCCATCTCGAGGTAGAGTTGCGCAGCTACGTCGGCGCGCAGGCCGCGGAGGCCGTGCAGACGATGGTGAAAAGCGCGTCCAAACCGGCGGACGGATGGATCGGTGCCACGGTCGGTTTTCTCACGCTCATGCTCGGTGCCTCCGGCGTCTTTGCGCAGCTCAAGGACGCGCTCAATACCATCTGGGAGGTAAAAGAACTCGGCGGCTTTGGCGTCTGGAGTTTCCTGCGCACGCGCCTGCTGAATTTCGGGATGGTGCTCGTCATCGGCTTCCTGCTGCTCACCTCGCTCATGCTGAATACCGCGCTCGCCGCGCTCAGCGGTTATCTAAAACAGTGGATCGGACTGCCGCCGGTCGCCGGCATGCTGATCGGTTCGCTGGCATCGCTCGTCGTCGTCACGCTGCTCTTCGCGTTCATTTTCAAAGTGCTGCCCGATGCAGAAATCAAGTGGCGCAATGTATGGATCGGCGCAGGCGTGACCGCCCTGCTTTTCGAGCTGGGAAAATTCGGGCTCGGCTTCTACCTCGGTCGCGCCAGCACGGCGTCCAGCTATGGAGCCGCCGGGTCGGTCGTCCTGCTCCTGCTCTGGGTTTACTACGCGTCGGCCATTCTGCTTTTTGGCGCGGAATTCACGCGCATCTACGCGCACGAGACCGGCCACGAAATCAAGCCCGTCCAGAACGCGGTCTCCGTCGCAACGCGAACCGAAAATCAACCGCCCGCCACCGTGCGCGTGACCGACCTCTCGCCTTCGCGTCCACCCAAGCCGCTCCTCATTCCCGTCGCCGCCACGCCGCCCGTCTCCAATCCTATCGGCGTGCTCATCGCCGTCACCGGCCTCACCTTTCTCCTCGGCCTGCTCACCCGGCGCGAAGGCGGGCGGTGACCGGACCGCCGCTACCGGCGCGGACCCGGAACCGGCGCGTCGAAGTAGCGGCTTTTAAACCAACGCAGCATCGCCGGCTTGGCGAAATCCAGCGCAAACTTCAGCACCGGCAAAGCCAGCGCGATTACACCCGCCTTCTCCGCCTTTTTCGCACCCCCAAAGAGCGGCGTTTTCATCACCACCTTCTGACGCCGCGCCGGCAGGCGGGAAAGCAGCAGGCCCACGATCGCCGCTCCGCCAAACCACACAGGCGCATGCCGGCGGAACGAGCGTTTCAGGATGTGCCCGAAATCGAGATCGTGCCGGATCGCCCTGCCATAGCCCGCCAGCGCGGAGCGAGCCGCATCCAGTTCGGCGATCAGTTCTTTGCGGTCAGTTGGTTCAGCCATTGTTGATCTTTTTTAAGTTCCGTCAGCGTCTCCTCGAAAGCACCCGCCTGGACTTTCTTCCACGCGACCAATACCAGCGCTGCCGCCCCGCCCAAATGCACGAGCGCAGCGCCGCCCATCAGAAGAATCCACGAGTTCCCTCCCCCGCACACCGCCGCGATCGCGAAAACCACCGTGATCACCAGAAAGACGTAACCCAGCACCGCGATGAAAAGCGCCGCCGCCACCATCGCCCCCGCCGCACCGTAATGCGCGCCCGCCGCCTTCGCCTCCATCCCCGCCAACGTCAGCCGCGCCCGTAGATAGCGCAGCGTCGCAGCCAGAAATCCGGCGGCGTGATTCAGAAGTCCCGCGGAGTCATTCGTCGTCATCTTATATGCGCAACGTATCGGCGACCGCGGACAGCGCGGCTGTATTCAAGCCCGCGAATTGGCAGTGACTAAGTTTACTGCGGTGGAAACACCTGCGGCGCGGGTGTGGGAGTGGACGCGCCTCGCGAGTCGCGCCACCAAACTGAGCCACTTCCCGCGAAATGGCACACATCCAAGTGCTCTCGCCGCGCGATCTTGGTATCGCAATGACTAAACTCGAAATCAAAGGCAGTTGGAATGAAATCAAAGGCAAGCTGAAGCAAAAATACGCCGACCTCACCGACGACGATCTCACATTCGCCGAAGGTAAAGACGACGAAATGCTCGGCCGCCTCCAGCAAAAACTCGGCAAAACCAAAGAAGACCTCCGAAAAGAAATCGGAGAGCTCTAAAACTGGCGGGACCATTCCCCGAAACCACGCGGCGCGTACTCGAAAGAGTCCGCGCCGCTTTTTCGTGAAGAGGCGGCCCGTTCAGCACGAACTTTTCGGCATTCAGGGAACCGCTCCGTCAGACCACAGCGCGCCGTGAAGTGCGGAATAGAAGGCAGATCGCTGTCAGCTTTTAGTGCTAGACACCGCGGCTCTCATCCTTGATAAATCGCAAAACCGCGAAATCACTCTCTTATTCTTATGGCCAGAATTCTCATCATCGACGACGACCCCGCTATGGTTTCAGTCATTTCTGAAATTTGTCACGAACGCGGGCATCAGACCGACTCCTACAGCTCGGGGCAAAAGGCGCTCGAAAATCTTGTCGCGCAGAATCCCCAACTGGTGATCACCGACCTGAAGATGGACAAGGTCACCGGGCTCGACATTTTGCGGGAGTGCAAGCAGGTGATTCCCCAGACGCCCGTCATCATGATCACGGCGTATGCGAAGGTGGAAAGCGCGATCGAGGCGATGAAGCTGGGCGCTTACGACTACATCACGAAGCCCTTCAAAGTGGACGAGTTGCAGCTCACGATCCAGCGCGCGCTCGATCATCAGGCGGACCGGCGCGAGATTCAGAATTTGCGGCGTGCAGTGAAGGAAAAGTTTCGCTTTGAAAACATCATCGGCACGTCGCAGCGGATGCAGGAAATTTATAACCTGATCGCGAAGGTCGCTGACACGGATTCGACCATTCTGATTCAGGGCGAAAGCGGAACGGGCAAGGAGCTGGTGGCGCGCGCGTTGCACTTCAACTCGAACCGCCAGCATCAACCGTTCGTGGCGATCAACTGCTCGGCGCTGCCCGAGAATCTTTTGGAATCGGAGCTGTTCGGTCACAGGAAGGGCGCATTCACCGGGGCGACGAATGACAAAATCGGTCTCTTCGAAGAAGCGGAACAAGGCACGATTTTCCTCGATGAAGTGAACTCGATGGCGCTCTCGCTCCAGACGAAACTCCTGCGCGTTTTGCAAGAGCGCCAAATCCGGCGCGTCGGCGATACGAAGACGTCGCCCATCAACGTGCGCGTGCTCGCGGCGACGAACGAATCGCTGCACGAGAAGATCAAGACGGGGCAGTTTCGCGAAGATCTTTACTACCGGCTGTGCGTCATCCCGATCGAAATGCCGGCGCTCCGCGAGCGGCTCGACGACATCCCGCTGCTCGTCCACCACTTCCTCACGAAGAACGCCACGCAGACCGCGACCGAGCCGAAGAAAATCGACATCAAAGCCATCGAAACGCTCCAGCTCTACCGCTGGCAGGGCAACGTCCGCGAACTGGAAAACGCGATCGAACGCGCCTGCGCGCTGTGCGACGACGGCATCATCCGCGTCACCGATTTGCCGCCACAAGTTGTGCGGCATGCCTCGGCGCCGATGGTGGAAGGCAGCAACACGATGCCCGTCGGCCAGACGCTCGACGAATACACGCGCGACATCGAGCGCCGTTACATCGACGAGACGATCAAGTTCAACGCCGGTTCACGCGAGCGCGCGGCCAAGATGCTCGGCATCAGCATGGCGACGCTTTATCGGAAGATTGATTTGAAAAAGTCCGTCGCGGAAAAAGCGTAGGCTGCACGGGCGTCTTCTCGCTTTACCGACGGGCCTTGCGGGCGCTTTCATCGGGGAATGTCCCCTGCCCTGCGCTTCGCAATTCTTGCTCTGTTTTTTCTCCCGGTAGCTTCGCTGCGCGCGGAGGCAGCGCTGCCGAATGTCGTGATCATTTTCACCGATGATCAGGGCTACGCGGATGTGGGCGTTTTTGGGGCGAAGGGATTTAAGACGCCGAATCTCGATCGGATGGCGGCGGAGGGGCGGAAGTTTACGAACTTCCACGTCTCGCAGCCGGTGTGTTCTGCATCCCGCACCGCGCTGCTCACGGGCTGTTACTCGAATCGGCTCGGCATCCACGGCGCGCTCGGCCCGCGCGATCCGCGGGGACTTTCCGATGGCGAGGTAACGCTCGCGCAGCTTTTCAAATCGAAAGGTTACGCGACGGGCATGGCGGGGAAATGGCACCTGGGCCGCGCGCCGCAATTTTTGCCGACGCATCACGGCTTCGATGAATACTTCGGCCTGCCCTACTCGAACGACATGTGGCCGCCACATCCCGAGTCGCCCGGCGGATATCCGGAGCTACCACTCCTCGAAGGTGATCGCGTGGTGAAGCCGGCCGTGACGCACGAGGACCAGGCGCAACTCACGACCTGGTACACGGAGCGCGCAGTGAAGTTCATCGACGCGAACAAGGATCGCCCGTTCTTTTTCTATCTCGCTCACAACATGCCGCATGTGCCGCTGCACGTGAGCGACAAGTTCAAAGGTAAATCCGAGCGCGGTCTCTATGGCGACGTGATCGAGGAAATCGACTGGTCGGTCGGCGAAGTGCTGGCGGCGCTGAAGCGCAACGGGCTCGATGAAAAGACGCTCGTGATTTTCACCTCGGACAACGGGCCGTGGCTCAGCTACGGCGATCACGCGGGGTCGGCGGAGCCGCTGCGCGAAGGCAAAGGAACAAACTGGGAAGGCGGCACGCGCGAGCCGTGCATCATGCGCTGGCCGGGAAAACTTCCCGCGGGCTCGGTGTCGAACGACATGCTGATGACGATCGATTTGTTCCCGACTTTTGCGAAGCTGATCGGCGCGGAACTGCCTGCACACAAGATCGACGGGCTGGACGTGTGGCCGATCATCGCGGGAGAAGCGGGTGCCAAGAATCCGCACGGCGCCTACTTTTTCTACTACGAAACCAATCAACTCCAAGCCGTGCTGAGCCGCGACGGACGGTGGAAACTCCAGCTCCCGCACACCTTTCGGACACTCGGAGGAAAGCCGGGCGGAAAAGGCGGTCTGCCCGCGAAGTATGAGCAGCGCAAGGTTTCGCAGCCCGAGCTTTATGATTTGGAAAATGACGTGAGTGAAATGAAGGACGTGGCGGAGCAAAATCCCGACATCGTGAAACGCCTCGAAGCGCTCGCCGAAACGGCACGCGACGACATGGGGGACTCGCTCACGAACCGCAAAGGCTCCGGCGTGCGCGAACCGGGCCGGGTCGCGGTGGAGCCGGGCGCATGAAACTTTTACTCGCGCTTTTCTTCGCAATTTCCACGGCTGCTCATGCCAGCGAGCCTCGGAGTCCGGCGAAGCCCATCGTTCTGCCGGGATTGGAAAACTTCTACCAAGTTTCCCCGACTCTTTTTCGTGCCAAGCAGCCGACAGCGGAAGGCTTCCGCTCGGCGCAAGCTCGCGGCGTGAAAACGGTCATCGACCTGCGCGCCTTTCACTCTGATGCGGACCTCGTGCGCGGGACAAAGCTCAAGCTCGAACGCATTCCGTTTAAGACCTGGCACCCTGAAACGGAGGACGTCGTCCGCTTCCTCCGCATCGCCACCTCGCGTGAAGCACAACCAGTCCTGGTCCACTGCCAGCACGGCTCCGATCGCACGGGGATGATGGTCGCGATTTACCGAATCGTCGTGCAGCGCTGGAGCAAACCCGAGGCGATCGACGAGATGACCAAAGGCGGATTCGGATTCCATCCGATGTGGAAAAACCTCGTCGCTTACATCGAGAAACTGGACGTCGCGGAGCTGCGCAAACGCGTCGCGTTATCCAAATAGCAGACGGCAAATCGTGACCGACGCGATCACCGCAACCGTGTCCGCGATGAGACCGGCGGCGATGGCATGGCGCGTTTGCCGGATGGCCACGCTGCCGAAGTAAACGGCGATCACGTAGAAAGTCGTCTCGGTGCTGCCGTAGATCGTCGCGGCCATGCGGGTCACCAGCGAGTCTGGACCGAGGTTCTTGATGAGATCGACGAAAAGGCCCTGCGTGCCACTGCCGCTGAGTGGTCGCATCAGCGTCATCGGAAGCAATTCCGGAGGAAAACCGAGCGGGATCAAAACTGGCGAGAGAGCTTTCTGCATCAGGTCGATCACACCGGCTTCCCGGAGCAACGCGATGGCGACGAGCATCGCGACGAGGAAAGGGACGATACGCATTCCGACGCCAAAGGCTTCCTTCGCGCCTTCGACGAATTGTTCATAGACTTTAACCCCGCGCAGGGCCGCGTAGAGCGGGAAGAAAGAGAGAAGAAAAGGGACGGCGAGGATGGAGATGGCGAAGAGGCTGCGGATGGTGTGCGACTTGCCTTCGAGATCGACGGGGCGCGGCGGCACGGTCATCCATCCGCTGACCCATTGAGGGAAGGCGAGGAAGACGAACATCAAGGCGAAGACGGCGATGAAGATCGCGAGGGCGGCGGTTTTCGGCGCGGTCATGGGAGTCACTTCGATTTTTTCGAGAGCGAATTCTTCGACGGCATCGGGCGCGCTTTCGAGCCGTGCTGCGGCGGGCGGCGAGCGAAACATCGGAAGCCGCTCCAGCAGCTTGGCCGCAACGACGCCGGATACCGCTGCGCAAAGGGTGGCGAGAAAAGCAGACGGCACGATCGCCGTGGGATTGGTCGCTTTCGCGACGGCGAGCAGACCGATCGCGGTCGTGGGGATGAGCTGGATCGACGCGGTGTTGATCGCGAGAAACGTACACATCGCGTTCGAAGCGACGCCGGGGCGCGGGTTCAGCTTTTCGAGCAGGGTCATCGCGCGGAGGCCGAGCGGTGTCGCGGCGTTTCCGAGGCCGAGCATGTTGGCCGCCATGTTCATCAGCATCGCGCCCATCGCCGGATGGTCGGCGGGCACTTCGGGGAAAAGGCGGATCATCAGCGGACGGAGCGCGCGCGCGATGATTTGCACGAAGCCCGAGCGCTCGGCGAGCCGCATGATTCCCAGCCAGATCGCCATCACTCCGATGAGCGGAAGCGCGATGTCCATCACCGCGGTTTTCGCCATGCCGAAAGCGCCCGTCGTCATCTGCGGGAGCTTCCCCGTGAAGCCGCCGACGAGCACAGCGACGAGGATGAAGGCGAGCCAGATGTAGTTCAGCATCGCGCGGTCAATCTCCTCCCACGGCGAGCACAGGCTCGCGCAATCGTCGCAAACCTTCGGCGAAAAAACGCGGGCGGGTGCCTTCGGAATAACACCGCGCCACGGCTCCGGAAGTCATACTGCCCTCCAGCGAGACTTCGTATGATTTTTGCAAAAGCCCGCCGACGTTGTGCTGCGAAGCGCAGAGCGCCATCAGCGTGCTGGCGATGCGATCCGGCGCGCCTTTCAGCACGGAAGTTTGCGCCAGCGCGCGGTCCACGAAATCCAGATCGATCGCCGCCGTCCACAGCAGGCAGATCCCCGTGTCCACGCGCCGCCACAGCTTCACGCCGAGTTCGTCGCGGGCCTCCGCGACCGTGATGATCGATCTCTCGACGGCGTCTTCGCAAAACCAGCACGATTCGGTGTCCATGCCGACCCACGCCAACATTTCAACGGGCTTTTGAAAAAAAAGCACGTCGGGATCAAGGACGATACAGCGACCACCAGCAGAGAATTGCGCAATATCCAGCAGCTTCAAAGCGTTCACGTCCGTGCGCCGATATTCATCGCAAAAAGGGAACGCTGTCAGCTCCATGTTCATGGCCTCGTCCGCGCTGGCGCGTGAATGCACGACTAGGTGCGGGCCAAACAAATTCTGCATCACCTCGATTGCGTGAGGCAAAAGCGTTCCGTCATCGTGCAAAACGACCGGCCAGCCCATGTCGGTGGCGCAAAACCAGCTCGCCAGCGTCCACGCCGCCATGCGCCAGTTCGTTTCGCCGATGACCATGTGGACGGGGATGTGATGCGGGCTCTCGCTCCAGTATGGCCATTTCCACGACTCGATGAGTGGCAGCGTCCGGTAGTCGTGGTACGCGGCGGAATAGCCGCGCATCACGTCGCGGCGAAGGGCTTTCCAGATTCGAGCTGGGAACGGTGCAGGCACGTCGCGCGAGACTTCACACACATCCGCCGCGCCGCGCAAGCGGACACACGGCGCAGTGCTTGCTTGTCCTGCAACGGCACCCGTCATCATCTTTCACGAAAACGAGCCCGCGACATGGACAACATCGACACACTTTTGGAAGGCGTGGAAAAACTGCCGCCCGCGCCAAAGCTCCTGCCGCAGCTCATGCACGCGCTTTCCGACATGGACTGCGACATGGGTTCCGTCGTCGATATGATCACGTTCGATCCGGCACTGACGGCGCGGCTTTTGCAGATGTGTAACAGCGCCTACTTCGGCCTGGCGCGCCGCGTCGCGAGCGTCTCCGAGGCCGTCAGCCGCCTGGGTTTTCATGAGGTCTATCACGTGGTCGCGATCATGAGCGGGGAGAAATTTTTACGTCCGGCGCACTCGGCTGGCTACGATGTCGAGCGCATGTGGAAACACGCCGTCATCACTGCGTTTGCCGCCCGCTTTGTCGCACGCGGCATCCGCGCCGATGCCGACATGCTGTTCACCGCGGGGCTGCTCCACGACATCGGGAAGGTACCGATGACCGAGGCGCTGAAGGGCGATTACGACCAACTCATCACCGACACCACGCTGCACGGGCGCGATCTCGTGGCGCTGGAAGAAGCGAGCTTCGATCTCAATCACGCCAGCGTCGCGGGCCGGTTGCTCGATCAGTGGAAATTCGCGCCGGAATTCACCGCCAGCGTGCGCTTTCACCACGACTCCACAGCGGCCGGCGATCACGCCCGCTACGCCGCCTGCATCGAAGTCGCCGACGCGCTCGCACACAGTCTGGAGGATTTGCAGCCGGAGGAAACACCACAGGAAGTCGTCCTGCCGGATGCGCTCGGAGTGCTCCGCCTCACTCCGCACGATCTGGTCGCGCATCAGGAGGCGATTTTGCAGAGCTGGGATTCGGTGGAAAAAATGTGCCGCCTAGCGCGCTGATCGGAAACGCTGTGCAAAAGACGCCGCGATCCGCTCGCGCACGGACGGGCTGAAGAGCCAGCCCGGATGACGCAGCAGCGCGAGGGGGAACGGCGCGCGCGTCTTCGCGGAGCAATAAATTTCGTAGGCCAAATCCGCGCGCAACCGGCGGCGAAAACCCGAATCGATCCCGGCGCTCGCGTCCAGATGTTCGGCGGCGATGGCGCGGATTTCTTCGTTTGCGCGCGCGGCATCCACGGACTTCTGGCCGTCGTGCCGGCGAAAGCGCACGAGCGTTTCCGGAATGCGCACGACCTTCGCGCCCGCGCGAAAACAGCGCACCCAAAAATCGTAGTCGAACGCGAGATGATAACGCTCATCAAAATCTCCCACTCGGCTCTGCAAGGCCCGCCGGTAAAAGACCTCCGGCTGCACCCACTGCCGCCCACCCCACCAGACGCGGTAGATATCGAGGGCGTTTTCGAGCGTTTGGATGTCCCCGAAATGCGTCCCCAAAGCGTGCCCGTGGAGATCGATCCACTCGACCTTGCCCTGCACCATTTGCACGTCGGCGTTCTCTGAAAAAGCAGCGCACACCTTTTTCAAAGCGCCCGGCACCAGCGCGTCGTCGCCGTTCACAAAGCCGCACACGTCGCCCGTCGCATGGCGGAATCCTTTGTTGAGCGCATCGACCTGCCCGCGGTCGCGCTCGCTCACCCACCACGCCAGCCGCGGCGCGTAGCGACGGATGATCTCCGCGGTCCCATCCGTGCTGCCGCCGTCGCACACGATGTATTCGAGATCGACGCCGTCTTGATCGAGCACCGAGCGGATCGTTTCCTCGATGGTGGCCGCGGCGTTGTAGCACGGCGTGACAATACTGATCTTCATCATCGTGCGTACCGCTCCAGGCAATGATCCGCGACCTTCGCCCACGAAAAGCGGCGCGCGAAATCCACGCACGCGGACGGCTCGTATCTCACCTCGCCCGCAAAGAATCTCCCGAGCGAGAGCGCAATCCCGCTGGCGGTCGGCTCGTCCACAAACATCCCGCTGACTCCATTTTCCACCGCTTCCGCCGACCCTCCGATGCGGGCCGCCAGGACAGGACAGCCACACGCATTCGCCTCCAGATACACAAGCCCGAAACCCTCGTAGGCCACCGGCGTCGCAGAAGTCGTGAGGATGAAAAAATCGCTCTGGAGCAACTCCGCGTTGAGTTCGGCGCGGTCGAGGAAGCCGGTGAAAGTCACGCGATCGGCAAGGCCGAGTTCGCGCGTCAGCGCCTCGTAGGAAGCGCGGAGATAACCGTCCCCGACGATGGTGTAGTGGAACGGCCGCGCCTCGCGAAACGTCGCCAGAGCGCGCAACACGACGTCCACATTTTTGTGCGGCTCGGCGAGGCGGCAGATCGTGATGAATCGCGGCGGCCCTTCACGGCGCGGCGGGCGCGGCCCGGCGAAACACTCCTCAGCGACGCCGACCATCGCCGCGGATGTCTTGCCCGCGCAGCCCGGATGCGTCTGCACCAGGCGCTGCTCGGTGTATCGGCTATTCGCGAAAACATGCGCTGCTCGCGGGAGCGACTTTTTTACCAAATACCAAGTCAGCCAGCCGCCAAGGCACTGATCCGCCTGGCTGCCAAATGGCAGGCCCAGCCGCTGCCGAAAATCCAGCCGCGCGACGGGATGGTACGGTGCAAGGAAATCGTTCCCATGCACGGTGACGAACACGCGCGGATTTTCCAGAGCGAGCCACGAGTACGACGCGTTCATCGCGTGCCAAACGTCCACCTTGTGATGAAGAATTTCCCGATCGTTTCGGCGGCGCAATTTCAGCAGGGGCTCGATGCGAAACGGCATGGATGCAAGCTCGCCAGCCTGGTGCGGCGTGGTGAAGACGGTCACTTCATGCCCACGCCGCGCCAGCTCCATCGAGTACTCAAACGCATACGTTTGGATGCCGCCTTTCTCCGGCGGAAACTCGGGTGAAACGATGCCGACTTTCATGCCCACACCTCCGCCGCTTCAGCGCTCGAAGACCAGCAGATTGTCCGCCCAAATGTCACGACACGCCTTGAGTTCCGCCGTCGCCTTTTCGTCATGACGGAAGCCAAGCTCCTGAAAATGCGCGATCCAATATTCCGGTGGCTGTTCGTTGAAATGACCCGCGCCTCCCTGCCCTGGCCGCGCCGCCGTGATGACCACCCGGTCGCCGTGATTGGAAAAGCTGCGAAGCAAATTTTCGACGTAGCGCGGATGAATGTGCTCCACGACTTCAAACGAATAAACGAGGTCGAACTTTCGCTTCAAATCGAGCGCCTCATTCAGATTCCACCGCATCGCTTTTTTCGGATGCGGCGACGTGGAAATCGCTTCCGGGGAACCTTCGACGCCGACCACATCCGCGATGCCCGACTGCACAAAAAAGTCCACCGTCCGGCCCGTGCCTTGCCCGAGATCGAGGATGGAAGCGGGTTGGAAGAGCTCCAGCATTCGCTTCAACATTTTAGTCGGGCAGGAGCCAGCCATCGAGAGTTCCTGCGATGTGTGAAAAATACTGTTGCGTGTGAGGACCATGCGCATCCGGCTGGCGACATTGAAAACATGCCGGGGATCAGCCGCCACTTTGCGCAGCGTTCGTAGGATGGATGCCATGGAGTTTGGATAGAAATCAGTCGTTTCGCACTCCAATGCAAAGCGACCCGTGTGCCGCCGGCGGCCTTATGCGAGAAATCCTTTCTTCACCAGTTCATGGACGCCTTCGCCATACATCAGCGGGCGCATCGGCCCCGCGTAGTGCCGGCTTGGCGCGCGCGGATGACGCGGACCGAGATGTACGTCGTATTCCGCCGGCAGCATTTCAAATCCAAACCTCGCGCTGCAGAGCGCGATGAGCGTCTGCTCGATCTGATGCGGGTGGCTGAGCACGCCGGGGAGCGCGAGAAATTCTTCGATCCACTCCAGGCGCAGCGAATTTTTGTGGATCAGACCGAGCCCGGAATTGATCAGCGGCGGGCAGTCGAAATCGAGCAACGGGCGCGTCGCCGCGAGGTCAATCGTGTAGCCGTCGCGCCAGTCTTTATTCAGCGTGTTCTTGGTGAAATGTGGATCGCCGAGCGCGGCGAGAAGTGCGGTCGGGGCGGCGAAAAAGAGGATGTCGCTATCGAGCAGCATCATGCGTCCGGCTGCAAGAAACGCGGGGAAATCGAGGACCTTCAGTGAGAGCGTATTCGTCGCGCGCAGATTTTGGCAGCGTGGAAAAGATGCGAGCGTTTCGGCCATCCGCGCGTCGGCTTCAGCGCGCGTGATGATGCGGGCATGCGGGAACGAAGTGCGCAGCGCACGGAGCGCCGCGTCGGACAGCGTGCCGTCGTCGTGGATGCACAGCGCGTAATTCCGCCCGGCGTTTTTTTGAAACGTGCGCAACGCCCAAATCAGATTGAGCCAGTCATCTGCCGAAGTGAGGACGTGAATTTCACAACTGCGATCCAATGGCGCATCCGACGGTGGCCTCGAAAGAATGCGCGGACGGACTTCGTCGCGGTAGTAGGCCACGCGCAGTCCGTCGCGGAATTTGGTCTTCAGCAAATACACGAGCCGCCCCGCCGTGATGGGATGCTCTCCCCAGTCGAAGCGGAAAAGCCAGCGCGCGGACATCACCGTTTCGCGACGAACCGAAAGCGCGCGCGGGCCGCGGCGGGAGCTTTGAGCGCGAGCAGATTCACGTTGGGAAACGGATCGCAGAGCGCGAAGGGCACAACCGTTTCCGGCGAATCGCCAACCGTGAACAACTGGAAGCCAAGCCGCTCCAGCGTGCGGTAAAGCGCGGCGCACGAGGAGCCCGCGAGTTGCGCAGCTTCCTCGGTAAATTCCACGCACAACACCGGCGCATTTGCCGCGGCGAGCAATTGTTCCGCTCCGATGAGGACCTGATTTTCCCAGCCTTCCACGTCGATCTTCATCGCCGTGATCCGGCCCGCCAGCGCGTGTTCTTTCACGAAGGAATCGAGCGTCATCGTCTGCACCGTCTCCTGCCCGCCGGGCTCGCCCATGTAGGGTTTCCCGAGCGAATTCCACGCATCGAATCCATCCTTCGCGATCGAGAGTTGCGCTTCCGCGTTGCTGTCGGAAAGCGCGAGCCGATGGCAGGAAACGCTGCGCAATCCATTGAGTTGCACGTTTTCCTCCAGCCGCGAAAACGTCTGCGAGCACGGCTCGAACGCATGGACTTCTCCGCTGCTGCCGACGATGCGCGAGGCGGCGATCGTGTAGAGGCCGACGTTTGCGCCGATGTCGAGGAAGACGTCGCCGGGCCGCAAATACGCGTCGAGAAAACGGCGCGTCTCGGGCTCGAACTGATCGAAGTAAAGCATCTCGCAAAGTTTGCTGTCGCCGTAGAGCCGCAGGCGCACGCCGCCGCCGAGCGAGCGCACGATGGATTGCGGCGTGCCGCGGATGGCATCCCAGCGCGCGTGATCTCGGACAAACCGGCGATTGTGCAGGCCCTTGCGAATGCGGTGCGGGACGAGCGTTTCGTAGGCCCGCATGGCGAGCCGAGCGAGTGGAGTTTCGCCGGTCATAAGGTCGCGAGCAGACGCGGTTCTTCGACGCGTTCGACTTTCCATTCGATCGCGGGGCAGATGGTTCCCGGCCATTTTTCAGGAAAGTGCGACGATTGATTTCCCGCGCCGGAGACGCTGAACGAAAGATACTCGCTGTCGGGAATGATCCAGCGTTCGCCGGGCACGCCGCAGCCGACCGCGACGACGTAAGTGCGGCGATTCAGCAGCCGTCCAGGGATGATGCACGACGTGATGTAGCGCCCCGGCTCCTGCTGCTCGTCTTGAAAAAGATGATCGGTCGCGGCAAACGCGAGTTCGCCCTCCTGCGTCTGCACGAGCATGTGAAAACGATTTCCGCGCAGGCGCTTTTTCAGTTCGTAATGGATTTCAAAACGAATCGGTTTGTCGGCCTCAAACACTGACTGTGGCTCATCACCATCCGGCTCAACGAGGCGCAAATGGCGCAGGCGCACTTCGTCATTTCCCGGCGCGTCATCTCCAGTCCACGAGATTTCGCCGCGACTGTTTTCGTCCTTCGGCATGCCCGAGGAAAGGTAGTGCGTGATGACTTCCGAAGGCGCGCCTTGCATCGCGAGCTGGCCATCGTGAATGAGCAGCGCACGCTCACAAAGTCCGCGAATCGCCGACATATTGTGACTTACAAAAAGCACCGTGTGGCCTTGCTTGGAAGTGACCTCGCCCATCTTGCCGAGGCACTTTTGCTGGAACATCGCGTCGCCCACCGCGAGCACTTCATCGACGATGAGGATTTCCGGTTCGAGATGCGCGGCGACGGCGAAAGCGAGTCGCACATACATGCCGCTCGAGTATCGTTTCACCGGCGTGTCGATGAAGCTGCCGATCTCGGAGAAATCGACGATCTCGTCAAATTTCCGCGCGATCTCCGAGCGCTTCATGCCGAGGATCACGCCGTTCAGAAAAATGTTTTCGCGTCCGGTGAGTTCGGGATGAAATCCGGTGCCGACCTCAAGCAGCGACACGACACGACCGCGCAAAACGGCACGGCCTTTCGTCGGCTCGGTGATGCGCGAAAGGATTTTTAGCAGCGTGGATTTTCCCGCGCCGTTGCGGCCGATCACGCCGACGGCTTCACCGGGATTCACTTTGAACGAGACATCTTTGAGCGCCCAAAATGTGTCCGGGTCCGGCCCCGCGCGATGCTCTGCACCCGTCGGCGGTTTTGGTTTTTCGACGAGATTTTTCCCGAGCCAGCGCCCTACCGTTTCGCGCAAGCTTGTCGGCCCGATAACGCCGAGCTGATACAGCTTCGAGAGGTTTTCGACTTCGATGATCGGAGTCATACGGAGTCGATCACGGTGCGTTCCACTTTTCCAAAAGCGACGATTCCCGTGACAAGAAGAACGAGCGTCACGGCGACGGAAACACCAAGTTCCAGCGCGCTCAGACTTCCGCGTCCGAGCAGGCAGATGCGAAAGGCTTCCGTCGGCGCGGACATCGGGTTTGCCCAGATGAGCCACTCCCAGCGCGCGGGGACTTTCGAGACCGGGTAGATGATCGGCGTCGCGAACATCCAGATTTGAATGAGGTATTGCGTGAAGTGGATCAGGTCGCGGTACTTCGCCGTCGCGGCGCTCATCCAGAGGCCGACGCCAAGGCTGAGCAGCGCGGTGTGCAGCAGCGGCAGTGGCAGCAAAAAAGCGCGCCACGTCAGCGACGCCTCACCGATTTCTCCGCGGAAATAAAACCACGCGAAGAACGCAAACAGCGGGATGAGTTGCAGCATGAACGCCACGACATTCGCCGCGACCACCGACGCGGGGACGATGAGGCGCGGGAAATAAACTTTGCCGAAAAGGTGCGAGTTATTCACGAACGTCGCGCCGGCGTTCGTCAGGTTTTGCGTGAAATAATTCCACCCGAGCAACCCGCACAAATAGAAGAGCGGACCGGGAATTCCATCGGTCGGAATGCCGGCGAATCGCCCGAAGACGACTGCGAAAACGAGCGTGGTGAGCACCGGTTGGAGCACGAACCAAAGCGGGCCGAGCAGCGTCTGCTTGTAGCGCGTCGTGCAGTCGCGCTGCACGAGCATGGTAAAGAGGTCGCGGTATTCCCAGAGCGCGCGCCAGTCCACGTTCAGCCAGCCGTGCGTCGGCTCGATCACCACTTCGTATTCTGCGATCGGCTTCACTCCTTCCATGACCAGCATTCGAGTTGAAACTCCCCGCCTTCCACCGCCAGCGCGGCGGCGTATCCGGCGGCGGGCGTGAGTTTATGCATCGACCAGCGATCGGGATTTTCCACGATCAAACCCTGAGCGATCCCCGTGCCTTCGGCTTTTAGTTTCGCCTCCGTACACGTCCAGATGTCGTAGAATTTCCACGGTCGATCCGGCTTCGCGAGCAGGCGCAAATCCCACGCGTCATCGGGGTCAAAATAGTGATCCGCCAAAGTCTCGAACGGCACCTCGGGCCGCATGAATTCAAGGTCCACGCCGACCTCGCGTCCGTGCGTGACCGCGAGCAGCAGCAGGTCGTCGGAGTGGCTGAGATTGAAGCGGAGCGCGGTCAGCGGCGAACTCAACTCGGGCTTTCCAAACGGCCCGGTCGAGAACTCCAACTCCTCCGGCTCACTGTCCACGTATTTGGAAAGGATGAGCCGCAACAATCCGCGCGTGGCGATAAAGCGCTCGCGTTCCCGCTCGTGGTGAAAACGCTCCGCCTGCATCCATTCCGAAGTCGTGAGCGCGGCGCAAATTTCCGGCGTCGGCGTCAGCGCGGCGCGCCACAGATGCACTTCGCCGACGCGCAAAGGTGCGGGGTCGCGAGCGGTCTGCCAGTTTTCAAGAGCTACGATCATAAGGATTCTATATTCGCACGGTCGATGATCTCGCGCAGGCGGGCGGCGGTGGCGGCGGCGTGGTCGCGGATGTAAGTGACGTGATCGCCCGGCAGCACATGTACATCGAGGCCACCGGTCGCAACCTTGTCCCAGCCTTGTTTGCCGAACTGTCGATGCGATTCCTCGGGGATGAGCAGCGTCACTTTTCCACCGTAGGAACCGATCTGGTAGCCGAGCAAAAGTTTCGGGTAACCCGTCGCCGCCTTGCGTTCAAAGTCGTCGTCCTGCGCGGACCCAGAGGCCTTCGACCAGGAACGCGAGCGGGTCGCGCGCGTCCAAACGTAATCGACTTTTTCGCCCAGCGGGAGCCGCGAGAGATTTTCCAAATGATCGCGCAAAGGCTGCCGCACGCGCGCTTCCCAAAGACGCTTTCGCAGATCACGCCGCTCCGCCGCGATGAAGCGCCGGAGCGCCTGCCGCGTCGGCCGGCCGGTGTCGAGCAGCGCGAGGAGCGCGACTTTTTCGCCCTGCGATTCCAGCAACCGCGCCATCTCGTAGGCGATGACTCCGCCGACACATTCACCCGCGAGCAGATACGGACCGTGCGGCTGGCGCGTGCGGATTTCCGCGACGTAATCCGCCACCATTTCCGGCACGCTCTGATGCGGCGCGGCACCGCCGTCGGAGCCACGCGCGCGCAGTCCGTAAATGGGAACATCGACGCCGAGATGGCGCTTCAGCATTCCATAAACGAGGAACTCGACCTCGCCGCCCCACCCGCCCGGCACGAGGAAGAAAGGACGCTGGCGCGGGTCGCCAGTCTGAATGTTGACGAGACTTTGCAGCGGCGGCGGAGAATCTCCCGACGCCCTTTCCGTGGCGAGGAATCCCGCCATGCCGGCGACCGTCGGCATTTCAAACAAACGGCGCACGGGGAAATCCACGCCGTACTTTTCGCGCACGCGAGCGAGCAGGCGAATGGCGAGCAACGAGTGTCCGCCTAGTGCGAAAAAGTCGTCGTGAATCCCGATGCCGTTGCGCTCCAACACTTCGGACCACAGCGCGGCCACATCCCGTTCCAGCGGCGTCTGCCCTTGCTGCGCGGGCGATGCGAGCACGGGCGCAGACTCCGTCGGCGCGGGCAAAGCACGGTGATCGAGCTTGCCGTTTGGCGTCAGCGGAAATTGCGGGACAGCGATGAATGCGGACGGAATCATCTGCGCGGGCAGCGTGGTCGCGGCGGCGGCGCAGAGCTGCTCCTCCGGCGGTGCGCCGCCGATGCCGGGGATGAAATACGCGACCAGCCGGGCCGTGCCTGCGGATTCGTGACGGCACACCACGCGGCAATCCGCCACGCCGGGAACCTGCCGCAGCGCCGTCTCGATTTCGCCCGGCTCGATGCGAAAACCGCGCAGCTTGATCTGCTCATCCGCGCGTCCGCGATAGTCGATCGTCGCATCCGAGCGCCAGCGAGCGAGATCGCCGGTGCGATAAAGCCGGCCATACGAAGCCTCGATGAAACGCCGCGCCGTCAGTTCCGGCGCATCGTGATAACCGAGCGCCAGGCCGGGGCCGCCGATGTAAAGTTCACCCGTCACGCCGATCGGCACGGGCTGTTGCGCGGCGTCGAGAATGTAAGCGGTCGTGTTCGCGATCGGACGCCCGATCGGCACGCTCGATCCGCTCACGCGCTCGATCTGATGACACACCGCAAACGTCGTCGCTTCCGTCGGCCCGTAGCCATTCACGAGACGGTGCGGCTTTCCATAATCGAGCACCAAACTGACGCTCGTGGCGTCCGCCGCCTCACCGCCAAAAACCAAATGACGCAGCCCGCGAAACATCGCCGGCGATTCGTGCGCGAGCCGGTTGAAAAGCGAGGTCGTGAGAAAGAGAACGGTGATCTGATGCGCGGCGAGATGCTCGGCGAGCGCCACGGGCGAGAGCAGCACTTCGAGGGACGTGACGACGAGCGTGCCGCCATTGAGCAGCGCGCCCCAGATTTCAAACGTCGCCGCGTCGAAACAAACATTCGACGCAAAGGCCACGACATCGCCCACGCCAAAGGGAGCGAAGTCGTTGTTCATCACGAGCCGCGCGATGCCGCGATGCGGGATCACCACGCCCTTTGGAATACCAGTCGAGCCAGAGGTGAAAAGGACATACGCCGCGTCCGTCGCAGCACCCGGAGTTGGCGCAAGATTTTCGACCGCGCGCGCGGATGACTTTTCAAAATCGACAACGCACACGCACTGCGCCCGCATCACATTTAAACGATCCAACGGCTCGCCGGCATCGAGCGGCACATACACGCCGCCCGATTTCAAGACGCCAAGAATCGCCGCGACAAATCGTGCGCTGCGCTCCGCCGGCACGCCGACGAATACGCCCGCACCAACGCCGCGCGCGCGCAAATCGTGCGCAACGTTTTCCGCACGCGCATGCAGTTCCGCGTAACTGATTCGCACGCTGCCATCCACCACCGCGATCGCATCCGGCGTGCGTGCGACTTGCGCCTCAAACAGCGCCGCCACCGTGAGATCGGCGGGATATTCGCGCACCGTCCGATTCCAATCGACGAGCAAACGCTGCCGCTCCGGCGCGTCGAGAATCGGTAATTGCGAGAGCGGCGTGAAGGGGTTCGCAACCGCTCCGTGCAAGAGCAGGACAAGGCTGGAGAGCAACCGGTCAACGGTCGGCGCATCGAATTGATCGGTGCTGTATTCTAGTTTCGCGTCGAGCCCGGAAGCCGTCTCCGTCACGGAAAGTGTGAGGTCAAATTTCGCCGTCGCGCCCGGAACGGTGACGGGTTCGATGACCAGGCCGGGCAGCTCCGGCGGTACGGTGCCCGCGGCTTGCAACACGAAGGCGACCTGAAAAAGCGGGTGATGACTCAGGTGCCGCGTGGGCTGGAGTTCGCTGACGATTTTTTCAAACGGCACCGCCTGATGCTCGAAACCATCCAGCACCGTGGAGCGCACGCGCCGCAGGATTTCGTGAAAAGTCGGATCGCCCGCGAGATCGGTGCGGAGCGCGAGCATGTTCACGAAAAATCCAATGAGCGACTCCGTCTCGATGTGCGAGCGCTGCGCGATGGGCGAGCCGACGCAGAGATCGGTCTCGGCGGTGTAGCGCGCGAGCAGCGCCTTCAGCCCCGTCAGCAGCAGCATGAAAAGCGTCACGTTTTCCTCGCGGCATAGGTGCCGCAGCGCGACGACCAGATCCGGCGGAAACGGGCGGGTGCGCGTCGCTCCACGATAGCTCTGCTGCGCGGGCCGCGGGCGGTCACACGGCAGTAAAATGGGCGGACGATCGGCACCGAGTTGCACCTTCCAAAATTCCAAATGCGCCTGCATGCGACCGAGCTTGAAAGCCTCGCGCTGCCAGTGCGCGAAGTCGCCAAATTGCAGCGGCAACTCCGGGAGTGGATTCGCGCGCCCTTCGCAAAACGCGGTGTAGAGCGTCGCGAGTTCGCGCGTGAAAATCGCTTCGGACCAGCCATCGAAAGCGAGATGATGCCACGACAAAAACAGCGCGTGATCCTTTTCCCCAAAGCGCGCGAGGACTGCGCGAAAAGCGGGACCGCACGCGAGATCGAACGGTCGCTCCGTTTCCTCTGCGGCGAGATCGTCGAGTTGCGACGCGCTGGCGGAAACGAGCGGGATCGCGCGCGGGATGTGCGGCATCACGATTTGCATGGGACGGCCCTCCGCATCGCGCTCGATCCGCGTGCGCAGGATTTCGTGGCGGCGCGTGATTTCACTCACCGCGCGATCGAGCGCGGAGATATCCAGCGCGCCGCGCATGCGCCAGCACAGCTCGATGTTGTAGGTCGTAATGCCCGGCGCGATTTGGTCGAGAATCCAGAGGCTTTCCTGCGAAAACGAAAGCGGCGATCCGGCGGCGCGATCAGTCGCGGGTATCGTTTCCGCGACCAGCGATTCGTTCGCGAGCGTTTCGAGCAATTCGCTTTTTCGCGCGCCCATCGCCGCGCGCAATTCCGCGGTGAGCGCACCCGTGGGCGCGCTGAAACGCAGGTTGTCGCCATCGCGCCAGAGCGTGATGTCGCGGCGGCGCAGCTCGGTCAGTAGATCGTTCACAAGACGCCCTCCTCGCGGGCTTCCGCGTCGGCGGGTTGGCGCACGGCGTCGATCAATCCTGAGATGGTCGGCTGCGCAAACATGTGGTGCAGATTCAAGCCCGGCAGCACCGCGCCGCGCAGGCGGGCGACGACTTGCATCGCGGTGAGCGAGTGTCCGCCGATTGTGAAAAAGTCATCGTGTATGCCCACGCGGGGAAGTTTAAGCACCTGCTGCCAGACTTCGGCGACGCGATTTTCCGTGGGGTCGCGCGGGGCGACGAACGCGGCGTCCGCATCGCTGCGAAGTGGCTCTGGCTCAGGAAGAGCGCGGCGGTCGAGTTTTCCATTGGGCGTGAGAGGTAGCCGTTCCAGTGCCACGAACGCGGCGGGTAGCATGTAGTCGGGCAGCCGGTTTTTAAGATGCGCGCGGAGTTCGGCGGCGGAGGGCGGCGCAGATTTCGCGACGAAATAGGCGACGAGTCGCGCGTCCGGCGTGCCGGCGAATTGCGCGATGACGGCGGTGTCCGCGATGGCTGCGTGCTCGCGCAAAACCGATTCGATTTCGCCCAGCTCCACGCGGTAGCCGCGCATTTTCACCTGATGATCCGAGCGCCCGCGATAGACGAGCTGGCCGCGCGCGTCCCAGTGCGCGCGGTCGCCGGTTTTGTAGAGGCGTTCGCCTTCGACGAATGGGCTGGCGAGGAAACGCTGCGCGGTGGGTTCGTCGCGTTTCCAGTAGCCGCGGGCGACGCCTTCGCCGCCGATGTAAAGCTCGCCGGTCACGCCGATCGGCACGGGTTCCATTTGCGAATCGAGCACGTAGGCGTGCGCGTTCGAGATGGCGCGTCCGATCGTGGCGGGCTCGTTGGCGCGGCGTTCGGCGAAAGTGGCGTAGCCGGTTTCCGTAGGTCCGTAGCCGTCGCACACGCGCTGGATCGCGCCGCTTTCGAACAACTCGGTGACGAGCGATTCGGAGAGCGGTTCACCGGCGAGGAAGACGGTTTGTACGGCGGCGGGAAGTTCGTTCGAGCGCGCGAGTTCGGTCATCGCGGACGGCACCGTGTTCACGAGCGTGACTTCGTAGGCGTTCGGCAATGCGGGAAGTTCGAGGACGTTTTTTGCGAGGATGATGCTGCCGCCGGCAGCGAGCGGCGCGAAGATTTCGAAGATGGAAAGGTCGAAGCAAATCGAAGTCGCGGCGAGCACGCCGGAGAGTTCGTCGCTGGAAAAAGTCTGTCGTGCCCAGTGGATGAAATTGACTGCGCTGTGATGCTCGATCGCGACGCCCTTCGGCTTGCCCGTGGAGCCCGAGGTGTAGATGAGATACGCGAGATCGCGCGGGCCGGCTTTGCAGGCGACGGGTTCGGCGCTTTCGTATTTTGCGGAGGAGACGATCTGCCAAGGCGTGCCCGGGTGAAGCGGCGCATGCGATGCGAGGGTTTCGGCATCGCAAAGCACGGCGAGCGGCGAGGCGTCCGCAAGCATCGTGGCGAGGCGCTCGGGCGGCGCGCCTGCATCCAGCGGCAGATAAGCCGCGCCCGTTTTCAAAACGCCGAGCAGCGCGACGATCATGTCGCTCGAACGCTCCATGCAGACGCCGACAAATGCGCCCGGTTTTGCGCCGAGCGAACGCAGACGATTCGCGAGGCGGTTCGCGTTGCGATCCAGTTCCCGATAACTCAAACGCGTGCCGTGATCGACGACGGCGCAGGCGTCGGGATGCGCGAGGGCGGTTTCTTCAAAAAGTTGGTGCAGCGTTTTTCCACGAGGAAATTCCGACGCGGTGCGGTTTGGGTTGCCGAGAAAACGAGCGCGCTGATCAATCGTGAGCAGTGGAAGTATGGCGATGGGTTGCGTGGCGTCGGCAAGGATGGATTCGAGGAGCGTGCGCAGATGGCCGAGCCAGCGTTGGATGGTCGCGCCGTCGAAGATGTCGCAGTTGTAGTCGCAGCGGAAAAAGAGGCCGTCGGGCCGCTCGGCGACATTTAGATACAGCTCGCAAATCGCGGTGTCGCGCAGCGCGAGGTGCGGGCCGTGATCGGTGACGAGTTCGAGCGTGAGGCCGTCGATTTCGCGGCGATAAGTGCCGCTCTCATAGTTAAAGATGACGCTGAAAAGCGGTGCGCGGCTGGCGTCGAAAGGGAGGTCGAGCGCTTCGAGGAGTTCGCCGAAAAAGTAGTGCTGATGTTCGGTGGCTTCGAGGACGAGCGCGCGGTTGGCGGCGAGCAGTTCGGGGAAAGTCGTGGTGCTCGCGAGGCGGCTGCGGAGCGGGGCGATATTCGTCGTGTTGGCGAAGAGGCGGTCGCCGCCGGGTTGCTGGCGGATGGCGTCGGGAAAGGGGACGGCGACGACGAGATCGTCCTGTCCGCTGAGGCGGTGGAGCAATGTTTGGAACGCTGAGAGCAGCGTCATGAACAATGAGCCGCCGAGTTTTGCGCCGGTGCTGCGGAGGGCGGTGAGCAGGTCATTGCTGACGTGCATGGTCTCGCGCGCGCCGCGAAAAGTGGTCTCGGGCGGACGCGGATGATCGAGCGGCAGATCGAGCGTCGGCGCACCGTCGGCGAATTGCTTTTTCCAAAACGTCTCCGCGTCGAAGTGCGAACGCGCGGCATGGGCGCGGACGTAATCGCGGAGCTGCATCGCGGGCGGGAGCGGCTGGGCGGAAAGCAGCGCGCAGAGGTCGTCGAAGAGGGCGATATACGACGGGCCGTTTCCGAAGACGTGATGGAACGTGAGCAGGAGGACGTAATGCTCCGAGGCGTGCTGGCAAAGCCGCGCGGCCATGAGCGGCGCGCGGGTGAAATCGAAAGTGAGATCGCGCACTTCGGCGAGGCAGCAGGCGAAATTTTCCGCCGTCGTGCAGTCGATCACGGACAGGTCGAGCGTGACGTTTGGGTGGACGGTTTGCGTTTCGGATTCCGCGTCGATCGTGGTACGGAGTGCTTCGTGGCGATCGACGACGGCTTGCAGCGCGGCGTGCAGTTTCGCGATGTCGAGCGGGCCGCGGAGTTCGAGCGCGGAGGTTTCGTTGTAGGCGCGCGAGGCTTCGGGGATCGTGGACGTGAGCAGGGTGAGGCCGCGCTGGGCGGGCAGAAGCGGGAACGACGCGGGCGCTTTGGCGAAGTGCTGCCGCAACTGATCGAGCTGCGGGAGACTTGCGAGCACGGCTTTGGGATCGACGCCGAAATCAATGAGGCAGCCGACTTCATCGACGCCGATTGCGCGAAGTTTCTCGGCGATTTCCACGCAGGACTCCGGCGTGCCGATGAAGGCTTTGCCCCGCGCGTAGTCGTCCACGGCGCGCTCCAGCAGGAAATCGAGGTCTTCGCTCGCGACTTCCGCGGCCCCGTTTTGGCTGGAGAGTTTGCGTTGCGTGATCTCGGCGTGGGAACGGAGATACTCGCGAAGTGGCTCCCGCGCTTGCTTCCGCGCCTGGTCGAGGTCGTCGGTGATGAATGTGTGCAGCAGGATCGTGATGTGGCCGCGATCATGTCCAGCACTGGCGCGGGCTTCGCGATAGAGCGCGATCTTTTCAGCGATGTCTTCGACCGTTTGATTTTGCATCTGCGCGAGGACGTTCGCGCCGAGCTGTCCGGCGTATTGATACGACTCGGATTTCACGCAAGTGAGCCAGACCGGCAGTTCGCGCTGCACGGGCAGAGGAAAAAGGCTGACGTCGATGTGATCGCCTGCGCCGCTGCGGACGTGGATCGTTTCGCCGCGCCAGAGTTGGCGAATCGTGGCGAGATTTTCGGTGCAGATTTCGCGGCGCTTTTCAAAGGCGTCGGGTGCGAAAACAAAATCGTACGGATGCCAGCCGGACGCGATGGAAATGCCGACGCGACCGTTGGAAAGATTGTCCACGAGCGACCATTCCTCGGCGACGCGGGCGGGATGATGCAGCGGCAGGACGACGCTGCCGGCGCGGAGTTGGATCTGCGAAGTTTCACGCGCGAGCGCGGCGGCCATGACGGCGGCGTTCGGCGAGAAGCCGCCGACGGAATGGAAATGGCGCTCAGGCAGCCAGACGGCGGAGAAGCCGTGTTGGTCAGCGAAGCGCGTGCTTTCGATGACGAGATCGTATTTGTCGGTGCGAGCGGGTGCGGGGTAATTGCCGAAGAAGTAGAGGCTGAATTGCAGCGCGCCTCGCGCGGCGACAGGCTGGATTTGTGCGGGTAACTTCGGCGCGACGACGACGGGTTTTTCGATCGCGTGCGGAACGGAAATGGCGCGCGTGGCTTTGTCGAAAAATCCCCCGGCGCGCATCTCGGCGACGCTTTCGCAGAAGGCGGTGTTGAGGCGCGCGAGGTCTTCTTCGGTGTGCGCGGTGGAGAGGAAGAGCAGGCGATTGTCCCAGGCGTGGATTCCCTTTTCGCGGAGGTGGAAAAAGAGCAGGCCGCCGAAGGCGAAGTCGGCGTCGAATTTCACGATGAACATTGAGCCGAAGACTTCGACGCGGATCGGGACGGCTTCGAGGGCGAGGAAGGAATTTAGGTCGGCGACGAGTTGCGCGGTGCGTTCGTTGAGACGCTTTTGCAGCGCGGGGCCTTTGTCGCGCAGGTGGCGGAGCATGGCGCGCGAGGCGGCAAGGGCGAGCGGGTGGCGCACGTAGGTTCCGGCGAAGAAGGTGACGCCGGTTTCGGGGCGCGAGGTGTCGCCGAAATTCCACGCGCCGCCGTCGAGCGCGTCCATGTATTCCGCGCGTCCGCAGAGTGCGCCGATGGGCATTCCGCCGCCGATGATTTTTCCATACGTGACGAGGTCGGCGCGGACGCCAAACCATGTCTGCGCGCCGCCCGGATGGCAGCGGAAGCCGGTGATGACTTCATCGAAAACGAGTGCGATGCCGTGCTCGCGCGTGATCTTCCGCAACTCGTGCAGGAACTCGCGCGGCTGCAAATCGGGGTGCCGGCTTTGCACAGGCTCGACGAGGATCGCGGCGAGTTCGTGTGCGTGGGCGCGGATGATTTCGAGCGACTCGGGCGTGCCGTATTCGACGGCGAGGACTTCGCGCGCGATGTGATCGGGGATGCCGGGCGCGATGGCGACGGAGCGGCGTTCGCCACCGATGGTTTTGGCGCGGACGAGGAATTCGTCGTTGATGCCGTGGTAGCCGCTGCACGTCGCGATGCGGTCGCGTCCGGTGACGGTGCGGGCGACGCGGACGGCGGCGACGACGGCTTCGGAACCGGTGTTGCAGAACGCGGCGCGGTCGTGGCCGCTGAACTCGCAGAGCAAGGCGGCGACTTCACCGGCGAGCGGCGATTGCGGGCCGATTTCGATGCCGCGATCGAGTTGCTCGGCGATGGCGTCGGTGATGAAACGCGGGGAGTGGCCGAGCAGGTTCGTGCCGTAGCCCATCGTGAAGTCGATGTATTCGTGACCGTCGAGGTCGCGCATTTTCGAGCCGGACGAGGACTCGATGACGATCGGGTAAATCAGCTCTTTCCAGAATGGGCGGAAGCCGGAGATGGAGCGCGGGTCGGCGAAGTGTTTGCGGTTCTGCTGCGTGAGTGTTTTCGATTTTTCAGTGCGCGCGGTGTAGCGGGAAATGAGGGCGTCGAGATGAGCGCGCTGTGTTTCGGAAAGCTCGCTGGTCGCTGTGTTGAGCGGGCGAAAGGGGCCGAAGGATTCGTTGGCGGCTGGCGTGAAAGTGGCACGGGCTTCCAGCCTGTGTGCGGCGGGGATCACAGGCTGGAAGCCCGTGCTACTTTTTCCGATGAACGCGGCGAGGGCGTCGATGGTGGCGAGTTCCTCGAAGAGCTGGCGGAAGGCGATGGTGACTCCGAAACGCTTGCGGATCGCGAGGATGGCTTGCGTGAGGAAGAGGGAGTCGAAGCCGATTTCGAGGAACGAGGCGGTGTGCGACATCCGCTCGATGGGGACGCCGGAGAGGTCGTGGAGGACGGACTTGATGGCGTCGTGTAGCTGCGGCGTCTCCGCCGCAGGTAGTTCCAGTGGCGTCCTCGCCGCTGTGGTTTCGGCACGCGCGGCGGGGACGCCGCGGGAACTACCTGCGACGGGGACGTCGCAGCTACGGTCCAGCCAATAGCGTTCGCGCTCGAAGGGATAGGTCGGGAGCTGGATGCGCTGGCGGCGTTCGCGTCCGTGCTGGAGGGGCCAGTCGATGGTGACGCCGGCGAGCCAGAGTCGGCCGAGTGCTTCGAGCATCGCGGATTGGTCGTGGCCGGAATTGTTCAGCGAACTGACGACGGGGCCGCCGCGCGATTGGCGGGCGAGTGGGGCGAGCGTGGTGCCGGGGCCGACTTCGAGGAGGACGTGATTTTTATCCACAAACGCGGCGGCGCTGGAAAAGCGGACGGGCTGGCGAAGCTGATGGGGCCAGTATTCCGGGGCGGTGAAGTCAGCGGTGGCATTGCCGGTGAGCGTGGAGATGAGTGGGATCTTTGGCTGCGAACGCGGCGAGTTTTTTACCAACTCGGTGAAGGGCGCGATGACGGGCTCCATCATCGCGGAGTGGAAGGCGTGCGAGGTTTGCAGCACGACGCTGGCGATGTTTTCGGCGGCCATTTCCTCGGCGAAAAGTGCGATGGCTTCGGGCGGGCCGGAGACGACGCAGAGGCGCGGGGAATTGATCGCGGCGATTTCGATGAGGCTGCCGAGGCGCGGGCGGAGTTCGGCTTCGGGGAGGCGGACGGCGAGCATGGCGCCTGCCGGGATGGCCTGCATGAGCTTCGCGCGACCGGCGAGGAGGGTGAGCGCGTCTTCCAGCGTGAAGACTCCGGCGAGCGTGGCGGCGACGTATTCGCCGACGCTGTGGCCGAGCATGGCGGACGGGGTGATGCCGCGCGATTCCCAGAGTTTGGCGAGGGCGTATTCGACGGAGAAGATGGCGGGCTGCGCGATGGCGGTCGCGGTTATCGACTCGCTCGCGAGCGGGCCCGGGTACAAGGCTGCGAGGAGATCGAGATGCGGGCGGAGGATTTCGACGCAGCGATTTAGGGCGTCGCGGAAGACGGGTTCTTTTTCAAAAAGCTCGCGCGCCATGCCGGCGTGTTGCGCGCCCTGCCCGGGGAACATGAAGGCGACCGGCGGGTTTGCGGTGGTGACTTCGCTGATGATGGCTCGGTCGGTTTTTTCGAGGGCGGCGATGGCTTCGTCGTGCGTGCTGGCGATGACGATGCGGCGATGCGCGAATTGGCGGCGGCTGGTTTGGAGGGTGAAGGCGATGTCGGCGAGGGACTGGGCGGGGTTTGCGCGGAGATGTTGTGCGAGATTTGTGGCGGCTTGGGCGAGTGCGGTCGCGGTTTTTGCTGAGAGAACGAGAAGCTGCGGAGTCGAGGACGAGGACGAGTAGGAGGACGAGGACGATGGGGATTCTTCGAGGATCGCGTGGGCATTTGTGCCGCCGATTCCGAAGGAGCTGACTCCGGCTCGGCGTGGCGTTGGCGTGCGTGGCCAGTCGGTGAGCGTGGCGTTGACTTGGAACGGGCTGTTCGCGAAGTCGATTTGCGGGTTTGGTTTTTCGAAATGCAGGCTGGGCGGGATGAGTCTGCGATCCAGGGCCAGCGCGGTTTTGATGAGGCCGGCGACTCCGGCTCCGGCGTCGAGGTGGCCGATGTTTGTTTTTAGCGAACCAATGCGGCAGTGCGCGGTGGTGTCTGATGTTTTGCGGAAGGCTTTGGTGAGCGCGGCGATCTCGATGGGGTCGCCGAGGGTGGTGCCGGTGCCGTGGGTTTCGACGTAGCTGATGGTGTCGGACGTGATTCCGGCGGCTGTGTGGGCGCGGGCGATGACTTCGGCCTGACCTTCAACCGATGGGGCGGTGAAGCCCGCTTTGTCGCCGCCGTCGTTGTTGATGGCGGTGGCTTTGATGACGGCGAAAATGTGGTCGCCGTCGCGCTGGGCATCGGCGACGCGTTTCAAGACGACGGCGGCGATTCCGCTGGCGGCAACGCAGCCGCGCGCGTTGGCGTCGAAGGCGCGGCAATGGCCGTCGGGCGAGGGGATGCCGCCATCGACATAGGTGTAGCCGGCGTGGAGCGGGGCGCGGATGCGGCCTCCGCCGACGAGGGCGCAGTCGATCTCGCGGAGGCGCAGGCTTTGGCAGGCGAGATGGATGGCGACGAGCGACGAGGAGCACGCGGTTTGCACTCCGATGGCGGGGCCGTGCAGACCGAGTTTGTGGGCGACGCGGGTGGCGACGAAATCTTTTTCGTTGCCGATGGTGAGCGAGTAGTGGCCGAGTTGCGCGGCGAGTTCGGGGCGGGTGGCGAGGTTGTTTTGGAAGTAACTATTCAACGCGAGTCCGGCGAAGACTCCGATGCTGCCGGGGAAGCGCGCGACGTCGCAGCCGGCGTGCTCGAAGGCTTCCCACGCGACTTCGAGGAAGAGGCGCTGCTGCGGGTCCATGAGTTCGGCTTCGCGGGGCGTGTAGCCGAAGAAAGTGGCGGCGAATTGGTCGGCGTTTTCGGGGACGGCTCCGGCGTTGACGTAGTCGGGCGCAGCGAGGAGTGCGGGGTCGAGGCCGGTGGCGCGGAGTTCGGCGTCGGTGAACGGGCGGATGGATTCGGTGCCGGCGCAGAGGTTTTTCCAGAAGGTCTCGATGTCGCTCGCGCCGGGGAAACGTCCGGCCAGGCCGACGATGGCGATGCCTTCTTCCATCGCCCCTGCCGGGGCGGGCGGCGTTGTTAGGGAGGTCCGGGGGTTGCGCTCGTTCCTCGCTTCACCCCCGGCTAATTTCTGTGGTCCCTCCGGGACGGGAGAATGGTGGGAGAAATCTTGCGCGAGGATTGAGTGCGGGCGGGGGGTTCCTTGGTCGAGGACGGAAGATGGGCCCGGGATTTCTGACTCTGGAGAAGGTGACGTGCGGGGAAATTCCTGCTGCGGGACGGGAGATTGGTGCGGGCTTCCTTCTTCTGAGACTGAAAATGGTACGGCGCTTTCTCGATCTGCGCCCGCAGATGGGTGGGCGGCTTTTTCCTTCGGGCCGTTTGTTTCAAGCGCGTTTTCTGGCGGGGCGATGACATCCTCCGGGCGCGGGGTTTTGTAGCCGAGTTTTTCGGCGAGCGCCCAGGTTTCGGCGGAGAGGAAATTGTCTTTTTCCACCGCGCGCCAGGCTTCGGCTTTGCTGGCGTCGATGGTTTTGCGGCTGAGGAAATTGGGGTCGTCGAAGCTTTCAGCACTGGCGGTGGGTGCTTTTTGGTAAGGATCGAGAACGGCGGGATCGAAGGGAAGACCGAGCGCGTTGCAGAGCTTTTCCATTTCACCGCGCGGGTCGGTGACGAGGTCGGTGTAGCGGATGTGCGCCTGGCGTTCGGCGGGGATGGTCGCGAGGAAACCGAGGATGTTTTCGTGGGCGATTTGCCAGACGGCTTCGCCGGCTTCGCGCGGTGTGAGGTCGTTGGCGGGGAGATAGACTTGGTCCATCCGGCGCTCGGCGAAGGAGGTGATCGCCTCATACGGATGGCGCGCGAGATGGATGAAAAAGGCGTTTTCGAAAAGCTCCTCGGCGTGGTGGAGCGCGGCGGGGTCGAGGGCGTAGCTTGGGGATTTATCGACGAGTTCGCGCGGGGCGATGGATTGCTGGAGGAGCGTGAAGAACTCGGCGGTGGAGAGGTTTTCCTGCTCGCATTCTTCGACGATCTGCGCGGCTTCGGCTTCGTCGCCGTGTTTGCTTTCCGCGAGCGCGCGGATGATTCCGCGGTGCCAGAGGCTTTGCGGGCCGGAGTAGGCGGCGTGGCGCTCGGCGAGGGTGTCGAAGCCGAGCAAGCGCAGCTCGGAGGCGGTGAAGAGCGCGGGGTGCTGGGCGAGCATCGCGCGGAGGAGCGTGGTGCCGGAGCGCGGGGGCGCGAGGATGAAAATGACGCGGGGGTTTTTGCGCGAGGGATGGGAAAACGTGCGCGGTTTTGGGAGCAGGGCGCGGACTTGTTCGACGACCTCTTTTTTAAACACAGAGGGACAGAGGGCACGGAGGAACACAGAGGAAGAAGCCGGATCGGGGGATTCTCTGTGTTCCTCCGTGCTCTCTGTATCTCTGTGTTTAAATCCGGCAGCGGTTTCGCCGAAGAGGCGTGTGGTCGCGGCGGGGTAGTTCTTTTTTAGGAGGTCGGCGAGCTGCGCGATGGTCGGGGCGGTGAAGATCGCGACGATGAAGACGGGCTCGCCGAGCTTTTGCTGGAGCCGGCTGGCGAGCGTGGCGGCTTGCAGGGAGTCGCCGCCGAGGTCGAAGAATTTGTCGTGGATGCCGACGCGGTCGAGCTGGAGGATTTCGCGCCATTCTTCGCCGAGGAAGTTTTCGAGAGCGGTGCGCGGGGCGGCGAATTCGGAGTCGAGCGTGGGGCGGGTGCGGTCGGGCGATGGGAGCGCGTTGCGGTCGATTTTGCCGTTCGGAGCAAGGGGGAAGGTGGCGAGCTTTACGATGGCGCTGGGCTGCATCGCGGCAGGGAGCTTTTCTGCCAAAAACTCGCGCAAGTCGGATGGGACTGATGGGACGTAGGCGACTAATTTTCCATCGCGGGCGATGACGGCGGCGGTGGGAATTTTTGGATGGGAAAGGAGGACGACTTCGATGGCGTCGAGCTCGATGCGGTGGCCGCGGATTTTTACCTGCCGATCGGCGCGGCCGAGGAACTCCAGATCGCCGCTGGGGAGTTGGCGGGCGAGGTCGCCGGTTTTGTAGAGGCGTTCGCCGTTTTGTAAAACGAACCGTTCCGCGGTGAGCGCGGGCTGATTCAGATAGCCGCTGGCGACGCCGGGGCCGCCGAGGTGGATTTCGCCTTCCTCGGAAAGATGGACCGTGGTGCCGGAAATCGGCTGGCCGATGGTGATCGGCAAGTCCGCTTTTAGCTCGGAGACGGTGCTCCAGACGGTGGCCTCGGTCGGGCCGTATTCGTTGAAAAGTTGCGTGTCCGGGAGGCGCTGGAAATGCGTGGAGGGAAGATCGGGCGGGCAGTTTTCTCCGGCGACGATGACGGTTTCGAGCGAGTGCAAATCGCTGCCGGTTCTCAAAACCAATGCGTGCAGAGACGGCAGGCAGAGGGTGTGGGTGATGCGCTCTTTTTCGATGAACGCGGCGATGGCGGATGGGTCACGCTCTTCGCCGGATTCGGGAATGACGAGCGTGCCGCCGCTGGCGAGCGTCCAGAAGATACCGGCAACTGAGCTGTCGAAGGCGAACGACGAGAGCAGGAGGAAACGGGCGGGCGGCTTTTTGTAAAAAGCGAGTCGGGCGTTCGTGGAATGCGCGAGGTTCGCGTGTGAGATGATGACGCCTTTTGGACGGCCGGTGGAGCCGGACGTGTAGATGATGTAGGCGAGGTGCCCGGGCGGGACTTCGGGGAGGGCGAGTTCGGGTGTGGCGGGATCGGTTTTTGGGAAGGGGATCGCGCCGCTGTCTTTCGCGATGAAATCGAGGAGGTCGGCAGGATAGTCGGGATCGAGCGGGACGTAGGCGGCTCCGGCGCGGAGGATGGCAAAGAGGCGGATGATCGTTTCGACGGAGCGGGTCGCGGGGAGGATGACGCGCGGATGGCCGACGAGCTGGCGGGCGAGATTTGCGGAAAGGCGATCGAGTTCGGCGTACGTGAGCGAATCGTTGCCGCAGTTGACGGCGAGCGAGCTGGGAGGGTTTTGGAAGATGCGGGCAAGCAGCGACATCGTCCGCGTTACTCTCTGCGCCGCCGCTGCCCGCGGAGGTTAGAGGTTTCTCCACTTCGCTCCGCTTCGGTCGAAATGACAGGGTTTAGGCGCGCGTCATCCTGCGGGGGAGCGTCCGCAATTTGCGGGCGTTTCGCGGAGAAAAATTTTGGGCCGTGGGTCATGAATCTGGATTGCGCTCCGGACGGTTTAGCGGAAATGCTCGCCTGCCGCCGGTTGGCGATGTTTCTATCGAATCGTCGTAAGCAATCGAGTCATGTTCGTATCATCGCAGCAATGAAAAAGCAGGGGATGTGCCCGGTAACGGGGGAACTTCGGAGCTCCGGACCGGCTGAAGCCGGGACTCCGAACTTGGCTTCGCATACTTCGCGCTCTTTGAGCGGTTCATGCAGTTAAAAGGTTACACGACCGGCAGTTTCGATCGCGGCGCTCCGCGTTGGAAGGAGGCGCTTTGGGTCGTGGTGAAATGTCTCTTTTTCCTGACGCCGTGGCCGTGGCCTTCGTCGCTACGCGTGGCGCTCCTGCGGGCGTTTGGGGCGCGGATCGGCGACGATGTGACGATTCGTTCGCAGGTAAATGTGACCTTTCCCTGGCGGCTCACGGTGGGCGATCACGTCTGGTTTGGCGAAGAAGTCGTCGTGCTCAGCCTCGCGCCGGTCACCATCGAGTCGCACGTTTGCGTGTCGCAAAGGGCGTTCCTTTGCACGGGATCGCATGATTTTCGGTCGGATGATTTCACGCTGTTCGTGAAGCCGATCACCGTGCGCGAGCGGTCGTGGATAGCGGCGCAGGTTTTCATCGCGCCGGGCGTCGAGATCGGCGCGCGGAGCATGGTGGCGGCGGGGAGTATCGTGCTGGAAAACGTGCCGCCGAGGGTGCTCGTGCGGGGGAATCCGGCGGCGGTGGTGAAGACTTTCGGATGAACGTCGAACATCGAACATCGAACATCGAACATCGAAGTGCGGAAGCGCATCGCACGCGATTTCCTACTTCGACGTTCGATGTTCGATGTTCGATGTTCGATGTTCGCCTTCCGCTTCCTGGTTGATGCGCGTCCTTTTCCTCAACCAATACTTTCCCCCTGACCCCGCACCGACGGGCATCCTGCTGCGGGAGCTGGCGGACGATCTGGCGGCGCGCGGGCACACGGTCGATTTCGTGGCGGCGCGGGAGGAATATCGCGGGACGCAGAAAAAGGGCGGGCGGACGCGGCGGGAGATGATCGCTCTCTTTAGAATGCTGCTCGCGGGGATGCGCAGGCCGCGGGCCGATGTGGTGATCGCGGGTTCTTCGCCGCCGTGCCTTTCCTTTGTCGCGGGGCTCGTGGCGGTCTGGCATCGGGCAAAGGCGGTGCATTGGATCATGGATTTGTATCCCGAAATCGCCCTGGAGCTGGGCGAAGTTTCCGAGGGCGCGCTTTCGCGAAATGTCGGGCGCGCGATGGGTTGGGCGTATCGGCGCGCGGCGAAAGTCGTCGTGCTCGATGAAGACATGGCGGACCGCGTGCGCAAGTATGGCGTCGAGCCGGCGATCATCAGGCCGTGGCAATTTGCAACAGTGCTCGCGCGACCTCTTCCCGCGATTGAGCCGACCGCGCCCTGGACGTGGATTTACTCGGGAAATCTCGGGCGCGCGCACGAATGGGAAACGCTGCTGGCGGTGCAGGCGATTCTCGAAAAACGCGACGACGAAATACGCCTGCTCTTTCAAGGCGGCGGGCCGTCCTGGCCGGCAGCGCGGGCGAAAGCGGCGGCGCTCGGTTTGAAAAGGTGCGACTGGCAGCCATACGTCGATGAAGCGGAATTGCCTGCTTCGCTGCTCCGCGCGCAGGTGTGCGCCGTCACCCAAATCCCCGCCACGCGCGGCTGCCTGTGGCCGAGCAAACTCGGCCTCGTGCGCACTCTGCCGCGACCGCTTTTGTGGATCGGCCCGACGGACGGCGCGATCGCCCGTGAGCTGCGCGGCCTTCCACACGCTGGCGTGTTTCAACCCGGCGAAGCGGAAGCCGTCGCAGACTGGCTCTGGGACATGAAGCAGCGCCCATTGCCGGTCTCGATCGACCTGCTGACCGAGCCTCGTTCCGGGCGCGAGGCCGGGCTGGCCCGGTGGCGGGAGTGGCTCGAACCGCTCGCCGGCGGGAGAAAATGATGCGCGAGCTTGTGTCACGAAAACTGCTGCCTCACTTTCGACTTTCCGTGCGCCGAACGATCCTTTTTTCCAAACCAACGAATCTCGCCAGAGACATGCCGGCCGCCTGCGTTTCACGTCTTTCCCAGAGACACGCACGATGATTTACGCGATCTGCTTTTTCGTGTGCGGATTCCTGATTTCCCTCGCGCTCACTCCGCAGGCGATCCGGCTCGGCGCGATGGGATTTGCGCTCGATCATCCAAACGAGACGCGGAAAAAACACGCGCAGCCCATCGCGCGCCTTGGCGGCGTCCCGATCGTGATCACGCTGATGATCGGAGCGGTCGTCATCCTGTATCTGGACGGGCATCGCAGCCGGCAGTGGCTGCCTGTCTTCCTCGGATGCGGCCTCATGTTTGGGCTGGGACTGTGGGATGATTTCAAGGCGCTCGGCGCCCGGAAAAAACTGGCCGCGCAAATCCTGATTGCGATGCTCGTTTACGCGCTCGGTTTAAGCATCGACCGGGTCACGTATCCTGGCGGCGCGTGGAGCGTGGAGTTGGGGCGATTGGGCGGATTTCTTGCGACTATTTTCTGGCTCATCGCCGTGCCGAATATCGTGAACCTGATCGATGGATTCGACGGATTGGCTGGTGGTTTGGGACTGTTCATGGCGGCGACGCTCGGGATCGTGGGCCTGCTTTCCGAGCAACTCTCGGTCGCGTGGTTTGCGTTCACGATGGCGGGCGCGCTGCTCGGTTTCCTCGTGTTCAATTTTCCACCGGCGAAGATTTTTCTCGGCGACGGCGGCGCGTATCTCATTGGTTTTTTCATCGCTTCGATGTCGCTAGTGGGTTCGCACAAGGGCTCCATCGCAGCCGTCCTGCTTGTCACGATCGTCGCGCTCGGCGTCCCAATTTTGGACACCGCGTTCGCGCTCTTGCGGCGTGGCGTTCGGGGTTTCCCGCTCTTTCACGCGGACGATGAGCACATTCACCACAAGCTGGAACGACTTGGTTTTTCAAAACGGCGCATCGTCCTCGGGCTTTACGGCGTCTGTCTGGTGCTGAGTCTCATTGGGTTGAGCATCTTCTGGAGCCAGGGGCGCACGCTCCCCATCGGCATCGGCGCGCTCTTTGTCCTCGCGGTCCTCGGTCTGCGATATTTCCATTTCCTGCACACTTGGGAAGATGTGAAACGCCGCCTCATCCGTGTCATCGATCGCCGTCGTGAAGTGCGGTATGCGCTGCTTCAGGCGCAGTTGCTTGCGCTGGAAGTCGATCGCTGCCAGAGCGCGCAGGAGTTTTGGGCGCTGTTCGAGCACACCTTGCGGCGCATCGGATTCGTCGATCACGGCGAGGTGGAAAATGAGATCATCGTCGAGGTCCTGCACGATGGAGACAAACCCTGGACGCTGCACGCGCCACTAAACCGAGGCCATGCCGGAGAATGGCAGAGAATCGCCGAGTGTTTTCAGCCGGTTTATGTTAGGGCCGTGGCCCGATGGAAAAAGTAGTACGTAAACGCATTGTGCGAAAAGCGCGTCCGAGCATAACCCCGGAGGCTTGGGCGCTTGTGATTTTCATCCTGCTGACGATCTGCGCGCCGCTGGCTTTCGGTGCGGTGGATCGCATCGTGCAGATCGGACTGCTGCTATTGCTCGCGCTGGGGATCTGGATTTCTCCGCCTGCGCTCGTGCGGCCTGGCCGTGTGGGAAATGCGCTCATCGTCTCCAGTGCCGCGGTTCTCCTGCTGAAAGAATTCGGCCCATCCTCCATCTTTGGTTCCACCAGTTGGCGCACGACGCTTTCGGAGAGCTACGGTGTGGTTTTTCCGTGGACGCACAATCCCGAACCGTCGCGCGCGCTCGATGGGTTGCTCGCGGGTATCGTGGCGATCGTGTGGTTCCTGTGGGCGCGCACGCTCGCGCTCGATCGCAGCCGCCGGACCGTGATGATCTGGGGAATGCTCGTGTCGGCCGCGATCGTGTCGATCGTTTCCTTCGTCACACGCGGCATCGATCCGGACGCCATCTATGGCTTGCGTTACACGCCCGGCTGGGTCGGCTTCGGTCCATTTCCAAATCGCAATCACACCGCGTGCTTTCTCGCGATGGGCGTGGTGCTCGGCGCGGGATGCGCGGGCTGGGCCGGTGTGCGGCGGCACTACCGTTTGCTCGCGACCGCGATCGTCCTTTCCATCCTCGCGTTCGCGGGTCTGCTTGCCACGCAATCCCGCGGCGGCGTCGTCGTCCTCGCAGCGGGTCTCGGAGTATTTCTGTTACTGGTGATTCTCCGTTTTCCGAGCATCCGCACCGTCGCCATCGCCGCGGCAACGGCCCTGGTTTTGGCTGCCGTCGGCCTTGCGTTTGGAGCGCAGGTGATGGCACGGTTTGCATCGAAGGAAGGCGGCGAAGTTTCCAACCTCATGCGCGTCCACATCTGGCAGGACACGCTGCGCGTCTGGAAAGATGCGCCGATTTTCGGACACGGCATCGGCACCTTTCCGCAGATTTTTCCGATGTATCAGGAAGTCGCCACGGGCGAGTCGATCGTCCTGCATCCCGAGAGCAGTTGGCTGCAATGGCTCGTGGAAATCGGCGCGCTTCCCGTCCTTTTCGGCACGATTGCCGCGATCGCGTACATCGCGCCCCGCATTCGCACCATCTACTTGGGGAATCGGAGCATTTTCATGCGCGCCGGCCCTTTCGCAGCGGCGGCAGTGCTCATCATTCACTCCCTCTTCGATGTGCCCGCGCATCGTTGGGGCACGGCGGGATTCGGCCTCGCCGCGCTTGCCCTGGCGTGTGCGCCCAGCGGCTTCGGAGGGCTCATCCCCGCTACGCGGAAAGCCGCGCTCGTCCCCGTCGGCATCGCCGCATTTTGGATGCTCCCGTTTTTCACCGATCAGCCTGCGTGGTCGCCGCTCTCGCTCACGCGCCTGCTCGCGCTTGAGCAGACAACTCCGTTCGTTTCCGTGAACGAACTCGAAAAATCGCTCCGATATTTTCCGCTCAACCCCACGCTCCACTACTCGATCGCGATGCATCAGATCGACGACCCGCTGAACCGGCGGACTGCCGAATGGCAGCAGCATTTCCGAATCGCCGCGCGTCTCATGCCCGGCTCGTGGGAACTCGCCGCCATGCAAGCGCGCGCTTGTGCGCCAGTCTCCCCCGGCATGTCGCTTCACTACTGGCAGGTTGCCGTCGAGCGCGCCGGGCATCGGGCCGGGGAAGTCCTCGGCATCGGCATGCAGGAAACGGCTCGCATGCGCGGTGCCGCCGACTCGTGGGAGCAATACACGCGGGTTCATCCCGAATTCCTCCTGACCTTCGCGCGCAACGTTCCCGAGAGCGCGTCCCGCGCGGCGCTCGCGCGTTGGTGGACGGATCGCGCTTCGGTCGTGGACGATCTCGGCGAAGAAGAAGTCGAGGCCTTTTACTCACTCGTCGCCCAGCGCGGAACCCGCGAACAGTTCGAGCAATTCTGCCGGCGTCACACCGATCGGCGCGCGCGGGATCACGTAATGTGGGTCAACGTTCTCCACAAATGGGACGCCGATGAGGCAGCGTGGGAAATTGTCGCCGCCGAATGGCCGGAGCCACCCCTCCGGCCTGCACCGGTCGGCGGCGAACCGCACCGCCTAGCGGCCATGTGGGACTCTACGCCGACCGATGTCGTGAACGCGCGCGACTATGCCGAATACCTGGAGCGCACCGGCGATCTCGACCATGCGCGCGAGGTGATCCTGAGAGTGGCGGCGCGTTCCAATGCCGCCGACTGGTTTCTACGAAAGGCCGGGCACGTCCACGCGGCCCGTGGAAATGTTCGCGAAGCCGTCGAACTTTTCCTTCGCGAAAAGCAGAAGCCGCGCGATCCGCACTGAGCGCGACTGCCGAAGGTTTGACTCCCCGGCGCGCTCTCCTATCCTCGCTGCATGGACCCCGTCCTCCGGCAACGCATCTATCATTTCATCGAGAGTAAAAATCTGCGCAAGACGACGCAGCGCGACGCCATCATTGAGGCCGCCTTCAGCACGACCGAGCACTACACCGCCGAGGAACTCCTGCTCATGGCCCGCCGACTCGATCCCGACGTTTCCCGCGCGACCGTCTATCGCACGCTGCCGCTGCTCGTGGAAAGTGGTGCGCTGAAGGAAATGGACTTCGGGAAAGATTACAAATTCTACGACCCGAACTACGTCGATCATCCGAACCACAACCACCTCATCTGCACGGATTGCAGCAAGATCGTGGAGTTTGAAGACGTGCATATCGACACGCTGGAGACGTGCATCAGCAAGCGGCTCGGCTTTACCCCGGAGAAAAAGACGGTGCGGATCGAGGCGAAATGCGACCTGCTCGCGCGCGAAGGTGTGTGCTTGATTCGCAAGGTGCAGACTCAGTTTTAGAAAACTTCACGACTCATGTGGAAAGGCCGCTTCCAGCAGGACACCGCCCCGCTGCTTCAAAAATACAGCGAGTCCATTTCGTTCGACTGGCGCTTGTGGCCGCATGACATCGAAGGCTCGATCGCGCACTCCGCCGCGCTCGAAGCCGCCGGGCTGCTAACGGCGGACGAACGCGCGCAGATCGTCGCCGGGCTGCGCGGGATCGGCGAGGAGATCGCGGCGGGGAAATTCGATTTCAAGATGGAGCTGGAGGACATCCACATGAACATCGAGGCCGAGCTGACGCGCCGCATCGGTGCGCCCGGCGCAAAGCTGCACACCGCCCGCAGCCGCAATGATCAAGTCGCCCTCGATCTCCGCCTTTACCTGCGCGCCGAGTGCGACGCGATCACGACTGCGCTCGGCGCTTTCCAAAGCGCGCTGCTCGATCTCGCCGAAGCGCATCGCGAAATCATCATCCCCGGCTACACGCATCTCCAGCGCGCCCAGCCCGTTTATTTCGCGCACCATCTTCTCGCGTATGTGGAAATGACGGAGCGCGACATCGGACGCATCGCCGACACGCGGAAGCGGCTCGACGTGCTCCCGCTCGGCAGCGCCGCGATCGCCGGCTCCACGATTCCGCTCGATCGCGCGCTCATCGCGAAGCTCCTCGATTTTCCCGCCGTTTCCCAAAACAGCATGGACGCCGTGAGCGACCGCGACTTCGCCGTGGAGCTGCTCGCCGCCCTCGCGCTGATCGCCACGCATCTTTCGCGGTTGAGCGAAGACATCATCCTGTGGGCGTCCGCGGAGTTCGCATTCGTTACCATCGGCGACGCCTACACGACCGGCAGTTCGCTCATGCCGCAGAAAAAAAATCCCGACATCGCGGAACTCACGCGCGGAAAAACGGGCCGCGTTTTCGGCAATCTGATCGCGCTGCTCACCGTCCTGAAAGGTCTGCCCATGACCTACAATCGCGACATGCAGGAAGACAAGGAGCCCGTCTTCGATTCCATCGACACCGTGAAAGCCGCGCTCGCGATTTTCACGCCAATGCTCGGCAGCATCCGCGCCAATCCCGAAGCCTGTGCGCGCGCCGTTTCCGATCCCCTGCTCCTCGCCACCGACCTCGCCGATTATCTGGTGAAACGGGGAGTGCCATTCCGCCATGCGCACGAATTCATCGGTCGCGCCGTCGCCCTCGCCGCCGCGCGTCGTTGCACGCTGCCGCAGTTGTTGCTCGCCGATTATCAGGCGCTGAGCAGCGCGTTCGCGGACGATCTTTTCCAGGTCTTCGATCTTAAGACCGCCATGGCAGCGCGCACGGCAGTCGGCGCGCCTTCGCTGACAAATATCGACGCGCAAATCGCCAGATGGCGCGGCGAAGTCCTGCCCGCTGATTCGTGAGCACGCGGCGCGGATTTCTGCTCGTCCTCGAAGGCATCGACGGCTCCGGCAAATCGACGCTCGGGCGCGAACTCGCCGCGTGGCTGCGCGAGCGCGGCTGCGAAGTCGTGGCCAGCCGCGAACCAACCGACGGCCCGCACGGCACCGCGCTGCGGCAGTCCGCGAAGACGGGGCGGCTTTCCATTCAGGATGAGTTCGAGCTCTTTCTAAAAGACCGCGCTGAGCACGTGGAAGCGCTGATCGCACCTGCGCTGGCTCGCGGCGCAGTCGTGCTGCTCGACCGCTATTATTTTTCCACCGCCGCCTATCAGGGATCCAGGGGCCTTGATCCGCAGACGATCGTGGCTGCGAATGAAAAATTCGCGCCCATCCCCGATCTCGTTATCTTGCTCGACCTCGATCCCGCCACCGGCTCCTCGCGCATCCTCCGCCGCGGCGATGTCCTCGATGACTTTGAAGCGCGCGATTACCAGCGCGAAGTGCGCCGCCTTTTCCTCTCCCTCGACCGGCCCTTTATTCATCGCATCGACGCCGCCCGCGATGCCGGCATCGTTTTCCAAGAAGCGCAGAAGCTCGTGAACGCGTCGCTGTTCAATCTGAAATCCCAGATCTGAAATCTGAAATCTCATGCTCCTCTGGCGCGAAAAGCTTCCCGAATCCTGGCTCCCGAAAATCCGCGAAAATCTCGCGCCCGTCCTCGTCGATCACGCGCATCTCGAACGCAAAGCGGCGACCTCCGCGCTCAATCTCGAAAAGTATGTGGAGCTACACGATCGCGTCAGCGAGCTGAACGCCATCGCCATCGAGGAGCTGCAACACTTCGACCTCGTGCTCGGCTTGCTCCGCGAGCGCGGCATCCCGTTCCACAATCCGCAGCGCAGCCCGTGGATCAGCGGCATGATGGCCGCGGTGCGGAAAGGTCGTGCGGAACAAGTCATCGATCACCTCGTCGTGCTCGCGTTGATCGAAGGGCGGAGTTGCGAGAAATTTCAAATCCTCGCCGGGGGTATCCGCGATCTCGATGCGCCGCTCGCGGACTTTTACGCGAGCCTCGTCGAGAGCGAGGGAAACCACTACGCGAGCTATCTCATCATGGCGCGGCACATCGACCTCGCGGCAACGGAGCGGCGGCTGGATTTCTTTCTCGATCTCGATGCCAGCCTCATCCGCGAGCCAAATCCGCTGGCGATGCTGCACTAGCCCGGCCACTTTTCCGGCATCATGATTCCGACCGATCTCCTGTTGCACGGCTATCGCAGCGGCGTCTTCCCGATGGGCATGGAGGATGGCGAGATCGGCTGGTTCTCGCCGGACCCGCGCACGATCATCCCGCTGGAGACGTTTCATGTGCCTCACGGTTTGCGGCGCACTCTGAAGAAGGAACTGTTCGAGATTCGCCTCGATGTTTCGTTTGAAACGGTGATGCGGCACTGCGCGCAACGCGACGCGACGTGGATCAATGAAGAGATCATCGAGAGCTACGTGAAACTTCATCACCAGGGCTTTGCGCATTCGGTCGAGGCCTGGCGCGACGGGAAACTGGCGGGCGGACTTTACGGCGTCTCGATCGGCGGCGCGTTCTTCGGCGAGTCGATGTTTCACGTCGTCACCGATGCCTCAAAAGTCGCGCTCCACGCCCTCGTCACGCGGTTGCGCGAGCGCGGCTTTTCCCTGCTCGATACACAGTGGACGACCTCGCATCTGGAGCGCTTCGGCGTGCTGGAGCTGCCGCGAAAACGCTATCTCGAACGTCTCCGCACCGCGATTCGCGCCGGCAAGACGTTCGTCGATTGACCGCCGCCGCGGCTACTGCTTGGTCGTGTCCTCGCCTTCGGGATACCAGCGCTTTTTGCCGTCGTCATCCTCGGTGCCTTGAAACTCTTTGTACGGGATGGTCGTGACGTGCCAGTCTGCGTAGAGCACGTTCAATTGCGCGCGGTTAAAGTGCGTGCCGCGTTTTGGTGCGACGCCCCCGCTGTTGCCCTGATTCGGCTGGGGCATCTTCACTTTTGGATGCGAGTCGCTCGTGCCCAGAAAAATCAGGAGGTCGTCATCTTCCATTGCGGGAGCCATCAGGATCAGTTGCGACGGCGCGACGAACTTCGCGGCGTTCCCGCTGAAACCGCCTTTGGTCGCCGTGTCGGCAAAGCAGTTTTCATTGATGCCGTAGCTGACCGGCACGCCCGGCACCTTGTCGGTATCCGGCCGGTCGCCGGTGACTTTATCGAAAGGCGAGCGAAACACTTTCCAGCCGGGGATGTAGCGCGGATTCAGCAGCCGCGGCCACGAGTTGTCATCCTTCCCTTCCTTGGGAAAAAGCTGGTCTTCGTGGTCGTTCAGGTAGGCCTGCAATCCGACGCCGATTTGTTTCATATTGCTCGCGCAATTGATAGCGCGACTGCGCTCCTGGACTTTTCCAAAAACAGGAAGCGCGATGCCGGCCAGGATGGCGATGATCGCGATGACCACGAGGAGTTCGATGAGGGTAAAAGCAGAACGTTTCATGAAGTAGGAGGACGCCCGGTAGAGGCGCGGCGAAAACTAGAGCGCGTTTCCAGCGGTGTCGAGTGGTGAGTGTCACGTGACAGAGTTCGCGCTCGTCAATTTTCCGCCGCCCACTTTCACTCCGCCGATGCGATTTCTCATCCTCACCGCCGGCTATGGCGAAGGCCACAACGCCGCGGCGCGCGGCCTTCAGGCGGCATTCGTCGAGATGGGTGCGGAGTCGGAAATCATCGACGCCTTCACGATGAATGGACGCGCGTTTTACGAACGCTCGCGGCACGATTACCTCACGCTCATCAATCGCGCGCCGAAGCTCTGGGCCTTCGTCTTCGGCCTCATCGACCGCTTCCCGATCGTCGAATTCACGCTCCCCGCGCTCTCCGCGATGCAGGCCGGGCTCGCTGCTTTGCTCGTGGAAAAAAAGCCGCACGCCGTCATCTCCGTCTATCCCGTTTACGGATACCTCATCGAGAAGCTGTATCCACAGCGCGCCGACCGTCCGTTCGCTTTTCACACCATCGTCACCGATTCCATCACCATCAATTCCGTTTGGTTTCGCTGCGCCAGCGATTCCTTCCTCGTGCCAAATGAAGACAGCGCCCGCGTCATGCGCGCCGCGGGAGTGCCGCCGGAAAAAATCCACGCGCTCGGCTTTCCCGTCCCACCGCGATTCGCCAAACCGCGCGCCGCGCGACCGGCTCCAGGCCGCGATACACCGGGGCACGTTCTCTTCATGATCAATGCTGGAAAAGATCGCGCGCCAGCCGTCGTCGAGCGGCTTTTGCAGTTGGACCACATCCACCTCACCGTCGCCGTCGGGCGCGATGAAACGCTGCGCGCGCGCATCGAGCAAATCGCCAAAGACGCCGGACGCACGATCGAACTCTACGGCTGGACGGATCAAATGCCGGAGCTGGTCATGTCGCATCACATCCTCATCGGGAAAGCCGGCGGCGCGACCGTGCAGGAGGCGATTGCCGCGCGCACGCCGATGCTCATCACGCAAGTCGTGCCCGGCCAGGAAGAGGGAAACGCGCGTCTGCTTTTCCAAAACAGATGCGGCGCCTTGTGCGAAACGCCCGAGGCCATCGCCGCGCAAGTGCGCGCCCTTTTCGCCGGCGACGCCGCGTTGTGGAAGGAATGGGAGGCCAGCATCGCGCGCCTCAGCCGGCCCGATGCCGCGCACCACATCGCCGAGTTTTGCTCACGCTCTTGAAAACCGAATCCACTCCCATCCGCGCCGTCCTGTTCGACATCGGAAACGTCCTCCTTCGCTTCGATTTTTCCATCTGCCTGAAAGCGCTGGAGACCCAAAGCACCATGTCTGATCCGCTCGCCACGCTGGCGCGGTTCGACCAGGTGAAGGCCGCCTTTGAGGACGGCCAGCTCGACCGCGCGGCTTTCCTGCGCGGCGTTTTCGACGTACTGGAATATCGCGGCAACGAGGCTGATTTCACCGCGGCTTGGGAAAACATTTTCGAGCCGAACGAACCCATGTTCGCGCTCGTGGAAAAGCTGCGCGCGCACTATCCGCTCTATCTTTTGAGCAACACGAACGAGATCCACCGCGAGTTTTTCATGCAGCGGTATCCCGTCTTCCGCCACTTCTCCGGCGGCACTTTCAGCGACCTCGTCCACGCTTCCAAACCGAGCCACGCCATTTACGAAATCGCCTGCCGCGACCTGAAGCTGGAGCCCGCGACCACTTTCTTCATCGACGATCTGCTGCCGAATATCGAAGCCGCCCGCGCACTCGGTTTTCAAACCCACCACTATCATCACGACCGCCACGCCGAACTGCTGGCCGCGTTGTCACTCGCCGGCGTGACGGGCTTCGATTAGCCACCCTCCGCTGGTTACAAAAACTTGTCCCTTCGATTCAACACAAGTTGCGGTTGACGCTTATGTAACCGAATTCACTTTCTCATGATGATCCGCCCCATCCTCTCGCTGCTCCTGCTCCCGCTCGCCGTCCGCGCCGCGGAAAAGATCAGCTTCAATCGCGACATCCGCCCGATCTTCTCGGACACCTGTTTCCAGTGCCACGGGCCGGATGAGGCGAAGCGGAAAAGCGGCGTGCGCTTTGACATGCGCGAGAGCGCGACGAGCAAGGCGGAGAAAACGGGCGACATCCCGATCGTGCCCGGCCATCCCGAATCGAGCGAAGTGATGAACCGTCTCACAAGCCACGACGCCGAGGAACTGATGCCGCCGGCGAAACTCCACAAGCCACTCACGCCGCAGCAGATCGAGACCGTCCGGCGCTGGATCGCCGAGGGTGCGGAGTATCAGGGCCACTGGGCTTTCATCAAGCCGGAGCGCGTCGCGCCGCCGATCGCAACGCCAAATCCGATCGACGGTTTCATTTTGAAAAAGCTCGCGGAGCAAGGCCTGAAGCCGTCTCCCGAGGCCTCGAAGGAAACGCAGATCCGCCGCGTGACGCTCGACATCACGGGCATGCCACCGACGCCGGAGCAAGTCGCGGCTTTTCTAAAAGACACGACGCCGGGCGCGTACGAGCGGCTCGTCGATCGGCTGCTCACCTCGCCGCGCTACGGCGAGCAGATGGCTTCGCGCTGGCTCGATCTCGCGCGCTACGCGGACAGTAATGGCTTCCAGACCGACTCCTCGCGCCGCATGTGGCCGTGGCGCGACTGGGTCATCCGCGCGTTCAATGAAAACTTGCCGTTCGACGAATTCACGATCGAGCAACTGGCGGGCGATCTTTTGCCAAACGCGACGCGCGACCAGATCGTCGCGACCGGCTTCAATCGCAACGCGCGGCTCAATGGCGAGGGCGGGCGCATCGTCGAGGAGTGGTTCGCGGAGACGGTGATCGATCGCGTGGAGACGACCGGCCAGACGTGGATGGCGCTGACGGTGAACTGCTGCCGCTGCCACGATCACAAATTCGATCCGATCACGCAGAAGGAATTCTACCAGCTCTACTCCTACTTCAATTCCAACGACGAAAGCGGCGTGCTGGAAACGATCGGCGGAAATCGCGCGGGCGGAAACACCGCGCCGGTGATCGATCTGCCGACGCCGGAACAGGAAAAGCAACTGGCGGAATTGCAAGCCGCGGTGCAGAAGACCGAGGTGGAGGGAAAGGCCGCTGAGCAAGCGCTGTCGGCCTCGCAGGCGAAGTGGGAGAAAGACTTCCGCGCGCAATTGAACGCCACGATGGTCGCGTGGAAACGCCTGGATGTGAGCGAGGTGAAGAGCACAGGCGGCGCGACTTTTACCAAACAGCCCGATGAAAGCTGGCTCGCGAGCGGGCCGAATCCGGCGAACGATTCCTACGAAATCGACGCCAAAATCGCGCCGGGTTCTTTCACCGGTTTGCTGCTCGAAGTGATCCCCGACAAATCGCTGCCGACGCAAAGTCTCGGTCGCGCGGCCAATGGAAATTTCGTGCTGAGCGCCGTCGAGGCCGAGATCAATGTGCCCGGCAAGAGCGAGCCGATCGTCGCGACGTTCAAGCGCGCGGAAGCGGACTATGAACAGAAGAACTGGGAGATCGGGCAGATCGTCGGCGGGCAATTGACCGCGACAGCAGGCGCGCCGAAGACGGGATTGAAGCGGCAGCTCGGCTGGGCGGTGGACGGAAACTTCGCGGAAAAACGCATCGCGCGGAAGGCGCTCTTCGTCTGCGATCCACTCGAAGTCCCCGAGGGTGCGACGCTCACCGTGCGCCTCATCCACGGCTCGCAATACACGGATCACAATATCGGCCGCTTCCGCCTCAGCGCGACGGCGCAGCCTCCCGCCACGGTGAAACTCGAAGGCGCGAACGTGCCGGAAAACATTCGCGCCACCATCCTCGCCCCGGCGGGAAAACGGACACCGGCGCAGAAGATGGAACTCGCGAAATACTTCCGCGAAAACGGAGAGCATCCCGCGAAAACCGCCGCCGCCGCGATGGCCGCCGCGAAGAAAGCGCTGGCCGATTTCGGCATGCAAGTCGCCACGTCGATGGTCTTCAAGGAAGTCGCCGAACCACGTGCGGCATTCCTTTTCAAACGAGGCGAATACGACAAGCCCGGCGATCCCGTCGCGCGTGCGCTGCCCGCTTTTCTCCCGCCGCTGCCGAAGGGCGCGCCGAACAATCGCCTCGGGTTCGCGCAATGGCTCGTCTCCGGCGAGCATCCGCTCACGGCCCGCGTGTGGGTGAATCGCGCATGGGAAAAATTCTTCGGCACCGGCCTTGTGAAGACGACGGAAAACCTCGGCTCGCAAGCCGAGTGGCCGAGCCATCCCGAGCTGCTCGACTGGCTCGCGACAGAATTCGTGCGGCTGCATTGGGACATGAAAGCGATGCAGCGGCTCATGGTCACGAGCGCGACTTACCGGCAGTCCGCGCGCGTCACGCCAGAGCTTTTGGAAAAGGATCCCGAAAATCGTCTGCTCGCCCGCGCGCCCAGAATCCGCCTGCCCGCGGAGGCGATGCGCGATCAGGCGCTGGCGATCAGCGGCCTGCTCACCGAAAAGATCGGCGGCCCGAGCGTGCGCCCGTACATGCCGCCCGCGGTGTGGGATGAGACGAGCGTTTACGGCGACATGCGCGGCTACAAACAGGACACCGGCGAGAGCCTCTATCGGCGCACGCTTTACACCATCTGGAAACGCACCGCGGCACCGCCGACCATGCTGCTTTTCGATTCCCCGAGTCGTGAAATTTGTACCGTGAAACGTTCGCGCACAAACACGCCGCTCCAGGCGCTCGTCCTTTTAAACGAGACGACCTACGTCGAGGCCGCGCGCCATCTCGCCGAGCGCATGCTGACCGAAGGCGGCGCGACGCCTGCGGAACGAATCGCGTGGGCCTTCGAGCGCGCCACCGCCCGCAAGCCGGATGCGTTCGAGCTGCAACAGCTCACGTCGCACTTCGAGGAGCGCCTCGCCCTTTTCAAGCAGGACACCGAGGCCGCCGCGAAACTGATAGCGCAAGGCGACTCCAAACCCGACGCGACTCTCGATGTCGCACAACTCGCCGCCTGCACCGTCACCGCGAACGTCATCCTCAATCTCGACGAAGTCATCACCCGCAACTGACCACCGCCATGAACTGCAACGATCATCACTTCTTCTCGCTGCAAACCGCCGAGCAGCGCGACATCACGCGGCGCACTTTTCTCCAGCGCGCCGCCAGCGGCATCGGGCTCGCCGCTCTCGGTGGATTGATCGGGGGAAACCGCGCGGGCGCTGCGGCCACCATGCTTCCCGGCTTTCCGAACTTTGCGCCGAAGGCAAAGCGCATCATCTATCTTTTCCAAAGCGGCGCGCCATCGCAGATGGATCTCTTCGATCCGAAACCCGAACTCGCAAAACGGCGCGGTGAAGATTTGCCCGAGTCCATCCGGCAGGGTCAGCGGCTCACCACCATGACTTCCGGCCAGAAGTCATTCCCCGTCGCGCCCAGCATTTTCAATTTCGCACAACACGGAAACAGCGGCGCGTGGTTCAGCGATCTCACGCCGCACATGGCGCAGGGCGCGGACGATTGGTGCATCGTGCGCTCGCTCCACACCGAGGCGATCAATCACGATCCCGCGATCACTTTCATGCAGACCGGATCGCAACTCGCCGGGCGTCCGAGCATCGGCGCATGGATGAGCTACGGCCTCGGCAGCGAGAACTCCGAGCTGCCCTCGTACGTCGTGCTCACCAGCTTTGGCAGCGGACGCAAGGACGACCAGCCGCTCTATGACCGGCTCTGGAGCGCGGGCTTTCTCCCCGCGAAATATCAGGGCGTAAAATTCCGCAACAAAGGCGAGCCCGTCCTTTACCTCAGCAACCCGCCCGGCATGGATCGCGCCATGCGCCGCGGCACGCTCGACGAACTCTCCGCGCTCAACGAGCACCGCCGCGACGCCCTCGGCGACCCGGAAATCCAGACCCGCATCGCGCAGTATGAACTCGCTTTCCGCATGCAGGCCAGCGTCCCCGAACTCGCCGACATTTCCAATGAGCCCGAGAGCGTGCTGGAAAGCTACGGCCCTGAGGTAAAGACGCCCGGCACCTACGCCGCGAACTGCCTGCTCGCCCGCCGCCTCTGCGAACGCGACGTGCGTTTCGTCCAGCTTTTCCACATGGGCTGGGATCACCACGCCGGCCTGCCCAATGCCATCAAAGGCCAGTGCCGCGACACCGATCAGCCTACCGCCGCGCTCCTCCACGACTTGAAACAGCGCGGTCTGCTTGATGACACACTCATCGTCTGGGGCGGCGAATTCGGGCGCACCGTTTACTCACAAGGTACGCTCACCGCGACGAACTACGGACGCGATCACCACCCGCGCTGCTTCACCGTGCTCATGGCCGGGGCCGGAGTGAAAGCCGGGCAGACCTACGGAGCCACGGACGACTACTGTTACAACATCACCGAGAACCCCGTCCACGTGCATGACCTCAACGCGACGATCATGCACCTCATGGGCATCGACCACACCCGCCTGACTTATCGTTCGCAAGGCCGCGACTTCCGCCTCACCGACATCCACGGAGAGCTAGTCAAAGGTCTCGTCAGCTAACATGCCGGCGGGTTACCCCGTGCGACCGATAAGTCGCGATACGAGAGGCCAGGGAGCGCCGTAGGCGAGGCATGCGCTCCGTTTGCAGCGGTGGCCACACCTGCGCCGCGGGTGTGGGAGTGGACGCACGGCTTCTCCACGACCCGCGGCGCGGGTCACGCCACCAATCTCAGCCGCTACCAAAACTTCTATCCTTTTCCTGAAAGAATCCGCCCGGCATTCTCGTATCCAAAGATATGACTGATCAATCCCCTCCGCGTCGCTTCGGCGGCATCCTTGGCTTTAGCTTTATCATCGGGATGGGGCTGGCGGCGTGGCTGATCGGGCACGCGGCTCTGAGTTATAAAAGGCTGGATGAATACGTGACGGTGAAAGGACTGTCGGAGCGCGAAGTGCCGGCCAATCTAGTCGTGTGGCCCGTCACATTTACCCTGAGCGATGAGAGCCTGGGGAAGCTACAGGAGAAGCTCGGGAAGTCGCGCGCCGTGGTGCATGCTTTTCTGAAAGACGCAGGCTTTGAGCAGGGAGAAATTTCCAACTCGCCGCCGAACATTCGCGAGGTGCGGCCGAACGCGAAGGAGAAGGGCGACGATGCCCCGACGCAGCTCGCGGCGACGCGCTTTGACGCGACGGTGACGGTGCTGCTGCGGACGCGCAATGTGGTGGCAGCGAAAGCAGCGCTGGAGAATTGCGACAAGCTCGTGCAGCAGGGCATCCTGCTCACGGCGAGCCGGGCGCAGTTCCTCTTCACGGGCCTGAATGAGATCAAGCCAGCGATGATCCAGGAGGCGAATCGCAATGCGCGCATCGCGGCAGAAAAGTTTGCGGGCGATTCCGGGAGTCGCGTGGGACGCATCCGCCACGCAGTGCAGGGTCCATTTGAAATCGAGGACGTGGATGAAAGCTCGCCCGATCGGAAGAGCGTGCGCGTGGTAACGACGGTGGATCTCTATCTGGAGTAAGAGGGAAGGGCTCGCGAGCGGTTCGGCGTTCGCGTTCGCATGTTTCCATCGCTGCGCAGCGGCACGAAAAGCCGCCTCATGCTCGGGCCAATCGTGGAGCGTAGCCGGGTCGAAGCTCTGCTTCCCCTCCGGTCCGCCCGGACGAAGTGGAACTTCGCAGACAAGGCATTCCCAAGTGCAACTTGGAAACGAGGGGAACGAGGGGAACGAGGAGAACAAGTTTCAGCGCCGTCGGCGCGACATGTTTATCGATTTTGTTTTCAAACGAAGCGCAAGCTCCGTAGGAGCGGCATGTGCCGGGAAGCAAGCCTACATGCCGCTCCTACGGAGCTGGGAACGTCTTTCCCATGGTTCTATAAACATGTCGCGCCTACGGCGCTGAGGCCCGGTCGGTGCCGCTGGGCGGTTTTCCAACCGGCTGCTGAGCGGAACTCGCCGATAGGGCTCACGAACTCCCCGATGTCTTGGCAAAAACTCGTCGAGTCCGCTCACAACTCACTGATCTGTGGCGCACACTCGTGAGTTTCTGGAGCGAACTTCCCAAGTCCACACGCAACTCAGTGATCTGTGGCGCAAACTCCCCGATGTCTGGCGCAAACTCGTTGAGTCCGCTCACAAACTCGCGAGTGTTTGGCGCAAACTCGTCGAGTGCTGAGCGGAACTGGCGAGTTGAGCGAATTCGGAGGATTTTCGGGTCGTGGCATCGCACTGACCAATTAATGATCTCACTCGTGACGAAGCTCCCGCCTGGTCATTGGCTTGTCCCTGAAGCTCCGCTTTGCCGACGAGCATCCGGAGATCGGGCGGCGGGGTCCGCGCTACTCGCCGATTTCGATGCGGGCGAATTGAGCGCGCTTTAATTCCCGATGACGCGCAGGCGGATGAAGCGCTGCACTCCCGGCGCGCTGGCCTGCGTGTCGCGGCGCGTTACTGTCTCGGTGCCGTCTCCGTTGTTCACGGGTGTGCCGACAGCGACGCCGGCTCCGAGATTCCACGTGCCCGGAGCGGAGCCGGTGTCGGCGAAATGTTGCAGCGATGTCGCCGCCAAATTCCGGCGGTAGCGAAGTGTGAGATACGGGCCGGAGCCGGCGTTCGTTTCGAGCGTGGTCGTGATTGCGCCGACGGCGTCGGCGGCCAGCGGATTCAGGCCCAGAGCCCATTCCCAGAAGTTCGTGAGCCCGTCGGCATCGGGATCGGCGTCGGGTGCGCCGTAGTTTGGCTCGGCGATTTGCGAGGCGGTGAATTGCTGCGCGAGCCAGGTGGCGAAAGTTAAAAGGGTCGGCGTGCCGATCGAGCCGCCGACCGCGCTGGCCTGCCAGTTTTGCAGGTCATCGGCGAAGGCGAACGCGTTCACTCTTTCGAGCGCTTTGCCGTTGGCCGCGACGACGGGCCACGGCGCGATGTCGTCGTAAGTCACGCCGTCGATTTCGATGTAGGGCACGGCGACTTGGGCCGTGTTGTCGAGGTAAGGTACACCGGGTTTGGAGAGGGCGATGCGTTCGCCGCCGTTGTTGAGCGAACCGGTGAAGGGGCCGTAAACCGCGACCGCATTTGGCACGCTGTATTTCGCCGAAAAAATCGCGGGCGCGAGCGGTGACAGGATGACGACCTGGCGCGGCTGGAGCGTGAGACCGGCGGGCAGATTCATGCCGACGCCTTCGATGCGCCACGTGTTCGCGGGCCGCAAGGGATCGAACATCGGCACGGGCTGATCGCTGATGTTGCGCAGTTCGATGTATTCGTCATTACCGGCGAGGGGCTCGATCATGAGTTCGCTGATGATGACGGGGCCGACTTTGGGACCGGCGTTGGCGGAGCCGAAGGTTTGCGCTTTCTGCGCGACGAAAAGCGACGCGCCTTGCGAATTCACGTAGCGCCCGAAAGACACATCCGACGCCGACGCGCCGAACTGCACGGCGTGCGTGTAGCCGGTGAGCGCGCCCGTCACGTCGCCGCTGGAAAGCACGGCTTCATCACCATTCGCGCTGAAGGAAAACGGGATCGTCGCGATGTTCAGCGTGGGTTCTTCGATAACGAGAAAACCGCCCGCCGCGATGACGCTGCCCGCGGGCAGCCGGTACTTTTTCGGCGTGGCAATATCGTCGCTGAGCCACCAGTCGCTCACATCGACGGCGACGGAGTTGGGGTTGAAGAGTTCGACGCGGTCGCCGGGAAACGAGTTCGTGTTGGCGAGGAGTTCATTGATGAGGACGGGCGGGGTCGGCGGCGTGGGATCGTCCGCGCCGGGCGAGCCGCCGGAGCCGGTGCTCGCGCGCCAGTTGCTCGCGTTGTTGGGCGCGGGGATCGCGTTTGCATTTACCGGCACGAGCGACGGGCCGCTGCCATCGGGCGTGATCGGCCACGGTGAAACGTCGAGCCACGAGACGCTGAAGACGGTGCGATTCGCGGCGTCGCTGAGCGTGAGCGTGTCGCCGCTATTCGAGAGATTCGAGCCCGCGCCCCATGCGCCGAGGAGCGCGACCGTGGGATACTTCGCGGCGAACTGCGTCGCATTCCGCGCGATCACTTTGAACTGCCCAGGCGCAATCGTCGCGCCCGCGGGAAAGTCGTAGGTGATGCCGGACGTGAACTTCATGCCGAACAAATTCACGGTCGCCGCGCCCACGTTTTTGATTTCGATAAACTCATACTGATCGCCGTCGATCGCGCCGTTTTTTGGCGGGTGATACATGATCTCCGTGACGAGCAGCGACGGCACGACGCCGGTATCGAAAAGCGCCTCCGTGATCGGGCTCCACACACCGCCGGTGCTGCGGACGCGCGCTTTCACCGTGGTCGGCGCGCCGATGGCAACCGACGTGCCGAGCGTGCCCGCGATCGCGCCGCCCTCGGATCGCGGATCGCTGCCGTCCGTCGTGTAATAGACGCTACCTGAGCCGTTCGGATTGGAAATCGTGAGCGTAAAACCCGGTGCGACATTTCCCCCGAAAGTGCTGAAGCCCGGCGCGACCACTGATGGCCACAAGCCCTCGTTCACGAGTTGCGCGGGAACGAAGACGCCGCCCGCGACATCGTCTGTGTAGCCATTGAAAAGCACGTTGCGCCGGCTCGGCGTATTCGTCGCGCCGCTCGTCGTGTAGCGCGTGGCATCGCCGACGCCATTCACCCACGGTGTTACACGATCGTTGAAAGTCGCGCCATTGAGCAGCGGCGTGAATTCCGTCTTGAGACTGTTGAAGCGCGCGAGGATGCGCGCGTCGGTGAGCGCGCCGTTGTTGAAGTAATGTTTTTGCAGCCGGTCCGCGAAGAGCAGCCTGAACTCAGGGCTCGCGCGCAGATACGTGTAGAGAATCCGGATGCCGTATTGCAGGCCGTCGCTTGCCGGAGCGTTTGCGACGATCGCGCCCTGCACGGCGACATTTGCATCGGCCCCGGTGAACATATTGCTGCGCGCCGTCAGCCCGAAATCGCCAAACGCGCCCTCGGCATCCCACATGTAGTAGCGGTAAAGTCCGGTCGTCGAACGCTCGCGCGCGTTGATGAAATTATTGTGCGGCCAGTCGCCGGTGACGCCGAAAAGATTGATGATCAGGTAATCCGCGAAGTTCTTCATATCGAGCCGCGTCTTCATCGCCTGATAGTTCGCGAGCGTGCTCTGCGGGTTGTTGCGGATGAAGGTGATCATCTCCTGAAAGGCCAGCCCGTCGCCGCTCCCGATCGTCGTCACCGCTGCGACATCCCACGACAAATTGCTGCCGTGCCGGCGCTGGAGGAAGTCCTCCCGGATGTGCTCGGTCATGTTGTAGTAGCCTTTGTAAATGCCGTTCACGTAGAGCGTATTGATGATGCCGACGCTGCCGACCTGACCGAGATCCACGAAGAGTCGCCGCATGAATTCATCCTCGATGAAGGGATTCGACGGATCGTTTTTCCCCGCGCGAATTCGCAAGTCGTGGAACTTCGTGATCGTATCGTCGGGGAAAAGTTTGAAGTCGATCGGGTCGCCGCCGAGGTCGTCGCGGAAGTAGAAATTGAACGACGGCTTTTGCGTGAAATCCGTCGCGCTCCACGCGCCGGAATTGGGGACCGCGGCGTTTTGATTCGTCAGCTTGTAGCGCGGGCGCGCGTGGCCGCTGCCGGAGATGCGCATGCCGAAATCGGTGTTCACGCCGGGCCGTCCGTCGGGATACAGCACTTCCATCACCGCCGGGCGTTCGAGAAAACGACCGCGGTGTAGCGCATTGTCGTAGGCCGACAGATCGGGCAGCGCGGGCGCGCCGGAAGTCGTCTGCGTCCACACGCCATTGAAAGTCACTGGCTGCGGCGCGACGAGCGCGGTATTCGATCCGCCGACGATCGCCATCATTCCATAGGGCCGGTAAAGTGACCGCGCCTGATCGCCAGTGAGACAGAGCGCGGGCACGCTCTTCCGGCTCGCCGGTTCGTTGATGAGCAATGTGCGCGTCGCCGTGGCGGACGGCGTCATGCCGCTCTTGAAAGCGCGCGCCCGAATCGCTTGCGAAATGGAAACGGAAAACGTGGACGAATATGCGAGGCCCGTAGTCTCGGTCGGCTCGCTGCCATCGGTTGTGAAACGGATCGACGCGCCGGAAGTCAGCGTGGCCAGCGAGACTGTTTGTGAGGTCGTGTAGAAACCACCGGCCCGACTGAACGTCGGCGTTTCCACGATGCCGGAAAACGTCGCGCCCGTATTCGGAGCCAGCGGCGTCGGCGTGCCGAAGATGGTGTAGAGCCCCGCATCCGTGCGCCCATAGCTCTGCATCGGAGTGAGCGGCGGCACCACGATTTGCTGGACGACAACGCCGCTTTGGTCGCGCAGCGTCAGCGTTTCGCCGCCGGAGTTCAGGTTGAAATTTGTGTGCAAATAACCGCCGCTCGCCGGTGCCGTCACATTTTTCCCATCGCACACCACGATCAACTGCGCGCCCGCCGGGATGGTCGTCCCGACTGGAAATTGCCACTTCGAGGGATTGCCCAGTTCATCGCTGATCTTCCATCCATTGAGCAGCACGTCCGCCGCGCCGGTGTTGCGGAGTTCGATCCAGTCGAGCTGCGAATCCGGCGACTCAGGATCGTCGTCGATCGCTTCATCCGGCGAAAGCACGGGCTCGGTCAGACCCACGAAATATTTCCAGGTGTTCGCGTAATCGACGAGCGCGACCGCGGCGCCGTTTCGCTGCAAGCGCGCGCGCATGAAAATATCGGAGTCCGAAATCGTGAGATTGTGGACCTGCACGGCGAGGACGTTTTGGCCGACGTTGAGCAGCTTCGACGGCGGATCGAGCGTGTAGGTCGTCGAGGTGGAAGAGCCGTTGTGGACACTGTCCGCGACCGCATCGAAGGGCGTGAAGGCATTCGCCTGTGCGAGCCGGTCGCGTGCGACTTCCACGCCGTTGATGTACGCGACAAACGCGTCATCCCAACCCATCAGGAGTTGCAGCGCGTTCGGGTCCGCGAGGTCGGCGGCGGTCACATTGAAAACGATGCGGGCGTAAACGGACGGCGTTTTTCCCACGACCTGCGCCGTCAGATTCGTGCCGCCCGTCACGCCGGAAGGAAGCGCGCCGGCCCAGATCGGAGCGACGCCGCTGGCCCACGTCGTGTCGTCATAAGAACCCTGGCCCCACGGCACACGCTGTTTTCCCGAGGTGAGAAAAGCGGGGTCGTAGATGCCGCCGGATGGCTCCGCGAGCCCCGGAAAATAACGCCACGTCGTCGTGTTCGCGACGAGCGTCACCGGCGACGCGCCTGCCAGCCGCAGGTCCGCTTTAATGTAGAAATTATTCCGGTTGTCGATCGTGACATACGCGCCGTTTCCGCTGCTCCCAGCGGCGTCATAGACTGAGGTCGAGTCCCAGTAATTGAGCGCGTGAATCGCGATGACATTCGTGCCGTTCACGAGGCGCACATTCGCGGCTCCGAGCGAAAGCGTCATCGTCCGCAAGTACGGTGTCGTGCTGGCTTCGCTGTTGGCCGGCGTGCCGAAAGCGGCGAACTGATCGTGATAGACAAAGCCGTTCACTGGCCCCGCATTTTGTCGCGCGACTTCCACGCCGTTGAGGTAGCAGACGAAGCCGTCGTTGAACGAGACGTCGAGCAGCACCGCATCCGTCCGTACCGCGTCCGCCGCGGACACCGTGAAGGTTTTCCGCAGATACAAAGTCGGCGTGAGATTTTGCATCTGCGTGACCGGACTCGTCCCGACCACCGGCACCGGCGATACATTCGTGAAAGTGCCGAAACCAAACGGCCCCGCGCCCGCCTGCCAGCCCGCGTCATTGAAAGCCGTCTCCGTCCAGCGCGTGCCGAAACCGAAACTCGCGACGCCGGTCGCCGAAAATTGCAGCGCGCGCTCGGAACCGGCGGACATCACTTCATTGATCACCACATCAGCGCGAAGACTGGGGCTGTTACAAAATGCAAGGGCGACCAGTTTCGCGACCATGGACCAGTGGAGGAAGTTTCTCATCGGGGGGTGAAGCGACGAAAGCCACGATTCTGCGCACGTCAATGGGCAGCCCGAAAGCCACCGGTAGAAGACATCAATCCGACCCTTGACGAAGGAAGACTCATCGCTAATAACAGCCGCCCCATGAGTATTCCCTCGCTAGCGTCCATCGCCACCGCCGCCCTTGCGGCTTTGTTGAGCCTCATCATGCTGATCCAGGGCGGATCGAGCCTCGCTCTGCAAACTGATCTCCAAAAGCGCACTCAGGAAATCCAAACGCAGCAGCAGGAAGTCCAGCTCCAGCAGCAGGAACTCCAGATGCGCCAGCAGCGGCTGAACTCCGTCACGCAGCTCGCGCAACAGCAGGGGCCGCAGGTCATCGCGAGCATGAAAGTCGTGGGCATGCGCGGCAATAACGCCAAGATTTTTGCGATCCTCGCCAAGTACGGAGTGCAAGTCACCGACAAGGACAAGGAAGACATCAAGAAGGTCCTCGACGACGCAGCCAAAGCGAAATAACCCACCCACGCACCATGAGTTCCGAATCATCTTCCCGTCCTTCCGGCGTTAGCATTCACGTCCCCGTCGCCATTCTCTCCGCGGCGATCGCCATCTATTTCGGCGTGCAGCTTCGCAATAACAACAAGCAGGCCGAGATCATGAAGTGGCAGGTCGGCAATCTCGAAAAGCAGGCCGAAAACCTGAAAACGGCACAGAAGCAATATGCCGAGGCTCTCGTGAAGAGCGAAGACACGGTGAAGCAGGCCGACCAAATCCAGGGGCAATACGTGAACCTTTTCAACGACCTGCTCGACCTCTCGAAGGACGACAAAGACGCGAAGGAGATCGTGGACAAGTGGGGCATCAAGCGGAACGACACGCCGAAGACCGACGCGGCGCCCGATGCGGAAAAGAAGGAGAAGTAACACCGCTGCGGCCGGGCTCCGGCGCAGTTGAAAAGTTCGGCCAACGAGGTTTGTGCGTCAAAAGTTTGACGCCGCGCTTGGGACCGCGGACAAATCGCGGCCCATTATGCGCCGTCTCTCCGTCCTGCTCGCCCTCACTTTCCTCCTGACCCGACTCGCCTTTGCCCAAGAGCCGCCTCCGAAGCCGGAGGAAGCGAAGCCGGCAGAGACGAAGCCCGCAGAAAAAAAGGAGGACAAAAAAGAAGACGCGGATAAGCCGAAGGAGAAAAGCGGTTCGGCGGTCATCAATGGTGGCGAGGTGAAGTATCTCACGCTCACGGGCCAGCTTCCCATTTTCAAAGAGGACAATTCGCCGCGGGCAAATGTGTTCTACGTTTACTATGCCGCCACGGACAAGGACGGCAAACGCCTCGCCGCCACGAATCCCGGCGGTCGCCCGATCACCTATTGTTTTAACGGCGGCCCCGGCTCCGCAGCGGTCTGGCTGCACTTCGGCGGGCTCGGCCCGAAGCGCGTCGATCTCCCGCCCGATGGCCTGACGCCGGCGACCATCGCGAAGATCGTCGATAATCCGAACTCGATTCTCGACACGACCGATCTCGTTTTCATCGATCCCGTCGGCACCGGCATCAGCCGTGCGGCCAAGGGTGAGAAGGCCGAGCAGTTTTTCGGCGTGGATGAAGACATCAACGCCATCGGCGAATTCATCCGCCTTTTCACCACGCGCGAGCAGCGTTGGGAGTCGCCGAAATATCTGTGCGGCGAAAGCTACGGCGTCTTCCGCGCGTCGGGCCTCGTGAACTATTTGCAGGAAACGCACGGCATGTATTTCCAAGGCCTCGTGCTCCTCTCGGGCCTCGTCAGTTTCCAGACGCTGAGTTCCGATTTCGCGAACGACCTTCCCTTCATCCTCACGCTTCCCACTTTCACCGCCACCGCGCACTACCACAAAAAGCTGCCGCCCGATCTCCAGGCCGATTACGAGAAAGCGATGCGCGAAGTGCGCGCTTTTGCGAACGGCGACTACGCGCTCGCGCTGCTGAAAGGCAACACGATCGTCGCGGATGAGCGCAAGCGCATCGCGGCGCAACTCGCCCGTTTCACCGGCCTCAGCGCGGAGTTGATCGACGACGCCGATCTTCGTGTCGGCCCGTCGCTTTTCCGCGAGCGCCTACTCCGCGCCGAGGGGAAAATCCTCGGTCGCTACGACAGCCGCGTCGTTTCCGAAGACTCCGATCGCCTCGCGAATGAGCCGGAATTCGACCCGTCTTTTACCAACGTCATCGGCCCGTTTTCCGCCGCGACGAATGCCTATCTGCGCGGCGCGCTCGGCTACGAAAGTGATCTGCCCTATCGCGTCCTGACGCCGCTGCACTGGAACTATTCCAGTTTCGCCGGCCGCTACGCCTCGACCGCCGGTCGGCTGGCCGAATCGATGAAAGCGAATCCGCAACTGCGCCTGCTCATCCTTGTCGGCAAGCGCGACCTCGCCGTGCCGCAGGACACGATGCGCTACAGCATCGACCACCTCGACATCCCGGCGAGCCTGCGCCCGCACATCACCTGGTCGGAGTTTGAGAGCGGTCACATGATGTATTTGCTCCGCTCCGACGCGGAAAAATTGCGCGCGGATTTCACGAAATTCCTTTCGCCAGCGCCGTAAACATTCCGTCGCGGCGCGCTCGTTGACTTGCCGAAACCGCATCCTTATGTTTGCGGTCTTTTCCAAGAATCTGTGAAACACATTCTCTTCGTCTGCACCGGAAACATTTGCCGCAGCCCCATCGCCGAGGGGCTCTTCCGGGACGCGGTGAAAGATCGGCCGGATGTCACTGTCGCGTCCGCCGGCGTCGGCACGATTCACGGCCAGCCGCCGAGCGCGCACGCGGTCGAGGTACTTCGCCCGCTCGGCGTCGATATTTCGCGTCTGCGCAGCCAGCCGATTTCCGAGGAGCTGGTGGAAAAGGCGACGCACATTTTCGCCATGACGCGCGGGCACATGGAGGCGATTCATACCGTGTTTCCCGAGGCGGCGGAAAAGACGTTTCTCGTCTGCGAATTTGCGGACGCGCTCAACGGTTCGCCCGACGTGCCCGATCCCATCGGCCTCGGCCTCGACGCCTACTTGCGCTGCCGCGAAACCATCAAAACCGCGCTCCCGAGCCTGCTCAAATTCATCGATCAACCTGACATGTCCTCATCTCAAAGCATCCCGTCCTCTTCCACGCCAGCCTCAGCTCAGACCCGCCCGCTGCACATTGCGCTCGGTTCCGATCATGCCGGTTTCGAGTTGAAACAGGCCGTCCTTTCCTACCTCTCGAAACGCGGCGACAACGTCGGTGACTTCGGCACCGCGTCGAAAGAGTCGGTCGATTACAACGACTACGCGGAGGTGGTGTGCAAGGAAGTGATCGCCGGGCACGCGGACTTCGGCGTGCTGATGTGCGGGAGCGGCATCGGCATGAGCATTGCCGCCAACCGGCATCCGCAAATCCGCGCCGCGCTCGTCGCCAATCCCGCGGACGCCGCCATGACGCGCCAGCACAACGACGCCAACGTCCTGTGCCTCGCCGCGCGCCACGTCAATCCGAGCGATGCCGCGCGGATCATCGAAGCGTTCCTCACCACGAAATTTGAAGGAGGCCGCCACGAACAGCGCGTGAACAAATTGAGCTGCGGTGTTTCCTCCAGCCCCGGACGGGCCGCACTCGCGGAAGTCGATCCCGAGATTTTTGACGCGATCGAGGAAGAAGCGAAACGCCAGTTTGAAAATATCGAACTGATCGCGTCCGAGAACTTCACCAGTCCCGCCGTGATGGAAGCGCAAGGCTCCTGTCTCACGAACAAATACGCGGAAGGTTATCCGGGACGGCGCTGGTACGGCGGCTGCGAAAACGTGGACGTGGTCGAGCAGCTCGCCATCGATCGGGCGTGCCAGCTTTTCGGCGCGAAGTTTGCGAATGTGCAGCCGCACTCCGGCTCGCAAGCGAATGCTGCCGTCTATTTCAGCGTGCTCCAGCCCGGCGACAAAGTGCTTGGCATGAATCTCGCCCACGGCGGCCATCTCACGCACGGCAATCCCGCGAATTTTTCGGGACGTTTCTACCACTTTTGCCAATACGGCGTGCGCCAGGACAATGAGCGCATCGACTACGAGGAACTCGCCGAAGTCGCCAAGCGCGAGCAGCCAAAGATGATCACCGCCGGAGCCAGCGCGTATCCGCGCATCATCGACTTTCAGAAGATGAGCGAGATCGCGAAAAGCGTGGGCGCTTACCTTTTTGTCGATATGGCCCACATCGCCGGCCTCGTCGCCGCGGGCGTGCATCCTTCGCCGATGGAATGCGCCGATTTCGTGACGACGACCACGCACAAATCGCTGCGCGGCCCGCGCGGCGGGATGGTCCTCACGAACAGCGAGGAACTGGCCAAAAAGATCAACAGCCAGGTCTTCCCCGGCATTCAGGGTGGACCGCTCATGCACGTCATCGCGGCCAAAGCGGTCTGCTTTCTCGAAGCGCTCCAGCCCGGCTTTCAGGAATACCAGCAACAAGTCGTGCAAAACGCCAAAGCCCTTGCCGGCGCGCTCGCGCATCAGGGCTACCGCATCGTCAGCGGCGGCACGGACAATCATCTCATGCTCGTCGATCTCCGCCCGAACGGCCTCAACGGCAAAGTAGCCAGCGAAACGCTCGACCGCGCGGGCATCACGGTGAACAAAAACGGTATCCCATTCGATACCGAGAAAATCACGCTTGGCGGCGGCATCCGCGTCGGCACCCCCGCGGTCACCACGCGCGGGATGAAAGAGGACGACATGATGGAGATCGCGGACCTCATCCATCGCGCCCTGTCAAACAAAGACAGCGCCGCCGAGCTGGAAAAAATTCGCACCGAAGTTCGCGCCCTCACGGCGCGCTTCCCGCTTCCACGCTGAATCTAAGGGCCTGCATTCGCGGCAAATGTCGCTTGCGCTCCGTGGCGCAGCCTTGCTTAATGCGCGGCTTTTTGCCGCCAGCCCGTTCACTTTAGCCTTCACACATACGATTTAAAAAATGGATCTCTGCATCATCGGTTCTGGTTACGTCGGTCTCGTCAGCGGCGCGTGTTTCGCCGAAATCGGTCACAACGTCGTCTGCGTCGATAACGACCAGCGCAAAGTGGACATGCTGCAAGCCGGGCAAATCCCGATCTACGAGCCCGGCCTCGAAGAACTCGTCCACCGCAACGTCTCGGCCAAACGACTGCGCTTCACCAACTCGATCGAAGACGGCGTCGATCACAGCCAGATCATTTTCATCGCCGTGCCGACGCCGCCACAGACCGACGGTTCCGTCGATCTCAGCTTCATCGAGCGCGTCGCCCGCGAGATTGCCGGGGTCTTGAAGGCCGGCCACTACCGCGTGGTCGTGGACAAATCGACCGTCCCCGTGAAGACCGGCGAGAAGGTCGCCGACACCATCCGCCGCTATAACAAAGGCGCGGAATTCGACGTGGTCTCGAATCCCGAATTTCTGCGCGAAGGCTGCGCGGTTCCTGATTTGATGAATCCCGATCGCGTCGTCATCGGCAGCGCCAGCGACCGCGCGACCGATTTGATGAAGCGCGTGTACGAGCCGTTCCAAGCGCCGATCCTCGTCACCGACGTGAATTCCGCCGAACTCATCAAGCACGCGGCGAACTCCTTCCTTTCCCTAAAAATCAGCTACATCAATGCCGTCGCCGCCATCTGCGAAGCGAGCGGTGCCGATGTGGAAATGGTCGCCGACGGCATCGGCATGGACAAACGCATCGGACGCAATTTCCTGAACGCCGGCCTCGGCTACGGCGGCTCGTGCTTTCCAAAAGACGTGAAGGCTTTCATCGCCATCAGCAAGCAACTCGGCACGCCGTTCAAGCTGCTGGAGGAAGTGGAAAGCATCAACGCAAAGATGCTCACGCGCTTCATCGACAAAGTGCGAAGCGCGCTCTGGGTCTTGAAGGACAAGAAGATCGCCGTCTGGGGCATGACTTTCAAACCTGACACCGACGACGTCCGCAACTCCGTCGCCATCGAGCTGATCAACATCCTCGTGTCCGAAGGCGCGCACGTGACCGCCTACGATCCGAAGGGCGCGGAAAAAGCGGTCGAGTGGAAGCTGATCGATCCTGCCAAAATGAAGATCGCGAAAACGCCTCTCGAAGCCGTGGCGGACGCGGAAGCGCTGATCCTCGCGACCGAGTGGAGCGAGTTTAAGAATCAAGATTTCGCCGCCGTCAAAAACGCGATGCACACCCCGCTCATCTTTGACGGTCGCAATCTTTTCGATCCTGGAACGATGCGCAATTTCGGCTTCGAATACCACGCCGTCGGTCGCCCCGGCGCGATTTAAGCTAGTCAGACTTCCGTCTCCGAAAAGGCACCGCACGGCGACTGCTTCGGTCCTGCTTCCAGGCAGGAGAATTACCGTCAAACCGCAGCACGCGCGCAACGATCGGCCGGCTAAACTTTCCGACTGAACCACTCCGCATCCGGCATCGCATAGGGACGGAAGGTTTCCAGCGAGCCCTCGTGTTCGTTGTAAAAAATGGCGCGGTGCAGACCGAGCGCACTCGCCTTTGGATTGTCGATCAGGCTCGCGGAATCGTTCGCGCTCATCTGGAAGACGACTCGCATTTCAAATTCACTCAGCGCCTTTCGACTCATCGCGCGGTTCACGTTATTCAGCGTGTCGATGCTCGTGAGAATGTGGACGCCGAGCGCGCTGCCTTCGGTGATGATGTCGGTGAGCTGCGCACCGGGATTTCCCTCGCCTTCACTCGACGATGAAAAACTGAAGTCGTCCTCGTGCCGCAGTTTCTTAAACTTGTGCAATCCGTGGATGAAGAGAAACAGGGCGGGCTCGGTGCCTGTGCTGCGGGCTTTTTGGTCCGCGGCGATTTCATTCATGATCGCCGGGATATCGTGCGCGCGGGCGAGCGTGATTTCGTGACCGGAGGCCGCGATGATTTTTTCGATGAAGTCGGAATCGGAAGTGCCCGGCGCGGCATTCAATAAAAAGATGAAACGCGCCGTGCTGCGCGGGTGCTGCGCTGCCAGCGCGAGCAGGGCGAGACCGAGCATCGTGAGCGCGGCGTCTTCGCGCTGGCCGACGATGAGCAGGTGATTCCCGCTCTGCCGCTGGAAGACCGCTTCCGTCGGGCCTTTGATGGAATTTGGCGCACCGAGCCACGCGCGCGGCGCGGTGGGAATGGCGGATGGCGGATGGCGCAGTGCCGATTCGAGAGGCGCGTTCTCGCGGATGTCGGCGGGCGCATTTCCCTCGAAAACGATGGGGCTCGAAGGCGCGATGTGATGCTGCTCCGCGAGCGCGCGCACTTCATCCAGCCACGCATCGCGCTCATCATCGGGGAGCCACACGACTTGGAAGGGGCTATTGCCTTCAATCGCGCCGGCGGCGTCGTTGTAGATTCCTTCCCCCGGACGCGTGAGGAGGCGCGGCGCGGGATTGCTGTCGTCCATGATCAGGTAGGCGTCGGCCTCGCTGCACTGGAGCGCCACGCGGATGACCATCTGGCCCAGCGTTGCGCGGGCGAGCGAATACGCGCCGCCAAGCGTCTGCGAACCGAGCAGGACGTGGATGCCGAACGCGCGGCCCTGGCGCACGATGCGGTCGAAGAGCAGCGACGCCGATTGCGCGACGGAATCGTCCTCCACGAAGAACTCCTGGAACTCATCGATAAGCAGCAGCGAACGCGGCATCGGCTCCGTGCCGCCAGCGCGTTTGTAGCCGGCGATGTCCTGCACGCCGAGCGCGCGAAACATGTCGCCACGCCGCTTCAGCTCAGCATCCACGCGCTGAAGCACGCTGAGCGCAAACTCCCGATCCGACTCGATGGCGACGACCCGTGCGTGCGGCAGCCGCTTCGTCGCGTAGCACTTGAACTCGACGCCTTTTTTGAAGTCGATGAGGTAAAACTCCACCTGCTCCGGCGAGCACGCGAGCGCGAGATTCGTGATGATGACGTGAAAGAGCGTGGATTTTCCCGATCCCGTTTTGCCCGCGAAAAGCGCGTGCTGGCGCGTGCCTTTGCCGATGGCGAGATACTGGTGCTTCGTCGCGCCGGTGCGACCGATGGGAATCCGCAACTCGGTTGTCGTATCGAGCGTCCAGCGCTCTTCCTTTGGCGGAGTGATCTGCGCGAAGGGAACCTCGACCCGGTTCGAGTCGATGCTCGCCTTGCCAATTTTGTGCACGAGTTCCACCGCGAGCCCGGGCTCCGGCGGAGGATCGAGCACGAGCGTGCCGCCGGCTTCGAGCTGCTTTTTATGGAGGACGAATTGCTCGCCTTCCCGCCGGATGCAGACGCTGTTTTTCCGCAGCTCGTCTGCCACAAAACCGTCCGGCATCTGATGGCGCTGATCCCAGTGGATGAGCGTGAAAATTCCGCAGCGCGGCCCGCTCAGCGCGATGCTTTGCAGGCGCTTCACCGCCGTCTCGGAGAAGTTCGCTGGAAAGTCCGCGACGACGAGGAAGTGATATTTTTCGGCGATGCTTCCGGCCTGCTCGTTGTACTCGGTGATCGTGGTGTATTCGTTGCGCAGATACATCTGGATGACCTTTTCGATGTGCTCGCTCAGTTCGCCGAGGCGCTCCTCGATCTGGTCGCGCTGCGTCCAGATGCGGCGATTGATCAGGCTCTCCTCGTAGTCGCCCAGATGCATGAGCCCCGCGAAGTTTTGCCCCAGACCGACGGGATCGATGATGGTGAAAGCGAGCTTCCCCGGCGGCGTGGTCGCGAGCAGTCGGAGGATGACGTTTTCGAGCGCGCCGATGACCGCGGTGCCGCCGGATTCGCTCGTTTCAAAAAGGAGCGAGGCCCGATCGGGAAACGTGAGCGCGAGCGGGATGGAGACGCGCGGCGAACCGGGCAGTGCGAGCCGTGCGATGTCTTTTGGATTCGCGTCGTGCCGCTGGACGAGGCTGAGATTCAAGCTCGCGAATTTTGTGGCCGACACGAAATGCACGGGCGGCCGCCAGCTCTCGACGAGCGCCGGGCTCCACTCGGGAAAGTCGGCCGCGGTGGCTGCATTCATCTCGTCGATCGCGCTGTAGAGCGTCGTGATCTCCCGCGTCCATTCGCTCTGGAGCGCGCCCCACTCCGCTTCTTCCGTCGCCGTCAGTTCGGCACTCTCGCTCGCGTAGGTCGCCGCGATGGTTTGCGTGCGCGCTCCCGCATCAGCCTGGAATTGCGCGAGCCGCTCGGCGCGCTCCCGCTCGATGCGATTCAGCCGGGGCACGAGCATGTTCCGGTTGCGCTGCAAAGCGCGCGGCACGTTCAGCGCAAAACGCGCGCGGCCTTTCGCCTCGAATTCGCTCTCGATGTCATCCGCGCGCTCCCACTGTTTTTGGATCGCGTCGGAAGCCCGCTCGTATTCTTCCGCCACGCGCTGCTGGTCGTCCGCGTGCGCCCGCTGCGCCGCCGCCTCGCACTGCGCGTGCAAATTTCTCGCCTCCGCGATCGTCAGCGCCACGCCGCCCGCTGGCATTTTCGCCTGCGCAAATCCGGCGTGATGAATGCCAAAGATGACCGCAATCAGCGCGACCACGACCGCACCGGCGACCCCGAGCGCGCCGGACCCGCCGCCCAGCACCAGCGCCAGCACACCACCCGCGACCACGACGATCAGCACGAGCGCGATCGGCGGGATTTCGCTAAAGCAGCGCGGTAGCGCCAGCTTCCGAAACCCGGCGAGCTGCGCATCCGCCTGCGCGATCTTCCCACTCAGTGCGTGGATGATTTCCGCCGGATCAGCGCCGCCCGCTTCCGCTGGCGCGGAAGTCCCGTGCAACATCTTTATCAGCGAGCCGTAGCCGCGGAAAAACTTGCGCGCGTGCTGCTCCAGCTTCGCCAGGCTCCCCTGCTGCGCGGCGAGCTGCGCGGAAAATTCCGCCGCCGTCGCCCCCGCAGCCTTGGTGCCCGCGTCGCGATTGCGCTCCGCATGAAAACGCCGCATTTGCAGCTCGCCCATCCAGCGCCCCTTCGCCGCCTCCGCGCGCCGCGGCAGCGTGCGCAGGCCCACCGCTCCGAGTTGCTCGATGCGTCCGCGCCGGTTCGCGAAAATCTCGTTCACGCGGTCTTCCTCGCTTTTGAAATGCGTCTCCGTCTCCGCGAGTTGCACCGCCAGCCGCGACTCCACCTTGTCCATTCCATCGCGGTGTTTCCGATTGGCCGCGCCGCGTTTGGCCAGAAGACCGCGCGTCAATTGCTCCTCGCGTTTCGCGAAGTCGCCGACGACCTGCTTCAGCGCCACGAGCAGATCGAGATTGCGCGTGACTCGCAGATCCACGCCGCTACTCACAGCCATCGGCTCGTTGGAATTGCGGAACAGGGACAGGGGAAAAGGATCATCAGGCTCGATAGGACCACCGATCGTAGCGTCCGGCCCCCGCAAATCAATCCGGGGATTTGGCGTAAACGCGGGAAAGGGCGGCATCGCTGCCGCCCTTTCCAATTTTGGTCGTTGCTCGCGAGACTCAGAGCGCAGCGGCCCGACGCTTGCGGCGGAGGCACATCACGATCAGGCCAGCACCGAAGAGGATCACCGTGCCCGGTTCCGGGACCACGGTCAAGCCGGAGCCGGTGATGAAGTAGGCGCCCGTGTCGAAATACTGGGCGGGGTTAAAAGCGGCAGAGACCTGGTCGTGCCCGCCGAAGCTGCCCACTTTCGCGAAGTAAGTGCCCGCGCCCAGACTGCTGCTGTAGGTTTCAAAAAGCGTGCTGCCGTCTTCGGTGCCCGAGCCGATGAGGGCTCCGAGTCCGTTGTAAATTTCCAGCGTGCTGCGGAGCGTGCCGACGCCATCCGCGATCCCGGCCATCAGGAACTGGGTGCCATCGTGGACCGTCAAACTGATCGCGGACATGTCGGCCAGGGTGAATTGGAACCAGTCCTGCGTGTAGTTTCCGGCTCCGATCGCGAGCGGATTGGCTTCGCTCAGCGGAACGATGATGCCGGTGGCGAGGCTGAAATTCACGGTGCCGTCGCCGAGGAATGACAGCGCCGTGGCGGTCGGCATGGTGTGGCCGATCGGATTGCCGAGGAAGCCATTCACGAAATGCAGGTCGGCCGCGCCGGTGCGTCCATTGGACACGGCGTCCACCGTGAGCATCCGCGCCAAGTCATTCACCACAGTCTGCCCACCCTGAGTGGTATCGCCCACGCGCCAAGTCACGCGCTGGCGATCCGAAGCGGCACCCATGATCGGGACGTAGGAGCCATTCCCTGGACTCGCATCCCCCGCCGAGTAGTCCTGGACTTTTGTCGAGCCGGTGAAATCGCTCTGGTGGCTGAGCCCGAAAGCGTGCCCATTCTCATGGGAAGCGACTGCGCCGATATAGTCGCCGTTGATCACGTTGCCATTCGCAGCACCGGCCTGCGCTTCGGTGAACATCCAGTTCGTATGATTGTTCAGGCCCGTGCCGGCAGAGACGCCGGAGATGACATCGAGCCCGGAGACGCCGTCGCCGCTGCCCTGCCAGTTCGTCGCGCCCCGCAGCCCGGAACCGATGACCGTGTGCATGAGATTCGCCGTCGAATCGTAGAATGCCTGACGGGCCGCATCCGTGCCCGCCTGCCCCGCCGCGATGGCAGGATCGACGGTGGTCACGTTCACATTCAGCCCGACGTAAGACTGAGACACCCGCGACCAGATGGCCTTGATCTGTTCCTGCTCTGCGGCCGTGAAAGTATCCGTCGGCCCGCGATCGTTGACCGCCAAAGTGCTCCCAGGGACGTTCCCACCTGGATCGTTCCCCCAAGTTCCCGAGTAGTTAAATCCTGCGACGTTCAGGTAAACGGTGTATTCCGCGCCGGGCCGGCTGCTCAGCGCGGGCACCCCGGCAGTGTGCTGATCGGCCCAGGAGACCGCGGAAAACGCGAGGCTGACGCCAGCGCAGATGATGGAAGAAAGGAAACCGCGGCGGGTTTCACGAGTGAATGAGAAGGTGGATGGCATGGTAAAGTGAAGCGTTAGCTGAACGCGTGCCGCATGATTTCGGATGTGACTTTATCTGGCCAGCGCAATCATGCCGTTGTTGGCAAAGACCGAGCCGACTTCGGCAGCAGCGACCTTGGCCCACTCGTGCCCAAGCTCCAGCCTGGGCACGCGCTGGTCTGCGACGTTCTGCTTCCCCTCGCTCCCAAAGTAAGGCTCCGCCGCGCGTCGTCAGGCCTCCTCGCTCCCCCGCCCCGCGCTTGCCACGCGCCCCGGCAGCCTCCAGTCTCCGCCCCGGCATGAACCAGCTTTTTTACGGCGACAACCTCCACGTCCTGCGCGACCACGCGCACTTCCCGGATGCGAGCATCGATCTCATCTACCTTGATCCGCCCTTCAACTCGAAGCGCGACTACAACCTCCTCTTCAAGACACCGAAGAGTGCAGCGGCAGCGGATAGAACAGAGTTCGGATACAGCGACGCTTCCATCACCGCCTTTGAGGACACCTGGCACTGGGGTTTGCAAGCCGAGCGCGAATACGGCGAGCTTCTCGCGCAGACGAATACCAACGTGGCCGAGATGATGCGGGCGCTCCTTGTCTTCATCGGGCGAAATGACATGACCGCCTACCTCGTGATGATGGCCAACCGGCTTATCGAGATGCACCGCGTCCTCACGCCCACCGGCTCCCTCTACCTCCACTGCGACCCTACTGCGTCGCATTACTTGAAGATCGTGCTCGATAGCGTCTTCGGCAAAACCAACTTCCGCAGCGAAATCGCCTGGCGACGGAGTAGCAGCCACAACGACGCGAACCGCTACGGCGCAAACCATGATGTCATCTTCTTTTACGCGAAGGGTAAGACTTGGACGTGGAATCCGCAGTTCTCGCCCTACGCCGAGAGCTACACCAAGGCGAACTATCGCTACACTGACGAGAAAGGCTTGTTCCGCGTCTCCGACATGACGGCGAACAAGCCGGGCGGCGACGTCTCCTACGAATGGACAGCTCCGGACGGGCGAGTCGTGAGGCCATACAAAGGAAGGTTTTGGGCTTACTCAAAACAGAACATGAAAGAGATGGAGGCGAAGAGCCTCCTTTACTATCGGACGACCGGAATGCCGATGCTGAAGCATTACCTCTCCGAGATGCCTGGAGTTCCGCTGCAAACATTCTGGCATGATCTCAACCCGATCATTTCTGGCAGCCCGGAATCCCTCGGCTATCCCACCCAAAAACCCCTCGTCCTGCTCGAACGCATCATCTTAGCCAGCAGCAACGAAGGCGATGTGGTACTCGATCCCTTCTGCGGCTGCGGCACCGCCGTCCACGCCGCGCAGAAGCTCAAGCGCAAATGGATCGGCATCGACATCACCCACCTCGCCATTTCCCTCATCGAGAAGCGGCTCAAGGATGCCTTCAAGAAGCGGGCGAAGTTTGCCGTCATCGGCACGCCCGGCGATCTCGACGCCGCGCGCGACCTCGCCCAGCGCAGTGAGCACGACGGGCGCTACCAGTTCCAGTATTGGGCCGTCTCGCTCGTCGAGGCCAACCCGGCGCAGAACAAGAAGAAGGGGGCCGACGGCGGCGTGGATGGGATCAAGTTCTTCCGCGACCTCGACAAGAAGGACGCGCACAAGGTCGTGGTCAGCGTGAAGAGCGGCAAGCTCAAGCCCGACGACTTCCGCGCCCTCATGGCCGTGCGGACGAAGGAGCAGGCTGAAATCGCCCTGCTTGTGACCCTCGACGAACCCAGCGCCAAGATGACCGCCGACGCGGCGAGCGCGGGCTTTTACAAAAGCGTGGCAGGGAAGAACTACGCCCGCGTGCAAATCCTGACCATCGCCGGACTCCTCGCCGGCACCCAGCGCGCCGAGCACCCGGACTACGAGCCGGACCTGAACTTCAAGAAAGCCAAAGCCGAAGCCCACGGCGAGCAATCGCAACTGCTTTAATCTTTCCGCTCGTCCTCAAGCTCCGACTTCGGCGCGCTCTGGTCTGCGTGGTCTGCAAGGCTTCGCTTCGACGCGGTGGGCAGGGGGCGGCGGCATTCGCTCTGGGAAGTCGCTCGCCCGTCTGCGCCGCGGAGCTTCGAGTATGTGGGCGTGCCCTAACAGCCTGTTGAAAAACCCGTTTCAGCGCCGGCGGCGCGACATGTTTATAGATTTTGCCAGTAACCAAGCGTAAGCTCCGTAGGAGCGACATGTGCCGGGAACCAAGCGTACATGCCGCTCCTACGAAGCTAGGAACCCTTTTCCGATGTATTCTATAAACATGTCGCGCCTGCGGCGCTGAGGCTCGGTCGGTGACGTTGGGCGGTTTTTCAACAGGCTGCTAAGCTGGAGCTTAGTCACGAGTGAAAAGGAAGATCGATTTTCTGGTAATGCCCACATTCTGCGCCTTCGGCAGCCTTCTACAAAACTATCATCGAATCGTGGCCAGACGCTTTACGACTTGCGCGATGTGAACGAGTCTCGGCGCTGACGCAGCGTTGGTTTGCGATGAAGGCGCTCCGGGGGTGTATAATTTAAGCCAAATGGGGTGGGAGATCGGCTAAATGGTGGAGTGGGTGAGCAATTCGCTTCACAAAATGACACGTTTGCCATCAACGACGACACGTTTGCCATTAACGACGACACGTTTGCCATCAACGACGACACGTTTGCCATCAACGACGACACGTTTGCCATCACCGACGACACGTTTGCCATCAACGACGACACGTTTGCCATCACCGATGACACGTTTGCCATCAACGACGACACGTTTGCCATCACCGATGACTCGTTTGCCATCACCGATGACACGTTTGCCATCACCGATGACTCGTTTGCTTTAGCAGATGACTCGTTTTTTTTGGCTTCAGTCAATAGGAAGCCCGCCCTCTTTCCTCACGCTCCCAAAGTGGAGGACTCGGGAGCACCGCCAGTTTCTTCGGCTCACCCATTAGGTCGAGGGTCCTCGTATCACAAACTCCGCGTTCTCCGCGTCTTCGCCGTCTTCCGCGCTTCCCATCGCCGCTTTTAGGCTAGAACCGACGCGCCCTTTTCCTGCGCGCAAACCGAACCGGACAGCAGCGCCGCACCGAAAAACCGAACCAGCACGCAGCTCCGGACGAGGCCGCTATTCACAATCGCTCCGCACCTTCCTCAAGAGCACGTCGATCTCCTCCATCGCCGCCCGCGTCCGCGTGATGGCTTCGGGAATCATCTCCAGGTAATCTCTGGCGAATTGCTGGCTCTTCACATCGTTCCAATACGTCCGCGTTTGCTCCCACTCGAAAGACAACTCTTTCGCGGCTTGCACGAGGTTGGCGGCGCTGGCGCGAGTATTCATGAGGCGGGCGGTGGGGCCGGAGACTCGGCGTAGGCTTCCAGAGTTTGCTGCGCTTGCAGGAGAAAAGTGAGCGCCTTTGGCAGATCGTGATCGAGGAAATAGCGCATGCCTTCCAGTCGCTTCACCAGCGGATCGATGCCGCTGTCAAAATCGCGGTTCCACTTTTTCAAGACGCGCAATTTATCCTCCGCCTCACCCATCGCGCGCTTCGCTTTTCGCACCGCCTCCTCCTGCACGATGGTGCGATCTTTCAGCCCGGAAAGTCGCGCGCTGTAGAGATCCGCCTCCGCCTGATCCAGCGTCCGCTTCCGCCGCCGCGCCTCGCCTTCCCAGTGCATCCGCTGCTCGCCCTGAATCCACTGCCGCGTCCGCCGCACCTCGTCCCCGGCCTCATCCACGCAGCGATGCGCGGTGGTGATGAAAACGATGAGGTCCGCGCGAAACCGTTCCAGCGCATCGAGCGACGTGATCTTTGCCTGCTCGGCCATGGCTATCGCTGATCCAGATACTCCTCAATTCTCTGCGCCTTCCGCAGCAGATACGGCGTGTGCTTCTCAGAGATTTCCACGAATTTCTTCATTACCTTCATCGTCACCAAAAACTCCTCGGCAAACTTCTCCGCCTCCTGATCCTGCCAGCTACTCCCGAGCGCCGCAAACCGCGCCTGGAGCGACTGCGCCTTGCCCGCCACGTCATCATTGAAACGCTTCAACTCCTTCGCAAAGCGCCGCACTTCCTCGGGGTCCATGATTGCTTGTGCCATAGGGTGTTTTTTCGGGGTTTAGGGTTGGAGGACGATTACCGGTTCCCGTGCACAATTCAAACACGGCGTATGAAGAATTAGCCACGGATGAACACGGATGGAAACACGGATCAAAAATTCTGTATCCGTGTTTCATCCGTGTTTCATCCGTGTTCATCCGTGGCTAAAACCACTTACGGAGATGGCTTCGGCGCCGTCACCGGCAATTCCCCGCGCAACATCTTTGTCCCCGCGCCGGTGAGCTTCAGGTAGTAGTCCGGCGGCAGCCCTTCATACGTGATGAACTTCGACTCCCCATCCGGCGGCACGTCGTTCGTGCATTTGAAAATCGCCGTCCCCTCGTCCACCTCGTCAAACATCGCGACATAGATCATCTCCGCGCCCGCCCGTTTCGCCGCGACGAACTGCGACCACAAAAACTCGCCCTTCAGCCTCGGAATCCCGTTCTGCTCTTTGCCATACATGTTCCACCAACTGAACCCTGGAAGCACCACCGGCAGATAATCCAGCTTCTGCTCCGCGCACCACGCCATGTCCGGCCTCAACATCTTCTCCCCATGCCGCGTGGCCTCGCCAGGTGTGCGGTAACGCCCGACCGTCCACGGACTCACCACGTCGGCGAGTTTCAGCACATCGTGGAGCGCCGGATCGCGCACGCTGTCGCGATCCAGCGCACGCCATCCCGTCGGCACGCCGAGCATCACCGAGCAGCCGTCCTTTTTCAAAAACTCCACCAGCTCCCGGCACTCCGCGACCGTGTATTTCCGGTCATCGTTAAAGCCCACGCCCCACACTGCCACGAGCGGTTTTCCGCGATGATGCAAATACGCCGGGTCATCGCCGATGTGCATTTGCGTGCGCAACGCCGTCCAGTCGTCCATCACCTCGCGCATCCGCCCCGCGCCGAGTCCGCTGAGATCATACATCACCGCGTAAGCGCGCCCGTTCCGATTCGCCCCCTCGCGGCAATGCGCCAGCACTGCGTTATTCATCCGCAGCGAATTCGACCCGCGCAAACTCGCGATAAAGCGCTGCACCAACGCGCCGTCGATCCCGTATTCGCGCATCCATTTGAAATGCCGCAACACCGTTGCCTGCCTGAAGGAACTGAACACTTCCGCAGGCTTTCCATCGGCCAGTTGAAAGCCAGTCGCGAAGCGTTCGTCCGCGCCAAGTTCCGATACGTCCGGCCACAGGTCGATCTTCGCGTTTCCCGGCACGAGCGGCCCGCCGCGCTTGGTCCAGTGCTGATTCCCAACCTCCGCGCCGTCGCCTTCACAACCAAACCAGCCCTGATAACCGCACATCACTTTCCCCGTCAGCGTGCCCGTATCCACGCCTTTTTCACTCGGCCCCGTGTAAGGCACCAGCGTCGCCGCCAGCACCGCCTCGCGTGTCGGCGGAGCAGCCAGAAGCTGGGAGAAAAGTGCGAGCGAAAGAATGGCGACGAGTTTCATGCGCAACGAAAAAGGTGTCGTGCCGACTGGCCGCCCGTCGATGGCAAAACTGCCGCGTTCCTCATCAAGAGTGTGATGGAAGTCCGGGACCAGGCGCGGTAGGGACGAGCCGCTGGCGCGTCCGGGGAAAGGGCGTCGTCACCCACGGACGAGCCAGCGGCTCATCCCTGCCACGGAGCGACGGGGAAAAGCCCGCGCGCTTCGCGCTCCCGTTCGCTTTTTAAAACGATGGAAAAAATTACGCCGCGAGCGTTTCGCCCGGGAGGGTGGCGCACCATTCTTCCATCTTCTCGGTCAGGCCCATTTTTTCCATGTAGCGATGATCGTAGGCATACATGCCGGTCTGGGCGAAGGAATCGACCGCCGTCGCGGCGTGGACGGCAGTGAGCGGAGTGAAGGCGGTGTCTTCGGACGACGATGGAAACGGATACCAGCCGACGGCGTTCACGATCGGGAAAGGGATGCGCCATGAGGCGAGGAAACCTCCGCCGAGCGCGGCGTGCGTCGCTCCGAAAGTTTGGAATTCGCTGTAGGCGAGGCTCACGTGGCGTTTCAGCGCGGTGCTGAGCACTTCCTCGTAAAGGATCGGGATATTCGCCGCGAGCAGGAGCACTCCGAAATTGTGCAGCATCCCGGCGGTGAAGGCCATTTCGGCCAGATGGCTGTCGCGCGTTTCGCTCATGGTGATCGCGGAAGCCCATGTGGCGACTTGGAGGCTCGTGGCTTCAAAGCGGCTCATCGAAAAGCTGCGGCATTTTGAAACATCGAACTGCCGGAAAAGGCAGGTCGCCATGACGAGCGATCTCACGCGATTGAGGCCGAGGAGATTCGTCGCATCGCGGACGGAGGTGACGCTTCCGCGGAGCGCAAAAAGGGGCGAGTTCACCATCTGCAAAAGTTTTGCGCTCACGGCGGGTTCGCGCGCGACGAGGGTGGCGATGTCTTCGATGGACGAGTTCGGGCTCTGGAGCGCGCTGGTGATTTGCGTGTAGATCGTCGGAAGCGTGGGGACTTGGGTGATCAGCCGGAGCAGGCTCACGAGCGCCGGTTTGGCATGCCACGCGGTGACGGCGAGCTGGGTGCGAATCTGGTCATCCAGGATTTCGATGGAATCCACGCGCGGCAGCAGTGGAAACGGACACGAAATGCCTGCGAGTTCCTTCCCATCGCCGCGCAGCATCGCCATCAGGTCGGGCTCCTTTGAACGCACCGCGTGGAGTATCTCGACGCTTTTTTTCACATCCGCGAAACTCGCCACCACGCCATCCAAAGGCTCGGCGGCGAGGAAGTGGCGCGGCTCGGTGTCGGGAGGCGCGATGATGATTTTGCGCCCGGCCATTTCGCCCCGCCCGGCCAGCCAGCCGAGGTCATCTCCGAAAAAGAGAATGGGCCGGCGCGCGACCGCGTCCACGACGGGATGGACCGCATCCATCGTCAGGATCCGGTTTGCGGTCGGGGTGAAAGGAGAGTGGGTCATATGAAAAGAGGCGGTGAGCGCTGCGAAGTGGAAGTCTCAACCGCTTTCCCTAGCCAGAAACGTGCTCAACCCATCGACGAGCACCACATCGATCGGCGTGGACCTTGGACGAGAGGCGGTTCGCTCCGTTGCCGGCCTTATGTTTAAGCCGTCGCACGATTATACTTTGAGAAGACATGAATACCTTCCCGATCCCTCCCCGGCGCTGCTGCCTTCTGGTGCGGTGGGTTGTCCTCGGCACCGTGACTGCGTTTTCGATGACGATCCTCGCCCAGAAACCGGACACGCTCATCCACACGATCCCCGCGCCGCTCGTGGGCGCGCAGGCCGGGGCAAATTCCGGCCTCAGCGTCGCGGTAAAGGGCGGGCTCGTGGTGGTCGGTGCGCCACTCGATGACCTCGGTGCGATCGACGCGGGTGTGGTGAAGATCTTCGAAGCCACGACGGGCGCGCTGCTTTACCTCCTGCCAAATCCCGAGCCGACTCAGGAAGATTACTTCGGCTGGTCGGTGGCGATTTCTGGCACGCGCGTGGTCGTGGGGGCGAATCAAGATGATGCGGGAGCGAGCAACGCGGGGAGTGTGTATGTGTACGATCTGAGCAGCGAAACACCGAGTGTTCCCGTGATCACGCTGCATCCCCGTGCAGCCCGCTTTCACCCTGCGCGATCCGAGCCCGGACGCCTCGGATTTTTTCGGCTCGGCGGTGGCGATCGACGGCCCGCGCGTCGTCGTCGGCGCGTATGGCGACGACACCGGGGCGAACGATTCCGGCCGCGCGTACGTCTATGATCTCGGCAGCGCCACCCCGTCCGTCCCCGCCGTTACGCTGAACAACCCGCACCCGGTCGCGCACGACGAATACGCCTCCGCCGTGGCCATCTCCGGCACACGCATCGTCATCGGATGCGTGGGCGACGATACCGGCGCGAGCGCCGCGGGAAGCGCCTACATCTTCGATCTCGCCAGCGCCACACCGACCGCGCCCATTTTCACCATCCACAATCCCGACCCAGCCGCGATCGACCTCTTCGGAAACGCGGTCGCCATCTCCAGCTCGCGCGTCGTCATCGGAGCATACCTGGACGACACGGGCGCGGAAAACGCCGGCAGCGCCTACCTCTACGACCTCGCCAGCGCCACGCCCGCCGCGCCGGTCGCCGCGCTGCACAATCCCAGCCCCGCTGCGGAAGACGGCTTCGGCGGGTCCGTCGCGATCGACGGCACCACGGTCGCGATCGGCGCGCCTTCCGACGACAGCATCATCACGGACAAAGGCGCGGCCTACGTCTTCGGCCCATCGTCCGCGCCGCTCCCCGAGATCACGGTGGAAAAACAACCCACCAACAGCAACGTGAGCGACGGCGACAGCCACGATTTCGGCCCCTGCGTCCCCGGCCTCGCGAAAAGCGTCACCTTCACCGTAAAAAACACCGGCCCCGGCGCTCTGCTCCTCACCGGCACCCCGCGAGTCACCGTGAGCGGCTCGGACGCGAGCCTGTTCACCATCACTACGCAGCCCGCCGCCGTCGTCAGCGGACCGAATGGTTTCACCACTTTCACCGTGCAATTTCTCCCCACCACGAGCGGTACAAAAAACGCCGCGCTCAGCATCGTGAACAACGACAGCGACGAAAATCCCTTCGACATTTTGCTCACCGGCACCGCGCTTTCCTTCACCACCGATACCGACGGCGACGGCCTGAGCGACGCCTCCGAGCTGCAAATGGCCGCGCTCGGCTTCGACTGGCAAACCAGCCAGCCCGCGCTCGTCGAAACCTACTTCTCCAGCGCCAACGGGGCCGGCCTCTTCACCACCGCGCAAATCCAGATGCTCAACATCGGCACTCCGCTCCTCCAGCGTGATCCGGTCACCGGCACCTTTACGCTCACCATCGGCGTCGAAAAAAGCGCAGACCTGAACGCGTTCCTCCCCTTCCCCATGACTGCCCCGCAGACCATCATCAACGGAGCCGGCAAGCTGGAATTTCAGTTCACCGCGCCGGACGCCGCCGCGTTTTTCCGGCTGCGAGTGCAGTGAAGTTTCCGCTCAAATCATTGCCGCGAGCCTCAGTCGGCGGGGACTTTGGCGATGCTTCGTACTCGCTCCACCTGCACCGGAAACGACTGGTTTTTCCTCCGCAGCGGAGTAAGGTCGCGCCATGAAACCCTCCATCCTCTGTCTCACCACCCTTTGCGCTTTCCAAGGATTCGCGCTTGCTGAAGTCAGCCCCATCATGCTCCGCGTCGAGCAAATAACCGGGGTCAATCATGCCAAGTTCAAAGAGACTCAGGAGAAGTCGCTGAAGATTTCGCTTTCCAACACTACCAACGCCGACATCGGCAATTTGAAGGTGAAGTATTACTTCTTCGGTCACAACGTGAAGGACCATGAGGCTGAGGTTTTGGACAAGGGCGAAAAGACGACCTCGGTGAAGGCGCATGACACTTCCATCGTCGAAACAGCCACGGTGAAAGCCTCCGCCGTCGAGAAACACGCCGAGGCGGCGCCGAAAAAGGGCGCGAAGAAAACAGCCAAACCACAAGCAAAGGTGGTGCAGCCATCGGGCGAGAAGCTCACCGGCTACGGCGTGCAGGTGATCAGCAATGGCAGCGTGATCACGGACTATTTCAGCGAGCCAAGTCTAAAGGACAAGGTCGGTGGAAGCCGTCCTTAGTTGCCAGCGCGACCGTTTAAAGAGCCGCGCGCCTTCTGCGGAGCGCGAGAAAGACCGCGCTGCCGCTTAATAGCATGACGGCTCCCGGCTCCGGAACTGTCTGATAGGATACCGCCAGCGCATAGGTCTCGCCCAAATCAGGCTCTGCAATATCGGTACCGCGGACTTCCAGACGATAGTTATGAGTTCCGTCCAGCGAGGTGACGAAGATGTGCTCCACGTTATCCATGTCCCCCGCTGAAAGGTAGATGTCCGCCCAGATTCCTGGCGTCATCTCTTCCTGAAGAATGAGGTCGAGATTACTCATCAGGTCCTTGCTCACGTCGCCCAATGAGGGGTCGTTTAGGTCGGTATTCACAGTGAAATCCAAATGGCGATCCCAGACCAGGGTGGCCGTGAGACTAGACAGCTCCGGCTGGTCGAGACTGGCACTGACAAACTTTCCTTCGCCAAAGGTATAGAGTTGCCGGTCACCGGAAGTAAGCAGCGTGGCCATGTCCCAAAAGCGGTTTCCCGCTTCGCGCAACTCGTCATACGCTTCCTGCGCATTCGCACTTCCCGAGCCGACCGCATAGTTCAGGGGCACGACGGCATTTGGAACGCCGTCCGTCCCGATCACGACCGAGCCCGGTTTCCAGGTGCTTTGCGCCACGCCGTTCGCATCGAGGCCGGCGATTTTGTCGGCGCTATTGATGATGACCGCCTTCACTAGTTTATGGTCGGGACTGAAGAAGATCGTCCCTTTATCCGTGATATAGCCGATGGGGCTGGCGACGGCTCCGTAGAGCAACGCAGCCTCTCCAGTCACATGAGGTGCGGCAAGACTCGTCCCGGAAGCTACGCCCGCGATCAGATCATTCTGCCCGGCATAGTTAATGGCGAGCGTGGACCAAATGTTCGAGCCGGGGGCCACCACATCCACCCCGGACCGCCCACCTGCGACGGGCCGCCAGGAGCTGTAGGGAGCGATGCGCGCCGCTGGCATGCGGCCGGGGTCGAAGAGTTCGGTCGCCAGTGGATTTATGTTATCGAGCGCACCGACCGTCAGCCCGTTAAAAGAATCGGCAGGCGTGCCAAGCAAGCCACTGCCAGCGCCGAAATTTCCCGCGGCGATCACATTTAACTTATCGAGATACCCGTGGGTAGTGCCGCCCGTCTTCCCGGCATAGCCCGCGTATTCATCCAACAACAGCGCCTCGCCAAAAGTAGCGCCGTCTAGTTGCGAGGCGCTATCCGGCTCGCCACCCCAGCTATGGTTCACCGCACTGGCGTGCGAAGTGACGAGCACGTAGTTCATCGAGTCATTCAGGGAGAGAAAACCTGCCTTCGACCCGGAACCGTCGAACACCGCGCCATAGTATCGGGCCAGCGGCGCAACACCTAATGATGGGGCGGACTCCACGCCGTTTGAGACCAGCGTGTATTCGGACGCCATGACGCCAGCTACGAAAGTCCCGTGGAAGTTATTGTCGCTGGGGTCGTTCGCGCCGCTGAAATCTTTTACGTCCTGGAAGCCGTAAAGTCCGAAGTCTGGACTGCCTGGGTCGGGCCCGAGTCCCGTCTGCCGATGTCCGTTAAAGCCGTCGATGCCATTCCCCTCGGCCCCGCGCACTTCGATTTGCCCGATGATCGCACCGAATCCCGCCACGCCATCGGCCCCGAAATACGGGAGATCCTTTCGCACATAAGGCACCGAGTATTCCAGCGCCGGCGCGGAGAAGGTGATGACAAAAAAAAGGACGGCTCCGAGTTGGAACCTTGAAATTTGAGGGGAAAACATAGTGGCTTCGCCCGACGCAAAGCGCACCGGATGAGGATTGGCGCGGGAAAGTAGATGGCCCCGGCGCGGCGTCAAGCCAGCCGAGATGATTCCACCACGGCGCAACGTTTTGTGTCTCGAAAAGGCGTCGGCAAGCGAGTGGAGTTTGTCTTACATCGCCCTTCGCGAATAGCTCACCAGGCACGGTCCCGCGGCATTTCCGTTTCGCTCTTTAACTGACTTCCCAATCCTATTTACGACGATGGATACCGAAAGTCTGGACAAGGCCGGACCAACTCCATACCTCCGCGCGCATGGAAACGTTTCTACCCCGATTGATGGCCCTGTCTCTCACCCTGACTCTTATTTCTTGCGCGACGGGAGGCCGCGTTGGCGGCGCCGCACCGGCACCCGCGCCATCCCCGAGTTCGACCACAAAAATTTACCGCCTCAAGATTGGCCGCGTGGCGTCCGCGCAATTGACGAATGCAGAAGCGGACCGGATTTTGGCGGGCGCGACGCAGGTGCTCCGCAACCGCGATTCGGGCTCGGATGTCAGCGCCAATATCGTCCTGCAACGCAGCGGCGATGTGCGCGTCATCCCCGGCCCGGCAGTCATTTCCTCGGCGGAAGACTATGCCGCGATCGGACGGAGCGGAGTCCAGGTGGCGATTGTGGAAGCGGTGCAGTTTTGCACGGCGACGAAGGCCGGCATTCTCGGCTGCTCCCACATCGGCGGGAGTTTCATGGCGCTGGTGCGGCGCGGTTCGCTCGAGGACATCATCTGGGCGCACGAGTTCGGCCACAACTGCGGGCTCAATCATCGCAACGATCCTTCCGCACTCATGAACCCGGAGGCGGGCGCGAATCGCCGCTCGCTGGACTTGGCAGAGGCGCGGACCTATGAAACTCGGCACGCGGCTTCCGGGACGGCGGCGATCATGGCACCAGACGCGCCTGCTCCCGCCGACGCGGAAGAATTCCTGAACCGCGTTTACATCCACGGTATTCCCTACGCGCATGTCTCCCGCTTCGGCCCGATGGATACGGAGAAATTCAAAGCGATCCTCGGCAACCCGCTGCACAAGGCGCAGTGGACGAACGCCGCGGTGGCGCTGGGTGCGATCGGCACGGCGGACGCCGTGGAGAAAGTGCATCGCTTTGTGCGCGAAGGTCGCGGTCGGCTCGACCACGATTCTTATCACGCGAAGCTCAACGCGCTCCTCGGCCTCGGCTATGCGGCGGCGCACCGCGGGAGTCCGCAGGCTTTGGACCACCTCGAGAAAAACTGCTCGCTGGAAAACTGGAAGTCGCAGTTGCACTGGAGCGCGCCGGGCCGCCAGATGGGAGAGGAAACCGCGCGCGCTTTGACGGCGGCATCCTACTCCGGGCTGGCGCTTTCCGGGAAAAGCGAGGCCGACCCCATCTTGGCGCGAGAGGCTGACGCGGACCGTCCCGATTCCCCGCTGCGCGAGCATGCGAAGACGGCGCTGAAGCAACTCCGCGAACGCGTGCGGCAGAAAAGCGCGCCGCCGCAGTGAGCTAAATCCCGCGCGTCCGAAGCTGGCGGCGCAGGATCGCGTAGAGCGCGATGAGCGTGGCGAAGCTACTTCCGATCAGGACGAGCGCATTAAAAGCGAAGACGCTCATCGTCACCCCGAAATACCGCTTCATCGGTCCGAAGAAAACGTTCACCAGTTGAAACCGGCCTTGTTTGTCGGTGCGCCGGTAATCGTTTTGCTCCGTCTCCGCTTTCGAGACGAGGTCGTTCACCTTTTGATTCGTGAAAAGTCGCTCGGCCGTGGTGCCGGTGGTGCGACTGCGCAGGCCGGCGTGATCGAGCGGACCTCCGTTGATGATTTTGTCCACGCGGCGGAGGCGTTTTGCGATGTCGGTTTCGCCGCCAGCTTCGAGTCCGCTCACCAGGGCGAGCGTGTCTTTTAAATCATCGAGCCGCTCCGCTTCCACCACGGTGCGCTGCGTCTTCGCAGCGAGGTCGTCGATCTGCTGCTGGAGCGCGTCCTGCCGGGCCGCGAGAGGATTCAGCCGCGCCTGAGCGACGATGAGCGCTTCGTAGCTGTAGTGCGTCGCCACGAAGCGGCTGATGAGGGGCACGGTGAGCTTATCGTCTTCGCGCGGATGGGTGATTTCGCGTGGATGCGTGCTGATCCAGCGTTTGATGGTGTAGATGGCGTCGAGGTCTTTGTTCATGTCCTCGTATTTGATGAGCGCGCCGCCGAAGATGAGCTGCGGGATGAGGACGAGCGGGACGAAGTTCGCCGCCGTCTTGCTATCGGCGACGAGCGAACTGATGAGCAGGCCAAGGCTGGTGCCGCTGGCCGCGGTGATGAGCATGAAGAAAAAGTAGGGCCAAAACATGCCGCGGATTTCGAGGATGTAATTCCCAACTAGGATGAAGAGCGCGCATTGCACGGCGGAGAAAAGGACGAGCGTTCCAAATTTCGCGGCGACGTACGAGCCGAGGCGCACGTCGAGATTTCGCTCGCGGTAAAGCACCACGCGGTCGCGGATGATGTCGTCCACGGAATTCACCAGCGCGAGGAAGAGCGCGACGAGCAGCGCGATGAAAATGTAGGTCGGGATGTGGAAGGCGCTGGCGAAAGTGTATTCGCCGGAGTCGTCGTCGGTGAAATAAAGCGCCCAGCCGATAAGCAGCGCGAGCGAGGGCGGGACAAGCAGCGTGAGGAAAAGATTCCCGCGATTGCGCAGCTTCGAGATGAAGGCGCGCCGCCAGAGCGTGCGGAATTGCGTCCACTCATCGCGCCAGCGGATCGGCTGGCGTTTCCGTTCGAGGAGCGCGCGCTCCATCGGCTCGGTCGCGGTCGCGGCGGACTTGCGCAGGTTCACCTGCTTCACGTCCTGCAGGAGGCGAAAGCTCTCGTATTTATCCCGCCAGTAGTCGGGCGAAAAGCGGCGCGCGGGCACGAGCTGGCCCTGGCTGTTTTCCTCGTAAATCACGTCGCCGCTCAGATCGCGCAGCGGCGTCTCCAGCACGTCGAAGATGAACTCTGGCCGCGTCGTGCCGCACGCGGGGCAGCCGCCGAGTTCCGTGCCGAAGTGCTGCTCGTGCTCGGCGCGCGCGAAGTAGCCGAGCATCTCCGCAGGCGTGCCGTAAAAGACGAGCCGCCCCCCTTTATCCAGCAGCATGGCTTTGCTAAACATCTGGAAAAGTTTCGATGTCGGCTGATGCAGCGTGACGAGCACGATTTTGTTGTGCGCCATCGAGCGGATAATCTCGATGACGTGCTCGCTGTCCTTCGAACTGAGGCCGCTCGTCGGCTCGTCGAAAAGGAACACGTCTGCGGTGGAGATCATGTCCAGGCCGATGTTCAGCCGCTTTCTCTCGCCGCCGGAGAGCCGCTTTTTCACCGGGCTGCCGACGACGGAGCCGCGCCGCTCGATGAGCCCGAGCTCGATGAGCCGGCCCTCGATCCGGCGCGAACGATCGCGGCTGGAGAGATGCGGCGAGCGGATCGCAGCGGCAAATTCCATGTTCTCCTCGATCGTGAGATGATCGTCGAACGCATCGTCCTGCGGGATGTAGGCGACGAAGGTTTTCAGCGCTTCGAGATCGGCGTAAAGCGACTGTCCGTTCAGGAGCACCTCGCCTTCCGTCGGCAATTGCTGGCCCGCGATGCAGCGCAGGAGCGTGCTTTTTCCCGATCCGCTCGCGCCCATCACGCACACCATTTCGCCGCGGCGCACGGTGAAATTGATCCCGTCCAGGCCGGTCTGGTCGCGGCGGAAACGATGCGTCACATCGCGCAGTTCCAGGGACGAAATAATGTTCCGCTCCTCCTCGATGATGCGCTCGGAAAAGTTGCACCGCAGCACCTGCCCGGTGTCGATGCGGATGGTGTCGCCGTCCTTCAGATCGACGGTTCCTTTCACCGGCTGATCGCCCACAAAGATCGGCCGGTCGGCCTGCTGCACTTCGAGCCGGCCGACTTTGTTTTCGTAGTCGCAGAGGATTTTCAGCAGCACTTCGCCGCTCGTGCCGGGCGAGAGCAGGATGTCATCGTGTTCGAGGAGGGAAGGGTTGTTCGAGACGAGGTAGCCGGATTTGTAGGCCTTGAGCTGGAAGCGTCCACCGAGGGCGCGGGCGCGGCGGCGCAGGTCCGAGAGAGGCAGCTCGGAGTCGTTGTGAAAAACGATCTTGTCGTCGAGCGACGCCTCCACGACCGCGCCGGTGCGCAGCACGACTCCATTCAGCAGTGCGTCCACCGTCCGCAGCGCGCGGACTTGCACCTTCAGGCCGAAGATCACTTCGAGCGAACTCTCGCGATTGCGCACCTTCTCGATCTCCACCTCGTCGTTGCTGTCGATCGCGAGATAGACCTGCGTGAGCGAGACGTTTTTCTTCGCGTTGAAATAATACGCGAGGTCCTGGTATGTGAGCACCTGCTCGCCGAGGATGATGCGCTGGCCGGCATAGACGCGGCAGAACGCGCCCGGCCCGAGCGGCCGCCCGCGCACCACGATGCCGCGCGAACTTTGGTTCTTGAGCAGGATCAAATCGTGATACCGAAACGCGATCAAACGCTCGCAGCCTTCGAGCCCTTTCATCCGCACATCCGCGGTACCATTTCCCCCAAAGGTGAGCGACTCCAGCGGCGACTGGCCGTGCTGGTAGATGGACTTGTCGGCCTCGTCCGCAGCATTGAGTTGATACACGATGTCGATCGCCTGCGCCGCCATGCCGAGCTGCGCCATGAAGCCATAGTAGGCGACGACTTGCTTCTGATCCATGCCCGCCTTCGAGATGAGATCGTAGAGTTGCACGCCCAGCATGATTCTCCGCTCCGTACTCAGCTCCACCGCGAGCTTCTGCGCCATCGCCTTTAGATCCTGCTGCTCGTTCAGCGCCTGGCGAAAAAGCTTCCGCAAATCCGCATAAACCGCCTCGGGATAATCGTAGCGCAGAAAGCCGAGCGACGAATCGATTTCCTCCTCCAGGATTTGCCCGTCCGCCTTGGAAAATGCGGCCAGCACTTGAATCAGCAGCGGCAGCAGGTTCGGGCTTTCCGTGACCGTGCGCGGTCTCCGCAACAGCCGCCGCATGGTGCCATCGGCCATCCGCCGCAACCGGTGCGCGAACGGGCTCTGCTGGACGTGTTCGCGGATTTGGCGGGAAAAACCGCTGGAAAAAATGCTCATCAAAAAATAACGCCGGGGCCGGGACGCTACGGCGCGAAACGGTAGCACGCCGGATTTAACTTTGTCGATGAGGCCACCGGAAAAAGATCGGCTGCCGAGCGCACCTTGCGGGCCTCTTGCGCCTCGGTAAGATGCCCTATCCCCACCGCCCCATCTCAGCGCGCCGACCCGCCCGTCCACTCCACCTTTCATGACCGCCAAGCGCATCGCCGCCTTCACCCTCGTCACGCTGCTCATTTTCGGACTCTGGTCTTTCGTAAAAACCGACCCGACCGTCAGCCAGCCCGTCGCAACCGAATCCGCGATCGAGTCCGCAAAACCGTCAGCACTGCCAGCCGATCCTGCGACCACGCATTCCGCGATCGTGCCAAAGATAGTGGCGCGTCCAGCGGCGACCTTGGTTCCTGCCCGCCGCGACGCGCGGCGTGTGCCGACGGCGGCGGACGCAGTAGCGGTCAATGGTCGCCCGCCCGCTGCGATGTCGCTCCCGGCGGATTTTCTCCAGAGGCTCGTCGATGCATCGGGAAAGCGCGCCTCGTTCACGCTGCCGGACGGTCGCGCGGCAGAGGGCACGGTCGAGCTTTTGCGCAGCGACGCCGATGGAACGCTGCTGGTGCAGGGCCGTCTTTCGCAGCCGGAAGCGGGTTTCTATTTTTTCCAAAGGCAGACCGTGGAAGGCGTCGCGGGAGCGATCGTCGGGAACGTGCGTTTTGACCGTAGCCTGACCGCATTTCGCGTCGTGCCGACGGGCGCGAATGGCGCTCCGATGCTGGTCGAGCACCGGCTGGATCAAGTTGTCTGCTTAAACCTCATCCCGCCCGATCTCGAGCGCACGGCGGCGACCGATCCGCAGGAATTGCCGCAGGTTCACCCAATCAATATCCCGATTCCCGATTACCAAAACGGGGTCGTGCCGCTGCAAAGTCTGCCCGGCGCGCAGGGCGTGATCTATCTGGATTTCGATGGGGAAAAGGGACCGTTTTCCGGCTGGGGAAGTTTCGACGCTGCTCCCTCGGGCGCGACGAATGCGCAGATCAAAGACGTGTGGCAGCGCGTCTGCGAAGACTACCAGCCGTTTAACCTGAACATCACCACCGATCGCAAAATCTACGACAACGCCGGGCAGGGCCACCGGATGCACGTGATCCTGACGCCGACGACCACGGCGGCACCGGGCGCGGGCGGCGTCGCATACGTCGGCTCTTTTAATAACACCGGCGACACGCCGTGCTGGGCTTTTTACTCGACGGGAAAAAACGCGGCAGAAGTGGTGGCGCACGAAGTCGGGCACACGCTCGGGCTCAGCCACGACGGGCGGATCACGCCAGCGGAAGGCTACTATGCGGGCCAGGGTTCGGGCGAAACCGGGTGGGCTCCGATCATGGGCGTGGGCTATTACCAAAATCTCGTGCAGTGGTCGAAAGGCGAATACACGAGCGCGAATAACACCGAGGACGATCTCTCGATCATCGTGAACAACAACAACACGGTGGACAATCGCGTGGACGATTACGGCGATACTCTTGCGACTGCCGGATACTTGGAAGTTTTGCCGGACAATACGGTTTCCAATGAAGGCATCATTGAGACGAGCGCGGATGTGGACGCGTTTCGTTTCACGACGACGGGCGGCGCGGTTTCGCTCGCAGTCAGCACCGTGAATGCGAGCCCGGACCTGGACATCCTCGCGGAAATCGTGGACTCCACGAACACCGTCGTGGCCTCGAACAACCCCGACCTCGCACTGAGTGCAACCGTCACTGCGACGCTCGGCGCGGGTGATTACATGCTGCGCATCAGCGGCGTCGGACGCGGCAATCCGCTCGTCGATGGATACTCGGACTACGACTCCCTCGGCGCTTATCTCGTCAGCGGCACGGTGCCAGGCGGGCTGAAGCCGGATCGCTTTAGCATCGCGGAGAACAGCGTGAACGGGACGGCCGTCGGCACCATCGCCGCGCGCGTTTCCCACGGAGCAAATCCCCTCGCCTACGCGATCACTTCGGGAAATACGGGCACCGCTTTTGCCATCAATGCCACGACGGGCGCGCTCACCGTGAACGCCACGGCGCAGCTAAACTACGAGACACTTTCCACGCGCTGGGATGACCCGGCGACGTTCCAGCTTTTCGTCACGATCACCGACGCGACGAATCCCGCGCTGAACGAAACGATCCGCGTCGTCGTCACCGTGACCGACGTGAATGAACCGCCCGCGATCACTGGCGGATCGGTGACAATTCCCGAGCACGCGCGGGTCGGCACGACTGTTTTCAAAGTGACCGGCAGCGATCCAGATCGGTTCGAGTTTCCGCTCTTCTCCATCGTCGCGGGAAACTCGGGCAACACTTTTGCGATCAACGCCGTCTCCGGCCAGATCACGATCGCCGGCCCGACCGAAGCGAGCGTGACGCCGGGCTACACGCTGACCGTGCGCGCGACCGATCACGGCACGCCGGCACTGACGACCGATGCGACCGTCACCGTCACGCTCATCGACATTCCAAACGGCTACACACCCGGCGCGGTGGTGCGTTCTTTTTACGAAAATATCGCGGGCAACACCGTGGCGAATTTGACTGCGAGCGCGAATTTTCCCAATAGCCCGGACTCACAACAGAACCTGCCTTCCTTTGATGGCGGGCTGAACCACGCCGACAATTACGGCGACACGATCCGCGGTTTCCTGATCCCACCGACGACGGGCAGCTACACTTTCTGGATCGCCTCCGATGATGGCGGCGAACTGCGCATCAGCCCGAACGCAACGCCTGCCAGCGCCGTCGTCCGCGCGACCAACGCCAATGCCGTGAACCAATATGCGTGGGGCACTGGCGCGCAACAATCCGCGCCCATCGCGCTGACCGCAGGCACGCCCTACTACATCGAGGCACGGCACAAAGAAGGCACCGGTGCGGATCATGTCGCGGTGGCGTGGCAGGGTCCGGGCATCACGCAGCAAGTGATCGGCGGCGCGTATCTCGCGCTGCAATCGCTCGATGCCGTGAGCCCGACGAGCACCGAGGTGAACATCCCGTCCGGCGTCGGCATCGCGATGGAACTGAGCAACGCGGGACGCACCGGCACGACCTTCGCGTGGACGAAAGTCAGCGGCCCCGGCACCGTCACTTTCGACAACGCGGCTGCGCTCATCACCGGCGCAGTTTTTTCCAGCTCGGGCAGCTATGTGCTGCGCTGCACGGAGAGCGGAGCGGCGAGTCCGATCGCGCTCGATTTGACCGTGAACGCCGGAGTTGCCGGTTACGCTTTCGACTCCTCGAAAGTCGGCTCGCAAAACGTCGAACCAAGTTACAACGCCGCGTCTGGCGTTTACACGATGAACGCCGCGGGCACGGGCATTCCGAGCGGGGCCACGCCGGACGATTTCTTTTTTCTGCATACGTCCGTGGCCGGTAATGTGACGGTGACGGCGCGGGTCGTGAGTGTGCAGGACATCGGCGCCTCGAACTCGCGCGCCGGGGTGATGATCCGCGAGTCGCTCGCCGAAGATGCGCGCGAGGCTTTCGTCGGCGTGACCGCGGCGAATGGCGGGCGCTTCATCTACCGCGCGACGCCTGCGGCCATCAGCGCCAGCGCGACGGCGACCGTCGCGCAGCCTTATTGGGTGCGGCTGATTCGCAGCGGCAATTCTTTCACGGCACAGATCGCCGCGGATTCTGCGGGAACGCCGGGCGCTTTCACCGCGATCGGGACCGCGCAGACGATCGTGATGGGCGGCAGCGTCAATGTCGGTCTCGCGGCCACGAGCGGTTCCGCGTCCACTTCTGGAAGCATCGTGATCGATAACGTGAGCATCGTCCCGAATCCGCGAAACGTCGGGCCGCTGACTAATGCCGGCGTGGATGCGAGTTTCCCATTTCCCACCACCGCCACGCTCGACGGCACGGTGACGGATGACGCGAAGCCTGCGCCGCCAGCGGCCTTCACGACCGCATGGAGCAAGACGAGCGGGGCGGGCACCGTGACTTTTGGCGACGCGGCCGCGATCGATACGACGGCGTCTTTCACGCTGCCGGGCCTCTACACGCTGCGGCTCACGGCGGATGATGGCGCGGTGCGGACGTTCGATCAGGTGGCGATCAATGCGAGTTCCGCGACGACGGTGAATGTGACCGCGACCGATGCTGCGGCGAGTGAGCAAGGACCGGGTACGGGCCAGTTCACTTTCACGCGCAGCGGCCCGACGACGGGCGCGCTCACGGTAAATTTCACCATCGGCGGCACGGCCTCGGCCAGCGACTACGTGGCACTACCGGCGACGGTCGTGATTCCCGATGGACTCGCGAGCACGACGCTGCTGGTCACGCCGGTGGACGATGTGCTGGTGGAAAATTCCGAGACCGTCGTCCTCACGCTCGCCGCGGGTTTTTATAACATCGGCGCATCGAGCGTCGCGACCGTGACCATCGCGGATAACGACGTGGTGCCGACCGTCATCATCACCAGCCCAGTTTCACCGAGCGTGAACGTCCCGGCCAGCACCGGCCTCATTTTGGAAGCGACGGCGACGGACGACGGCCTGCCAAATCCGCTCACGCTGACGTGGAGCAAATTCAGCGGGCCGGGCATTGTGACTTTCGGCAGCGCGAGCGCCGCCAACACGACCGCGACTTTTTCCACCATCGGCACCTACGTCCTGCGCCTCTCGGCGAATGACGGACAATTTACGGGCACCGATAGCGTGACGGTGAATGTGGGCAGTGTGGACCTCGGCTTCACCGGCACGAAGGTTGGCGCGCAGGCGATCCAGCCGAGTAGCGCGTTTTCCAACGGCACCTACACGATCAGCGCGGCGGGCAACGGCATCCCGAGCAGTTCCACGCCGGACGACTTTTATTTCATGAATGTCGCCGTCACGGGCGATGTCACGATCACGGCGCGGCTGGTGAGCGTGCAGGCGGTGAACGGATCGAACTCGCGCGCCGGCGTGATGATCCGCAACAGCCTCGCCGCCGACGCGATGGAGGCCTTCGCCGGAGTCAATAGCGCGGGCAGCGGGCGCTGGATTTATCGCACCACCGCCGCGACGACGAGCGCAAACGCGGTCGTGACGGCTGGCCAGCCTTACTGGCTGCGACTCATTCGCGCAGGCACATTGTTCACCGCGCAATTCGCGGCGGACAGCAGCGGCACGCCCGGCACTTTCACCACGGCGGGCACCGCGCAAACGATCGCGATAGGGACGACGGCTTACGTCGGCCTCGCCTCCACGAGCGGCTCGACGGCCACGGCCGGAACGATCGTTTTCGATAAAGTGACGATCACACCCGCGCTCGCCAACGTCGCCGCCACGGTTAGCGCTGGCCTTGATTTGAGCGTGACGCCGCCCGCGACGGCCACGCTGGATGGCACCGTGGCGGACGACGGAAAACCAACTCCGCTCGTCACGACGTGGATCAAAGCGAGCGGCCCGGGCGCAGTCACTTTCGGCAACGCCGCGCTCGTGGATACCACGGCGTCATTCACCACGGGCGGGAGCTACGTGCTGCGGCTGATCGCGAATGACGGCGAAGTGAAAACATTCGACGACACGACGATCACCGTGAATTTGCCGCCCATCGAACAGTGGCGGCAAACGCACTTCGGCGCGAACGCGGGCAACCCGCTGCTCGCCGGTGATCTCGCCGATCCGGATTTCGACGGCCTGAATAATCTGCTCGAATACGCGCTCGGTCTCGACCCGCTCGTTCCTGCGGGCTCGGCGGCCGTCACGGATTTTGAAACGATCGGACCTGATCGATTCTTGCGTCTCACTGTCACAAAAAATCCCGCGGCCACCGATGTGAGCTTCAGCATCCAAGTGACCGGCGACCTCACAACTCCCACCTCTTGGAGCACCTCCGGCACGACGATTGAAACGAACACCAGCACCACGCTCCGAGTCCGCGATAATACGCCGGTCTCTTCGGCCAGCCCGCGCGATATTCGGCTGCGGGTCAGTCGGTAGGAAGTAGTAGTCAGTAGTCAGTGGTCAGATCCGGGCTCTTCCTACTGACTACTTCCCAAAAGCAGCGCCGCTTGCGCGGGCGGTTCTCTCCCTTATCATAAAACCGTTTCCGGCTCCGGAATTTCCGGGGCCGGCGACTCGCCCCCTTTTCAAATTTTTCCATGCAATCAAAGCGGCTCGCTGCCTTTGCTCTTTTCCTTTTGCTGGCCGCCGGCATCGGATTTCTGGGCAAGACAGGCCGCGACGCGAAAACAGCGGGCGCTTCCAGTAATCATTCCGTGCCCGAAAAGGCGGCTACCGCGGAGTCGTCGGTCGCCGATCCCACGCATTCGCCGACTGTCGTGCCAAGGCCGGCCGCCGCGATTCCAGCACGGCGCGGTGCCCGCCGCGTGCCGACGACTGCGGACGCGGTTTCGGTAAATGGCCGGCCCATCGCGTCGATCGCGCTCGCGCCGGATTTTCTCGAAGGCCTCGTGGATGCGGCCGGGCAGCGCGCCACTTTTCGCCTGCCCGATGGCCGCGTGGCCGAGGGCGCGGTGCAAATGCAAACGCGCGACGCGGACGGAGTGCTGGTCGTGCAAGGACTGCTCACCGCGCCGGAGCCGGGCAGTTATTTTTTCCAGCGTCAGACCGTGCCCGGCGTCGCGGGCTCGCTGGTGGGAGTGGTCCGTTTTGATCGCAGCGAGATCGCATTTCGCGTGGACCCGACCGGCCCCGGCGGCGCGCCACAATTGGTCGCACATCGCCTCGATCAAGTCGTCTGTCTGAATCTCGAAACGCCGGACCTCGACCGCGTCGCCGCCGAGCTAGGCCCGGAAGAGGCACCCCAAACTCATCCGATCAATATCCCGATCCCTACTTATCAAAATGGCGTAGTCCCCTTGCAAAGCCTGCCCGGTGCGATCGCGGTGATCTACCTGGATTTCGACGGCGAAAAAGGCCCCTTCACCGGCTGGCCCTCGGTGACGACGGACGCCGCTCCTTCCGGCGCGAGCAATGCGCAGATCAAAGACGTATGGCAGCGCGTGGCAGAAGACTATACCGGCTTCACCATCAACGTAACGACCGACCGGCGCGCCTTTGACAACGCGCCGCCGGGACGCCGCCAGCACTGCATCCTGACGCCTACGACTCTGGCCGCGCCGGGCTCCGGCGGTGTGTCTTTCGTCGGCTCGTTCAACAACAGCGGCGACACGGTGAACTGGTCCTTTTACTCCACGGGCAAAACAGCCGCGGAAGTGGCTGCGCACGAATGCGGACATGCGCTCGGCCTTTCTCACGACGGGCAAAATCCACCCGGCGGATCCCACGTGGAATACTACGGCGGGCAGGGCACGGGCGAGGTCGGCTGGGCTCCGATCATGGGCGTGGGCTATTACCAGAATTTCGTGCAGTGGTCGAAAGGCGAATACACCAGCGCAAGCAACACGGAAGACGACCTCGCGATCATCACGAATAACAACAACGACGTGGATTTTCGGACCGACGATTATGGCGCGACTTTGGCGACCGCGGGCTATCTCGAAATCCTGCCCGACGACACGGTGTCGAACGAAGGAATCCTGGAGCAGCGCGCTGATGTGGACGCATTCCGTTTTACCACCACGGGCGGCGCGGTCTCGCTCACGGCGAGCGTCGTCGCCGCGGGGCCGGACGTGGATCTGCTCGCGGAAATCTACGACAGCTCGGACGCGCTCATCGCTTCCGACAACGTCGACACCGTGCTCAGCGCCACGGTCGCCGCGACCCTCCCGGCAGGCGAATACACCCTGCGCATCAGCGGTGTCGGGCGCGGCGACCCACTGGTTTCCGGCTACTCGGATTACGCGTGCAATGGCGCGTATCTCATCAGCGGCACCGTCGCTGGCGGGGTAAAAGCGGATCGGTTCACCATCGCGGAAAACTCCGCGAACGGGACGGCGATCGGCACCGTCACAACACGCCAAAATCACGATGCAAATCCGCTCACTTTCTCCATCGCCTCGGGAAATACCGGCGGTGCCTTCGCCATTGATGCCAGCACCGGCGCGCTCACCGTGGCGGCTTCGAGCGTGCTGAATTACGAAGCCCTTTCGACGCGCTGGGATGACCCGGCGACGATCGAAATTTTCGTGAACATCGTGGACACGGTGAACTCCGCTTTAAACGAAACGGTGCGCGTGGTGGTGGGGGTGAGCGACGTGAATGAAGCGCCGGTGGTCGCGGGTGGCGCGATGACGATTCTCGAACACGTCCCGGTCGGGACGAGCATTTTCAAAGTGGTGGCGTCCGATCCGGATCGATTCGACTTCACGACCTTCTCGATCGTTTCGGGAAACCCCGGGAATGCTTTCGCAATCGACGCGCAGACCGGTCAGATCACGGTTGCAGCGGATTTAGAAGCGACGACGCAATCGCTCTACACGCTGACCGTGCGCGTCGCCGATCATAGAACGCCCGTGCAAACCTCGGACGCCGCCATCGCAATCACGGTCATCGATGTGCCCGCCGGATATTCGCCGGGCACCATCCGGCGCACCTACTTTGACACGATCACCGGCAGCACCGTTGCGGCGCTGACGAGCCACGCGAAGTTCCCCAACAATCCCGACTCCGAAGTTTTGCTGACGACCTTTGAAGGTGGCGCGCACGGCTTTTCATACGGCAGCACGATGCGCGGGTATTTGATTCCGCCGACGACCGGCGTGTATTCGTTTTGGATCGCCTCGGACGACGCGAGCGCACTGCTGATCAGCACCGACGCGTCGTCGTCCAATGCGACGAGCGTGGCGACGGTTGCCAGCACGACAAGCTTGTATCAGTGGACGAAATTTCCCACCACGCAACACTCCGCGAATATCACGCTGACCGCGGGCACTCCGTATTACATCGAGGCGCGGCATAAACAGAATGTCTTGGTTAACCACGTGGAAGTGGCGTGGACTGGTCCGGGCATTCCGCAGCAGGTGATTCCCGGTCTGTACCTCGCGCCTTTTTACCAAAACTACGCTCCCAAAATTCCCGCGGCGACCATGAGCGTCCGCGAAAATGTATTCAGCGGCGCGACCGTGGGCACGGTGGCTGTGACCGATGTAAACGCGCAGGACACCCATGTCGCGTTCAGCATTATCGGCGGAACTGGCAGCGCGTTCTTCGGCATCGACGCCAACACCGGGCGCATCTTTGTCACCGATGGCTCCAGCTTTAATGCGGGCGCGACGCCATCCTTCTCGCTCGTCGTCCAGACTTTCGACAATGGCACTCCGGCACTGAGTGGAAGCGGGACGATCACTGTGAATGTCATCCCGACCGCGACGATCAACCTCACCGGCATCGCGCAACAAATCTGGAGCGGCATCAGCGGCGCGACCGTCGCGCTGCTCACGGCGGATTCCCGTTATCCAAATCGTCCCAGCATCGAGCGCACGCTCACCTCGTTCGACACGGGCTCGGACTACGCGACGGATTACGGCTCGCGCATCCGCGCGTATGTCGTTCCGCCGACTACGGGCGTTTATACATTTTACCTCGCGAGTGATGACGAAGCGCAGTTCCGGCTCAGCACGGACACCGATCCTGCGAACGCAACGCTGATCGCCAGCGTCGCCACTTCCACCGCCCGCAATACGTGGGGATCCTTTGCCAGTCAGACTTCCGCGCCCGTGCCGCTCTTGGCGGGGCGACGGTATTTCATCGAGGCTCTGCACAAAAATGCATCGGGCGGAAACTTTGTGCAGGTCGCGTGGACCGGCCCCGGCATTGCGTCGCAAACGATTCTGCCGGGCAGTGCGCTCCAACCATTCAACATCAACGCCGCGCCGGTTTGGAATGGCGAGCCGCTCGCCTTCACCATCGCCAGCCTGCCCGTCAATGGCACCACTGTTGGCTCCGTTACCGCGAACGATCCGAATGGCGACGGTGTGCTCTTCGCTATCGTCGCCGGAAACCCGGTCGGAAATGCATTTGCAATCAACTCACAGACCGGCGCGATCACAGTGAACAACGGCGCGGCGCTTTCAGCCGGGCAAACCGTGAATCTCCAAGTCGCAGTACAGGACGACGGTCACGGCGGCGCGTACCCGATCGCGTCGGCTACCACGACGGTTGCGATCACCGTGCAAGGCACGCCCATTGAGCAGTGGCGTTGGTCGCACTTCGGTGCGGACGCCGTGAATCCGCTCATCTCTGGCGAACTCGCCGATCCCGATCACGACGGGCTCTGCAATCTGCTCGAGTATGCACTCGCGCTCGATCCGCTCGGGCCAAGTGAATCCACGGTGCGGGTCGATTTGGAAACCATCGGCGTCTCGCAATTTCTCCGACTCACCGCGTCGAAAAACCCTGCGGCCACCGACGTCACTTTCAGCGTCGAAGTCACCGCCGATCTGAGCGCGCCAGCGCCGTGGGATGCCAGCGGCACGACGATCGAGACCAGCACCAGCACCACGTTGCAAGTGCGCGACAACTCGCCGATCACCCCGTCCGGCCAGCGCAGCATCCGGCTGAAGGTGGCTCATCCGTAGCGGGAAAAACAGTCTGCCGAATCGGGCGCATAAACGCTTGGCAGCATCGGAAAATCCCTCCACCTTCCGCGCGTGTCAGAAACTAAAAGCCCGATCTGGTTTCCCCTGGAACTGCCACCGGGCGACTTCGCAGCGTATATTTTCGACTGCGATGGCACGCTCGCGGATACCATGCCGACGCATTACCGCGCCTGGCAGGAAGCGCTCGGGGAACATGCGACGAGTTTTTCCGAAGCGATGTTTTACGAACTCGGCGGCGTGCCGACGGCGCGGATCGTGGAAATCCTGAACGAGCGTCACGGCATCGCGCTGCCGGTGGATGCGACGGTGGAGCACAAGGAGTCGATCTTCCTGAAGCTGAGCCCGGAGATCGCAGCGATCGAGCCCGTGGTTTCAATCGCGAAAGCGCTCTATGGGAAGATGCCGATTGCAGTGGCTTCGGGCGGGCATCGGCGGATCGTGGTAAATACGCTGCGGGCGCTGGGAATCGTGGATCTTTTCCAGACAATCGTGTGTTCGGAAGATTATCAGCGCGGCAAGCCTGCGCCCGATCCCTTTTTAGAAGCGGCAATGCGGCTCGGCATCGCGCCGGAGAAGTGCCTCGTTTTTGAAGATACAGCAACGGGGATCGCGGCGGCGAAGGCAGCGGGGATGCAATACGTGCTCGTGCCTCCGCCGAAACGCTGAGGCGGAAATCCGAATGATTTGAAATTCGGAAAACGGATAACGCGCTCGCCAGCCGTTTCCTGATTTCCGATGTTTTGCATTTCTTTCGGATTATCCCAGAATGCCTCTCCTCTCCACGCTCAAGTCCGCCTTCGGCTACGGCTCCTTCCGCCCGCTCCAGGAGGAGATCATCAATGATGCTCTCGCGGGTCGCGATGTCTTCGCGCTGCTGCCGACGGGCGGCGGCAAGTCGCTCTGCTTTCAGCTCCCAGCCTTGATCCGCGAGGGGCTCACGCTCGTGGTCTCGCCGCTGATCGCGCTGATGAAGGATCAAGTCGATGCTCTGGAGACGGCGGGAATTCCGGCGACTTTTCTAAACAGCACGCTCGGCGAAAAGGCGTCGAAGGAGCGGTTGAGCGGGCTTTACAACGGGAAGTATCGGCTGCTCTACGTCGCGCCCGAGCGGCTGATGGCACCGGCTTTTTTGGAGCGGCTGCGCGAGTGGAAGGTGGAGCAGGTGGCGATCGACGAGGCGCATTGTATTTCGAGGTGGCGATCGACGAGGCGCATTGTATTTCGGAATGGGGTCACGATTTCCGGCCCGAGTATCGCCAGATCGCGGCGCTGCGCGGGCACTTGCCCGGCGTGCCTTTCATGGCGCTGACGGCGACGGCGACGGATCGCGTGCGGGCGGACATCGTGGAGCAGCTCCACATGGAAGATGCGCGGTGTTACGTCGCGAGTTTTAACCGGCCCAATCTCACGTATCGCGTCGTGCCGAAAGAGGGTGCGTATGCGCAGGTGCTGCGCTTCGTCCGCGCGCGGAAGGGCGAGTGCGGCATCGTGTATTGCTTCAGCCGGAAGGCGGCGGAGTCCGTGGCGGAAAAGCTCGCGGAGGATGGCGTGCAGGCGCGGCCCTATCACGCGGGGCTTTCGGACAAAGTGCGCGCGGAAAATCAGGAGCTGTTTTTGCGCGATGAAGTGCGCGTGATCTGCGCGACGATCGCCTTCGGGATGGGCATCAATAAACCGAACGTGCGCTTCGTCATTCATCACGATTTGCCGAAGAACATCGAAGGTTACTATCAGGAAACCGGGCGCGCGGGACGGGATGGATTGCCCGGCGAATGCTTGCTCCTTTTCGGCCACGGCGATGTCGCGAAGCAGACCAGTTTCATCGACGAAAAGACCGATCCCGAAGAGCGGCGCGTGGCCCGCGCGCAGCTCCAGCGGATGGTCCATTACGCGGAATGCGCGGGCTGCCGCCGCGGCGATTTGCTCTCGTATTTCGGCGAGACTTTTCCCGAGGCAAACTGCGGTGCGTGCGATAACTGCCTCACGCCGCGCGACACTTTCGATGGCACGGTGGCCGCGCAAAAGCTGCTCTCGACCGTGTGGCGCACGCGCGAGGCCTCCTTCACGAAAAGCGCGACGTTTGGGCTGAATCATCACGTCGAAGTGCTGACCGGCGCGGATAGCGAGCGCATCCGCAAATGGAAACACGACGCGCTCAGCACTTATGGCATCGGGAAGGAGCACACGCGCAGCGAATGGCTGGCTTTTGGGCGCGAGCTAGTGCGACTCGGTTTCCTGCGCCAAGCCGACGGCGAATTCCCCACGATCGAGATGACGGAAGACGGTCTGCGTTTTCTCAAAGAACGCGGGAAAATCACACTCACGCGCCCGCCACCCCGCGCGCTCGGCAAGCCGGATCGCGACACGAGCGGTCGCCGTCGCAAATACAGCGGCGAAATTGCGTGCGACGAAATGCTGTTCGAGACGCTGCGGCAACTCCGGCGCGAAATCGCCGACTCGCGGAATGTGCCTGCCTACGTGATTTTCGGTGACGTTTCGTTGCGCGTGATGGCGCGAGACTATCCCACGGACGAGAGCGCCTTCTCCAACGTGACCGGTGTCGGTGCGAGAAAGCTGGACGAATTCGGCGCGCAATTCATGGACGCAATCATCAAACACCTGCGCTCGAATCCGAAGCAGGCGTTCCTCGATTAGCCAGCGAGACCGTCGAGCAAACCGAACAGGGCCGCGCGCACTTCCTGCACATCGTGCGGCGTCGCGAGGAGCTGCTCGCCCGTTTGCACGAAGCGGCCCAGCGGCGTCTTCAGCGCATCGAGATCGGCGGGTGCGATCGACGCGATCTCGGGATGAAATTGCAGTCCCACGATTCGATCGCCGAAGACGAACGCTTGATTCGGCGTGGCATCGCTTTCCGCCACGCGCCGCGCTCCGGCGAGCAGCGTGAAGGTGTCGCCGTGCCAGTGCATCGGCGTCAGCGTTTCGGGGAAATGCGCGAACGGCGGCGTGTGATCGAGGATGCGCACTGGGTGCCAGCCGATTTCCTTTTCCGCATTTTGGAAAACCTTTCCGCCCAGCGCATCGGCGAGCAATTGTCCGCCGAGACAAATCCCAAGAATCGATTTCCGCGCTTCGATCGCTTCCGCGATGAAGCGCTTTTCCGCCAGGAGCCACGGAAAGTCGCGGTGCTGATGCACGCTCATCGGCCCGCCCATGATCACGAGCAAATCGAACGCATTGAGCGCGGGCAACTCGTCGCCCGCGTAAAGCGCCGTGCGGGTGAAAGTGTGGCCGCGCTCCTGCGCCCAGTCGGCGACGAGGCCCGGTCCATCCAGCGAGTCGTGTTCGAAAACGTGAGTGCGCACGCGGGAAGAAAATGACCAATGACGCAACGGCGCAATGACCAATTCGCCACGCGCGCAGCGCCCGTCAATTGGTCATTGGCATTTGGTCACTGGTCATTTCCCCACTACGTTGAAGACCGTGAATCGCCTCTTTTTCGCCTGTTTGTTTCCCATGATCGCCCTCGCCGCCGAGCCGCCTCTTCCCGCCGATGAGCGCGCGCAAATGTTCACCGGTTTCACCGCGCAGATCGCGAAGCTCGACGACGCCATCAAGGCTGCCCCGGATTCCGTGCGGCTCTATTCGCAGCGCGGCGACGCGCACCTTTTTCTCGGCCACTTCGCCGAGTCCGTGGCGGATTTTGAGAAGATGATCGCGCTCGATCCGAAGCAGGACGCGCCGCACTGGCGGCTCGGCATCGCGTATTATTTCACCGGCACTTTTGCAAAATCAGCGAAGCAATTTGTGAAGTATCAGGACTACGAAACGGGCGATCGGGAGAATGGGATTTGGAAATTTCTCGCTGATGCGAAAGCGCTCGGCCTCGAATCCGCCCGGCGGGAAATGCTGATCTACACAAGGTTTGATCGCGAACCGTTCCCGACGCTTTACGCGATGTTCGCGGGCACGAAGACGACGGACGAACTCTTTGCCGACGTGAAAACGAAGGATCTCACCGGGAACGAAACCGTAATGTTTTTCGCCAACTACTACGCGGGATTGAACGAGGAAATCCTCGGCCATCGCGAAAAGGCGCTGGAGCTTTTGCACAAGGCCGTGGCGGATGGCTGGAAGAGTCGTGGCAGTTCCGAGCCAAGTTACATGTGGCAGGTCGCGCGGCTGCATTACGAGAAGCTCGTCGCGAAGTGATGGGAGGGCGAGCTTCCTGCCGAGCCTTCCGGCTGACGCAGACGCCAAAGGCCTGTCAGCAGCCTAGCTCTCCCATCGGATTCAAAGCCGGAAGCCACCCGGAAAAGGCGGCACGCGCCTTGTCACGCTTGGCGGTTGCGCGTAGTCATCGAGGCATGCGGGTTTTCCTCACGTTACTGATTCTTGCCGCGCCGCTTTTTGCCGTGGATTTGGAGGAAGCGCGAAAGCTTCTGGTGACGGGGAAATATGCGGAAGTCGTGAAAGCCGCCGAAGAGGCGGTGGCGCAAAATCTGCCGACGGACGACTGGCCGATCTTGCAAATCAACGGGCTAATGACGACGGGGCGCTACCCCGAGGCGCGCGCGGCGTTTGAGGCGGCGCTTCAGCGCTATCCGCTGAGTCTGCGGCTGCGTCTGATCGGCTATGAGGTGCTGCGGGCAAACGGCGATGTGGAAGGTGCCAAGGCGATTTTTGATGAATTGGATCAACTCGCAACGCGGCGGGAGTGGGCGTATCGCGAGCCGGCGGATCGCATCGCGATTGGACGTGCGGCACTGCTTGCGGGCGTCGATCCGAAGGTGGTGCTCGATCAGTTTTTTGATCCGGTGAAAAAGGCGAAGCCGGACTTTCGCGAGAGTTATCTGGCGAGCGGGGAACTGGCGCTGACGAAGAGAGACTTCGCGCTGGCGGGGAAGATGTTTGAGCAGGCGGCGAAGAAATTTCCCGATGATGCGGACGTGCAGTTTGGCATCGCGCGGGCTTTCGCATCAAGCGATGGGGAGGTGACTTCGGAGGCGCTGACGCAAACGCTGAAGCTGAATCCAAATCACGTCGGCGCGCGGCTGCTGGTGGCGGATCGCGCGATTGATTCGGAGCAATACGAACAGGCGGACGAACTCATCGGCGAGGCGCTCGCGATCAATCCTGCGCTGCCGGAATCGCACGCGCTGCGCGCGGTGCTCGCTCATTTGCGGGCGGATGCGAAAGGCGAAAAGCAGGAGCGCGAGGCTGCGCTGAAATTCTGGCCGACGAATCCGGCGGTCGATTGCCTGATCGGCACGAAGTTGTCGCGGAAGTATCGCTTTGCCGAAAGCGCGGACCGGCAGCGGCAGGCGCTGAAGTTTGATCCCGCCTACCTTCCCGCGAAAATGCAGCTCGCGCAGGATCTTCTGCGGCTGGGTCAGGATGACGAGGGCTGGAAGCTCGTGGACGAAGTGCAGAAGGCCGATCCGTATGATGTAGTCGCGTTCAATCTCACGACGCTGCACGATCGCCTCGCGAAGTTTCAGACGGTGAAGAGCGAACATTTTCTCGTGCGCATGGACCCGCAGGAGGCGGCGATTTACGGCGCGGATGCCGTCGCGCTTTTGGAAAAGGCGCACGCGACTTTGACGAAGAAATACGGGATGGAGCTGAAGCAGCAGACGATCGTGGAGATCTTCCCGGACCAGAAAGATTTCGCGATTCGCACCTTTGGGCTGCCGGGGGGACAGGGTTATTTGGGCGTGTGTTTCGGGCGATTGATCACGGCGAATAGTCCGGCGGCGCGGCCCGGCTCGTCGGCGAACTGGCAGGCGATTTTGTGGCATGAGTTTTGTCATGTCGTGACGCTCACCATGACGAAGAACAAGATGCCGCGCTGGCTCAGCGAAGGTATCAGCGTTTATGAAGAACGGCAGCAGCGCGGGAACTGGGGCGAGAAGATGCAGCCGCGTTATCGCGCGATGATTTTGGGCGAAGACCTGACGCCGGTGAGCCAGCTCAGCGGCGCGTTTTTGAAACCAAAGACGCCCGCGCATCTCGGCTTCGCTTATTACGAATCGTCTCTCGTCGTAGAGTATCTCATCGAGCGTTTCGGGCTCGATAACATGAAACGCATCCTCGCCGATCTCGCGAAGGGCGTGGAAATCAATGAAGCCATCGCCGCACACGCGCAGCCGATCGCGAAGATCGACGCGGAATTTGCCGAGCGTGCGAGGGCGCTGGCGAAGGCGGTCGGGCCGGCGCTGGATTGGGCGAAGCCGAAGCCATCTGATGTCGCGAGCGATCAGGCGATCGAAGCGTTTGTCGCGAAAAATCCGAATAACTTCGACGCACTCATGGCGCAGTCGATGAAGCTGATTCAGGCGAAGGAATGGGTAGCCGCGAAGGTGCCGCTAAAAAAGCTGATCGAGCTATATCCAAACCAACACGATGCCTACAGCGCCTATAGCTTGCTCGCGCAAGCGCACCGTGAACTGAAGGAGACCGACGAAGAACTCGCCGTGCTAAACAAAATCGCCGAGCTAACTCCCGACGCACCGGAAGCCTTCGCGCGCCTTATAGAACTCGCGAAAGACCGTCAGGACTGGCCCGCCGTGGTAACCAACGCGGATCGCTACGCCGCGGTGAATCCCCTCTCGGCCCTTCCTCATCGTGCCAGAGCGGAGGCAAGCGAAGCCCTCGGCAAAAAGATCGACGCCATCACCGCCTACCGCACCGTGCTAAAGCTCGACCCGGAGAATCCCGCCGACATCCATTACCGGCTAGCCCGCCTTCTACACGAAACCGGCGACGCAGGTGCCAAGCGCGAAGTCTTACTCTCCCTGGAGGAAGCCCCGCGCTTCCGCGGAGCACTCAAGTTGTTACTCGAAATAGAAGGAACTGCACGCGCGCCAGCTCACTAACAGGCTGGGGTGCTATAAGTCCCTGCTTGCCTTTAAATGGCCGTAACAGCCCTCGGCATGCGCAGGAGCAGACATTCATGAAAGAAGCTTCGTGGTGCGCCGCGCTGAAAAGGCGGATTACTTTCCCACGCGCGCTTGCGGAGTTGCTCGCTTGGTAGAAAGATGCCGCACCCATGAAACGCCGCCATCTCTTGCTCCTGCTGCTTTTCGTGACGACTGCCGCGCTTGCGCAGTTTGGCCGGCGGCGCGGTGGAAACGGGCCGATTTTCTACACCGAGGGCGGCGACCGCGTGGATACGACGACGGTGAAGACCGCGCGCGAGATCGCTTCGCACAGCACGGGCACACCCGAGTGGACGAATGCTCCCGAGTTCGCGCACGATGTTTTTACGTTCGTCCGGCTCATCCGTGACCGCGATCCGCTGGGTCCGCCGACCGCGGGCGAATGGATCACGGATTTCCCCGACAGCGACATGAACATCTCGTTTCGCCTCCAGCAGATGACCTCCATCAAGGTCGATCCCAACGGACGCGTACTGCGCATCACCGACCAGGATCTTTTCCGCTACCCATTCATCTACACCGTCGAGCCCGGCGGGCTGCTCCTCCGCGATGAGGAGGTGCCGATCCTCCGCCGCTACCTGTCCAATGGCGGCTTCCTCATGGTCGATGACTTCTGGGGCGAGTGGCAGTGGAAAGCTTTCGCCGCGCAAATCGAGCGCGTCTTTCCCAATGGCAAATGGGTGGACCTGCCGATGGAACATCCGATCTTCCATTGCGTCTTCGATCTCAAAGGCCCGCTCGATCAATTGCAGACGCCCAATGAGCGCCAGGGCGTGCGCAGCCAGTACGACGGCGTCACTTGGGAGCGGCATCCGACCGAGGACGGCGACTACGAGGAATGCCGCGAGATGCACGTCCGCGCGCTGTTTGATGAAAAGGGCCGCATGATGATCCTCGCGACTCACAACTGCGACAACGGCGACGCTTGGGAGCGCGAGGGCGAGAGCGATTACTTCTTTCACGAGTTCTCCGAAAAACGCGGCTTCCCGCTCGGCATCAATATCATCTTCTACGCGATGACCCATTGATGGACCGCACCCGCGCCATCTTCGGAGCCGCGATCCTCGCCGTCGGCGGATGGGCGCTGGCGCAGCGGAGCGAAGGCTTCTACGATCTTCCCCGCCCCGCGCCCGGCGAAAAAGTGACCGCCCGCCAATTCATCCAGCACAGCGTCGAGACGCCCGTTTGGAAAAACGAGCCGGGCTTTGAGAAGGACGTCTTCACCTTCGTCCGCATCCGCTACACCGCCGGCCACCGCACCTTCCATCCGAATGGCCGCCGCCGGTGGGTCACCGACTACCCCGACGCGGATCTCAACTTTTCCTGGCGCCTCCAGCAGATGACTTCGCTGAAAGTCGATCCCGACTGCCGCGTCCTCGAACTCACCGATCCCGCCCTCTTCCGCTTCCCCTTCATCTACATGGTCGAGCCCGGCGACATCGTCCTTACCGACGAGGAAATCCCGATGCTCCGGCGCTACCTCCTCAACGGCGGCTTCCTCATGGTCGATGACTTCTGGGGCGAGGACGAGTGGAACAACATGGCCGACACCCTCGCGCAAGTGCTCCCTGAGTACCAGTGGGTCGAAATCCCGCGCGGCCACCCCCTCTTCCACTGTGTCTTCGACATCCCGAACGATCTCAATCTGCAAGTGCCTAACGTCGTGCTCGGCATGAACAGCCAGTACACCGGCATCACGTGGGAGCGCGAAGACGCGCGCGAGGTTCACGTCCGCGGGCTCTTCGACAAAAAAGGCCGGCTGATGGTGCTGGCGACGCACAACACCGACAACGGCGACGGTTGGGAGCGGGAAGGCGAGAACGAGTATTTCTTCAAGGAGTTCTCCGAGAAAAAAACGTATCCGCTCACGATCAATATCGTCTTCTACGTGATGACGCATTGAAGGCGCGTTCCAACCGATCGGCACGCCGGGTGCGCCGTCGTGATTTATGGCCGGAGATTGTCAAACATACTGCCTTCCTGCTCAGCCAATTTTGTTTCACCCAGTCGCGATGCTGGCCCGAAATCAGTGCGACTACGGCGTCAACGCAGCCCGGCTGTGTTCCCCATTCACGATGCGCAAAATGCCGCGTGGGTTTTCGTCGCGGAGTTCGGGAGCGAGGGTGTCGGCGGGGAAATTTTGGTAGCAGACGGGGCGGGCGAAGCGGGCGATGGCGGCGGTGCCGACGCTGGTGAAACGCGAGTCGGTGGTGGCCGGGAAAGGGCCTCCGTGCTGCATCGCGGGGCAGACTTCGACGCCGGTGGGATATTGGTTCACGAGCAGACGCCCGGCTTTTCGCTCCAGGATCGCGAGGAGATCGGAGGCGGCGGAGAGGTCTTCGGGCGTGGCGAAAAGCGTGGCGGTGAGCTGGCCTTCGAGGCTGCGCGCGGCGGCTTTGAGTTCCTCGAAAGAGTCGGCGGTGATGAGCAAGGTGTAGGGGCCGAAGACTTCGTCGTGCAGCTCGCGGTGCTGGAGGAAATCGGTGGCGTCGGTGGCGAAGACGACGGGTTCGCCGTGCGTTTTGGCGGCGTCAGGTTCGATTTCGGAAAGGCCGAGCGCGACGACGCCGGGGATCTTTTCCATGCGGTCGAGTCCGCGATGAAACGCGCTCGCGATGCCGGCGTGAAGCATGGTGCCGGGTGCGGCTTTCGTGATGGCCTGGCCAAATTGTTCGGCAAAATTTTCAAACGTCTCGCCGCCGAGTCCGAAGACGAGGCCGGGCTTGGTGCAGAACTGTCCGACGCCCATCGTCACAGAGTTTTTCAGGGCCTCGACCATCTGCGCTCCGCGCTCGCGGAGCGCGCCGGGGAGGATGAAGATGGGATTGAGGCTGCTCATTTCGGCGAAGACGGGGATGGGCTCAGGCCGGTCGTTCGCGGCTTTCCAAAGGGCGACGCCAGCGGTGCGCGAGCCGGTGAAGCCGACGGCGCGCGTGAGCGGATGGCGGACGAGCGTGAGGCCAATCGCGGTGCCGCCGTGCAGCATCGAGAAAAGACCCGCGGGCAGGCCGCATTTTTCGAGCGCGCGCTGGATGGCGAGGCCGACGAGTTCCGACGTGCCGGGATGCGCCGGATGCGCTTTTACGACAACCGGGCAGCCGGCCGCAAAGGCGCTCGCGGTGTCGCCACCGGCGACGGAGAAGGCGAGGGGAAAATTGCTCGCGCCGAAGACGACGACGGGGCCGAGCGGGATGAGCATGCGGCGGAGATCGGGCTTCGGCACGGGCTTGCGATCGGGGAGCGCGGTGTCGATGCGGGCGTCGCACCACGAGCCTTCGCGGACGACTCCGGCGAAGAGTCGGAACTGGCCGACGGTGCGTCCGCGCTCGCCGGTGAGGCGGTCGAGCGGGAGGCCGCTTTCGGCGTGGGCGCGGTTCAAGAGGTCGTCGCCGATGGCAAGGATTTCTTCGGCGATCGTTTCGAGCAGCGTCGCGCGCACCTCGGCGCTGGCTTTTCGGAAAAGGTGAAACGCCTCGGCCGCGTGGTGCAGGGCGCGGTCGGCGTCGGCGTCGGTGGCTTCGTGGAAAAGCGGGTCGAGTTGCTGCGCATCGAGCGGGCTGGCGGCGCGAAAGGTGGTGGCAGAGGGTAGCGCGAATGCGCCGGCGATGAGGCTGAGTCCGTGGAGTGGCATCCGCTCATTGTTGGCGAATGGCGGGGCGTTGACCAAGCGGAATGACAACCCAAAAAACGGTCATTTCGACCGGAGCGGAGGTGGGCTCGCGGGCGGAGCGCAGCGGAGAAACCTCAAACTTTGCCTTTCGCAGTGTGTCAACGTGATCCCGCTCCACACCGCAGTGGCCCGCGCGAAGAAAAATTTGAGGTTTCTCCACTGCACTCCGCCCGTCTTTCCTCCTCCGCTCCGGTCGAAATGACAGGCTTTTGACGCCGCCTCCGGCGGATTGAAATACTCCGTCGCTCACTCACCCTTCCCGGCAAATTCGATCAGCGCCCTTGCCAGCGCTTGCGCGATTTCGGCGCGGATCGCCTTCGCCTTTTCGCTGCGGATGAGCCACGCCTCGACTTGGGGGTTGTCGATAAATTCGATCTCCAAAAAACACGCGGGAATCCCCTGCCCTTTCGGATCGGCGCGCAGATGGCGGAAGAGAAACGAGCCGCGTCCTTCCTTGAGCTCGCGATCCGTGAGCGCGTCGCGTCGCACGCTTTTGGGATCGTATTTTCGCGTCACGCTGCTGATCGCCTCGGCGAGCTGGTTCGCGTACGCGTGGTCGCGCGCGACGTGCTCATTTCCATGCCCCGCATCCTGCACCATGCCGAGCGGACCGCGCGCGGTGTGGTCGGCGCTGGCATTGAAATGGATGCTGACCAGCGCGCGCGCCGACCGGGAAAGCGCGACGCGTGCGCGGTCGGTCATGCCGACGTTCACATCCGAATCACGCGTCAGGACCGGCACGAGGCCCGCTTTTTTCGCCGCGTCGGAATCGCGAACCGCCGCGAAGACCGCGCGCGCCATTTCCAGCGTCAAATCCTTCTCCTTCACGCCGGATGGACTTGTTGCATTGTTCGGGCTGCTTTCATCCAAAACAGCCGCGCCACCGTGGCCGGGATCGATCACGATGATGCGTTCCTCCGCGTCCGCGGCCAGGACGGCGGCGCATCCCAAGATCATCGCGCCGAGGGCGACGAATGCTTTGCGACGCAAGCGGAGCGGGAACAACACGCCCGAGACGTAAACGCCGCGCTGGACTGTGGCAAGCGGCCTTCGGCGACGATCCGGGTTGACCAAACGTCGCGAGTCACTACGTTTCGCAACCCTGTGGCGTCCGATGCAAGCGCAAGTGCGAATGTGTGAAGGAAGCCCTTCCTTTCTCAGGCAAAAACTACCTTATGGCTCAATCCGAAAATCGCCCGCCACGTGGCAACCGTCCGCCACCAGCGCAGGATCCGAATTTCAACTGGCGCGGCGTCGTCCTCTTCGCCGTGGCCATCGCGCTCATTGGCGGAGCTTTTCTTTTTAAAAGCGACATGACGCACGCGAAAGATCTGGCTTTCCCAGACTTCGTGAAGGCGCTCGAAGCGAACAAAATCGTGCGCGACCGGCCCGTCGAACTCGTCTCCGAACCGAACAGCGCCACGGACTCGATCCGCGGCTGGTATCGCACTGACAAACAGCCGCCAAACGACATCGAACCGTTTCGCACGCAGGTGAATCTGAAGTTTAACCAGAGCCTCCAAAAAACGCTCGCGGACCACGAAATCATCCCGGAGGAGAAGGCCGAAAATAACCTGCTCGCCTCGATGATCGTCGGCTTCCTGCCGATCGCGCTCTTTCTGCTGATCCTTTATTTTTTCTTCCGGCAGCAGATCCGCATGGCGGGAAAAGGCGCGCTCAATTTCGGCAAGTCGAAGGCGCGCATGATGGCGCGCGACAAGAACAAGATCACGTTCAAGGACGTGGCGGGCGTCCAGGAAGCGAAGGAGGAAGTAAGCGAAATCGTAGAGTTCCTGAAGGACCCGAAGAAGTTTCAAAAGCTCGGCGGCCACATCCCGAAAGGCGTGCTCATGATTGGTTCGCCGGGCACCGGAAAGACACTGCTGGCCCGCGCCATCGCGGGTGAGGCGGACGTGCCTTTCTTTTCGATCAGCGGATCGGATTTCGTGGAAATGTTTGTCGGCGTCGGCGCAAGCCGCGTGCGCGATATGTTCGAGCAAGGCAAGAAGTCCGCGCCGTGTCTCATTTTCATCGACGAAATCGACGCCGTCGGTCGTCACCGTGGCCACGGCCTCGGCGGTGGACACGACGAGCGTGAGCAGACGCTGAATGCGTTGCTGGTGGAAATGGACGGCTTCGATACGCAGGAAGGCGTGATCATCATTGCGGCCACGAATCGTCCCGATGTCCTCGATCCCGCGCTGCTGCGTCCGGGTCGCTTTGACCGCCAGGTCACCGTCGCGCTACCCGATGTCCGCGGTCGCGAGGAAATCCTCCGGGTTCACTCGAAAAAAGTGAAAATCTCCGAGGACGTGGATCTTTCAGTGATCGCTCGTGGCACGCCCGGCTACAGCGGCGCGGAACTCGCAAACGTCATCAACGAAGCCGCGCTGATCGCGGCACGCAGAGGTCTGAAAGCAATCACGCGCGATGAACTGGAAGAAGCGCGCGACAAGGTGCGCTGGGGCAAGGAACGCCGCAGTCTCGCGATGAGCGATAAGGAGAAGGAGAACACAGCTTACCATGAAGCGGGTCATGCGCTGCTTTGCATCCTGATGCCGGAGATGGACCCGCTGCACAAGGTGACGATCATCCCGCGCGGGCCTGCGCTCGGGCTCACGATGTATCTGCCGGAAGGCGATAAATACACGAACCGCCGGAAGGAATTGCTCGATCACCTCGTCGTCATTATGGGTGGTCGCGTGGCGGAGGAATTGATCTTCGGCGACGTGACGAACGGGGCCGGCGGAGACATCCAGCAGGCGACGAATATCGCGCGCAAGATGGTGTGTGAATGGGGCATGAGCGAGCGCATGGGCATGGTCGAATACGGCGAGCATCAGGAGCACGTTTTCCTCGGGCGTGACATCAATCGCTCGCGCGACTACAGCGAAGCGACCGCGCAGGAAATCGATCGTGAAGTGCGGAAGCTGTGCGACGACGCGTATTCGCGCGCGAAGGATTTGCTGACGAGGCATCGCGACAAACTGGAGATCATCGCCAAGGCGCTGCTTGAATTTGAGACGCTCGACGGCTCGCAGATTCGGGATATTTCGGAACACGGCGAGATGAGAAATCCGCCCGTCGCGCCGATCAAACCGCCGCGGGCCGAACCACCGCCGCTGATCCCGCAAGCCGACCGCGCCCGTGGCACGCTCGACTTCCCGCCGGGCCTCAGCGAACAGCCCGCGTAGTCAGGTCGCGAGTGACGCGGTCTTGGCCGCGAAGCGCAGGAAAAGCGAGAGGCCCACAATACCGAGCGCGGCCGCGAGCCCGTACCAAACGCCTTCCACGCCGTAGCCGAAACGAAATGCGGTAAAATAGGCGAATGGCAAGAAGACAACCCAGTAGCCGACGAAGCACGCCATCATCGGGACGGCGGCGTCGTTGAGTCCGCGAAGCGCGCCTGCGCCGACGACTTGCATGCCGTCCACGAGCTGGAAAAGCGCCCCAATAATGAGCAGCCTCGCGGCGATGGCGGCGACCGCTGGATCGCTGACGAAGGAACGGGCGAGCAGGTGATTTCCAAAGGCAAAAAGCAGCCCGGTCGCGCCCATGATGAGAAGGCTCAGGGCAAAAGAGGTGAACCCAATCGCGCGCACGCGGCCCGCCTGATTTGCGCCGAGCGCCTGCCCGATGCGGATCGTCGTCGCCATCGCGATGCCGAGCGGAAACATGAATGAAGTCGCCACGCAGGTCAGCGCGATTTGATGCGCCGCGAGGGACTGCGTGCCGAGCCAGCCGATCATGATCGTCGCCACGGTGAAGGCGGTGACTTCCAAGAGAAGCTGCGCGCCCGCGGGCAGTCCGATGCGCAGGAGCGATGACACCCGCGCCCACTCCAAAGGCCGCCGCCACGCCACCGGCAGTGCATCGGAAAAGCGAGCGGCGCGAAACACGTAGGCGATGACGAAGAAGAGCGCCGCGATTCGGGAAAGCAGAGTCGCGATACCTGCGCCCGTCAGCCCGAGCGCAGGCGCGCCGAGGTTTCCGTAAATCAGAATCCAGTTCAGGAAAATATTCAGCACCACGCTACCGAACAATATGAACATGGGCGGCCACGGATGATCGAGCGCTTCGGAGAATTGCTTGAAACTCATCGCGAGCAGCATCGGCAGCATCGAGATGCCGCAGAGCAGGAAGAAGGGACGCGCTTCGGCAGCGACGTCTGCCGGCTGACCAAATTGCCCGAGTAAAAAGCTCGTGCCACCAACCAGCACGATCAGGCCGATCCCGGCGACGGCGGTGATGGCGAGACCGTGCCGCAGCACTTCGCCCGTCGCCCGCCGATCCCCTGCCCCATGCGCCTGTGCCGCGCGCACGGAGATTGCCTGGAGCAGACCGATTCCAAAAAGAAACGGCACCGCGAGAAGTCCATTGGCGAAGGCGGAAGCGGCGAGCGGCACCACGCCGACGCGACCAACCATCGCGCTGTCCGCCACGCCCATTAGCATCTGGCTGAGCTGGCCCGCCATCATCGGCACCGCGAGCGCGAGCGTGCGGCGTGACTCTTCGCGGAAGATTCGCAGCACCGGCATCCCGTCAGTTGGCGACGAACTGCATGATGCGCGCGGCGTGCCCGGCGCTCTTCGTTTCAGCGGAAAGGCGAATCGTAAGCCTGTGTTTGCCGGGCGCGAGATCAGTGCCGAAAAGCACCGTGCGCGGATAATGCAGTCCCGCGCTGTAGTGGTGGAAAAGATTGACCGTGCGCGGAGCCGCGCCATCCACGCTGGCTTCGATCATGCCCGCGTCCGGGCCGGCGACCACGTAGGCACCTACGCTTGTGCCTTCAAATTCGAGCGTCGCTTCCGAGCTGGGTTCGGTCGCGGTAAACATGGGAATCGAGGTGAAGCGATCGCGCTTCCCGCCGGGAAGGCTGGCCCAATCAGGAACCGCGAGCGACCACCCGCTTTTCGACTGCGCGGTTTTCGGGTCGATGAACCGCCCCGCGGCGTAGCTGAGCGGATCAAGCGGCGGCGGGTGAACTGACGCGGCACTTTCCGCCAGCGGCGCGGACCACGCGCGGGTGAAAAGCGCGTCGATCATCCGCGCGCAGATCGCATTGCCAAATGGCGCGGGATGCGTGCCGCCGTATTTCTGCCACGTCAGCGTTCCCGCTTTCATCTCCGCCGCGACTTCCGCGCCGAGATGGATCGTGGAAATGCCGTATTGCTCCGCCACTGCCTCATGCGCCTCGACCGGCAGCGGCGTGCCTCCCGCTTGATACGTTTTCACCATTCCCTCGTTCACAAAATACGTGACCACGATGTCCATCTTCGGGTTCGCCGTCCGCGCCTGGCGCACGATTCCTTCCAGCCCACGGATACACTCCGCGCGCGTGTGGGCGGCGTCTTGGTCGTCGTTCACCGCAAACTCCACGAACAACAAATCCGGCGCGCCGCCTGCCAGCACATCGCGCGAAAAACGGAACGCTCCGGTGGTCGAACACGTGGACGCGATGCCGGCGTTTACGAAGTCGAACGCCGTCTGCGGAAAGCGCTTTTTCAAAATCTCGGCGACCATCGGGCGATAGCCATCCATCTCCGTGATCGAGCCGCCGAGAAATGCCACGCGCCCCTTTTTCTCGCGCTCGAAATGCGCCCGCGAGTTTTGCAAATCACCACGCCACTGCACTCGCTCGCCGAACGCTGCGTCGCTTTCACCGGACGCGGGCGAAACGGAAAAGACAAGCGGCGCGACGAGCAGCGCCAGTCGCATGAGTCGGGGAAGGACAGACCTTTTCATAAAGCGGCGAGTCTGCGAACGAGGCACGGGCAAGGCAATCCCGGCGTCGTTCAATCCGGCAGCAATACGGCTCGCCACTCTCCCTATTGGCTGCGGCTTTGTTTCCCGTCCGTGATCTTTTTCATCTCCGCCGTGAGGCGCGCGACGATCTCAGGCCGTTGCGCATAGAGATTGATCGTCTCGGCACGATCGTCCGCGAGATGGTAGAGCTGGCCTTCGGGCTCGCCGGGAGCGGGTTTGAGTTTGTTGGGTTTAGTGAAGCCACCGGAGCCGAGTTGGTTGATGAGCTTCCAGTCGCCGGACCGGATCATCATGGCATCGGTGCTGCCAGCCTGCATCACGATCGGGCCGCGGACGGGTTTGTCTTCCGGTTGATTCCCCAGTAGCACAGGCAGGAGGCTGAAGCTGTCCGGGCCAGCGTCGGCGGGGAGCTCCACCCCGCACACATCGGCGAAAGTGGCGAGCAAGTCGGTGAAGCAGATCGTTTGTTTACTCACGCTCCCGGCTTTCACTTTGCCCGGCCAGCGGACGATGAAGGGCATCCGATGCCCGCCTTCCCACGCGTCGGCTTTCATCCCGCGGAGTCCGCCCGTGGAGTCGTGGGCGAGGCGCTGGACATCGCCGGGATACCAGACCGGGCCGTTGTCCGAGGTGAAAATGAGCAGGGTGTTTTCAGTCATGCCAGCCTCATCCAAAGCGCTCAGCACGCGACCGATCTCGGCGTCTGCCATTTGCACGAAGTCGCCGTACTGGCCCGCGCCGCTTTTGCCGATGAACTCGGGCGCGGGCATCCACGGAGTGTGCGGCGCGGTCATGGCGAAATAGAGCAATAGGGGCTCGGATTTCGCCTTGTGCGACTGCACGAGTTCCACCGCTTCACTCGTGAGCCGCGGCAGCACTTCGGGATGCACATAGTCCGGCGCGATGTCGCCCTCCCGACGAAAATCTCCCTGAATCGGCGACCAGCCCTCCGAGTGCGCGGCAGCGATGTGACCCGTGGGTGGTTGCACGGCCTGATTTGCCTGAATCCAAAAATACGGCGGAATGTCCGTCGAGGCCCGCGTGCCGAAAAAGGTCTCGAAGCCATGATCCGTCGGGCCTCCCGCGAGCGGCTTGTCGTAGCCGTTTTCCTGAAGGCCGAGATGCCATTTCCCAATCATCGCGGTGCGATAGCCCTGCGATTTTAACACGGTCGCGATGGTCGCCTCGCCTTTGCGAATGAGCGGTTGCGTGGGCCATTTGGTGATATCGGCGCGGAACGGATAGCGACCCGTGATGAGGCCGTAGCGCGAAGGATGACACAGCGGCCCCGGCGCGTGCGCGTCGGTGAACTTCATGCCCTCACGAGCGAGTCGATCGATGTTCGGCGTCGCGATCTTCGACTGGGGATTGAAGCACTGCGGATCGCCGTAGCCCATGTCGTCCGCGAGAATGATGACGATATGAGGTCGCTCCGGTCCGGCGAAAAGTGAGGCGGAGAACAGCGCCCAGAGCAGCAGGATTTGGATGTGTCGCATGGTTTTAATTTACTGCCGTGCGCTCAATCCAGCGTCTGCCGGTAGCGCTTGATGCCGATGGTGAGCATGACGGCGGCGAAGAGGACGATCGGCCACAGCTCAGGCAGGATGTTTTCCACGCCGTTTCCTTTCAGCAAAATGCCCCGGACGATGCGCAGGAAATGCGTGAGCGGGAGGATTTCACCCACAACCTGCGCCCAATGCGGCATGCCGCGAAACGGGAACATGAAGCCGGACAAAAGGATGGACGGAAGGAAAACGAAGAAGGTCATCTGCATCGCCTGAAGCTGATTTTTCGCGACGGTGGAAAAGGTGATGCCCATCGCGAGATTCGCGGCGATGAAGACGAGCGCGCACACGAGCAGCAGCGCGATGCTGCCGTGCATCGGGACGTGGAAAAGGAAATGCGAGGCTAGCAAAATGACCGCGATCTGGACGTAGCCAAGAAAAACGTAGGGCACGATTTTTCCCACGAGCACTTCGGTCGGGCGCGTGGGCATGGAGAGGAGGTTTTCCATCGTGCCGCGCTCGCGCTCGCGCGTGATCGCGAGGCCCGTGATCATGATCATCGTCATGGTGAGGATGACGCCCATGAGGCCGGGAACGATGTTGTATTGCGTGATCGCCTCGGGGTTGTAGAGCGCATGGACGCGCAGCTCGATGGGCGAAGTGCCGGCGGCGAGAAAAGCGAGCGGACCTTTCAGATCGTTTTGCAGCGCGGCATTGAGCAGCGTGCTCAGCGAACCGAGCGCATTGCCGGTGGCGGCGGGATCGGTGGCGTCGGCTTCGATGAGCAGGACGGGGCGCTCGCCGCGCAGCAGATCGCGGGAAAAATTTTCCGGGATGTTGATGACGAACTGAACTTCGCCACGAGCGAGTGCTTCCCGCGCCTCAATTTCACTCGCGACCTGCCGCACGAATTCAAAGTAAGTGCTGTTCTTCAGCGCGGCCAGCAGCGTGCGCGTTTGCGGGCCTTGATCGGCGACGAGCACGGCGGCGGGAAGACGGCGTGGGTCAGCATTGATCGCGAACCCGAAGAGCGTGAGCTGCAGCAGCGGGATGCCGAGGATCATCGCGAAAGTGAGCCGGTCGCGACGCATCTGCACGAACTCCTTCACCACGATGCCCCACAGCCGCGCGAGTGAAATGTGATGCCCTTTCATGGTTCGAAGTTGTCCTTCGATGCGCCCATCAGATGGATGAAAACATCCTCCAGACCGGACGGGATTTTTTTCCAAACGCGATGCTCATTTTGATAAGGCGTGATCGCCGCCTCCAGCGCCGCAGCGTCGTCGCCGCTCACGTGCAGCGCGGTGCCAAACGCCACCGCTTCCTGCACTCCCGGTTGTCCGCGAAGCTCGCCGGCAAGTTTCAGCAAATCCGCTCCACTCACCGACCACGTCGTGAGATGCGCATGCGCGATGACCTCGGCCACGGTGCCGTGCGTGAGCAGATTCCCATAGGAAATGTAAGCGAGCCGATGGCAGCGCTCCGCTTCATCCATGTAGTGCGTCGTGATTAAAAACGTGAGCCCCTGCGCCGCGAGCTGATGGATTTGTTCCCAAAAATCGCGCCGCGCTTTTGGATCGACGCCCGCGGTCGGCTCGTCGAGCAGCAGCAGTTTTGGTTTGTGAATCAGGCACGCCGCCAGCGCGAGCCGCTGCTTCCAGCCGCCGGAAAGTTCGCCCGCGAGCTGCTTCTGCCGGCCCGCGAGTCCGAGCTGATCGATGCTTTTACGAACCGCGTCCGCGCGATTTTTCACGCCGTACATTCGCGCCACGAAATCGAGATTTTCCGCGATGCTCAGGTCTTCGTAAAAGCTGAACCGCTGCGTCATGTAGCCGACCTGCGTCTTTATCGCCTCGCTATCGTGGATCACGTCGAAGCCGAGACACGTGCCGCTTCCCGCGTCCGCGCGGAGCAATCCGCAGAGCATGCGAATGAAGGTCGTTTTGCCGCTGCCGTTCGGTCCAAGAAATCCGTAAATCTCCCCGGTGCGCACTTGCAGATCGATCGCGTTGACGACCGTGCGCTCGCCGAAACGCTTCGTCATTCCCCGCACGTCGATGGCGAAATCGTCCGCCACGTCAGGGTCCGAAATGCACATCCACGGGCTGGCCGGGATGCAGCTTCGCCGCCGTCGCCGGATCGAAGACGGCCTCGATCATGAAGACCAGTTTTCCCCGCGTCTCCTGGCTGTAGATGACCGGCGGCGTGTATTCCGCCTGCGGCGAAATGAAGCTGACCTTCGCAAAAAAGGGATCGCTCACTCCGTCCACATTCACGCGCAAAGGATCGCCGGGGTGAATCGTGCCGACGCGCGCCTCGGGCACGAAAGCGCGCACCTTGATGTTTGCCGGCGGCAGCAGCACGACCACCGGTTTCCCCGCCGCGACCCATTCGCCGGCGCGATAAAGCGTATCGAAGATGAGGCCCGTTTGCGGCGCGTTCTGATGCTTTTGGGAAAGGTCCCAGTCCGCTTTTACGAGCGCCGCTTCGAGCGCCCGGACATTCGCCTCCGCCGCCGCGATCATGTCGGCGCGCGACCCGAGACGGCCCGTTTTCAAATCCGCATCGAGCTGCGAAACATGCTGCCGATCCTGATCCCGGGCGGATCGCGCGCGATCGAGATCCTGTGGCGACGACGCGCCGCTGCGAGCCAGTTCCGTCTGGCGGATGAATTCTTTTTCAGACAGCACCAGCGCCGCGCGGGTCTGATTCAGTTGCGCTTCGAGCGCCTCGATTTCTTCGACCCGCTTTCCTTTTTTGGCGTCTTCAAATTTCGCGCGTCCCTCGTCGAGCCGCTTCGCTGCTTGATCCCGCGCCGCCGTCTCAGCGCCGCACTCCAGCGCGAAAAGCGGATCACCCACCTGCACCTGCGCGCCGCGCTCCACCGAAAGCGTCTCCACCGCGCCGGCCAGCGGCGAGGCCACGTAGATAAATTCACCCTCGATGTATCCCTGTGCTCCGTCGCGCGGCCCTCGCCCGCAGCCGCTGCACGCGAAGATCAAAACCAAAACGACAGACGCGATGTTCCTCGTCTGGATCGGTTCGCCGGTCGCGGATACTTTGGACACCACTTACTGTTTTGCCTTTTCCAGGGAAGTGCAAAGCGAAATCCCCGGTGTAAATCCGCCTTGAGTCGCACCATGCCGCCGTGGAAAGTCGCCGTTCTGAAAATCCGGATTCGCTCCCATCCCACCGCATGAACGTCCAGAAGATGATGCGCCTCGACCGCCGGCTCGGCGTGCCGCTTTGCTTCGTGGTCACGGCGCTCAAAGCCATTTTTCCGCGTCGGCAGCCGGTGGAGAAACCGCGGTCGATCCTTTTTGTAAAACTCGCCGAGCAAGGCTCGACCGTCCTTGCGCACCGGGCCTTGCAGGACGCCGTGCAGCGCGTCGGTCGCGAGCACGTTTACATGGCGGTCTTTGAGGACAACCGCTTCATCCTCGACGCGCTCGATGTCATCCCGCGGGAAAACGTTATCACGCTTCCGAGCGACAGTTTGTTCAGCTTGCTGCGCGCGGTTTTGCCGGCGTTTGTCCGTCTGCGAAAACTGCGGCTCGACGCGGCGATCGACCTTGAATTTTTCGCGCGCTCCTCCGCGCTGCTCACTTGGGCGAGCGGTGCGGCGACGCGCGTCGGTTTTCACGCGTGGTTTGGGGAAGGGCCGTATCGCGGGAACTTGATGACGCATCGTGTGCGCTACAATCCGCACCTGCACACGACGCAGACTTTTGCGTCGCTGGTCAGCGCGCTCGATGTGGAGCCGGAAAGTTTTCCGCGTTTCGATTTGAAGCCCGACACGTCGGAGGACGCGCTGCCGTATTTTGTCGCGGAGCCCGCGGAGACGGTGGAAATGAGGGAGCGGATCACGCGCTATTCCGGACAGCCCGCGCCGCGGCTGATTTTGCTGAACGCGAATGCGAGCGATTTGATTCCGCTGCGCCGGTGGAGTCTGGAAAGTTACATTGAGGTCGCGCAGCGTCTGCTCGTGCGATTCCCGGAAGTCTTCATCGCATTTACCGGCGCAAAAAATGAGGCCCCGAAAGCGCAGGATTTGGTCCGCCGCGTGGACTCCGCGCGCTGCTTTTCGCTCGCGGGTGAGACGACGCTGCGCCAACTGCTGGTGCTCTACGGGCTGGCGGATGTGCTCGTCACGAATGACAGCGGCCCCGCGCATTTCGCCGCGCTCACGCCCATTCACACCGTCACGCTTTTCGGGCCTGAGACGCCGCTGCTTTTCGCCGCGCTCACGCCGCGAAATACGCCGCTCTGGGCCGGCATCGCGTGCAGCCCGTGCGTCAGCGCGCTGAACAATCGCCAGTCTGCCTGCCGCGACAATGTTTGCATGCAACGCATCACGCCGGATCAAACTTTCGACGCCGTCTGCAAGAGCTACCTCGAGCGTCAGCCCGGAAAGCAGGCCGCTTGAAACGCGGCGCACTTTTCCTCGCCGCCGCGCTGTTTCTTCTCCGCGTCGCGTTCCTCGCCTGGCCGGATCTTTTCCCCGAAGAGGCCTACTACTGGAACTACGCGGCCCATCTGGACATCGGCTACCTCGATCATCCGCCGATGGTCGCGTGGCTCATTCACGCCGGCACGGCGATGTTTGGAGATGGTGAATTTGGAGTGCGCGTCGGCGTCGTGCTGTGCTCGCTCGTTACCGCTTTCTTCGCGTTCCGGCTGACCACGCTGCTCTACGATGCGCGCGCCGGAGCGACCGCGGTGCTGCTCGTGCAGTTGCTTCCGTTTTTCTTTTTGACCGGCTTCATGATCACGCCGGATGCGCCGCTGACGGCGTGCTGGGCGGGCGGCCTCTACTTTCTCGCGCTCGCTCTGCTGCGGGAAAAAGCGTCCGCGTGGTTTGGTCTCGGCGTCTGCCTCGGCGTGGGCATGTTGTCGAAATACACGATCGCCCTGCTCGGTCCGGCGACATTGCTTTTTCTCGCGCTCGATGCCCGCTCACGCCGCTGGTTTCGCCATCCCGCGCCCTACGCCGCGGTGCTTTTGTCTGTCGTGCTTTTTTCGCCGGTCATCATTTGGAATGCGCGTCACGAGTGGGCGTCGTTCGCTTTCCAAAGTGCGGATCGTGTCGCCGAAGCGCGCCGCTTTTCCACGCACGAACTCGCCGCTGCGATCCTCGCGCTGCTCACTCCGGTCGGTGCCATCCTCGCGTGGAAAGCGTTGCGCGGCCCGTCGCTTCCGAGTCCCGACGACGCACGACGACGCTTGTTCGCGCGCGTTTATGCGCTCGTGCCGCTGAGCGTCTTTCTGCTCTTCAGCTTCACCCACCGCGTGAAGCTGAACTGGACCGGCCCGCTCTGGCTCGCGGTCATCCCGGCGATCGCCGCCCTGCTTGTGTCGCTGTCCGATACGCCGCGCTCCACGCTCCGCCGCGCGTGGGTCGCGACGGTTGCGTTCCTCTTGCTCGTGTATGTCGCCTTTCTCGGCGAACTCACGACCGGCTGGCCCGGCGTCGGCTACGCGAAAGATATGGCGCTTCTCCCGGTCGGATGGTCCGAGATGGGCGAGGCTCTGGAAGCGCGCCGCGCGGCGATTCCGCCACCCGCAAACGGGAAAGTGCTCCTGGTCGGGCTCGATCGAAATTTCATCGCGAGCGAGGCCGCGTTTTATCATTCCAGTCCGCGCACCGCGATCCGCGAGACGACCGGCGCGCACCTCTTCGGCATGCGCGCGCTGATGTATGAGTTCTGGTTTCCACCCGCCGAACAAATCGGCGCGACCCTGCTCCTCGTCAGCTTTGACCGCAGCGATCTCGATCGAAATCGCGTCCGCGAAAAATGCGGACGCCTCGGAAAAATCGAGGAGCAATGGATCGAGCGCGGCGGAAAAAAGGTGCGCCCTTTTTTCATGCGGGTCGCCGAAAACTATCGCGGCGACAAAGCCGCGCGCTGAGCTTTCGCTAGCTCCCCCGGATCGTAGAGTCGCGCGATGAAGGAGATCGTTCCCACTCGCCTCACGCGCTACGAAAATGGCGTGGTCCTGGAGCGGCGCTCCGATTTCCTGGCGCGCGAAGAGCCGCTCGAAATCCGCGTCGAAGGCACCACCATCTCCGTCACAATGCGCACTCCCGGCTGCGACCGCGAACTGGCCGCGGGCTTTCTTCTGTCAGAAGGCATCATCAAATCCGCGCACGATCTTTTCGACATCGTGACCTGCATCGCCACGACCAAGGCCGGCGCGGGCAACACGATCGACGTCGCATTGCGAAATCCCGCTGCCTTCGATCCCGCGAAACTTTCCCGGCACATCATGACGTCGTCGAGTTGCGGTCTGTGCGGCACCACAGCGATCGACGAGGCGATGAAGCGGCGCAAGCCCTTGCGCGAGCGGAGCCGCATCTCCGCGGAAATCCTGATCGCGCTGCCGAAAATCCTGAGCGAACAGCAGACAGCGTTTCAATCCACCGGCGGCCTGCACGCCTGCGCGCTGTTCGATGGCGCGGGCAAGCTGATCGCCGTGCGCGAGGATGTCGGCCGCCACAACGCGCTCGACAAATTGATCGGCTTCGCGTTGCTCAAAAAGCTCACGCCTTTAGCCGGCCACATCGTGCTGCTCAGCGGGCGCACTTCCTTCGAGATGGTGCAAAAGGCGCACGCTGCGGGCGTCGCGATCGTCGTCGCGATTTCCGCTCCCACGAGCCTCGCGGTGAAGTTCGCGCGCAAGAGCGGGCAGACGCTGGCCGGGTTTTTGCGCGGGCGTTCGCTGAATGTTTATGCCGGCGAAAAGCGAATCGTCTGAATCCTGCGCGAGATGGGCGCACGTAGCCGGAGCCGCGCCCACCCACCCCGCGTTTAGGAAACGATCGTCTTTCCCTCGGACAGCTTGATCACGCGGCCTTCGGGATCTCGGAAATTGGTATATGGCCCGACCGTCGTCACGATGATGCCGCGGCGGCGCAACTCGGCGAGGACGCTCTCGTGGTTTTTCATCGAGAGATAGAGATGAAAGAAGCTGACGGTCTCGCCATGCTCGGCCATGCGAATCGTGAGCGGCACGCCGCCCATCACGATTTCGGAGTAGCGATCCACACGCTCGCTCACCACTTCTGCACGGAGGATATTCACATAAAAATCGCGCACATCCTTCCAGCATTGAGTGAAGACGGTAATGGAATAGCAGGTCGCAGGCGCGGCGGCAGGCCGGGTGGAAGTCGTCGCGTCATCGAGAGCGACTTCGGCTGGCAAACTGTGGAGCATCGTCATGCAACTGGATTTAGCAGCCGCCGTGCTAGCTTCTTTAGTCGATAGCAGAAATTATGGTTTCTGCATTTATGACCCAAACTCTCCCCGATCTCAGCTCAGCCAGTCGTAGTGGAAAAACTCCCCCGCCGGTTTGTCGATGCGCTCAAAGGTGTGCGCGCCAAAATAGTCGCGCTGCGCCTGGAGCAGGTTTGCCGGAAGATTCGCCGACCGGTAGCTGTCGAAGTAGCTGAGCGCGCTGCTGAATCCCGGAACCGCGACGCCGTACTCGATCGCGGTCTGAATCGCGATGCGCCAATTCGCCTGCGTGCGCTGCAGCACCTCTGCGAAGAACGGATCGAGCACGAGATTTTTGAGCGCGGGATTTTTCCGATACGCCTCGGTGATGCGATTGAGAAAACGCGCGCGGATGATGCAGCCGCCCCGCCAGATGCTCGCGATGTCGCCGAAGTTCAGGTGCCAGTTGTAAAGCTCGCTCGCTCTTCCCAATTGCACCATGCCCTGCGCGTAGCTGATGATTTTGCTCGCGTAAAGCGCATCGCCGACAGCTTCGATCAATTTGGCGCGATCGCCGGAGAATGGCTTCGGCGCAGGCCCGGCGAGCACCTTACTCGCCGCCACGCGCTCGTCTTTTTCCGAGGAAAGAATCCGCGCCTCGACGGCGCTGCCGATCACACTGAGCGGGACGCCCATCTCCACGGCATGCCCCACGGTCCACTTCCCGGTCCCCTTTTGGCCGGCTTTGTCGAGGATGAGATCGACCATCGGTTTCCCTGTTTCGGCATCCTTCTTGGTGAAAATCCGTGCCGTGATTTCGATGAGGAAACTGTCCAGCTCGCCCTTGTTCCAATCAGTGAAAATCTGCGCGAACTCATCCGCTGTCGGATGGAGCGCCGCCTTCAGAATCGCGTAGCTTTCGCAGATCAACTGCATGTCGCCGTACTCGATTCCGTTGTGCGCCATCTTCACATAATGCCCCGCGCCATCCGGCCCCATGTGCCGGCAGCAGGGCTCGCCTTCCACCACCGCCGCGATCTTCGTGTAAATCGGCGCGAGCGCCTCCCAGCCTTCTTTCGAGCCGCCCGGCATGATCGACGGCCCTTTCAGCGCGCCCTCTTCGCCGCCACTCACGCCGACGCCGAAAAAGTGAATGCCTTTTTCCTTGAGCGCTTTTTCGCGACGCTGCGTGTCGGTCCAAAGCGAATTGCCCCCGTCGATGATGATGTCGCCCGGCTCCAGAAGAGGAACAAGTTGATCGATGACGGAATCCACCGGCGCGCCGGCTTTCACCATGATCTGCGCCTTGCGCGGACGCTTCAGCGCCGCGACAAAATCCGGAAGCGTCCTGGCGAAAACGAAATGTTTTCCCTTTCCGCGTCCCGCCTCAAACGCATCAACGACACTCGTCGTGCGATTAAAAACGGCGACGGTGAAGCCCTTGGACTCCATGTTTAAAACGAGATTTTCGCCCATCACGGCGAGGCCGATGAGGCCGATATCACATGTGCTCATGCTGTATGCGTTTGGTATTTGGTAAAGTTTATGGAATCAGAACTTGAGAGGGCGCGGAGGCTACCGGCAAAGTGTTCGGCATGGCAATGGAGTTTTCCGCCGAACCGCATCACTGCACGCTTTGCAAGCGGTGCGGCTCGCTATTGCGCGCATGAATCTCCCGAATCGGCTGACGTCCGCCCGCTTCGTCCTCACCTTCGTTTTCGTCGCGATTCTTTCGACGGAGTGGCGTTTCGCCAGGACGTTTGGCCTCGTCATTTTCATCATCGCGGGAATCACCGACTACCTCGACGGCTCCATCGCGCGAAAGCGAAACCTCGTCACCGATTTTGGCAAACTCATGGACCCGCTCGCGGACAAGATCATGATGGCATCCGCGTTCATCCTTCTCGTGCCACTCGACGCATTTCCGGCGTGGGTCGCGATCGTGATTATTTCGCGGGAGTTTGCCATTACCGGCCTGCGCCTCCTCGCCGCGAACAAAGGCATCGTCCTTCCATCGGAGCGGATGGGAAAACACAAAACCGTCTGGCAAATCGTCACCGTGTGTTTTTTCCTGCTGCTCCTTTCCATCAAGGAATTCACGACGGCAGGCTTTGGGCACAGCGGGTTGTGGTGGGGCGTCGCATGGAAGGCTGGCGGAGGATTCTTGATCGCCCTCTCGCTCGCGCTGACTCTTTACTCCGGCGTCGGCTATTTATGGAAAAACCGGGCGCTAATCTCCGGATCGTGACCGCCTCTGGCTACGGAAGGTCCACCTGATCGCTCGGCTGCAGGCGCGGATCTTGAGTCGGATCCTTTTTCAACTTTTTGAAGCTGTAAGTCGTAATCTTACCACCCCGAATCAAGTTGACCTTGTCGCTAGCGAAATCACCGGGTCCACCCGCCGTCGCAATCGCGGACATCAGCGTGAGGTCGGCAGACCAAGGCATTTTTGTTGGTCCTTTGACGTTACCACCGACAAAAACGTACCGGATCGAGTTCGCGACGTTGATCGTCGCGGTCGGAAACCGGAATATCTTTTTGTCAATCAAGCTCCGCTCAATGGCGCGCTCCAACTCGCTCGGAGTCCGGCCCGCAGCTTGCAAGGAGCCGGCGTATGGAATGTTGACCATCCCATTTCCACCCACGGTAAATTCCGTGCCATTGAACTGCTGCGCGTCATCGGGAGGCATGCCACCCAGGCGCAGTCCAATCACGTCATTCGCTCTCAAGACGACACTGGAATCACTCCGGGCTTCCGTGGGAGCAGCCGTGCTCCCGGAAGCCGCGACGGCACGTGCAATACGCGGCGGCTCCGCCAAAGCCGAAGAAAGAACAGCCGCAAACACACAACTGAGAAAAAACGGAAATCGCATATCGTTTAGTATTCCTCGCGCTCGGTAGAACGTGGCCGGGCCGGAGCTGCCGCGCCCGCAGTAGCGGCCTCACGCTTGGTGGCTTCCTGCTTCTTCGGATTGTAGTAGTCGTTGTACGTGTTGTAGTAGTTGTAGCCTTCGTCGTGCTTGGTATCGACGTTGTTTAAGACTACTCCGATCAGCGTCCCGCCGGCATGTTGCACGGCCTGCTTCACGCGCTGGAGCATCGCGCGAGGAAAGCGGCGATGCTGCACGACCATCACGGTTACATCGACTTCGCTCGCCAAAACCGATCCATCGCTCACGCCCAAAATTGGCGGGGAATCGAAGAACACCAAATCGTAAAGCCCTTTGGCCTTGGCGATCATTTCGACCATGCGCTGGCTGTTCAGAATGCCGACCGCACCGTCGGGAATCTGGCCGCTGGGGATGAAGGACAAGTTGTCAATTTTCGTCGTCCGGGTGATCTCCTCAAGGTCCGCCTTGCCGGTCAAGTAATCGGTCAACCCGAAGTCGTTATCGACCTCAAACAGGTGATGCTGCGTGGGCCGGCGCAAATCCGCGTCCACGACCAGCACGTTGTAACCGCCTTTCGCGCAGGTAAACGCCAGGTTGTTGAGCGTCGTGGATTTCCCCTCGCCAGGACCGCCGCTGACCAGCGTGAAGGTGTTCGCGTTGCCGTCCGGCTTATTAAACTCCACGTTTGCCCGCAGGATACGATACGCCTCCGCATCCGCCGTATCGCCTTTCGTTTTGATGAGCATCGACACATCTTTCGGAATGACCGCGAGGACGGGGATTTGCAGATAGCGCTCCACATCATCAAGCGTCTTGACGCTGGTGTCGAGGTATTCGATGAAGAACGCGAGGCCGATCCCAATGACGAGACCCAGCAAAGCCGCGAGCGCCATATAGGCCGCTACCTTCGGCTTTGCCGGATGAATCGAAGGCTCTGCCTTTTCCCAAATTTTCGCCGGATCAAAATCAATCCCGCGCTCGAGCAACTCCGTGGAGTATTTCGTCTGAGCGGCTTCATAAATGCGCTTCGCTTGCAGGAACCGCGTCTTAGCCTCGATGTAGTCGTTCGCCTTTTGCTTGTCGGCAATCTGAAGTCCCCTCGCTTCCTCCATCTTCTTTTCCAGCTCGCTGACCACGCCATCCTGATACTGAATCTTAATGCCGAGATTCGTCCGAACCGTGTCCAACTGGTCCGCGAGTTGTTTCGAATAGGTCTCCTGAAGCGCTTTCAGCCCGGTGAGTCGCGGATGATTTTCTCCCAGTCCCGCATTGAAGAGCCGGATATAATCTGTGCCTGCATCTTGAAGCTGACTCATCAACTTCTCCACGTTCAAATCCTGCGCTCCCAAAGTCCGAAGCGCTTCCTTCAATTGTTCCGGCTTGAGTTTCAAAATCTCGGCCATCTGCCCCTTCAGTTTCATGACGTCCACTCGCGCTTCATTCAGTTGCCCCTCGACCGCGAGGATGGCCCTCTCCGTGTTGCCGAGGTAAGTTCCATACTCGGTCGGATTTGGATCGATGATCGCATCCCGCTCCCGAATCTTCGCCATTTCCACCGCCAGTTCATCGGCCCGCTTACGCTGCTTTTCCACCTCGTCGCGCAATTGCTCCAGCCCCTTGTCGAGGTTCTTTTGCAAATCAGACAGCCGCTTTTGCTGATAAACTACCGCGATGGTATTCGCGATGTTCGCCGCTTCCTGCGGATCAGTGCTATAAACTCCCACTTCGATCAGGCCAGTGTTTCGGACCTCTCGGAGGCTGAGCATATTCAGCAATTTCCCATAGACGCTTTGCAGTGGAAGAGTCCGCCCTTCACTCGACCATGCTTCGACCAATTTCAGGTTTTCGATGACCGTATATAAAATTTCGGTCTTCTGAAGAATGTTGAACTGCGTGGAAACGAACTGCGGGTCGAGACCACGCTGACCACCACCGCCGAAGATGTTGTTAATCGGGCCGGAGTTGTCCGCCTTCACTTCCATCGTCACTTTCGAGAAATACTGGCGCGGCAGAAAATAGACCGTCACACCCGCGGTGATCATCACCAAAAGGAATGCGAGGGCGATCAATCCGGCGCGTAGCCGAATCGTCCGCCAGTAGTCCAAAAAGTGGAGTTTTGCCTCGCTTGCATCGTTCATAAGAGAGAATATGTGTAGGGGAAACGGACGTGATAAATAGGCGCACGCCGCGCAATCCGCAACGGCAGAAACATGAAATAATCGTGCCAATCCAGCCGATTGAGCCGGTCAAAATTCATACTCGCCTCCGATGAAAATCCGGCTTCGATCGTAGTCCCGATCGCCGGTCGAAGTGATGATTTTAGTGAAGGAATAAGTCGCGTTCAGGGTCAACTGGCGCGTGACGTGATATTCGAGGCCGATGCTGGCATCGATCGTCTGCTCGCTTTGGTCGCTTTGGCCGCTCGAATTTTGGAACGTGGTATTTCGCGTCACGCCGGTAACGGAGGCCGAGAGGCTGAGCCGGGGCGTGAAGGCCTTGGAGTAAGCAAGCGTCGTGCGAAAGCCCAGCGCCTCGCTCCCGACTCCGGGCGGCTCTTCATAGCCAAAACGGGAGCTCCACTGCACGTTGGAAGTCGGTCCGATCCGATAGGTCAGATTTGTTTCCGCATACGGCGAACTCGACGTATCTCCCGAGGTGTCAAAAATCCGGATGGATTCGCCCAGGCGCACGGTCGCCGTAAAGCGCGAACTCAGCCTCATTTCCGCGCCCAGCAACAGCAGCTCCGTGTGTGAATTCAAATCCGGCGTGTCCGGGTAGTCGATCATCACGTGGCGAATTTCCGCCAAAAGCGTGTAGCGCGGTTTCCACAAATACCGGGATTCCGCGCTGTAGGTCGTTTCAAAACTATCCCCGTTCGTATTCGCGCCCAGTCCGTTCGACGACGACTTGTTCACGTTGATCACGGCATTCTGCCCTACGCTCAGCGTCGTGCTAAAGCGCGGCGTCAGCCGGTACATCACATTCAGCCGGATCAGCGCGTTCACCAAATCGCCGCCACCCAGATTTCCCGGCGTATTCAGGCGCGTGAAATCCGGCTGGGAAATGTAAGCGATGTTCGCCGTCAAGGACGCCTGCAGCCTCGGCGTGAAATTATACAAGTAAGCCAGCGCCAGCGTCCCGGAATAATCCTCATGCCCCGCGCTGCCCGGCCGGTTCCAGTAATGGTCCACCGACCCGTTAAAATCCAACGTGAACAACGAACGCCGCGTGACCTGCTGCGCGTCGAACTGCAATCCGAGCCGCGAAATCACGCTGCCAGCGCGCTTCTGCGGCTCGGGCGAACGGATCGTCCGAAATACCGGGTCGCGGCCCTTCGTCACCACTCGTTGAAATGTCGTCGTCGTGACCGGGCGATAGTAAATAATCGGCCCCGCAAAAGCCTGCTCATATGTCGTCGTCGTGACGGGAACAAACGTCACCGTATCCGCCGTCCCGGGATCGACTAAAACGCGCTGATCCGGCGCTCGTTGCTGATTGTCCGGCGTCTGCAGCACATTGTCGTCGTAGCCTTCCGACGTCGTCACTTTGTAGCGGAAACGCGGGTGCGCCAGCCGACCCTGGCCACCGACAAACGTTGACGACGGGCCGCCGAAAAATCCCGGCAGCGTGAAGGTCGGAGGAGCCGCCTGTTGGGTGGAAGTCGAATCGTTGGGACCGAAAGTGGAACTCGGGCCGGATGGTTCCGTCGTCGTATCGGTCGTGCCAGCCGGCTTTTTCCCGAAAGCACTCGTTTCATCCGCCGGCGTCGGCGGCGTTCCGAAGGCCGAACTAGCTCCGGGAACGTTGGTTCCTGCCGGCTTGTCCGTTTTCGGCGTCGTCGAGACAAACGGGTCCACGCTCCCGCCTGTTTTCGGCGGGGGGACGCCTCCCGGCGTCGTTGTATCCGTCGGCTCCGCATCCGATGGATTCCCTGAAGATGTGCCACCACTTTTTTTCCCCGCGCCCGTCCCGGATTCCCCGGGCGTGGCCGCACCAGTTCCGGACGGCGTTGTTCCAAACGAAGAATTTCCAGACGTCCCTGAAGTCCCCGAATTCGTGCCCGATGTCCCTGATGTCCCCGAGGAGCCAGACGTGCCAGACCCACTTCCCGCAGCCGCCGCGCCGCTCGTGTCTTGCGCCAGCGCAAAGTCGCCCCAGCACAGTCCGGCCAGGCAGAGCGAAATCCATAGCCGGTTGGAAATCATAGCTCGCCTGCGCGGGAGGGTTTGGATGAATAATATGGCTCGTGCCGGCACAAAGCGCATCGGACTATCGGATGCAACGGTAGCGCGCAACTGCTTAATCCAGCAGCCAACGCAGGAATCGGCGGGAGAGCGGGTGAAGGGAATCGAACCCTCATAGCCAGCTTGGAAGGCTGGAGCTTTACCACTAAGCTACACCCGCGAAGTGCTGCAATAGTGCGCGAGCCGGGCTCGTTGACAAGTGCCATTTTTCGTTCCGGGGAGAGGATTCGCGGGCGTCATCAAACCACGGGCACTTCAAAGGCCCGGATGTTCGAGCCAGCGGCTAATTCGGCACCCGGTCTCGCGTCATTCCCCGATCCCGCCAGCAGAGGAAATGGCGATCCATGCACCGTGACCGATTGCACATACTGCGCTTCGATTCCAGACGAGCGCGCACCCGCCAGCACATTTCCGCCGATGATGATCCGGGCGATTTTGGAAATGCTCCCCGCCCGGTGCGTCGTGCCCGTGCCGCCGATCGCGAAGTCATCCGCCGTCCCGAAAAAGCCGTCCGTTCCCACTGCCGCGCCCGCGACAATGCTCGTGCTCTGCACGTCTCCACCGATCGCCACCGTCGTGATCTGGGCATCGGCATTGGTCGGAACTCCACGCACATTGGCAGGAGTCGGATTGAACAAATAACCGCCGAGAATCTCAGCGAACTTCACGTCGCCACCGACGATGAGCGTCTTAATCGCCGGCCCGCTCGCATCGCCAAGCGCAACGATCCGCGCCAGCGAACCCTCGCTCCCCAGCACGCTGCCGCGGATGCGCAAAACATCGATCGTCGTCTCCGAGCGGATCCAGCCGCTCGTCGAAGCGGTGACGCCACCGTTGCCTCCCGACTTCAGATCGCCGCCCACGGTCAAATCCCCGATGCGATGCGCCAGCAGGAAACCGCTTCCCGAGAGCAGCGTTCCGTCGGTTTGCGTCGTGGTATTCAGTTCGGCTCCCGAAATATCTCCCAGCACGGAGCCACTGAAAAGTTTTCCGCGCACGTAAAGGCTGCCACTCGCCTCGCCAGTCCCACCCAGCACGCTGCCAAAAATGCTTAGCTTCTGCACGCTGCCTTGAATGTCCATCGCTCCAGAACCGACTCCCGCTCCGCCCACCAGCGCGCCGATTTGAATCTCGCCGACTCCAGCGGTGGTCACGATGTCGCCCGATCGACTGCCCGTGCCCCCGAAGATCCCGCCGAACACCGAAATGAAGCTGGTCTGCCCTCCGGCAATGCCCCCACTGCTATCACCACTTCCGCCCCGAATTTCACCAAACACCCGCGCCGTTCCCAGCGTCGTCGTTCCCCCGAAGCGACCGGAACCCACGCCGCTTCCGCCGGTCACATTCTTCGACACCACGATCTTATCCACGCGCAAACCGGTCACCTCACCCGAGTCCTGCCCGCCGCCGCCCGTCACAGAGCCGACGCGAATCGTCCCCAGAGTCGGTGCAAAAATCCGCCCGGACTGTTGCCCACCTCCGCCCGTCACATCGCCGATGACATGGACGTTTAATAACTTCGAGTCTGTGCTCGAAGACCCGACGAGTGAGCCGCTGTTGTCACCACCGCCGCCCACGATTTTGCCGATCGTCGCGTTCGTGATGCGGCCGGTGACAAAGATCGTTCCCGAGTTCGTCGCACTGCCTCCGAGAAGTGTGCCGTCGATCGTCAAATTGTGGATGATGCCAAACTGCGAGCCCACCACTTCCAGCGTGCTTTGGAAATTTCCGCCCACATGAAAATTGTCCACCGGCCCCAGAATCAGGCTCGCCGTATCCAGCCCGGAAGCCGTGCCCTGCGTCGTCGTCCCGAAGCGGCCCATCGAGCGCACCACGAGATTTTTCACCGCCGAAGTCACGCCCGTATCACCCACGACGATTTTCCCCAAGTCCCCGCTGATGCTCACCGTCCCCAAGTCGATCCCATTCACGAATTCCAAAATATCCTGCTGCGCGAGCGCCGCGTAAATAGCGCCCACATTCACCAAACCATCGGCCTGCACGCCATTCGCATCGCCGTGGAAACCCGGCTGCGCGCGCACCGACACCGACACATCGGCATTCTGAAACTGCGCGTTGTTTCCGGTGAGATTGATGGTCTGGAGCTGTCGTCCACCCACCGCGTTCGGCGTGCTGAAAGCGAGGCGATTTACCGACAGCGCTCCCGTCGAAACATGCACCGTCGCCAGATCGCCATCGACATCCACATACTGGATCGTGTGGCTGTCCACCTGCCGCAGGTCGTCGTTGAAAATCGTCCCGCGCCCCGCTCCGCCCGCAATCGCCAGCGTCGTGGAAGGATTCGAGACATTGCTCAGTCCCACAAAAAATTCCTCCGTCGCCTCGAAGAAATTATCCCCATTCACCGTGACCGGTACCGTCGCCGTCTTTGAGTTCGCCGCGATGGTGAAAACCGTGTTTCCCAGCGCCACGAAATCCGAGCCGCGCACCGCCGTCCCGCTCGTCGAAACCGCCTGAAAGGTTGTCGCCGTCGTTAGCGTATCCGACAACTCGACCGTGAACGAAATCGTGGACGTGCCCGTATTCCCCTCCACGCCGAACCCATCGCGCACCGCGATTCCCACCACGGAATCGCCGTCGTTCAAAATCGTGCCCGTGCCCACCGCCGCCAGAATCGTGCTGTTGGTCGCGTTGGAAAGCGTCAGCGTCAGCGTCTCGTTCTGCTCCTTGTAAGTGTCGCCGATGACCACGACGCGCACTTCTTTCTGCGTCTCGCCCGCCGCGAATTTCAGCGTGCCCGTTTTTGCCAGATAATCCGCCATCGGTCCCGTCGCATTTGCTGTCCCGTCCGCCGTCTTGAAATCCACGCTCACCGCCTGATCACTCGCCGCCGAGAGCGACACCGTGAACACCATTTCCGAAGTCCCGGCATTGCCTTCCGAGATACTCACATTGTTCACCGTCACCACCGGCACAGGATCATCATTCGTGATCGTCACCGTCCCCGTTTTCGTCCCCAGCGTGCCGCCCTGCGCATTGCTCACCGCGACGCTAAACGTCTCGTTGGTTTCATTGAAAACATCGCCATTGATCGCCACGTTCACCTTCACCGAATCCACCGCCGCGCCCGGCGTATAAGTCAAAAGCTGATGATCGATCGCCGTGAAATCGGGCCGCGCTCCCGTCGATTTTGCCGTCCCATCCTTCGTCGTGAATTCCACCGAAAGTGGCAGCTCCGATTTGCCCGAAAGCATGACGGTGTAGCTCGCATTCGTGATCGACGTGTCTCCTTCGCCGATCGACACATTGGCGGAACTCGTCCCCGTCGCCACCAACTGCAAAGTCGGTGCAGCGTCGTTGTCCACGATCGTTCCCTTGGCCGTGTCGCGCGTCACCGTGGCGTTCGTCGCGCCGCTCAGTTTCACTTGGAAATTCTCCTCGTTCGTCTCGTGAATCGTGTCCCCGTTTACCGTCACGAAAAAGCTCTTCTCCGTCTCGCCCGGCGCAAAAGTCAGCGTCTGGTTTTTCGAAAGATAATCCTGCGACAAAAGCAGCGTCGCCGCTGCGGAGTTCGCCGACGTGGCAGGGTCCGTGCCGTCCGCCGTCGTGGCGATCACCGTCACCGACTGCTTCTCGTTCGCCGCCGAAAGTTTCACTTTAAACTCCATCTGCTGCGTGCCGCTATCGCCCTCCAGGATGCGCACATCCGCGACGCTCAGCGTCGGTGCCACATCGCCGTCCGGGTGGATGGTGACATCCGTCAAACTCTCGACCGCGGGCAAACTCGCGTCGTCGAGGATGGCCGCGTTCACCGGATTGAAGAGGTGGACTTGAAACGTCTCGTCGTTCTCGAAATTCCGGTCGTTCTGGATCGCGATGCGGATCGTCCCGCTCGCCACGCTCGATCCCGCGGCAAAAGTAATCGTCCCTGAGCGCGCGATGAAATCCGGCGTCGAACCATCCGAGTGCGCCGTGTCATCCAACGTCTCGTAGTCCACGCTCAAGGCCTGCGTCAGCGGCCCGCTGCGCTCCACCCGAAACTCCGCGACCACGTTTCCTTCCGTAAATTCCGTCCCCGTCACCGCCACCAATTTCAGCCGCGCCCCACCCGCTTCGTCATCGACAATCGTCCCCCTTCCCGAACCCGCCGTCATCGAAATTTTCGCATTCGGGGAGTTCGACAGATTCACCAGGAAAAGCTCGTTATTCTCCAGCGTCGTATCGCCATTCACCGTCACGGAAATGGTCTTGCTCGTCTGCCCGGCCACGAACGTCAGCGTGCCGTGATTTTCCACATAATCCTGACCCGCCACCGCCGTGCTGTCCGCCGTCGCAAAATCGACCGTGATCGCCTGCTGCGAGGAGGCGTTCAGGCTCACGGTGAAATTGATCGTCTTCGTCCCCGCATTACCCTCGATCACCTGCGCGTCGGAGATGCTGACCGTCCGCCCATCATTGTCGTTGATCGTCGCGAGGCTCGTGTCATTTCCCAAAGTCGCACCCGTCGGAGCACTGAGGACCACCGTGAAATTCTCGGTCTTCAGCTCATCGACCGTGTCGTTCACCACACTCACCGTCACCGTCTTCGTCGTCTCGCCAGGGGCGAAAGTGATCGTCTGATCTTTGATCGCCGTGAAGTCGTTGCTGACCGCCGGCGCGTCCGTCACATTTGCCAGCGCTGTCCCGTTCGCCGTATTCACCTTCACCGTCACCGGAAAATCCGAGGCGTGATCCAGCGTCACCGTGAAATCCAGATTGCTCGCGCCTGTGTCCCCTTCGGTAATCGACGCCGCCGGCTGAATGTTTACCTTCACCGCATCGTCATCCTGAATCGTCCCCGTCGCTTTCGCCGTCGTGATCGTCGCATTGGTCGCCGACAGCAGATTCACGAAAAACTTTTCGTCTCCCTCAAAGCGCGCATCGCCGTTCACCGTCACGGCAATATCCTGCGCTGCCGGGCCGCCCGGTTGGAACGTCAGCGTCCCGTGCGTCTCATTGAAATCCTTATTCGCGCCCGTCGAAATCGCCGTGCTGTCCTGCGTCGCAAAGGTCACCGTCACCGCGTTTGCCACCGACCCGGCCAGCGCGACGTGGAAAAGATAAGTCGTCGCCCCCGCGTTCCCCTCGATCGTCGTCACATCTCCGATGCTGATCGTCACCTCGTCGTTTTGAATCGTCCCGACCGCCTCCGAATTCCCCAAAGTCGCTCCGAGCGAAGACGACAGCGTGAGGCCAAAAGTCTCGTCAAATTCATTCACCGTATCGCCGATAATCGGGATCGAAATCGTCGCCGTCGTCGCCCCCGGCGCAAAAGTCACCGTGCCCGTGGAAGCCGTGTAATCCCCGCCCGCCGTCGCTGCATGCGCCGCCGACGCGAGATCGTGCGTCGAATAGGAAGCCGTCACCGTTTCATCCGAAGGCGCAGATAGCGTCGCCGTAAATTGCAGGGCCGTTGTCCCGGAATTTCCCTCGGCCACCACCGCATTGCCGATGGTGATCTTTGGCAGCGGATCGCCGTTATCGAGAATCGTCCCCACGCCCGCATCCTTCGCGATCGTCACCGTATCGACCGGCGCATCCGCTGTCCCGCCCCCGCCCATCGCCGCGGATAACCGCGCGATAAAGCTCTCCGTCATCTCGTGAATCAGATCGCCGTGAATCGGCACACTCACGAGTTGCTGCGTCGTCCCGACCGCAAAAGTAATCGTCTGATCCACGATCGCCGCAAAGTCCGCCGTCGCCCCGCTGGACGACGCCGAACCCGCCTCCGTCGCCAGATGCACCGTCACCGCACTCGTCGCGGCCGCCCCGTTGAGCCGCACCAAAAAGACCGCGTTCGAATCACCCGAATCTCCCTCGGTGATCGTCACATCGTTGATCGTCAAATATTGCCCGTCATCATTCAGAATCGTCCCCGTCCCCGTGTCCTTCGCGAGCGCCGCATTCCCGCTCGGATTCGTCAGCTTCACGAGGAAAGTCTCGTTCTGCTCCGGCGTCGCATCGCCCGTGATCGGAATCGAAATCTGCTTCGACGTCTCGCCCGGCTGGAACGTCAGCGTGGTCGAAGCGAGCGCAGAGTAATCGCCATCGGCGATCGTCGCCGTCCCATCCACCGTCGCCACCTGCACCGTCACCGCGTCCGTCGCATTCGCGTGATCCAATGTCACCGTAAACACCGCCTGCGCGGACCCATTCGTGTTCCCCTCCAAAATTTTCGCATCGCCAATCGAGATACTGGTAACATTCCCGTCGTCATTCAGGATGGTCCCGGTCGCCTGAGACTGCCCCAAAATCGCATTCGTAGGGCTGGAAAGTTTGAGGAAGAAATTCTCATCCAACTCCGCCGCCGTATCCCCGTGAATTACAACGCTCACCGGCAAAGTCGTCTGCCCCGGCGCAAACGTGAGCAGCCCAGTCCGCGAGTCAAAATCATTCCCCGCCCCAGTCGAATGCGCCGTCCCATCCAGCGTCGCAAAATTCACCTTCACCTCATGATCGGACGCATGGGAAAGCGTCACTTTAAACGTCAACGTCGTATCGCCATTCGTCTCGGGGATGGAGAGATCACTCACCGACACTTGGAGATCGTCATTCAAGATCGTCCCCACGGCGTGAATATCCGACCCTGAGCTTAGCGTCGCGTTCGCACTGGGATTTGAAAGATCGACGGAAAAAGACTCGTCAATCTCATCGGTCACATCACCGAGGATGGGGACCGAAAACGTCGCCGTGGTCTGCCCAGCAGCGATCGTCACCGTCTGAGCAGCCCCGTTGAAATCAATGCCAGAAGTCGCACTTCCAGAAGTCGGCGTCGCAGTGACGGTCACATCCTCCGTAAACGCTTTTGACAGCTTCACCGTAAAACTCATCAATTTCGACCCCGAATCGCCTTCCACTGTCGAGATCTGCAATGACGAGCTATCGAAGGAAATCGTTGGGGGAAGGTCGTCGTTGACGATGGTTCCGATTCCCTCACCATTGGCGATGGTCGCGTTTGTCGCGCCAGAAAGAGTGACCTTGAAGGTCTCGTCCAACTCCTGGGTAGTATCCCCGTGAATCGTGACGGATACGGTCCGCGTTAGGGAGGAAGATGACGGGAGAAAAGCAACTGCCTTATTCACGAGCGCGTCGTAATCGACCCCGGCAGTTGCCGTAACGTCTGCAGTAGAGACATTCACCGATACCGTCGAAGACGAAAGGTTAGATAAAGTGACATCGAACGTCATTACCTTCGTTCCAGCATCGCCTTCAACGATGGAGGAATTTCCAATCGACACAGTCGGGACGGGATCATCGTTGAGGATGGTTGCCGTGGCGGTAGTTTTCGACAGGTCAATGGTCGCCCCTCCGGTCGGCGTGTCGAGCGACACGGAAAACAGCTCATCCACCTCGCGCTTGCCATCACCATTAACCAGGACATGTATCAACTGCTCCGTCGCGCCCCCTGAAACAAACGTCAGGGTCCCAGCGGCAGCAACGTAATCATTGTCAGCGACGGTCGCTTGCGTGGTCAGCACAGTTCCATTTGCTGTCGCAAAATGCACCGTCACATCGCTCGTGATCGCATCCGTCAGCGTCACCTTAAATACGAAGTCCGTGGTCCCCGTATTCCCCTCTGCCGTCGCCGCCGGGCCCATAATAGAAAAAGTGGCCGGAGCAATGCGCGCTTCGAGCGGTTCGATGAGGGGTGTTTTCATAGGAGACTTTGCCTTGGGAAAAAGTGCGTGAAGTTAATGCCGCCACTCAGAGCGTCAAGCGTCCCATAAAGTATTTACCAGAAAAGCGACGCCGGTGGCGTTGTTGCTCCCGAGATTCGGTCACCAAACCGGCCTGGGGCGGCGGGGGGGGCGGCGGTGTTCTCTATGGACCGCTCGCGCTAGGATCAACCCATTTGCGCGCACGGCTTCCGTGTGAAATGATCCGCACCACATGCAGGACAGCATCAACCCTTGGCAAACCTGTTTTTTCGCCATCGCGGCGATCGTTGTTTTGCTCAAGGCATGGCACGGATGGCGGCTTGGGGTCGTGCGTCAGGCGGTCGGGTTGATCGCGCTTGGGTGCGCCTACTTTTGTGCGATTTTTGGAGGAAAAATCCTCGCCCCTTTTCTCTTCCTCCTCGGAGTGCCCAGTGGCCTCTCTGCGGTCGTCGGCGGGGCGATTCTTGGCTTGCTGGTGTATCTCGTTCTCTCCTTTTTTGGCGCAGTCCTTTTCAAAAAAACGTCGCAGCAGAGTCTGGGCGTGGTGCGGTTCGGTTACGGCCTTGCCGGCGCGGTCATCGGAGGTTTGATGGGGCTCTTTGTGGTCTGGATCGCCATCCTCGGCATCCGCCTCCTCGGCACTATCGCGAAGACCCAAATCGAAGCCGCCCACCAGCCGCCCTCCGCGAACCACGGCAAACTCTTCTCCAAACCCGCACCAAAGCCGCCCGGATTTCTCGTCGTCGCGCTCGCCCGCATCAAGGACTCGCTCGAGCAGGGCACCACTGGCACCGTGGTTGAGCACGTCGATCCGATTCCCGGCACGCTCTACTCGCTGCTCAACCGCGTCGGTCAGATGATTTCCAACGAGCAATCCATCGATCGTTTCCTCGCCTATCCGGGTGTGAAAACGCTGACGCAACATCCGAAGATCGCCGCCCTGCAAAGCGATCCAGAAATCGCCAAATTCCTCGCCGCCCAGGATTACTTCTCCCTCGTCCGCAACGAACACATCATCCGCGCCGCCAACGATCGCGAGATCGGCGAACTCATGGCCAAATTCGAGTTCGAGAAAGCGCTAGACTACGCCCTTTCAAAGCCCAAGGCACAGTAGGCTGCTTCACTCACTCGTGATTTCCTGGTACAGCCACGCGCGGGCATACGCCCAATCGCGATGCGCCGTCGCCACCGCAATGCCGAGCACCTCCGCCGCCTCCTCAAACGAGAGCCCCACGAAATAACGCAGTTTGACCAACTCCGCCTTGCGCGCATCCCGCGCCGCCAGCCGGTCCAGCGCTTCATTCACCGCCAGCAATTCGTCTTCGTTCGCCATCGGAGCCGCGATCTCAATTTCGTTCACATCCACATGCTCCGCCCGCGCTCCACGTTTCTCCCGCAGTTTGCGCCGCGCACTTTCGACTAAAATCCTCCGCATCGCCTCCGCCGCCGCACCGAAAAAATGCGCCTGGTTGGCAAAAGCGCCGTCTCCCAGCCGCAGCCACGCCTCATGGACCAGCGCCGTCGGCTGAAGCGTATGGCCGGGCCGTTCACCCGCCATCTTGCCCGCCGCCAGCCTCCGCAACTCCGTGTAAACCAGCGGCAGCAACTTTTCACCCGCACCACTATCGCCGCTCTGGACCGCCGCCAGTAGCAACGTAATTTCTGTACTCATAAACTCGCAGCCAGCGACGAGATGGCTGTCCTCGGAGTGGATTGAAGGAAACAAATTTTCGGGAACGTTCTCACCCAACCAGAGTGCCGAAACTTCACACCTTGCACAAGCCGTTCGTTCCCTCGCAGGAAGCCATTTATAAAAAAGTGTAATTTAGATGATAGGAAATGTCCCGCTACGACGCATGAACCAGTAACTCTTCATCACACCAAACCCACCAACATGAAACCCGCAGCCCAAACGATCCGGACCCAATTCAGCGGTGACTCCACAAGTCACCGGATCATGGGCAGCCGCGGGCTTTTGCCCGATTTGGACGGTTCTGCGGCAGGTATGGAGACGATCATCTTCGGCAAGGTCGACGGTTTCCCGGCGACTGCGCTTCTCGCATGGTTAGAAGGTTCCAAAAGAGGAAAGTCAGGGGACAGGCTTAAGGGTAAGATGCGCGATTCGCAGTTCGAGCGGTGGGAAATGCCCGTGGGTCGACCTTGCCGACTCTTTCCTCGCGGTAAGCCAATTATTGCCCGGGCCAACAATCTAAATAGTCGGGTCAATCAAAAGGCGGCGTTTTAAATGCAAAGTGCAGCGGCGAAATAGAATATCCACACAAGGCCAGCCCATCAACCTCGCGCGGGCAACTTGTTGTGGAGGTGTCTGAACCCCGCTCGCCGAAACACGGGAACTCGCGGCTGGCCTCATCTTATCAAGTGACGGCGATTGCGGATTTCCGCAAAATGCTTTGCCAGCTATCGTGATGACGGCAGAGAACAGCTAAAACAAGCGTGCCCCCTATTTCGATATTTTAACATCGTCGGGAACACCAAGCACTTTTGTGGCTTTTACTTTCCCTGTGGCGATTTCCACGTAGTCATCAGTACCATTTCCATTCAGGTCCGGATGGCGGCCTGCGATTTGGTAATAAAACCGGCTTTCCAGCGGGCCAGTTACATACTTTTTTTTCCCTTGGTCCCAGTATCTGGCTTCGGGGTCCACTACCGTGCCGGTGATATACACGGTGGTTGCCGGGAAAAGGTCCGCATTTATACCAGGGGTGAACTTCGCCACATCCGGCTCCCGCGTGCTGTCTCCGCCACTGGATCGCGCGCGGCTTTCCTCATAGATGTGGCGTTTATCCTTCATGTTTGCCACGGCAACCTTGTATTCGCCGTTGTTGGCAGCAATGCTCTCGGTCCCGTTGATGTGCTGGGTGCCGTCAGGCCATGGCCGGAAGGCGATGCCGTGCGGATCGCGCATCCCTCCGCCCTGGACCATTTGATCTAGGGAAAGAACGCGCGGCAACTGATACACGACCAGATCGCTCAGGGAGAGTGGCTGTGGTTGCGTGTTGAAAAAGCGAATACTCAGCGACCCATTCAGCAAATCGATGATTCCGGCGTCAAAACCCAGCAGCCGGGGGTGCAAGGCGAGGTCCTGCCCGTTGGCGTCAACCAGCGTCGCGCCGGTGATGATGATGGGATCGGGACCCAGGGAGTTGACCGACGTAAAGGTGGCGCCGACGTGGAAGCCCACCCCGCCGGGAACCTGCCCCGAAGGGCCATTTTCCCAATTCTGCCCCACGGCCCATTCGAGCTGATAGCGTTCATAAATGTCGCCATGGAATGTCGCGGTGCCGGATGACCCGATCACCCTCGGGTTCACCCAAGGGCTTTCCGACCCGGAGTAAGACCAGTTTAGGATCAGCCCCGAGGATTGCTTGCTCAGAAAGTCCATCCGCACTTTCACGGCGGATTCCCGGTTTGGGTTCACGAGGTCCCAGTTCCACATCGTCTGCAGAGCCAGCCCAACATTGGAGGCTAGCAGCGAGTATTCGCGATTGCTGAAGTGCCGGCGCCCTGCGCGTTCCTCCCAAGTGTAATCATTTCCGTCGGCCATCAGATGATGCCCCAGCGGGTCTTCGCCGGTGGCCAGCACCAAGCCATCGGGATGGTCCAAGCCATAGCCATGCCCAGCTTCATGGGCGCACGTCCCGCCAATGGAGCGCGCCCACCGCTCTACGGTGCCGCGGGATGCATCCAGCGCATCGGAGTGTTGATACCTTCCCGCCCAAACGCGGGCATAGTTCAACGGATTCTTATCCCCGATATCCGCTGAATCCGAACGCCCCCAGTCAGCAAAAGCGCTATCCGCTCCTATGGCAACGATTTCCGTGCGGGGAAAGTCCGTGGGCGACGGCGACGTCGTCGTCTGGATGACTTGGACGTTGAACTCGCAGAAGGTCTCCACGACGACATTGAAGATGGCGTCGCGCAACTCCGCCGTGGTGCTGTTTCGGGGATAATTTGACCCGAGCTTCCGGACGTCGAAGCTCTTTACTGGATGAGTGCGGTTTAGGACTCCAAATTCCGGGAAATTACGGTCCCGGCGCGTCGGAAAATAGAGGTAAAGTTTGTTGGGCTTGGCGGCATCGGCGTTCCCCTCGCTCATGGGGCAATGCTGGGCGGAGGCCACGGCGACGGGCATGGCAAGCAGGCAAGCAAGCGCCAGATGGAGGGTAATGGCAGTTCTGTGCATGGAGTGGAACGCGCGCACCGTCACGCGCGGGAATGTTTTCCCGGAGCCGCGGCCACGAGCGCGAAGCGCCTGCGCCGTTTAGGGAGTGCGGGTCAGTAAGTGACTTTGAGCGTGGCTATCTCGTTCGGCTTGACTACCACACTAGTGACAATACTGGGGGATACCGTGTCGCCGGCCGGTGGATTGATTTTGACATCGTAAGTAAGCTCATGACCGGTGGCATCCCCCGTGAGTCTTTTTTGGTCGATGCCGACGACATACTCGACTCCGCCCCAGCCGTTGGCTGGATGATCGTTTATCCTAGTTTTGTATCTCCACGATGTTTGATGGCTGGCGGATGATGAACCTCCGTAAACGATTTGGAGAAACCCGCAAACACCGTCATCGACCTTAGTGGAGTAAGATGGACCGGTAACATTTCCCATCGCCTTTGTGCGGGCCTGGCCTTGTTGGTGAGCCTCGCCGGGAGGGGGCGACGCGCATCCGGCGCAAAAGGCAACGGGGAGTAGGAAGTAGAGGGTGCGATTCATTAGGGCTTGTATGTTAGCTTCATGGTCTTGAGTCTGTTCGCCACCACCGGTATGTTGATGTAAGGATTTCCGTTGATCGTGTCGCCGATCGACGAAGTGAATTTGATGTCGTAATTAACGCCCCCGCTGAGTTCCTTGGTGGTGTTGATGCTTTGCGCCGTACTCCATGTGCCGGAACTGTGCAGTTTGTATTGCCACGTGGTGTTATCACGCGTGGTGGAGTAAGAATCCCCGTAAGCGGCTTTGAGAAAGCCGGTAAAACCGTCGCCTGACTGGTTTGAGGTAAATGGCCCGGAAATGGCTCCCGTGTCTGGAGGACCCTCGGTGCCCGCTTTACGGAGCTTGCCGTGTGGGAGCGGTGCATGGCGCGCCGCAGAGGGTGACGCGCAGCCGGCACAAAATATAAACAAGGTGACTGGCAGGAGTAAGAGATTGCGATTCATAAGGGATAGAGAAATACGCGGTCTGACTGGTCGATCGCAAGAGAATTGCACCAAGCAATGATCTTTTGAGTAGCAGCGTCAAAAGCTAGGATTCGGGTTTCGCGTTTCGGGTTGGGTTGAAGCCGGATTAAAAGCCCACCTTGCATCGTACCACCAAGGTGCGTTCCCGTGGAAGTTCTTCATAAGGATTCAGAGGATTCAGCCGGTAGTCGCGGTCGGTGAGGTTCAGCACGCCGCAACTTATCTCGCATTGGTTGCGGTAAAAGCGATAACCTGCGAGCACATTGAACTGCCAGAAGTCGTCGCCCCGCTGCCCAGCATTGCGCTTGGAGAGGATCAGATGTGCGAGTCCCGAGGAATTGGGATCGCTGAGTTTCGCGCCGAGAATGTAATCGTCGCTGTCCTGCTGATACCAGTTTGCCTCCACTCTCGCGAAGAAACCGCAAGGATGATTGTAGAGCGCGTAAAGGTTCAGCTCGTGCAGGCTCGCGTGCATCCGGTGCTGGGAATTGCGGGCCACAGCATCCACGGAGAGCGGCTGCTGCAAGACCGCGAGGGTCCTGCTCAACTCCGGATCTTCGCGTTGTAAGATCGAATCTGTGTAACGATACCGGGTGCTAAATGCCCAATTCTCGCCCACGAGTTGATTGATCGTCGCGGTGATGGCGTTTTCCCGGTAGCGCAGCGTCTCAATGTAGGAAGAGGGGACGGCGACCAATGGCGCGCCGCTAAAAGTCAGGAGGTCGAAAGTTCCCAGCGTCCGGTCGAGCTTTTCCTCGAACCGGTTGAGCTCGACGCCAAGATAGGTGCGCGAGGGGAGCTTCTGCTCGAAACTGAGACTGGTGAGATCGAGCTTCGCGCCCGTCACAGAGCCGATGAGGGATTCGGAAGCCAGAGAACGATAAGTCTGCAAGAAACCGGCGACCTGGGTGGGCTCGAGGCGGATGTTTTCATCGAAGCTTGCGCCGCTATTCGCCCGGGAGTAGCCAGCGCGAATGGCGGCCCCGCGCCAAGGCTCGAGGACGATGCCCGCCTTGGGCAGAACCGTGTCAAGCGACGCTTGTTTGTCATTCACCGGCGGGCTGGTGAAATTCTGCGGGTAGAGCATGCGGTTGAACGTGACGCCACCCGTGAGCAAGAGCCAGGGAGTCGCCCGCCACGTGTCGTAGGCGTAGAGATTGATGCGCTCAAAATCCACGCCGACGTTTTGGTCCACGGGCGGATCTTGAAAAAATTTGAGTTCCCCCGGCTTCCTGCCGTTTTCGTAGTTCGACAGGCCCACCTTGGTGTCGAATTCTCCATTCTGGTAGCGCCCCCCGAGAACGAGGCTGTTAGCTCCCAAGGTGAATATCTGCTGGAGTTCCGCGGTGTAAATTTTGAAATCCGACTCGTAGTCCAAATCGAAAGAGCGGTCGGAGAGTCGGAAGATGTCGCCCTGACCGGCGAACTTGCTCGCTTTGGCGAAAAACGCCGCATCGCGGGGAATGGTATCGCCGACGGTCCCATTCCAGGCCGCAGGTGCCAGTAGCCCGATGTCGCGAAAACGAATCGTCTGCCCGGTTTCCTTTGCCGATTCTTCGTGATGATTCGCCAGCCTGCCGAGAAGCAGTAGGGTGTGATTGCCGGGGCTCCATTCGTGATGCCAGCCGAGAAGAAGCCGCGAAGGTTCCTGAGTTTCTCGCTGGTGAAAGGTGAGCGCCGGGCGGTTGGGAACCGTGACTTTCTTCGTCACACCATCGGCATCCGTTACATCGAAGGTGACTGCACTGGTTTCACCTGGATCGTATCGCTGGAACAAATCGCCGGTGGAAAGGTCGCCGAATTTGGTCTGAAGGAACAGTGAGTCTTGCGGGCCAAGCTGGAGCTTGAATGTGCCGTAGCCCTCAAAACGTGAGAGCCTGTTATTCGGGCGCACCCCCCGGTTAAATTGGTACTCGGCATCTAGGGCGTAGCCGAGGTTTCCGGAGGTGCCGAATTGCGAGGCGGTCTCTCGCAACTGACCGTCGCCGCGATATTCAAAGACCGAATTGAACCCAAGGCCGTCCCTCTCAAACAGTTTCGAATACTCCTGCTCGGAAACGAACTGTGAGAGCGGCCCGCCACCTACCGGGGAAAGCATGTTCGCAAGCAGCAATTCGTTGGACCACGCGGCCTCGTATCTGAGAAGAATGCGTGTTGAGTCCCGCAGCGCGTTGTAGCTATTCGAGAGAAACAAGTGCGCCGGCGCGCTGGCATAGTCATTGTTTACAGCACGAACGGCTTCGCGCACGCTCTGCTCAATCATTTCATTATTGCGGTAGATGGATGCCAGGTTCGCGTTGCGGATGGCGAGGTCCTGGTCGAGGAGAAATTCGGAACGATAGACCCGGCGTTTGTCGTTTAGCTCGATGGAGCTTTCAAGGTCGCCGATGGCTTCGTTGTAGCGGTTTTCCTGTTTGCGCTGGATGGCAGAGTAAAGCAGGGGGGTCGGGTCGTTGGGGTCTAGTTCTTGGGCTCTGGCTAGGTCTTTGTTAGCGGCGATGTTGTCGCCGATTTGGCTAAAGGCTTTGCCAAGATAGCTGTGCAGAATCGAGCGGTTGGGCTCCATCGTGGCGGCGACTTGGAGGTCGAGCCTTCCGTCGGCGTCGCGCCCTTGGCGGATGGCGCAGAGGCCGCGACCGAGCCAGGCGTTGCCAAGAGCTCCGTCGAGGTCGATGGCGGTCTGAAATTCGGCGCGCGCGGCGTCGATGCGGTTTTGGGCGCTGAGGATAAATCCGCGCAGGGCGTGGGCTTGCGCGTTGCGAGAAGAAAGACGCGGGATTCGATCCAACTCGCACAGAGCCGGTTGGATTTGGCCAAGGGAGAACTCCAACTCGGCCACGCGGACGGAAGCAAAGCCGAATCCGGGTGCCAGCGCCGTTGCCCGCCGGGCCGCTTCGATCGCGTTCTTGAGTCGCTCCGGCGAATCGTCGCGCGACTGGATGTAATAGGAGTGGGCGAGCCATTCAGATGCCGTGGATGGGTCTTTGGAAATGCGCCGTTCCGTAAAATTGACCGCTGCAATCATGTCTTCCAAAGCACGACGAGCCGGGTGATCCGTCTTGATCGCGGCAAGTTCCTTCCGGGCCTCGGCTACTTGGCCCACTGCGAGAATCACTCCCGCACGATACAGGCGTGCAGCAGCCGACTGAGGGTGGTAATTCTTCGGATACTTTTCCAATGCTCCCAAGAGGTCTCCTTCGCGATAAGCGGACAGCGAAGCGGCCACGGCCACTTCATCGGCCGCGCTCATGCCAAGTTCTTTTGGTTCAAGAACCGCGGGATAGTAGAGCGCCCACTGGAGCAGATTCGTGGCAGCAATCACCGCCGTTTTGTGGGGCGGCCTGCCAATTTCCGCCTCGCCCTGTTCACGGCTTCGCAGGGTAATCCGGCCAAACTTGTTCACCATCTCCAATTCACCTTCCAACACCGAAAACACGGTTTTACCGGAAGCTGAAACGCGGGCGACTACTTGAGTGCCGTGCATAAAACCGTCCGCCGCCGGCCCCTTGATCTCGATTTCGGCACCACGTTCGCGCGAGAAAAAATAGAGACCGCCGTGGCTAAGTGTGACGGACGATGTGCCAATTTCGGCGATCGTGTTTTCGTCCAAACGGATCACGGACCGATCGCTCACAGCGAGAACGGCCCGCGATTTTGCACCGGTGCTGACCTTGTCACGCAGCACCATTTTGAATCCGATGACGGCCGGTTGCCAACGCCCACCGGCCTTTTGCGCCACGACTTCGTTTTCCCTCTCCAGCAATTCAGCACTAAAGCCGGCACCATTCGCACTGGCCGAGACTAGAAAAGACGCAATCAACCAGAACGGCGCTCCGAGAATTCCGGAGCTACCATCGAGAACCCTCTTAACAGTTAGACCAATAAGCTTCATTGCATCGGTTTTTAGCGTGGTTTTTTATCCGTGCCCGGCGTGGGAGTTTCCGGGATGTGTTCCATTTTGCGAAGTTCCTCCCGGACCTCCGCCAACCTGCGTTCTACATCCGGTTTCGCGGGGTAACCCTCCCCCAGCGCCGGAAGTCCGTCGAGAATGTTAATTAATGCCTGAAAAAGTTTCGCAGATTGTTGCAGGCCCCCATTCTTTCGGAAAGCGAGTGCCAGATTGAACATGCTTTTTAGCGTGTCTGGATCTTTCGGACCGAGTAATTTTTCCCGTCCCTCGAATGCCTCGGTGCAAAGAGGGAGAGCATTTCCCATGTCTCCCGTCTGCGTGTAAGCCACGGCAAGGTTATTCACCGCCTTGAGGGTGAGACGGTGGTTTGGAACGAGGTCACTTTTTCTTATCTCCAGAGCCTCGACGTAAAGCGGTATTGCCTTTTTTGGCTCACGTGCCGCCTCGTAAGAGACGGCTAGACCAACTATGTTGTGGACCGTATCGCGATGGCGGTGCCCCAGCTTGCTTCGACTCTTTGCCAAAGCTTCCTCATAGAGCGCAATCGCCCTTGGCAACTCGCCAGAGTGAAAATAAGCGCCCGCGAGATTGCTCATCGCGATCAATGTTTCCAAGTGATCTTCCCCTAGTATCGTCCGGCTTAATTTCAAACACTGCTCGTATAACGGTAACGCGACCGGCAGTTGTCCCGCCTGCTCATAGCACACCGCTAGATTGTTCATGCAGGTAAGGGTAATTGGGTGATTTTCAGTCAGCTTGGTGCGACTGGCTTCGAAGGCATCCTTGTAGAGCGGGAGAGCTTTCAGCGCCCGCGCAGGGTCGGTAGTTCCGGTCGCGGCCCAGACACGCGCGAGATTATTCATGATCTTGAGCCTGTTCGGATCGTCGGAGCGGAGCGAAGCTTTCGCCGCGTCAAATGTTTCTTCGTAAAGTGTGCTGGCGCGCTCCACGTCACCCATGTCGAAATAGGCACCTGCCAGGTTGTTCATCCCTAGAACGATGTCGGCGTCATTCACGGACAGGACCGTCTTTCGCTTTTGCAGCACCATTTCGTAAAATGTCAGCGCTTTTTCCGGCATCCCGGCCGACTGATAGACTACCGCAAGATCATTCAGAGTTTTGAGCGTAGCCGGGTCGTTGGAATTTGTCCCCCCTCTCAATTTTACAGCCTGCAGAAGTTGCGACGCCGCTTCGTCGTAGCGACTGAGGGTTTCCCAAGTCACGCCGATCGCTTCCCTCGCGACGGCCTCCGCGCGCGGACGATTGGTAAAGTCGTTTTCCAATTGCTTCACCGCCTGCTCCAGGGCGTTGACCACGGTCACATGGATCCCGAGCCCGCCTTCGAGATCTGCCGGCCTCGCGGCTGCAAGAATACGCTTTACCAGGAACTCGCTGAACGCCCGGGTGTCTGCTTCCGCCGAATGCGCCTTCTGGAGCGCCTGCTCTTTGAAATCCCGTTCAGACATCGCACGGAGCGCCTGCCAGCGGCTGACCCCGGCACCGATGACTAGTGAGGCGGCGACCGCACAACCGGCGCTGACAGCCAGCCGATTCCGTCGAATAAGCCTGCCCAGCCGGTAGGCGGCGGTGGGTGGTCGCGCGATGACAGTTTCGTTGGCCAGATGCCGCTGGATGTCCATGGACAACTGAGTGGCTGTCTCGTAGCGGCGGCGGCGGTCTTTTTCGAGCGCCTTCATCACGATCCAGTCGAGATCACCCCGGACGGTCGCCGCCAGCTTCGCGGGCTCGATATGGCGGCCTGCGGCGACGCCAGTTAAATCCATGCCCTGCAAAGTACTCAGCCGCGTGGAAGGTCGCGGCGGTTCCTGTTCGCGGATGACGCGGCGCATTTCCTCATACCCAGCGAGACGCAATTCCTCCGGGTCGAAAGGCGGTTTGCCCGCGAGCATTTCGTAAAGGACCACCCCGAGCGAATAGATGTCGCTGCGCGTATCAATGTCCATCGGGCCTGCGCCAGCCTGCTCGGGCGACATGTACGCGGGCGTGCCAATCATCTCGCCAAATTGGGTGAAAAGCGTTTGCTCAACGGGCGCGCGGTCCATCGCCTTGGCGACACCGAAGTCGATGATCTTCGGCATTGGCATGTCCCCATCGCCCGCGGCGACGAGGATGTTCGTGGGCTTGATGTCCCGGTGGATGATGCCTTTCTGGTGTGCATGCTGGAGCGCGCTACAGACGTCGATGAACAGCGCCAGTCGCTCCCGGACGGAGAGCTTTCGCTCGTCGCAGTATTCCGTGATGGGCTTGCCGCGGACCAGTTCCATGACGAAATACGGACGACCATATCGCGTCGCGCCCGCATCGAAAACCTTCGCGATATTCGGATGATCCATCATCGCCAGCGCCTGCCGCTCCTGCTCGAACCGGGCGACGACTTCCTTCGTGTCCATGCCCATCTTGATGACCTTGAGCGCCACCCGCCGTTTAACCGGCTTTACCTGGTCGGCCATCCAGACGGTGCCGAATCCTCCCGAGCCTATTTCCTGCAAAAGCTTGTACGACCCGATGCGTTCCCCGACCTCCTCTGGCTTAAGCGCCTTGATGACTTCTTCAATGTCGGGGTTTTGTTGCACCGCCGGACCTTCCATGAAGCCGCCTTCTTTATGCGAACCGACCAGCCGCTTGATCCGCTCCCGTAGTGCGAGATCATCGCCGCACGCCGCGTCCAGATACACCACACGTTCGTCGTCCTGCAGCGCGGCGGCGACCTGGAAAATATCCTCTTCGTTAATCGGCGGGGTGTCCATCGAGACCGGCTTGGTGTGTAACTTCTCATGCGCCGTTTGACGAGAAATCCTATCACCGCATCGCAAAGTATTTTTGAAAAGGACGCACCCTTCCAATGAATTTCCGGAACAGCCGGCGAAAAATTCCCCCGGATTGCGCAAACGCGCAGAATACCTAAAGATTCGGCTTTCCAAAATGATCCCAACCATCGGCCTCGAAGTCCACGTCCAGCTCAAGACCCGCAGCAAGATGTTCTGCGCCTGCCCCACCGGCTTTGGCGCGGAGCCAACTGGCAGCACGTGCCCCGTCTGCCTCGGCTACCCCGGCGCGCTGCCGGTGATGAATGAGGAGGCGCTCAAGATGACCGCGCTCACTGGGCTGATGCTCGGCTGCGACATTCCGAAAATCTGCAAGTTCGACCGGAAAAACTACTTCTACCCGGACATGCCGAAGAACTACCAAATCACACAATTCGACCAGCCCATCTGCCTCGGCGGTGCGGTGCCGCTGCACGTTTTGGCTTTTCCAAAGGACGTGCAAAAGACCGTCGGCAGCGAAACGAAATCCATCGCCCTCACGCGAATCCATCTGGAAGAGGACGTTGCCAAAAGCACGCACTTCGAGACCACCAGCGGCATCGACTTCAACCGCGCCGGCACGCCGCTCATGGAGATCGTGAGCGAGCCCGACATCAAGACGCCGGAAGAAGCCTTTGCCTACCTCACCGCGCTCCAGCAGATCCTCATCTACGGCGGCGTCTCCGATGCCGACATGGAAAAAGGCCAGCTTCGCTGCGACTGCAACGTCTCCGTGCGGCCCGAGGGTCAGAAGGAATTCGGCACCAAGATCGAAATCAAAAACATGAACTCGATCAGCGCCGTCCGCCGCGCGCTGGCCTACGAGATCGAGCGCCAAACTGCTGCCGTGCAGCGCGGCGAAAAGCTCATCCAATCCACGCGCCGCTGGGACGACGCCTCCGGCCAGACTTTCCAGATGCGCGAAAAGGAAAGCTCCCACGACTACCGTTACTTCCCCGATCCCGATCTGCTTCCCGTCGATACCAGCGCCTTCATGGATGAAGTCCGCACGCGCCGCCCCGAGCTGCCAGCGGAGAAGCGCGCTCGCTTCATCGCCGACTACGGCGTCACCGATGACAACGCCGCCAGGCTCGCCGCCGAGCGCCCGCTAGCTGACTATTTCGAGAAGGCTGCAGATGGCGCGAAAAACCCGAAGAACATTGCCAACTGGGTGCTCAATGAACTCCTCAACAAACTTAAGTTGGGAGAGACGCGCATTGAGGATTGCCACGTCAAACCTGAAGAGTTGGCAAAAATGGTGACCAAGATAGATGAAGACAAGATTAGCCGCTCCCAAGGACTAGAAGTGCTTACTTGGATGTTTCAAGAAGGCTCCTCGGCTGATGAAGCAATTTCAAATATGGGCCTCGAACAAGTCAGCGACACCGGAGCCATCGAGGCTCTCTGCGACCAGGCCATCGCAGCCAGTCCCAAAGCCGTGGCGGAATACAAAGCGGGCAAAGTCCAGGCGATCAATTCCATCAAAGGCCAGGTCATGAAGCTCTCCCAAGGCAAGGCGAACCCGGCGGTAGTCGGCGGGATTTTGGCAAAGAAGCTCAGCGCGTAGCGGAGGCAGTTTGGAAAATCCCGAGCCGCGCGTCCTATTTTCGCAGGCGCAGCCTGCTCTGGACTGCGGCGAGCATCGCCGCTCTTCCGACGCACCCCGCGAGAGCGGCGCTGCGCGCTGCACTGATTTCAGAACCTCCGTGTCATCGGCGTTTTCTCGCGACAGTTTGCGCTGCGACGAATGCGGAGAGGACTGCTCCAACCAGTGCGCCGCCGGGTTCCGGGACCGAACTGGGTTGCGAGATGCCGAACGCAAATTCCACGGCGTCGCCGACTCCGGCGTTGTAGCCGGAAGGCACGTTGAACACCAATTTCGTGACCGGCCCTGAACCTGCGGACGCCGTGAAGAACGCGAACGCGGATTCTCCGTTTGAGGCTGGCGCGAGCGATAGTTTTCCCGTACTGGGATTCCAGACGAGCGGCTGCACGTCGAGGCGGATGCCGTCGTCCCATCCGTGTGTGCCGAGGAAACTGACAGGCACCGCGCTGCCGCCGCCGGTCATCGCCAGGATGTCGATCGAGTCGGTCGCGCGGGAGCTGTTTCCGAAGAGTTGCCCGGCGGAAAAGAGCAGCCCGGAAAGGTCCGCGCCCTGGACCGTGAGCTGGTAGCTCACTAGCCCGGCCTGCGGTGCGACTTGCACCTTTGTGGTCGCGACCGATTCATTTCCCAAATGACTGTCCGAATAGCCTGGCGCGGTGACCCAATACGCGTCCGAAAGAAATCCCGCCGATGGCGAGAAGGGCGCGAGGACGCCAGACGTGATCTGGAGTTCCGCTTGCGCGAAAGCGGTGCCGCCGTCTGTGCTCAGAGAGAAATGCGTGCGGTCGATGCCGGGCGTAAAAATCAGCCAGTCCACGATCGCGCCGTGGCTGGAGTGTTGGAGCCAGGGCATCGCGGCCAGCAGCAAGAGCCAGCGGCATCGGCGAGTCGAAATATCAGTAATCATTTGAGTGAGAGTTGCGGGATATGAAATGCGGTTCAGGGCAATACAGGGCGCGCGGATGATTTCACGCGGAAGAATCGCTTCGCGACGGGATCTCCGGGGCTAAGCCAGACGCGGAAGGCGACTTCCTCAGTCTCGGGATTTGCGTCGCTATCGCCGAACGGATCGAGAATTACCTCGAAATCCGGTGGGGTCACATCCTGCCAGGAATCGGCTCCGAGATCGCTGCTAAACTGCGGTGCGAGGGTGACGAACTGATTCGATCCGCGTCGCCGATACAGCGAGAAATCCGCCGCATACCAGCCGTCAAACGGACCCGAAAGTGTGAAGGCGAGCGGCACGGAATCGCGAACGAGCGGATTGCTGAGCAAGGCCCACTCATTGAGATTGGGCATGCCATCGCCGTCGGCATCCGCAGTCGGGTCGCTCATACTCAGGTCGGCGAGGCCGCCTAATTTCGGAACCGCCCAGCGCCAGTAGGAATTGTCCGCCACGATTTTCACCAAAGGCGCATAGGTCGAGCGTGCGACACCAGCACTCGCCTGAAGCGGCAGCGGGTAGATGCCGGGCGGCACGCCGGTCGTATCCCACGTGATGACTCCGAGGCCCGTGCCATCCGTGCTGGCAAACGACAACTGGCCGGGCAGCCCAGTCGCTTGCAGCGCGAGTCGCACCGCGTCGCCATCGGGATCGAACGCGCTGATTTGCAACGTATGCACGGTGCCGGCAAACCAGATCTCGCCACCCGCGGTGTAGAACTGCGGAGCGTGATCGACCACGGCGGACCCGACGGTGATCGAGAAGGACAGCGTCGCCGATTTCGCCGGCGTGCCGGAATCAGTCGCGGCCAACGTGACGAGGAACGTCTGATCCGCGTCGGCTGCCTCGGACTGCCAGGTGATCAGGCCGGTGGTGGCATTGATGACCATTCCGTGAGGTGGAATGCCGGTGAGCGAGTAGCGGATGGTTTGAGCCGGGAAATCCTGATCCTGAGCCTGGGCCTGGACGAGGAGCGTCTGACCGACAGCCGTCCACTGCGGCGCGATGGGCGTGAGCACGGGGGCTTGGTTGTCTTCGAGCACCGTGATGGCAAACCAGCGCGTGGCCGTCTGCGAAGGCGTGCCGCTATCGGTGACGGTCACCTGCACCTGCACCTGGCGTCCGCCGTCGGCTTCGCTCGTTACCCAGCGGATGCGACCGGTGTGGCTGTCGATCGTGAGGCCCGGCACTTCGGAAGTGATCGCGAAAGTGAGCAGATCGGCGCGACCATCGGGATCGCTGGCAGTCGTGTCGATGACGAGCGTTTCGCCCTCGGTCACTTGCTGGTCGGGGATGAGCGCGAGAGTCGGCGCGAGATTGCTGAGGCTGACGTGCGTGGTCGCGTCAGCAGTCGTCGGCGCGGCTTCCACATTTCCCGCGGCATCCGTCGCGCGACTGTAGAAGGAATAGGTGCGTCCCATTTCACCCTGAAAGATCGCTCCCGAATCCTGCGAACGCTGGAGCCAGAGCACGTACGGGCTGGAATCCGTGGAAACGTAGATGTCGTAAAAGGCCACGCGGCGGTCGTCCGTGCCTTCCCAATCCACGGGAAACTCCATCGCACTTTGCGCTGCGAGCGTTTTCACATGGCTCGTCGGCGCGAGCGTATCCGGCGCGAGTCGCGACTGGTAAGTCAGCGTGTAGGAGCCGGTGCTGTTGTTATCGAAAAGGTGCAGGATGTTTTCGTAAACGGGTCGCTGGCCGAGCCCGATGAATGTCCGATCCGTGACCCACGCATCGGTATCGAGCGGCAGTTCGAGGCCGTCGGAGCGCACGACTCGCATGAGTTCATACTGGCCATTCGCGGGCTCCGGCACGCGCAGATAGGCCAGGCCAGCCGGCATCGGCGCAGTCAAAGTCACGCTGAGCTGCGCGGGCGAGAGCACGCCACTGACGCTGGCGCTTTCCACCACGACGACAGGCGCGATCGTGCCATCGCTGAAATACAATGTGTCCGGCAGATGGCGATTGTCCGGCACGTCATTCACGAGGAAATCCGGCGCGCCATCATCCAGCGCGCCGAGAGCGCGGACGCGGTGGATCATTTCGTGAATCTCGACTTCTTTGATCAAAGAAGTGCGCGGATCGCCGAGGTCGTCGATGTGCTGGAAGGTGGCGCTGTAGTCAGTAAAGAGCCCCTGTAACGTGGACGTGAAGAGCCACTCGCCGATCTTGATTTGGCCCGGCGCGACTTCACCAAAATCGGCCGTGAGTGAAGGCAGGAGCGGCTGTCCAGCGACCTGCGTGGCGATAATGCGGAAGTCCACGAGCAGTCCTTTCTCATTGTCCACGATCTTGGGCTGGCCGGAGGTGATTTGCAAATTGTGAGCGGTGCCTGCGCCGTTGTTTAGCACCATCACCGCGAGTGAATACGGGATCGCAGGCTCGATTTGATCGGTGAAAGGATCGTCGCTAAAGACATCGCGCTGGTGAAAGTATTTTACGAAGAGCGCGGCGTCCGGCTGCACCGTGATCGTGACCGGCGCGAGTGGCACGACGACTTCCACGCCATCCTGCGTGTAGCGAAGCGTGCCGCCGACTGTGTAGGCAGTCGGCCCGGTCGGCGCAGCCACATCGAGCGGCACGATGCGCCAGCGTCCCGAGATGTCGCTGTGCGGAGCCACCGTGAGCGATCCATTCAAGGGGCTTCCATTGACTTGCTGGATGGCGAAACGGTCATTCGCGCGCACGCCCACGGCATCGAGAACGGCGATGTCCAGGCTGACTGCGTTGAGCGCAGTCTCGGCGTTGTTTTTTACATCGAGAGACGCGGCGAAAACGCTGCGTGTCATCACCACGTCTTGATCCAGGCTCAGCTTCACCGTGGCGCACACGCCGCTGTGGCCGGAGGGGATGAGCGCGGTTTTGATCTCATCGTCGGATTTGGTGAGTTCCGAGCTGGGAACGAAGACGGTGTAATCCGGTGGAGGCTCCGCCGCGGCGGTGCCCAGGAGAAAGAGCGGCGCGCCCTCGGGAGGCGCCGGGTCGTCGATACAAGTGCCGCCTTTCGCGATCTCATGTTCGCCGCCGAGGGTGATGGTGCGGGTGCGCTTGACCCCGCCGAGGTCCATTGCGCTCAGTTCGCCGCTCAAACTCGCGACGGCTTTCAGGCCGGCGCACGCGCCGAAGCGGAAGCCGTCCTTCTTGCAGCCTTTCACCCACGCCTGCGCGGAGCCTTCGAGCGCGAGCGTGCCTTTTATCTTGCCCGAGTATTCAAACTCTTCACCCCCAGTTCCGCCTTTCGCGCTGACTTCGGCCTCGATGCCGACGCCCGCTTTCAGCGTGAGCTGCACTTTTCCAGCCGCGCAAAAATTCAGTTCGCCGTCGCAGGTATCGCCTTCTCCGTTCAATTCCACGGAGCCTTCGATTTCGGCTTCGATTCCCAAAAATCCCTCCGTCACGGCGACGCTGACCTGCACCCAGTCCGAACCGGGCGGCACCTCGAACTCGGGCGTGATGTCTTTTCCGAAAGTCGCCGTGATCTTGATCCGCGCGAAGCCGCTGCCCTCCGCCTTCAGGCCCACGCCTCCGCCATCGCAGCAATGCACGCAGGCTTTGCCGTTCACTCCGAATTGCACGTCCACGCTCTTGATGTGGGCGGGCGCGATCGCGGTGATGCGACTGGTGAGGCCGGAGAGGAAGTTTGGAAATTTGAAGGCTTCCTCGAGCGAAAGGCACGCTTTGTCGCCGCCGAAGAGCTTCTTGCAATCGCAAAGGGACGGAGCGGGGATCGAGATGGAAGGGAACGTGAAGCCGCCGCCCGCACTCAGCCCGCCTCCGCCTCCGCCAGGGCCGCTGGGTGGCGAAGGTGGCGAACCGCAATCGCCATCGACACCGTTCACCGCGATGATGGAAATGCGCGCGACGGGGATGATGCCGCAGATGTAATCCCACTCCAGCCCGGCCGAGATCGAGCACGGGGCCGGTGGCGCGGGTGGCGCGGCCGCCGCGAAGTATTGCGCGCCTGACGCGGCGAGCGGTGGCGCGGGCGGCGTGGGAACGGCGATGCGAGTGATTTTAATCGGCACGACAACCGTACTTTTCGCGGGGAGCGTGCCGAGGTCATCCACGGCTGGCTCGAACTTGTAGTACGGATGATTACCAAAGAAAAACTTGGCGGCCTGCGCTGCGATCAAGCCGTGGTTTTCGACCGTCATCAGGATCTGTTTGGTCTGGCCGACGGTCTTCAAATCGCTCACGTCGAAAGTCGGTGGGCTCACCGTCACGACTGGCGCGGGCACGTTCGTCTCAAAGGTGCTCTCGATGTGGACCGTGTAGTGATCGGTGATTTGCTCCTGCTCGACCTGCCACGAGTAGGTCACGAGATTTCGCGTGATGAAAATCTGCACCGCCGGGTTCACGCCGCCTTCCACAAAGTAAGTGCCGCGATTGATGGCGTGGCCGGTCGCGGAAACTTCCACGCGGTAATAATCCTGCCGCAAATCCGGGAAACTCGCGCGACCATTCGCATCGGTCTGCCCTTCGGCCACGGTCGCTCCGGTGATGACATCGGAAAGCGTGACGGTCGCGCCGACGACTTTCGGCGCATCGGGGCTGAAGAAAAAGAACTCGTCCACCACGTCCACGCTGAAACCACCGCGCGCTTCGGACAGCGCGCGGAAAGTGTACGGGATGGAAGTCCCCTGCCCGGCCTCATCGACCACGGCGAGATTTCCAAAGTATTGCGTGAGCGGCAGATTCGCTGGTGGCAGCAGCACGAGGCTGACGGTCGCACTCGCGCCGGGCTCGATGGGCGCGATGTTTTGCCCACCAGCGGCGGTGATCCACGGAGCGACCGCGGGGATGAGGACGCGCAAATTCGACGTGCGAATGCTGCCTCCATTTTTGATGAGGAAAGACAGCGTCGTCTGCTGGCCGGGAACCATCGCGGCGGAGAGCCTTGCCGGTTCGGCAGTGATCACGGCTGTGCGCGCGATCACTTTGAGATTCACCGGAATGTTGATCGCTGCGCCCTGCGTGGAAGTCACCGCGAGCGTGAAGGTCGCGTTCGCCAGCGGAGTCGTGGATGAGATGCTGTAGTTCAGCGTCGCAGTCCCCGCAGCGTCCATCGAGGTTGCGGAAAGGGTCGCCGTCGCCTGCACGCCCGCGGGCACTCCAGATACGGCCACGCTCAGGCCGGAGACTGGCACTTCGGACAAATTCGCGATGGTGATTCCGCCGTTCTCGCCGCTCGTTTCCAACATCTCGACAGTCACCGTGGACGGCGTGGCACCGAGGCCAAAGACGGTCACTTGATCCTGCACGGGAGCCGTGGCGGTGCCAGGATGCGATGCGCCAAAAAGGAAAAGCCCGCCTTTCCCCGAACCCGGTGTGAAGCTCGTGCTGAACTGCCCGCTCGAATCCGTGAGCGCCGCGATGATCTGCTCGATGCCGCGATTGGTGATATGGATATTTACCAACGAAAACGGCGCAGGCCCGCCGCTTCTGAGCGTGGCCGTTCCCGTGATCGGGATGGGCGTCGCCGACGGCACGGAGGTCGGCGCGATGGAAAGGGTCGTGGTGTAAGCGGGCTCGATGTCGATCGACGTGAGCGACACGGCGGCGTTGTTGTCTTCGAGCACTTCATCAATCGCCGCGCCGGTATCCGTCTCGGCAACGAACCAGTAACGACCGGCCTGCGCGGGCAGACGCACGCGCAGTGTTTGCTCGATCCAGGTGCCCGCGAGCAGTCTGCCGGAAAAACCAAACTGCGTCAGCAGCACATCATTTCCTACGACGGAATCCGTGGAGAGCGAGATGCGCTGCGTGAACGGACCCTGCGCGTCCACGGCTCCTTGATTGCGGAGGATCACATGCAGATCGACGAAGCTATCCGTCTCCGCGCCAGTTGGCGTCGCGGAAAATTCGAGCGTCAGATCGGGCTTCTGAAGATCGGTGATCGAAAGGCTCGCGACGACCGGATTGTAGCCGGCGGTGGCCGCGTTCAGCGAGACGCGCTGCGTCCCGGTCGGCACGCCGTCCGTCCCGGTCGCGAGGGAAAAAGCCGCAGAGGTTTGTCCGGCGAGAATTGTGACGGTCGTGGGAGCGGTCAGTTTTGCGGTATTGGAAGAAGTCAGCGTCACGATGAGCGGGATGGTCGTGGCGGGGTTCACGCTCACGGTTCCGGTCGCGGCGGGGTTGGTTCCCTCGATGAGCAAAGTGCGGTCGAAAGTCAGCGAAAGCGACGGGCCTTCATCATCGTTAATCGTCAAATCCACCGGCGGCGCAGTCGTGATCACCTGACCGGAATTCACGAGCCGCGCGGTGATTTGCACGACGCGATTTCCATCGACCACGGAATTGTCCATGATCGTGATCGGAACGGGAATGGTGAGGCTGCCGGCGGGAATCGTGAGCGAAGCCGGGAGCGTGATTTGCCCGGCAACGCTGGTGGTGAAAGTGACCGCGAGCGCATTTGCCGAAGCGCGATCCAGCGTGATCGTGCCCCGCACGGCTTGCGGCCCGCCGTTTTCGAGCACTGCGGAATTATCGAGCGTGAACAAGATCGTCGGCGTGTCGTCATCGAGGATTTGCAGTTGTGTAGTCGCAGCCGTGACGCCGGCGGCGGTCGCGATCAGCGAGACCGTGACTGGATTTTCGATCGCCGTATTTTGCACGGACTGGACGGTAAATGGCGCGGACGTTTGCCCGGCAGGGATGAGCACCGTGGCCGGAAAGCTCAGCCGGTTCGCCTGCGAAACGCCGAGCGTCACCGGGAAGTCCGCAGCCTGCGCGACATTCACTGACACCGTGCCATTCACGCTGCCGCCTTCGATCACGGAACTCTGCGCGAGGGAAACCGTGATCCGCCTCTCCGAGCTGATCCGCACGATCCGCGAGCCGGACAGATTTGGCGTGCCGTTGTCCGTTGCAACGATCGTCACATCGTAGCTTGGCTGCGTCGGTGGCCCGTTCAGCGTCCATGAAAATTGTCCTGTCGCCGGATTGATCGTCGCACCCGCAGGCGCACCGGCTCCGAGACTGAAAACCATCTGCTGCGCCGGCAGATCGCCATCATGCGCGACGGCTTGAAACGTCACCGTCCCGCCTTGAACAATCTGCTGCTCGGCAACCGCGTCGATCGTCGGTGCGCTGTTCACTTCATTCACCGCGATGGTGAAAGATTGCGTCGTGCTCAGCGTTCCGAGCCCGTTGTCACGCACGCGCGCCGTCACATTGAAAGTGCCCGGTCCCTGCGCCTCGGAAGGCGTCCACGAAATAATTCCCGTCGTCGCGTTGATCTGCATCCCCGCCGGAGCCGTCACCAAATCATACGTCAGCGTCTGCGCCGGCACGTCGCTATCTTGCGCCTGCACGGCGAGTTGAAATGCGACCAGTTCATTGATCGTCGCATTCGAGATCGGCTGCATGATGGGCGGAGAATTCACCGCGATGCGCACCAGCGTGGTCGCGGAAAGCGCAGGCGTCCCGTTGTCGGTCACAATGATATTGATCGGGTAAATCGCCTGCGTGAGCGCGCCCTGCGGGGTCCATGTGAACTGGCCCGTGGTCGGATTGATGATCGCGTCCGCCGGAGCGCCTGCACCGAGGCTGAAGGCGAGTGCCTGCGCAGGCAGATCGGCATCGTGCGCCAACGCCGTGAACGCGACCGAACCGCCCGGCGGCAGCGCCTTGTCCGCGATCGGATCGAGAATCGGCGGCACGTTCACCTCCGCGACCGTCACGGTGAAACTTTTCGAATCGCTCAGCCCGCCGATCCCGTTATCGCGCACGCGCGCCGTCACATTGAAAGTGCCCGGCCCTTGCGCCTCGGATGGCGTCCACGAAATCATGCCCGTCGTCGCATTGATCTGCATCCCCGCCGGCGCAACAGTGAGATCATAAACGAGCGTCTGCGCCGGCACGTCGATGTCCTGCGCCTGGACCGCGGATTGCCAAAGCACGAGTTCGTCCGTGTTGACGTTGCCGATCGCCGTCATGGATGGAGGCGTATTGATGGAAAACGGCACGACGTAATTCCCGCCCGGCACGCCATCGAAATCACCATCCAGCGCGAGCCCGTTCACCGTGTCCGTCACCGATTCCAGAATGGTGATCGAATACTGGCCGGCTTTCAGATTATCGGGAAACGTGAGCGTCCCGATATAGCTCACCGGATTATACGAAAAGACGGCCTGCGAAGTGATGTCCTGCTCGCCGCCATAAAGGAGCCGCACTTTCGACGCATCGACATTCACATTTCCACTGAACTGGAAGGACACCGTCTTCTGCGTGGGGCTCGTAAAGGAGACGGGCGGCACCAGTGAAAGCACCTGAACTGCGCCCGCCGCACGATCGAATCGGATGAACGAGTTATCGGTGAGGACGCGCTCGTTCAGGCTGTATTGAAGATAGTCCGTCGAATCGATCTGCACGCCGACCGTGGCGCTGACGCCGCCATCATATTGCCCGGTCCCGTCATCGAAATTCACATCCCCATAGTCGCATTCGATCGCACCCGTCCCTTCAAAAATCCGAATCTGGAAAGTCGCCAGCAGACTCGTGTCGTAGGCATAATGAAAGAGCCCGTGGAACTCGACGACAAAGACCCGGAACGGAGCCACGCCGAGCGTCTTCACCTCCACACCCTGAGCGGTATTCGAGACGACCCAAAGATCATCCCAAAATGCCAGCGCCGTGTTATCCATGCCAGACGCTGGCAGCGCCACATTTGAAAAAGCCGCGTTCGTCCCAAACGTGACGATGCCGTTCGTGGAAATGCGGATGGAATTCGATGCCTGCCCCGGTTTGAAAAAGAACGGGAACGGCAGCGCGACCGGCCCACTCACGACATCATCGCCAGCGAGCGAAACGCGAACGCTGTCCGTCGTGCCAAAGATGCTCTCAAATGGCCGACTGCCAGCCGCGACAGTGTAAGTGTCCGATTGATCGACGAACGTGGCGGGCAGCGCCGCCTTGGCCATTCCCATGAGGGAAAAGAGCAGAAGCAAAATGGAAACGGCGATAGTCGGGCGGGCGTTGGTTTTCATGTCCGTGAGCGGGATTCAAAGAGGGTTTTGAAATGCGGATTATTTAATGCGGACCTGGATCGTGTAGGCCTTCGGGCCTTCGGGCGGATAGTCGGATTGCACGAAGACTTCCGCGCTTTCCGCCTGCTTCGTGTCCGCGGGCTGAATGCTCACCGCGTAACGCTCGCCGACTTTCACCGTGGAAAGCGTCGCCGCGATGCGCGGATTCGTCGAGGAAACGGCGGTGATCTTGATCTGCGAATTGCCCGCCACCCCGAGTTCGACTTTCTTCGCCTCCGCCGCCTCACCCACCCGCCAAAAGACGAAGGCGGGCGCGAGCGAAACCGGATCGTCGAGGATCGTGCATTTGAAAGAAAGTTGCGCCGTTTTTCCGTCGTCGGAAACGACCGAGATCGACTTGGCCTGCGCGCCGCGACGGTCGCCGAAAATGAACTTCACTGGCAGCGTCCCCGCTTCCCCTGGCGCATAGGTTTTCTTCGTCAGGTCGGCGCTGGTGCAGCCGCAGGAGGTCGTTACTTTCGTGATCGTGACCGGCGCGTTCCCCTTGTTTTTAAAAGCGAAATCGAGGGCCAGTTCGCGATCGACCGGCCTCCGCTGAAACTCCTGATGAGGGCTTTCCCAAACGAGATCCGCCTGGGCTGCGCATGTGCCCAGGCCGAATAAAAGTGAGCACAAAACTTTCACAAGAACAGGCGTACCGAACGAGACATCCGCGGACAAGTTGAAATCGGAAACGATCTTGCCTTTTCACCCTGAATCGGTGATCGGGACGACCGAAAGAGCGCGCAGCGCGGCTTTCCGCCCGTCACTTCGGCACCGCCAAAAGCAGACACGAGTCGCTCGGGTGCCAGCGGTAGCCGAAGGAAAAACCGAGCGGAGCCGGATGTGTCGTGCGGTAAAGATCCGCCAGATCGGGCTGCACTTTTTCTTTGAAAAGATCGATCGGCGCGCGGTAGGAGCCGAAGATTCGGACGGTCCATTTCACCCGGTCGAAGTCTTTGAAAGGAATGCCCGAATCGTCCTCCACGATCGTGCGACTGTGCTCCAGCAGGAAGTCCCGCGCGGCGCTGAAATAGGACATGTGCATCAGATACGAAGCAGCCTTCACGAAGCTGCGCCCGGTGCCGAGCGACTCACAAAATTTCTCGAAAGCCGGGTTTGCCTTGATGCCGTCGTTGGAAAGATCGCTGGAGAAATAGTAGAGCGTTTGCTGTTTTCCGCCCGCCGCGGTGAAGAGAATTTTCACGCCATGAGTCGCCGCTTTTTCCGATACAAACGCGCCGGTTTTATCGAGCCCGACCAGCTCCACGCTATCGATGTGACTCCCCGCGCGCTCGAGGAAAACGTAGAGCACCGGCAGCGTCCCGCTTAGTTCGGTGTGGTTCAGATCGACCTTCATTTCCTTGGTGATGAAGAAGGAAAAACTCAGCACCGAGTTCAGCGCCTTGCGGAGATTGACGAGCGCGGGAGCAAGCGCGCCTTTCGGCAATTTTTCCACGGCGGGGATTTCGCCGACCGGCTCCAGGCCGCAGAGCACGTACGTCGAGGCATTTGGGAAAAATGTTTGCGCGTAGAGAATGTCCGGGCCGCTGAAAAAGTAGAAGAGCGGGTCCTGTGAGGCCGCTGCCTCGGTCAGAAACTGCGCGGACCACTCGCGGATTTTCGCGAGCTGCCGCGCGTCGAGCGTCTTCCACGCCGTGTCAAATTCCGTGGCATGCGCGACCCACGCGCGATCGAGCGACAACGTGGCAAGCGGAGTATCGCGCACCGGCAGGCCCGCCAGAAAACGCGCCTCATCATTCGGCGTCGGCTCTTGCGCAAAGCTGCCCGCGGGAAGAAGCAACAGGACAAGGTGCGTGAGGAAAAAAGTCAGTTGCTTCAATGGACGCCAGCACTAGCGAAACCGCGTCTCCAAGTCAATTTCTGGCGGCGCAAACTATCCTTTCAGTCCTCGCGCGGTTCGTGTTTCAGTCGATCTTCACACATGCCCACCGATCCGCAGTTCGATTCCATCGAAGACGTTCTCAAAGATATTCGCGCCGGAAAACTCGTCATCGTCACCGACGACGCCGATCGCGAGAACGAGGGCGATCTCGTGATGGCGGCGGAGAAAGTGACGCCGGAAGCGGTGAACTTTATGGCCACGCATGGACGCGGACTCATCTGCGCACCGATCACGGATGAGCGCGCGGAAAAGCTGGGTCTGCAGCGCATGGTTTTGGAAAACCGCGAGAGCTACCGCACGGATTTCACTGTGTCGGTCGACGCCGCGAAAAACATCACGACTGGCATCAGCGCGCACGATCGCTCGGAGACGATCCGGATTCTCACCGACCCGAAAGCGACGCCGCACGACCTCGTACAACCCGGCCACGTTTTCCCACTGCGCGCGAGAGCGGGCGGCGTTTTACGACGCGCCGGACACACCGAGGCGAGCGTGGATCTCGCGCGCCTCGCGGGGCTTTCCGCCGCAGGCGTTTTATGTGAAATCCTGAATGCTGACGGGACGATGGCGCGTTTGCGCGAGCTGCTGAAATTTCGCCGCAAGCACAAGCTGAAGCTGTGCTCGATCGAGGCGCTGATCGCCTATCGCCGCACGCGCGAGAGGCTCATCGAGTGCGAGCAAGTCATCAAGATGCCGACCGACTACGGCGACTTCAATCTGCACATGTATCGCTCGCTCGTCGATAACGCACACCATCTCGCGCTCGTAAAAGGCAAGATCTCCAAAACGAAAACGACCCTCGTCCGCGTCCACAGCGAATGCCTCACCGGAGATGTCTTCGGCTCGCGCCGCTGCGACTGCGGCACGCAGCTCCACTCCGCCTTGCAAATGATCGAGCGCACCGGCAATGGCGTCCTGCTTTACATGCGCCAGCACGAAGGCCGCGGCATCGGCCTGCCGGCGAAAATCCACGCCTACAAATTGCAGGAGCAAGGCATGGACACCGTCGAGGCCAACGAAGAACTCGGCTTCCCCGCCGAACTCCGCGACTACGGTATCGGCGCGCAAATCCTCTTTGATCTTGGCGTGCGCAAAATGCGTTTTCTGACCAACAATCCGAAGAAGGTCATCGGCCTCGAAGGCTACGGATTGAAGATCACCGAAGTCGTCCCGATCAAGTCCCAGCCAAATCCGCACAACGCCAAATATCTGGAAACCAAGCGCGTGAAGCTGGGGCATTTGCTCTGATGCGGGAGATGCGGATCGGGTGAGTTACTACGGGCGCTTCGCCGTGGGGCATGCGCAGCGGTTTTCTCCGCGATGCTGTCGATAAAATTCCGAAGGTCGCCCCGCGCCCAAAAAGCGGCGCACCAACCGACGCCTGCCTTCGGACAATACGCGGAAGGTATCTTGCTAAAGGCTGGCGCAGGCTAGAACACACATCATGAGAATCGATCGCTTCACCCAGAAAATGCAGGAGGCACTGCAAGCCGCGCAGGACTCCGCCTCGAAATCGAATCACGCCGAAATCTCGAACGAGCATCAGCTGCTCGCGCTGCTGGAGCAATCCGACGGCATCACGCGACCGCTCCTCGAAAAACTCGGCGTCATTCCCAAAAACATAGAGGAAGCGCTGCGCCTCGATCTCGAGCGCCGTTCGCGCGCGCAAGGTGCCGCGAGTCCCGGCCTCGGTCGGGAGATCACGGTCGCGCTGAATGCGGCCGAGTCCGAGATGGAAAAAATGAAGGACGAGTATTTGAGCGCGGAGCATTACCTGCTCGCGTTGACGAATGAATCGGTCCCGGCAGGACGCTTTCTCAAGACGGCGGGCATCACGCGCGAAAAACTCATGCAGGCGCTCCAGCAGGTGCGCGGTTCGCAGCGCGTCACGGATCAGAATCCCGAGGGGAAATATCAGACGCTGGAAAAATATGGTCGCGATCTCACGGCGCTCGCGCAGAAGGGGAAAATCGATCCCGTGATCGGGCGCGACAACGAAATCCGGCGCACGATGCAGGTGCTTTCACGGCGGACGAAAAACAATCCGGTGCTGATCGGCGAGCCGGGTGTCGGTAAAACGGCGATCGTGGAAGGGCTCGCGCGGCGGATCGTGAGCGGCGATGTACCGGAGTCGCTGAAGAACAAAAAAATCATCGCGATGGACATTGGCTCGATGATTGCGGGCGCGAAGTTTCGCGGCGAATTTGAGGATCGGCTGAAGGCGTTTTTGAAAGAAGTCACCGACTCGCAGGGCGAGATCATTCTCTTCATCGACGAGCTGCACACGATCGTCGGCGCGGGCGCGAGCGAAGGCGCGGTCGATGCGAGCAACATGCTGAAACCACAACTCGCGCGCGGCGAGTTGCGCACGATCGGCGCGACGACGCTCGATGAGTATCGCAAGTACATCGAGAAGGACGCGGCGCTGGAGCGGCGCTTCCAGCCGGTGCAAGTGGATGAGCCGAGCGTGGAAGATACGATCGCGATCCTGCGCGGGCTGAAGGAACGCTACGAAGTGCATCACGGTGTCCGCATTCAAGACGCGGCACTCGTCGCCGCCGCGGTGCTTTCGCATCGCTACATCAGCGATCGTTTTCTGCCGGATAAAGCGGTCGATCTCGTCGATGAAGCGGCGTCGCGTTTGAAGATCGAACTCGAATCCATGCCGACCGAGATCGACGTGATCGAGCGCGAGACGATGCAGCGCGAGATGGAGCGGCAGGCCTTAAAAAAAGAGAAGGACGCGGCGAGCAAAGAGCGGCTGGCGAAGCTCGAAAAGGAACTCGCCAACCTCCACGAAAAACGCGATCAGCTCAAGGCGCAGTGGCAGAGCGAGAAGGGCGAGATCGACAAATCGCGGAAGCTGAACGAGCAGCTCGAACAACTAAAAACCGATCTCGATCAGGCGAAGAGCCGCGGCGAACTCGGCAAGGCGAGCGAGATCCAATACGGGCACATCCCCGAGCTTCAGCGGCAGATCGACGCGCACAACAAGAAGGGCGCGGAGTTGGAAAGCGGCGGGCGGCACATGCTGAAAGAGGAAGTCACGGACGAGGACATCGCGGAAGTCGTGAGCGCGTGGACGGGAATCCCGGTGACGAATTTGCGCGAAGGCGAACGCGAGAAACTCATCAAGATGGAAGAGCGACTCTCCGCGCGCGTCATCGGTCAAAAGCCTGCGATCAAAGCCGTGAGCAATGCGGTGCGCCGTGCGCGCGCGGGCTTGCAGGATGAGGCGCGCCCGATCGGCTCGTTCATTTTTCTCGGCCCGACCGGCGTCGGAAAAACGGAACTTTCGCGCGCGCTCGCCGAATTCCTCTTCGACGACGAGGGCGCGATGATCCGCATCGATATGAGCGAATACATGGAGAAGCACAGCGTCGCCCGGCTCATCGGCGCGCCTCCGGGATACGTCGGTTTTGAGGAAGGTGGACAGCTTTCCGAGGCGGTGCGCCGCAAGCCGTATTCGGTCGTGCTTTTCGACGAGATCGAAAAAGCGCATCCCGATGTTTTCAACGTGCTGCTGCAAGTGCTCGACGACGGTCGCATCACCGACGGCCAGGGCCGCACGGTCGATTTCAAAAACACGGTGTTGATCATGACCTCGAACATCGGCTCGCAATATATTCTCGATGCCGCCGACAATCCCGAGCAGCGCGAGGCCCGCGTGATGGACGCTTTGCGCGCGCACTTCCGGCCTGAGTTTTTGAATCGCGTGGACGAGACGATCATCTTCGACCGCCTGAGCGATGACGATCTCGCGGACATCGTCGCGATCCAGGTCGCGCGTTTGGTGAAGCGACTCGAAGCGCAAAAAATCACGCTCACGCTCACCGATTCCGCGAAGGTGCATCTCGGTCGCGAAGGCTACGATCCTGTGTATGGCGCGCGTCCGCTGAAGCGCGCGATCCAGCGTGCGCTGCTCGATCCTCTTTCGATGGAAATTCTCGCGGGCAATTTCCGCGAGGGCGACTCGATCGCAGCGGATGCCGTGGACGGACGGATCGTTTTCAAAAAGTAGCGACGGGAAGCAGCGCAAGTATGTCCTCAACCGTCGCCGCCCCGGATGTGCCGACTTGATGGAGCACGACGGACGACGCGAGCGCGGCGCACTGCATCGCTTCGTTGATCGTCGCGCCCGCTGCCAGCGCTGCCGCGAGATTCGCCGTCACCGCATCGCCCGCGCCCACGACGTCGATCGGCCCGCGAATCGGCAGCGCGGCGACGTGTTCGCTGCGCCCGTCCGTACTCGCGCCGACGATGCCGCGCTCTGCAAGTGTGACGAAAACCGGTTGCTGATTTTGCCGCGCGAGTTTTGCAGCGCATCGCTGAATCTCCGTGATCGAATCGCCCGCGGTTTCGCCGGTCAGCCGCGTCAGTTCGGCAGCATTCATTTTGAAAATGTAGGGTGGAAATCCGCGCAGCCCGCGCCGGCTGTCCGCGATGATCGGAATGCGCTGCACGCCGCCAACCTTGTCCACGAGCCATTCTCCGACCACTCCGGTTTCGGCGACGTCCACTTGATCGAGCACAATGATTGCGTCGCATTCTTCGCAGAGTGAAACGAACGAGCGCGAAATGGTCTCGGCAATTTCGGGCGGAGTCGGCGTCCAGTTTTTGGAATCCAGCCGGCTCAATTCACGCGGCGGCGCGCCTTTTTCCATCACTATCGGCTTGCAGTAGGTGAAGGTGCGGCGCAGCGGAGTTTGGATAAAATGCGAAAGGTTCATTCCCGGCAACGCCCGCAGTGCGCGGAGCAATTCGTAGCCTTCGCCGTCATCGCCGCAGAAGCCGACGGCCACGATTTCGCCGACCCCGAGCGCGACGAGATTGTTCACGATCGTGCCCGCGCCGCCGGGCTGCGGACGGACGCGGACGACATTGTGAACCGGCAGGCCCGTCTCGATGGAAATCTCACCGCGCGCTGGATCGATTTCCAAATAACGGTCGAGGCAGAAGTCGCCGATCACCGCGATCCGCAGCGCGGCGTAGCGGTCGGAAATTTCGCCGAGCCTTTCGGAAATCATGCGTCGCGGAGTCGGTGGAAAAGCTGATGCACAAAGGCCGCGTTGTCGCATTGCAGGTAACGCATCGGCGCGCCCATGCGGGAGAAGCTTTTGCAAAAGCGCAGGTAGTAAGCCGCGTGCGTTTTTGGCGGCTCGCCTTGGCTCCAATCCCAGCCGCCGCCGTCCTGGAGATCGACGACGTAGATGGAATGATCGCGGACAATCTCGCGCCCGCTTTGGAGCCGCAGATTGTTCACGCAACTGAGCGCCTTTTCAAAAACCTGCGGACCCATGATTGCCGAGCCGACGGACATGACGACGCCGCCATCGAGCCCTTCCACCGAACCGCCAAACAGTTTGAAATCCAGCTCCGCCGCGCGTCCGATCACGCTGCCGCTGAAGATGGGATGATTGGCAATGATATCGTAGCCAATGCCGGGATGCACCGTCAGCGGGACCTGATGTTTCCAAGCTGAAGCGAGAATCGAAGCGTGCGGCCAGCGATGCTCCACTTGCACGCGACCCGATGAAAATCGGCCTTCGCGCAACGCGTGCAAAAGATCGGCGCGTGCCGGCACGAGCGGATGCGCTGGCTCGGCGGCGATCGCTGCGATGAGCGTCTCCGCCGTCGGAATTGTCGCGCCGTTTTCCACAATGAAACGACCGAGCGACGCGCCGTAGCCGAGCCCATCCAACGCACCGGCCATGAGCGCGAGGTGGATGTTCGTCGAAGTCTCATCCCAAGTGCCGAAGGTACCGCTCGCGACATTCCGCTCCACGCTTTCCGTCGATGCGCCAAACCACGCGTACTCCCAATCGTGGATCGTCCCCGCGCCATTCGTCGCGAGATGCGTGATCCAGCCTTCACTCATCAGGCGATCGAGAATCAGCGCGGCTCCATTGCGCAGCAGATGCGCGCCGTAGATGAGCATCACGCTCGCGCTGCGTTCGCGCGCCGCCCGGATGCGCGCGGCGCACTCGGTGACAGATCGCGCGAGCGATTCGTCGAGCAGAGGCGCCGGCGCGTCGGGTGAAATGAGGATGTCCTCGGCGCGGGTGAGGCTTTTGCGATCCGCGAGCGCCAAGACCCTGATCTTCGATAAATCGAGCGGACGGACCGGCTTCATTTTTGCAGGAGAAAATTCATGAGCGCGATGCAGTCACGAAAATCTGGCAGCGCAGCATCGGCACCGGCTGCGAGTAGTTGCTGCTTTTTGAAAGCATCCATTTTCCCCGAGCCATTCTGGTTTTCGTCGCTGCAAATCGCGATGGCCGCGCCGCCCAATTCCTTGGTGCCACTGATTTCCACAGGGCCGTCGCCGAGCGACAAAAGATTCGCGCCCTCGATTCCTTCCTCAGCGAGCAGACGTCGCAACACCGCCATTTTCGAGAACGCCGCCGCGTCCGCGCCGCTGCCGTAAATGTGGCGTCCGAAAAACTCCGCCAGTTTCAGCGCATCGGCTTCCTCCCGGACGCGGTGTTCGACCGTGCTGCTCAGGATCACGAGCGTCATCCCGATGCGTTTCAAATGTTCAAGCAGAGACCGCGCGCCGAAGATCACGAAATCATCCGGCTGGGCCCGCGCCGTGCGGATCAATTCGAGACGCGTGGCGATTTCAGCATCGAGTCGATTTTGAAACTCCACGCGCAATGTCTCCGCATTCAGCACGGGCTCGCCGCGCGCATTCATCAACTCCGCGAAGCGCTGCATCTGCAAAATCGTCGGTCGCCCATTCATACCGAAAACGATTTCTTCCATCACGCTTCGTCGCGCCGACTCCGTTTCGTCAGCCAGCCCGCGCCAGTTGCGCGCGAAGACGCCGAACATGATTTCCGGCCAGCCGTGGCGAACCCACGACAGCGTCCCGTCGAAATCGAAAACGATGTGCGTCAGACCGGGACGCGGTGAGAGTTCCCTTGGAATTTCAAACGAACCGACGAGCAGCGGCAGCAGAGCGTTGCCGGGTGAGAGCGATGAAGCGTCGCCGGTGGTCATGTTTATCGCGCATGGCATGGGCCAGACCGCCGCTCCGCTTCAAGACGGAGCGATCATTCGCGGAGCGTGACACCAAGCTCACTCTTGAGCCGATCCTTTAGCTTCGCGTGCGCCGCGTTCACTTCATCCGCCGTGAGCGTGCGATCGGCGGAGCGGTAAGTCAGCGAATACGCGACGGACTTTTTGTCGGCAGGAACTTTCGCGCCGGTCGGGTCGATGAAGAAATCGAACAGCTCAACGCCTGCGAGCAGCGGTTCGTTGGATTTTGCCAAAGTGCTCGCGATTTTTTCATGCGGGAGCGCGATCGGCGCGAGCATCGCGATGTCGCGCGCGGTCGCGGGGAAGCGCGGGATTTCGCGATACTTTTTCGCGAGGTCGGCGCCTTGCGCTTTTGCGAGCGCGGCGAGATCGAGTTCGGCAAAAAGCACGGGCGCGGTGGCATCGAGAGCGCGCGCATCTGCGGGCCAGAGCTGACCGGCGAGGCCGACCGGCAGGCCGGCGACTTTGATGCTGATGGAAAGCGCGAGCGCTGGATTTTCCTCCGGCTCAAAAGTCGCGCCGCTTCCGATCACCGCGGTGACGACACCTTTCAAATCGAAAAGATCGGCATCGCGACCTTCGCCAGCGCGCCAAGAGCGCTCGCTGACCGGCCCGCTCAAAACGAACGCGGCATGCGAAAATTCCTCGGGCTGAATCCTGGAGAACGTGCGCCCGATTTCAAACAGCCGGATGCTCTTCGCACCCGCGCGCACATTGGTCGCCACCGCGCTCAGCAGCCCGTGCATGAGATTCGGACGCAGCACGACCTGATCGTCGATCATCGGATTCTTCACCCGCTGCATCGTGCCTGCCGCCGTCTGCGTGAAAGCCGCTCCGCGCGGTTCCGCTGGGACGAGCGTCAAACTGCGCGCCTCATGCAGACCCTGCGCAGCAAATGCGCGCCGCAGCACCATCGCGCGATCGTAAGCACGATCGGTCTCACTCGCCGGAGCGAAGCGCGCTTGCGTGCGACCGGGGATCGAGTCGATGCCGATGACACGCGCGATTTCTTCGATGAGATCGACTTCGCGGGTGAGGTCGGGACGGCTGAGCGGCGGCACCCAGCCTGCGTCGGATTTTTTCAATCCGAAGCCGGAGAGAATCTGCTCTACCCGCGTTTCGGAAACGATCGTGCCAAGCAGCGCATTAAGTCGGCTCGCGCGCAGGGGAATGGCAGGCAGCGGCGAATCTAGCAACGCGAGGAGCGACGGATCATTGCCCGCTTCGCCGACTTCGCTGACTGACGGAGCGTCGGCCAGCGAACAAATATAACGCGCCGCCGCCGCACCAGCGCAACGAACCGCGCCCACATTCACGCGGCGCTCGAAGCGGTAACTCGAATCGCTCGACAATCCGAGTCGGCGCGAAGTGCGGCGAACCGTCGCAGGGTCGAAGTATGCGCTTTCGAGGACGACGGAAGTCGTGCCTTCGGTGACGCCGGATTCCGCACCGCCCATCACGCCCGCGATAGCAACGGCCTTCTCGCTGTCCGCGATGACGACGTCTTCCGCAGCGAGCACATACGTCTTTCCATCGAGCGCTGCGAAGGCTTCATCAGCCGCAGCCTGTCGCACGCGGAGGCTGCCATTCAGCTTGGCCGCATCGAACGCGTGCAGCGGCTGGCCGCTGGCGAGCATGATGAAATTGGTCACGTCCACGACATTATTGATCGCGCGCAGTCCGACCGATTCGAGACGCGTCCGCAGCCAGTCGGGACTCGCGGCGACTTTCACACCATCGATCCGCCGCGCAGTGTAAAGGCACGCTGCGGCGCTCTCGACGGCAACCAGCGGAGCCGCCCCGGAAACCGCGGGGTCTTCCGGCCCGGATGTTGGCGTGATCGCTTTACCCGTGAGCGTCCCGATTTCGATGGCGATGCCGGAATGGCTGAGCAGGTCCGCGCGATTCGGCGTGATTTCCAAATCGAGGATTGTGTCCCCGCCGAAAAGCTCCGCGATCGGCGTGCCGACTTTGGCCTCGGGCGAGAGGATGAGCAGGCCGTCTTCGCCTTTCGGCAGGCCGAGTTCCTCCGCGCTGCACAGCATTCCCTGTGATTCGACGCCGCGCAGTTTGCCGACTTTGATCGTGAAATCCGGCCCCATTTTCGCGCCGGGGAGCGCGAGCGGGACTTTGTCGCCGACTTGGTAATTCTTCGCGCCGCAGACGATCTGGCGATCGGTGCCGGTGCCGTCATCGACTTTGCAAACACTGAGCCGGTCGGCGTTCGGGTGCTGCACGGATTCTTTGATCTGCGCGACGATGACATTCGGGATGGAACACCCGCGCGTCTCGACCCCTTCGACTTCTACACCAGCGAGGGTGAGGAGATCGACGAGGGCGGGGACGGTGGGCGGGAGTTCGACGAGTTCGGCGAGCCAGTTGAGGGAGACTTTCATATTTTTAACCGCGAAGAACGCGAAGTGCGCGAGGGTGAAGAAGGGACAGAGTCGGAAGAAGCGCGACGCTTTCGGAAGAGGTCGGATTTTAGCTCGTTCACCATGCGACGGATGCCGCGCTTGATGAGCGGGACGTTGAAATTGATGAGGAAGCCGAGCGGTTTGTCGGTGAGGCGCAGATAGTTGATGAGTTGAGCTTCGTGGATCGGCAGCAGCCCTTCGACGCTTTTGAGTTCGAGGACAATTTCGTCTTCGACGAGCACATCAATGCGGAAGCCGCATTCGAGCTTCACGCCTTTGTACTCCACGGGCACGGACTTCTGTTTTTGAAACCGAATCTTCCTAATCGCAAACTCACGGCAGAGCGCCGCTTCATAAGCCGTCTCCAGCAATCCTGGCCCGAGTTCGCAATGCACTTCAAAAACCGAATCGACGATCTGCGTGGCCAGTTCCTCACGTTGTTCGTCAGTCATCTTAGTCTCCTTTCTTCTCTTTTCTTTTCTTCGCGTCCTTCGCGCCCTTCGCGGTTTAAAATTCAGAACTGCGCGAGGAAGCGCTGGTCGTTATCCGTGAAGTAGCGGATGTCCGGCACCCCGCTCATAATCATCGCGAGGCGGTCGAGGCCGAAGCCGAAGGCGAAGCCGGTGTATTTTTCGGAGTCGAAGACGCGGTCGCCGCGTTTGGCATTTACGGAGTCGAAGACGGCGGGATCGACCATGCCGCAGCCGGCGATTTCGAGCCAGCGATCGGTCGCGCCGAGGGCGCGGGTTTTGATGTCCACCTCAAAGCTCGGTTCGGTGAACGGGAAAAAGTGCGGGCGGAAACGGAACTGCGCGTCTTTGCCAAACAGCTCGCGGAAGAAAAATTCGAGAGTGCCTTTCAAGTCGGCGACGCTGACGCCTTCATCGACGTAGAGCCCTTCCATTTGGGTGAATTGAGCGAGGTGCGTGGCGTCAATTTCGTCGCGGCGATACGCGGCTCCAGGCGCGATGATGCGGATCGGCGGCGCGTCTTTTTCCATCGTGCGGATTTGCACGGTGCTGGTGTGCGTGCGCAGGAGGCGTCCGTCGGAAAAGTAAAACGTGTCTTGCTCGTTGCGCGCGGGGTGATCGGCGGGCGTGTTTAGTGCGTCGAAGCAATGCCACTCGGTTTCGATGTCCGGCCCGTCGGCGAGCGCGAAGCCCATGCGGCGGAAAATCTGCACGGTGCGGTCAAGGAGTTGCGTGATGGGATGCAGCGTGCCGGGGCGCGGCGCGGTGCCGGGCAGGGTGACATCGACATTGGCGAAAGCAGCGGCGTCCGCGGTGGCGGCGAGGGCGGCTTTGCGTTCGTCGAGCGCAGAGGTGACCGCGTTACGCACGTCGTTAAGGAGTTTACCGAGGCGCGGTTTGTCGTCCTTCGACACATCCTTCATCCTCTTGCTGATTGCGGTGAGCGCGCCGGCCTGCCCAAGGAATTTGATGCGCGCGTGTTCGACGGCATCTTCGTCGGAGGCGTCGGTGATGGCGGCGAGGGCTTCGGTTCGGAGTTGTTCGAGTTGCTGGTCCATTTTGGGAAAGGAGTAAAAAGTAAGAAGGAGTCAGTGGTCAGTTCTGACTACTGACAACTGCTGACTTCTTACTAAACAAAACAGCCTCGGACACGCAGAACGCATCCGAGGCTGTGAAAATGTTGGCTTCGCTAAACTTAAGCAGCCTTCTTGTTCTTGGCCTCGAGTGCGGCTTTTGCCTGCTCGAAGATGGCCTTAAAGGCAGCCTGATCGGTGATGGCGAGATCGGAGAGGATCTTGCGATCGACCATGATGTTGGCGGCTTTGATGCCTTCCATGAAGCGGCTGTAGGTGAGGCCGAGGGCGCGGGCGGCGGCGTTGATGCGCTGCTGCCAGAGCATGCGGAAATTGCGCTTCCGCGTTTTGCGGTCGCGATAGGCCCATGTTTCGGCCTTCATCACGGCATTCTTGGCGTAACGGAACAGTTTGGAACGACGACCGCGAAAGCCCGAGGCTTTATCGATGATCTTCTTGCGGCGAGCCCGGCTGGCGGGCGAATTAGTGGCGCGTGGCATGTTAGTGGTTTGCTTTCAGCGAGCTGTTTGTGTGGGTGAATGATCCGGCGCCTCGCTCAGTGAAATGTCCCGATTAACTCAGGACAGGCGGGCGGATCTTGGCCGTGAGGCTCTAGGCAAACGGCATGAGCTCTCTCATACGCGGGACCATGGTCTTATCGACCTGTCCGTCTTTGCCGAGCTTGCGCTTGCGCTTCGAGCTTTTGCTCGAGGCGAGGTGACGCAGGCCGGCTTTCCGACGCATGATTTTGCCCGTACCGGTGATTTTGAACCGTTTGGCCGCAGATTTCTTCGTCTTGCGACGTGCGATGGACTTTGGCATTGGGAGCGCGGAAGGTAGCGGGCGAAACTGGATCGGCAAGCTATTTTTCCTCAGAGCGCGACGGCGGAAAAACGCCACGAAATGAAGCCGATGACGACGAACAGCGAAAGGGCAAGGGCGACGACCCACCGCCGCTTGAAAACGAGGCCGTAGAGCCAGAAAAGTTTCAGGTCGAACACGGGGCCGAACAGGAGGAACGCGAGCTTTGCCGCAAAGGGAAAAACGGTGAAACTGGCGGCGACGAAGGCGTCGGTGGTGCTGCACAACGCGAGGGCGGCGGCGAGGCCCATCATGGCCAGGATCGCGAGCGGCGGATTGAGGGCGAGCGGGTCGATGACGGAGCGATCCACGGCGGTATTAAAGACGCTGGTGATGGCGGTGCCGATGACGAAGAAGAAGGCAACGTCGAGAAAATCGGCGGTCGCGGCTTGCACGGCGAAAATGACGCGACGCCCGATGCCAGTGCTGGCCGCGAGATCGGAGATGCTCTGCCCGTCCGGCGCGGAGGCGATGCTCAGCCCGGCGCGACGCGCACCGGGGAGGTCGTTAAAAATGGCGGGCTGAAGCAGTTTCTGCAGCGGAATCTGGCGGACGACGAATCCAACGGCGACGGCGATGAGGAACCCGATCCCGAGCCGCAGGCTGGTCATCAGCCAGGGATTTTGCCCGCGCCCGTTAAAAGCGGCGAAGGTGCTGATGGCGACGATCGGGCTCACGATTGGCGCGGCGAGCATGTAGGTGACGGCGCACGAAACGGGCAGCCCTTTTTTGATGAATCGGCGGATGACGACGACGCTTCCGCATTCACAAATCGGGAAGATGATCCCAAGGAGACCGCTGACAAAAATGGCGGCTCCCGCGTTTTTCGGAAGCAGACGCTGCATCTTTTCCGCCGGGACGAAAACATCGACGAGGCCGGAAACGAGCGAGCCTAAAAGGAGGAAGGGAATTCCCTCGAACAGGACACTGAGAAACGAAACCGCAAAGTCGTCGCGACTAAAAGTGAACCACGTCATACGACGCGTGCAGCGACGAAAAGGCGGCGCATTTCAACCAAGCGGCTACTGGCCGTAGGATGCCTCGACGCGTTTCGAGACGTCCTTGTAGCCGTAGTCGGTCTCCATGATGTCTTTCATGCACTGGAGATATTCCTCTTTCTTGCCCATCGTTTCGTACACGAGACCGAGATCGTAGAGCGTGTCTTTCTTCACGATGTCCATCGCGATCATCTCGCTGGCGGCGCTCTTGAATTGCGTGGCCGCCATGTCGAGCATCCCTTTTTGGACAAAGCAACGTCCGAGCATGCTCATCGCTTTCAGGCGAGAACTGGGATTCTGCCGCGCGCGCTGCAGCTCGGGGATCGCTTCGTTAAATTCGCCGAGCGTGAGCAGCATTTCGCCGAGCTCGAAGCGCAGTTGCAGATCGGTCGGATTGCGCTCCACGCGCTTCCTCGCTTCCGAGAGATGCGCCTGCAGCTTTTCCTTTTTCAAAAGCTCCAGCTCCGCCTGGTAGGTGGCCGCGTCTTCGTGCTGGTCGCCTCCCTCGGCGAACCATTTTTCGAGCACGTTGATGCGCACATCGAGCTTCTTCATTTGCAGATCGCTGAGGCGGCGCGCCACTGCGGGATCGGTGCCGCTCGTCAGTTGAACCGCGTGCGCATAGTAGCCGATCGCGCCGTCGAGACTCTCCTCGTCTTCATCCTGCTCGAAACGATCCTCCCAAAGTTTCGCGATGCGCCGCGTCAGATCCGAGTTCGCCTGATTCGCCTCCCACTGCGGATAAAGCTCGTTCAGTTGATCGTTAATCATCTCGACGCTTTTCACCACGCGCCCTTTTTGCTCAAGCGACACGGCTTGATCCTTGTCCTTGATCAAATCGCGATAGCTCTGCGCCTGGTCCCAGCCACCGCTCTTCATCGAAGCCGTCGCCGACGCGTCCTTGCTGCGTTTTACCGCCGTGAGATCGGTGGGATTCATTTCCGCGATCTTCGAGTAAATCGCGACTGCCTTGTCCGCATCGCCCATGCTCAGGTAATGCTCGCCCAACTCGTGCATTACCTTGGTTTCCTTCGGATTTCCCTCAATGATTGTCTCCAGAGCGAAAGCCGCGATCTCGGGGAAACCCGCCGCTTTCGCAGCATCTTTCAGCAGATTATTCGCCGCCGGGCTGTAGGGATCGGCTTCCAGAGTTTTCTCCGCCAGTTCCATCGCGGCCACGGGATCTTTTTTAACGACGCTCGCGCCTTTCATCGACGCCGTGGAAAGCCCGGAGAGAAAGCTCTTCTTGCCCTTGGTGGAAGTGATCTCCGCTTTCCGTAACATGCGGCGACCATCGAGAAAGGCCGGGAATTCCTTCAGCACGGCTTGGATCAGCGAGATGCAGTATCCGTAGTTGCGAAGTTCAACGGCGCTTAGGGCTTTCAGCCAGAGGGCGCGGGCGTTTGAGGAAAGATCCTTTTCAGTCTGGATAGGCATAAATTTGGGGCCGCGAGAAATAACACGGCGACGAAGCCTTTGACAATCGCCGCGTCACGAAATCCTTCGTGACTCCCCAATCCCGTCCCGCGCCGTCCTAGTGCGCGAGGGTGTCGCTCGAGTCTTTTTTCTTGTCGATCTTGTTGCCGTAGAGCTTCGAAATCGCCTCGTATTCCTTCTTCGCATTCTCGGAAAAATTCATCGGGCCGTGTTCAAAAATCACCGTGAACGCGAAGGTGGACGCGATGAAAACGGCGAACCAGAAGAGTGAGCGAATAAGTCCCATACGTGAATCTTTGGAGTCGCTATCGCAAATCCCGCGCCACGGCAACCGGCTTTTCCGTCGAAGCCGCCGGATGCACGGCGCGCTGAGCCCATCCGTGCAGATGCGTGAAGGAATAAACGATCAAATAGCAGACGAGGGAAAAGGCGAAGAACGTGGCGGAAAAAGCGAAGGGCTGCGGATTGTTCCAGGGATTCACCAGGCGCGCGGCATTGCGGATCGTGTCGATCGGGTCGGTGAGCGCGTCCCATGAGTTCCAGCGCAGGAAGCGTCCGAGATAAATTCCGAAGGAACTCAGGGCCATCATCACCAGCGCAAACAGCCAGCCCGACCAGCGCCCGAGCCAGGCGCGGATGACTTCTTGCATCAGATAAAGCGACAGATAGCCGATGAAGAGCCCGGTTTCGGCGAATGCCATGATCGCGATGATGTCGTACCAATAAGGAACCGGCGGGCGTTCGTGCAAGTGGACGATGTCCGTGACGATGTAGGGCGCATTGGGAAAAAAGAGAAACCACACCACGGCGATGCACGCCATCAGCAGCCAGCGCCGGCTCCGCCGCGCCGCCAGGGCGTAAAAGGCCAGCGCCGCCACGAGCGGCACCCACGCGAGGATCAAATTCCAAAAGAAGAACCCGTACGCGATGTGTTCGTAGCGAAGTGCCCGCACGATCGCGAGCCCGCAACTCAGCGCCGAAGCCAGCATCAGCGCGAGGATCGCCGCCCACGTTTGCCGCACGGAAATCAGCCGCTCTTTCATGGCAGCGCCGGCTTTTCCTCCGCGGGCTCCGGCTCCTCCGGCAGCGGATCGATCACCTCCACGCCGATCACTTCCGTGTCGTAGATTTTCCAAACACCGGCGTCTTTCTGGAGCACATGCACGCCCGTGAATCGCGTCCGCGGCTCCGCCAAGCCGGCTTTTTTCCGCTCGGTGATTTGCTCAAAGCGCACGCGCACGCTGTCCTTCTTGGCGCTCGCGATTTCGAGCGAAGTCAGCTCGCACTTCAGATCGAAATCTTTCATCAACTGCGTCACCGAAATCCGCGTCGGCGCGAACGCCGGGCTCGCCGGATGGATCGTCGCCATCATCTCGTCGATCTTCTTTTCCTCCAGGAAACGCACATTCCTCCGCACCACATCCAGCGCCGTATCCTGCTCCGTCTTGGGCAGACGCTCGCAGCCCGCGGCGGCGAAGATCGTGAGGCACAGGAGCGCATGAAAGATTCGTGACGGCATCGGCGGTGAGCGCGTCTTCTAGTCGCGCGCTTGCTTCCGCGAAAGGGGAAAAGGGCGCGCGCTTTTCGGAGAAATGGCTTGCGCGATTTGCAGCCAGCGCGCACTTGCCGCGCCTGCCGCCCATGCCCGACGCCTTCGCCATTTTCGATCTTCCCCGCCGTCCGTGGCTCGATGCCACGGCGTTGCGCGACGAGTTTCACCGGCGCAGCGCCACGCTGCATCCCGACGCGGGAGGCGATGGAGAAAAATTCGCGCAACTCAACGCCGCGCACGAAATCCTCCGCCAGCCGGACGCGCGCCTCCGCCATCTGCTCGAACTCGAAGCCCCCGAACTGCTCGCGCACGCGCAAAAAATTCCACCCGCTCTCGCCGATCGCTTCATGCGCGTCGCCGCCGCTGGCCAGGGCTGCGCGGCTTTCCTCACAAGACACCGCGCCGCCACCTCTCCCCTCGCCCGCGCCCTCCTCGCCGCCGAACACGTCACCCAATCGAGCACCCTCGAAACCACACTCGCCGACCTCGACACCGCGCAGACGAAAGCCCTCGCGCGTCTGGAAATCCTGGACCCCGGCTGGCGCGCTCATCTTCCCGAATTGGCCACGCTTCACGCCGAGCTTTCCTATCTGGAAAAGTGGATCGCGCAGCTCCGCGAATCGCGCCTCCAGCTCACGCTCATCTCCAATCTGAAATCTGAAGTCTGAAATCGAAAATCCATCCATGATCGCCGGCATCGACCTTGGCACTACCAACTCCCTCATCGGCGTCATGGACGCCGGTTTTCCCGTGCTCCTTGCTGACTCCGACGGCGAGCGTCTCACTCCCAGCGTCGTGCATTTTCCTCAAAGCGGGGAGCCGCTCGTCGGGCGCGCCGCAGCGCGAATGGGCACGCTCGATGCCGCGCACACCATCTCTTCCATCAAACGCCGGATGGGCGAACGCACGCGATTGCCGCTCCGCGACCGCGAGTTTTCACCGGAGGAAATCTCCGCGCTCATTTTGAAAAAGCTGCGCGCCGACGCCGAACGCGCGCTCGGCCAGACCATCGACCGCGCCGTCATCACCGTCCCCGCCTACTTCAACGATGCCCAGCGCGCTGCCACGAAAACGGCGGGCGAACTCGCCGGCTTCACCGTCGAACGCATTCTCAATGAACCCACCGCCGCCGCGCTCGCCTACGGTCTCGATAAACTCCGCGACCGCTCCAAAATCGCCGTGTACGACTTCGGCGGAGGCACGTTCGACATCTCGATTCTCGAACTGAATCAAGGCGTCTTTCAGGTTCTCTCCACGAACGGCGACACGCGGCTTGGTGGAGACGACTTGGATGCGGCGCTGATTTCAGATTTCAGATTTGATTCGGCCCTCCGGCCTCACCCTTCGGCCAACCTTCCGCTGTCTGTCTCGCTCCGCTCGGCTCAGATTTCAGATTGGCAGAAGCGCGAACTCGTCAACGCGGCGAAGCACCGTTTGTCGGAAGAAGACGCGGTCGAGATTCCGCATGGCGCAGATGTTTACCGACTGACCCGCGCACGGCTCGAAGAACTCGCCCGCCCGATCATCGACCGCACTCGCGCCCACTGCCTCCGCGCGCTCGCCGACGCGAATCTCGCGCCCGGCGAACTCGACGCCGTCATCCTCGTCGGCGGGCAAACGCGGATGCCGCTCATCCGCCGCATCGTGGCGGAAATCTTCGGACGCGAGCCCGATACCACGCAGCACCCCGACGAAGCCGTCGCCACCGGCGCGACGCTTCAGGCCGGCGTGCTCAGCGGCGCGGTGCAAAACATCGTCCTGCTCGATGTCACGCCGCTTTCGCTCGGCATTGAGACTTTTGGCGGCCTCATGAACGTCATCATCCCGCGCAACTCCACGATCCCGCTCAAAGCCGGCGAGCTTTTCACCAACGCCGTCGCCGGACAGCAAGCGATGCTCATCCACGTGCTCCAAGGCGAACGCGAACTCGCGAAGGACAACTGGCCGCTCGGCCAGTTCGAACTCCCGTTCGAGCCCGCGCCGAAAGGCCAGGCGCGCGTCGGTGTGCAATTCGAGATCGACGCCAACGGCATCCTGCACGTCCTCGTCCGCGACACGAAAACGGGCGCCGAGAAAAAAGTGGAGATGACCAGCGCCGTCGATGTCAGCGACGAGGCGGTGGAAAAGATGCTCGAAGATTCGTTGGAGCACGCCTTTGAAGACGTGAACGCGCGCATCTTCACCGAAGCAAAACTCAAGGCCGACGAACTCATCCCCGCCGTCAGCGCGGGGCTCGAAAAAGCGGGCGATCTTCTTTCCGAAACGGAACGCGTGGAAATCCAAACGCGGCAGCAGGAAGTCGAAAGCGCCATCGCGATCGGAGCCGCGCAGCCGCTGAAAAGCGCCATCGCCGCGCTTGATGCCGCCACCCAGCGACTTGCCACTTTGCTCATCGAAAAGGCAATGCGGGAGGCACGCTAACATCCTGTTGAAAAACCTCCCGATCGCGCCAGCGATGGCTCAGCGCCGTCGGCGCGACATGTTTATAGTGTCCGACGGGAAATGCACCCAGCTCCGTAGGAGCGGCATGTGCGCTCCGTTTCCGTCACATGTCGCTCCTGCGGAGCTGGCGCATTTTCCGATGGATCAATCTATAAAAATGCCGCGCCGACGGCGCTGAAAAGGGTTTTTCAACAGGCTGCTAAAGACCCGGCGTGGCGAACCCGCGCTCGATCCAGTCGCCCAGCTTTTTCAAAGTCGCACGCCGCTCGAACCACGCGCCCAAGACGATCGTCGTGACGAGCACCGCGCTGCCGACGGCTGCCCCCGAGGCGGGATTCGTTTTGTCGTACCGGACGACCCCGGCTGCGAAGATGAGCAGCGGAAAATGGAGCAGATAGATCGAAAAAGTGACGCCCGCCGCAGCCTTCACCGCGTGGCTCAGAGCGGCGGGAATGCGGACTTCGCCGAGCAGGCGGTCGGCGAAAAAGATCGCCGTCGCCAGCATCAAACCGAGCACGCAGTCGGATACAAACAGTGCGGAGTAAAAGAGCGGTGGCTGCCCAAAACGCTCAAGCGGCAACTCGATCCGCGACGCGACCGGCACAACGACCGCTGCCAGCGCGACGAGGCCGATGAGCGCCTGCTGTCGCGATGGCGCGTATTTTTTACCGAGGAAAAAAGCCGCTGCCCCGGCGAGCCAAACTGGGAAAAGAAGAAGCACTTTCGGACCGCAAATGAGCGCACAGAGCAGCGGGAGCGCCCACCGCCAGAACCGTCCGCGCGCAAAAAACGCCGCCCCAAAAATTGCGTAGTACCAGAACTCGTAGCTGAGCGACCAGAACGGCATGTTCGTCGGCGGCGCGGCGCTGAAGAACCAGCTTTCATTCAGGAAAAAAGTCGTCAGTGCGAGGCGGACAAAGCCGTGGCCGCGGTCGAACATCGCGTAGTGATCCGGCGCGATTTTACTGCCAACGAGCCAGAGCAGCGCGGTCAGCACCAGCGCCGGAATGGCCACGGAATAGAGCCGGGCCAGCCGCGCCGAGACGTATTGCCGCCACGTCCGCCCGCGTCCGATGGTCGTGAAGGAGATGAGGTATCCCGACAGGACGAAGAAGATGATGACGCACGCGTGCCGCGCGATTTCCACCCGATGCACCGGCGCGCCTTGAAAAAACCACGGCATAAAACAATGCCCTGCAAACACTCCCAGCGCCGACGCCACCCGGATCGCATCGAGGAAAAAAGACGTGCCCTTTTTCACAGGCAGGCGCCAGCCTTTCGCGCGGCTTCGAGCGCAGACTGGCGCGGTGCGGCGGGGTTTTTCTGGAGGGCCTTCACGATGAAACTGGCCCGCCTATACCGGCCGCCGCGGGCGGCGACAAGGCGGGAGCTTTCAGCGCTTGCGAGCGCCGGGAGCGGCTGGCATCGTCCGCGCGTGAATTCTCTCCGGTCTTTCCTCCTGCTCGCCGTGCTCGTCCTCAGCTCTGGCTGCGTCACGCCGCTTGGTCGCTCCACTTTTCCCGATCACTACCGGAAAGTCACCGTCACCGACTTCCGCAGCGCACTCGTCGCGGAGTGGATCGCCGAGGGAAATGTGCGGCGTCACGGAGCGGTTTACACGTTCCGCGCCGTGCAGCGCACCACCGCGCCACCGTTCGTCACCACGTCGCACTATCCGCAAGGCCGCAGGGTAACCGTGGACGGCCCGCACATCACCATCGCGCCTTGTGGAAAGCCGCGCTGGCTTTACGAGCTGGACGGTTTTTAAGCGCCCGCATTTCAGTCCGCGAGCCTACTCCAGCTTCGGCAGCGTGATGTCCGCCGGAGGCTTGCCCATGGCCGGTCGCGTGAACTTTTCGCCGTAGTTCATCGTCCCCGGCACGAACCCGCCCTGCAACAAAAAGAAGCGCCCGTCTTCCACGCCCATGAAGCGATCGAGCCGCGCAGATTTACCCGTCCCATCGTGGCTGAAACTCGCCTCGGTCAGCTCCGTCCACGCGCCATCGACCGTCCGAATCCACTGCGGGCCGTAGCGCGCCTTGCGCTGGAGATGGCCGTTGCTGCCGCCGAAGTTTTCGCTGAAGGAATGCAAACCGCGGAGCAGCTTCCCATCTTTCGGCGCGCGGAAGCTCGCGATCAGCATCCATGTTTTTTTCTCCGGGTGAAAATAGTAGCCCGCGTAGTCCGTGTGGGCCGCGTCGGGAGCGTGCGCGGTGAGCAGGAAACGCTGCGGCTGGCCGGTCTTCCACGAATAGATCAAATGCGAATGGCCGCCCGTTCCTTCATTGCCAAACACGCTCGCGACCACGCCCTCGCCTTTCCCCAAAAGCTGCACCTGATCCTCCGGCGCGACGCCCGTGCGATCCTTTGCGTTTGAGCCAGTCCCGGCATCCCAGACCGAAAAAATGATGCGCCGCTCAGTGGGGCTGTTCACCTGCATGCCGAAGTATCCACGCGAAAATCCGCACGCCATGAAAAACGTATGCACTGGATCTTCCACCGCCGTCACTTCATTGTAAAACCATTCGATCTGCGCATCCTTCGGCAGCGGATAGTGCAAATGGACAGAGGCCGCATTTCGCCGCGGCTCCAGATTGAAATGCGCGCCTTCCGTGGCCGGCCCGTCGAGCACCAGCGCCGCGATTTCTCCCGCGGGATTTGGCGACGACAGTTCGAACTTCACATAGCCCGCCTTCGCCACCGCGAACTCACCGAATGCCACCGTCTGCTCCGCGCCCGTCCCCGTCGCCGTCACCTCGCGGGATGCACCGGCCACGTCGAGACGCAGCTTAGACACCGCGTCTTTTTTCAGCGTCAGCGACAGCGACGCCGTCACTTTCCCCGCCGTCTTCACATCGCCGAACCACGCGATTTTCTCCGCCGGATCGCTCCAGCCGGTGATCCCTTTCGAGTCCGAAACATGGAGCGCGTCGGGCTGCGGATCGCCGTAGGCGGTGAAAGCTGGGACGCGAATCTCGGCGCGGGCGGCGCAGAGCAGAGCGAGCAGGGAGAGAAGGATGAAACGCATTTCAACGGCGTAACTCACTTCGCCGTTTCGCGCCAAGCTCAATGAACCACGAGCGGCTGGCAGGACCGTCCCGTGGCATTTGGCTCGGAGGCAAATCGCGTTTCCGCTTGAGCATCCGCTTTCCGATTTCTATAAGCCGATTCTCTTTCCATGAAAAAAATCGAAGCCATCATCAAACCGTTCAAAGTGGAGCAAGTGAAACAGGCCCTCACGGAAATCGGCGTCACTGGCATGACGGCCACCGAGGTGAAGGGCTTTGGCCGGCAGAAAGGCCACACCGAAATTTACCGAGGCAGCGAATATACCGTCGATTTTTTGCCGAAGATCAAACTCGAGATCGTCCTGCCGGAAGCGCAGGTCGAGGCCGCCATCGCCGCCATCGTCGCCGCCGCCAAAACGGGCAAGATCGGCGACGGCAAAATCTTCGTCCTGCCGATCGAGGAGGCCATCCGCATCCGCACTTCCGAGACCGGCGATCACGCGGTCTGAGTCATCGGCTGGACCTTTTTTGGCAGAAAAAACTTCCGCCAAGTCCGAAAGCGAAATATACACCCAGCAGTTCCTCAAAGCGCATGAGCGCGCCCAGGCAAACATCTCCAGACCTTGAAGATTATGCCCACGAAAACCACCAAGCCAAAGATTGCGACGGCCAAGCTGACCAAAAAGCTCGTCGCGAAAAAAGTCATCGCGCCCAAAGTGAAAAAGGCGCTGCCTTACACGCTCGACGATGTCGCTCTGCGAGCGTATTACATCGGCGAAAAGCGGCAGCAACTCGGCCAGCCCGGCAGTCCTGAAGCGGATTGGGTGGAGGCCGAACGCCAGCTCATCGCCGACAACGCGCCAAAGGCAAAGCCAAAGCCGAAGCCGAAGAAAGTCTGACGCCGGTCAGCTCTTCAAAATCTCCGATACCGTCCCGACAAAGCGCGCGAGCGTGAAAGGCTTCGGGATGTAAGCCCGCACGCCCGGTTCGCGCAAAAGCTCCTGCGCCCGCCGGTTTGCCGACGCGCCGGACATCAGCACCAGCGGCGGCAGTTTGCGATCGTCCGGCAGCGCCACGCGAAAAAGCGTGCGGATCATCGAATACAGCGTCGCTCCGCTGAGCTCCGGCATCGTGAGATCGAAGATCAGCAGGTCGTAATTTTTCTTCAGCACCAGCTCGAAGGCGTGCTCCGGGCTCGCCGTCGTATCGATCGTGCAATCGCCGATCGACACCAGAGCCTCCCGCGCCACGCGCAGAATATCGACATCGTCATCGACGACTAAAATCATTTTTTGCTTCGTGGCCATCGCTGCCGGATCGCAGGGAACTGGTCGCTCAGCGTCAAGAATCTTCGCCAGCAATCAGGGCCATCGCCTCAAAAAGTTCACGATTTTCCGCGACAACGGCGCGTCGTCAAAAGCCTGTCATCCTGAGCTTGCGAAGGATCTCTCACTTTTGCATGCGGAGGCCGCACGGAGCTTTTGCCCGCCAGGCTCCGCGCCGCCGCTGCCCGCAAATAGTCAGAGGTTCTTCGTGCCTCAGAAGGACCGGTTTTTACGATGGGCCGCTTCCCAGCAATCACGTATTTTGATGCGATTGCCCTGGCCCGCAATGGACAACACGAGAACTCTCCCTCACCATTTCGCCATGCCTGACTCGCCTCTTTTGGATGAACTCGCCGCGGCCCTCCGCGAGCGGACGACGGTGATTTCCGATCGCGAACTTTACGCACGCGATCCCGCCGGACACTTGGAAAAATTGCGTGCCGCTTCGGAGAGAATCACGTCGCTGCAAGCCCGGCTGCCGACGCCCGTCGATGCACAGCTCGCGCATTTCCTGGAGCGCTGCAGCTACGACAAGGCGCTCGCTTTTCTCGAAGGCGCGCACTGAGCTAAAGGGTGGTCGCGCTTTCTCGCTGCGCAGAAATGGTGAACAAAAAAGCCGGGTCGCGGCGTTTCGATCTTTAGAAAAACAAACGGTCCATGCCCGACTCGCTTTTTGATGAAGAACCCTGGCGCACCTGCTACGCGCAGCTTGCTCCGAAGCTTCTGCTTTTCGCACGGCAATGGGTCGCATCGGTCGCGGACGCGGAGGATGTGGTGCAGGCGGCGTTCGTGAAATTTTGGCGGCATCGACCGGATGCGGGCCCCGAGCATTACCCGCTGCTGTATGCCGCGGTGCGGACTTGTGCGCTGGATTTGCTGCGGACGGATTCGCGGCGCGGTCGACGTGAACAGGTCGTGGCGACGGATTTCGAGGAGCCGTTTTTTGATCCGGCGATCGAGCGGAATGAAAGCTCCGAACTCATCAATGCCGCGTTGCTGCATCTACCGGATTCGCAGCGCGAAGTGCTCGTGCTCCGCATTTGGGGCGAGCTGAGTTTTGCCGACATCGCGACCACGCTTGGCGACTCGATCAATACGGTCGCCTCCCGTTATCGCTACGCGCTCGATGCGCTGCGTCGAATTTTAAAATCACATGAATACCAACGAGTCTGAATTTGAAGCGGAACTCCGCGCCATCCGCCCCGTCGCGCCCACGCTGGCCCTGCGGGAAAGCATCGCGCGCCAACTGCCGGCGCAGCATGCACTGGCGACGGTGGAAACGCGCGCCGCGGTGATCTCGCGCCGCGAGGCGGACGTGGAAGCGCCGGGATTTTTCGACCGCATTTTGCCTGACCTGCGCTGGGCCTTCGCAGGCGCACTCGGTGCCACGGCAGTCTTTCTGGCGATGAGCCATTTTCAAACGGCGGACGTTCCCACCACCGCGGCGATCACGGCTGCGGAGCCGGATTTTGGACCCGTGGAAATCTCGCGCGATCTCGTGGCCGCGGAGGATGGCGGCGTCGTTTATGAAGACGAGCAGGAGCCCGCGCGACTCGTCCGCTACACCACTCTCGAGCGCCATGTCTGGACGCATCCGGTCACGGGCGCGCGGCTGGAAGTCGAAATCCCGCGCGAGGACATCGTGCTCGTCCCACTCGCCATGCAGTAATGCCAAAACCCGATATGAAACCGACGCTAAATCACCTCCTTTCCCTCACCGCTATCCTGAGCACGAGCATCGCCGCAGCCCAGGAAGCGCCGCCGCCACCGGGAACCAATCCGCCGCCGCGCGACGCCCACGGCGATCGACCAGGGCCGGGGCCGGGCGACCCCGGACGACCCGGCGACGACCGCCGCCCCGACGGCCCGCGCCCGCCGCGTCCCGAGGATTTTGGCCCCGGTGAAAACCCTGCTTTTCCCGGAGCCCGCCGCGATCGGCAGGGGCCGATGGAGCGTTTCAAAAGCGCGGTCGCCGCCGTGCCGGCCAAGCCGCAGCCTTATCTCGGCGTCGCCACGAGTCCGCTCGATGCCGCGCTCACCGCGCAGCTCGGCTTCACGCCGGGCATGGGTCTCATCGTGGATGAAGTGATCCCGGACGGACCGGCGGCGAAAGCCGGCGTGCAGGCGCTCGATGTGATCAAGCAAGTGAACGATCAACTCGTGAGCAATTCCGCCCAGCTCACCGCGCTCGCGCGTCATTTCGGAAAAGACGCGGAGGTCAGCCTCGTGATCTTGCGGAAGGGCCAGGAGCAAAAGCTCGCGGTGAAAATCGGCGAGCATCTGATGCGCGATCCGGGGAATGCGCGCGCGGATGGTTTCGGCGGAATGCCTTTTGGAAAAATGATGGAGCGGCGCGACGACAATCCGCGTCCTGATGACAACGAACGCGACGAGCGTCGCCCTCGCGATCCGCGGGCGGAGCCGACGGGTCCGCCGCAAAAGCCGTCCCGGGATTTGCTGCGCGAAATCGGGCCGGGCGGTGCGCCGCAAGTGCGGGAGTTTCGTGATCGCATTAGCACGACCTGGAACACCGCGAGTGCAAAAGTGAGTTTGAAAAATTCCGACGGCGAAATCGAAGTGCGCTCCGACGACGGCCGTCGCACGATGACGGCGAAGAACGCGCAAGGCGTGACCGTTTTCGAGGGGCCGATCGACACCGCAGAACAGCGAAAGGCGATTCCGCCGGAGTTTCAAAAAATGCTCGATCAAGTGGAAGCGCGCTCGCGCACGAGCCGTCGCGGTGGCGGTGCCTTCGAGCGTGAAAACACGCCGCCCGAGCCGCCAGATCGGCCCTAGGCAAAACATTCGATCGCTGCACGAAAACCGCCGCTCCCTTTCGAGAGCGGCGGTTCTTTTTCAGCCCGTGCGCGTGCCGGTTATTTAGCGTCGGGTGCCGGCACTATTTTGGTCGCCGGAATCGAACCCGCAGGCGCTTCTTTCGCCGGCTCTGTTTTCGCTTTCTCAATCATCATGTGCACCTGCTTCTCGATCATCACCGCGCGTTTTCCCGCTTCGGATTCTGGATCGAGCGCCTTGATTTCGCCCATGAGTTTCAGCACCGCCTCGTTGTCTTTTGGCGGACTATAAGTATTCAGCACGGCCATCAACGCATCCTGCTTCTGCTGCGCCGAAGCCTTCGGATGTGCGGTGAGAAACTCATCGACCGTCGCGCGTCCTCCGCCCTCTCCCTTGCGCGCCGCTTCCATGAGTTTGGCCTTCACCGCTTCCAGGTCAGCCTTGTAGGAAAACGCCGCCGTGACTCCGCTCGTGTCGGCAGGATCGAGCTTCGCGATTTCATAGATCACCGGTTTGTAATGCTGCACCGCGAGGTCGAGATCGAGCGCCTGCAAACCCTCGGCGAGAAATTTCGCCTTCTCAGTGCCCTGCGCTCCGTCCGCCTTTTTCCATGCCGCGTCGCGCTTGGTTTTCACCGCGCGCAGTTCCTCCAGATGCTTCATGTAAGCGTCGGGGCCGCCAGCCTGATAACCCGTCCGCGCATACGGCCGACCGCTCGCATCTGCGAGTAGGATCGTCGGATAGCCGCGGATCGCGAAATCCTTTTGCAGCTTTGAATTTTGATCCTGCACCTCCTGCGAAAGCTTGCTCTTGTCCTGCGGATAATCGAGCTCCACAAGCACGAAATTCTTCGGTGCGCCGGTCTTGAATTGATCGAAATCGAAGACCTCCTTGTGCAGCTTGATGCACCAACTGCACCAATCCGATCCCGTGAAATCCATGAGCAAATCCTTGCCCTCGCTCGCCGCCGTTTGCTTGGCCTTTTCAAACTCGTTCACCCACAATTTTTCATCGGCAAAAAGCGAGGAAGCGAGAACCCACCCGCAGGTGGCCGTCAGGAGAAGTTGTGATCTCATAGCCGAGATGAGACACCCATTTTCTGCAGACTCAAAGCCAAAACCTCCTTTACAAATTTTTCACAAACTACTCACGCCGCCGTGACAACCTCGCGCGGCAAACGCACGATCTTTTCAGCATGAAAACGCATCTGCTTCTTATCGGCGCGAGCATGCTCGCATGGCAATTCACGACGATCGCCGCGGAGCCCGCGGATTACGTCGCCCACGAATGGGGCACCTTCACCTCCGTCCAGGGCGCGGACGGCGTGCAGATGGAATGGAATCCACTCCTGCTCACGGAGCTGCCGAAGTTTGTCTATGATCGCAATCGACCTTTGCAGAACGGAAAGTTGCCGCCCGAGATCTTCGCCTCCAAGTCCGGCGCATTCAACGCGCTCCAGCGACTCGAAACGCCGGTGATTTATTTCTACAGCAAGGAGGAGCGGTTCGTGGATGTCAGCGTCATGTTTCCGCAGGGCAAGGTGACAGAATGGTATCCGCAACAAAATCCCCTGCCCCGCTCGATCGTGAAAGCAAACGAACCAGCCGCGCGCTGGGAAAAGCTGCACGTCCTCGCGGGCCACGCCAAGACGATCGCGCTGCCGAAGGATGAGCGCGGCAGCCACTATTTTGCCGCGCGCGACACGGATGCAAATCTGGTGCAGATCGCTCCGCAGAATGCCGCGAGCGAGACGGAGAAGTTTCTGTTCTATCGTGGCTTCGGCACCTTTCAGGCACCGCTGAAAGTAACTTCCGACGGGTCCGACGCCGAGACGCTGCACCTCGCGAACACTGGAACGGAGCCGCTCGGACAGCTTTTTGTTTATCAGGTGCGCGACTCGATCGCGCGGCTCGGAATCATGCCGGCACTGGCTGCGGGCGAGACGACGACGTTCGCGTTTCCAGAAAAGTTCGAGCGTGTCCCGCTCGCGCAAATCCGCGCCGATCTCGCTGCACAAATGGAGAAGGCGCTCGTTGCCGCGGGACTCTACGAACGCGAGGCGCGCGCGATGGTGAAAACATGGGATGACGCGTGGTTCGCCGAACAGGGCTTGCGGGTGCTGTATCTCCTGCCGCGCACCTGGGCCGAACGCGTGCTCCCGCTCACGCTCGATCCCGCGCCGCGGGAAGTGGCGCGCGTGATGGTCGGGCGCGCGGAAGTGCTGACGCCGAAAATCGAGCAGGCGCTGACTCAGGAAGTGGAGCGCTTTCGCACTGGCGATGAGGCCGCGAAAGCAGTCGCGGTGACGAATGCGCGCGCCCTCGCGCTTGGTCGTTTCGCCGAACCTGCCGTGCGCCGGGTGTGCCTCGCCGATCCAAAAAACCGCGACTTCAGCAACGCCGCCTGGCAGCTCCTGACGAGCGCCTATTCCCCGCCGCCGATTCCGGGCGCGACGGCAGCGCGCTAAATCGAGTTTGGGAGGGCAAGGCTCCCGCCGAGCCACACCGCACGGATGACGGAAGCGCCACCTCTCAGCTTGCGCCGCTTGACTCACCGTTTCGCGCTCCTATTCTGCGTCCACCAAATGCAGGGGAGCCGAACGGCTGAGAGTTCCGGGTGAAAATCCGGAAGACCCTTTGAACCTGAAACGGATAATGCCGTCGCAGGGAGCGAAGACTCTAAAGCCGTGCCGCATCTCCATGCACACGGCTTTTTCGTTTTCAAAATATGATCGCCACCAAAGACTCCATCGAACCCCACAGCAGCGACCAACTCCCCGCCTCGACGCGCGTGTATTTGGAAGGCAGCATCCATCCGCAAATCCGCGTGCCCTTTCGCGAAATCGCACTCTCGCCGACGAAGACTTTCAGCGGCGAGCTGGAGGGCAATGAGCCCGTGCGGGTCTATGATTGCAGCGGGCCGTGGGGCGATCCGTCTTTTAGCGGAACATCGGACGAAGGTCTGCCCACGCCGCGCGCTGAGTGGGTGGCTGCCCGTGCTGATGTGGCGGCTTACGATGGCCGCGAAGTGCTGCCGCAGGATAATGGCTACCTTTCCGGCAAACACGCCGAGTATGCGAGCAAGGCCGAGCGCAACCGGCTCGTAGAGTTTCCCGGTTTGCGCGGTCAGCGCCGCCGTCCGCTCAAGGCCAGTGCAGGGCATCCCGTCACGCAGCTTTGGTATGCGCAGCAGGGCATCGTCACGCCCGAGATGGAATACATCGCCATCCGCGAAAACCTTGGCCGCGCGAAGATCGCCGAGCTTTCGCAGGACATCCGCCGCGACGACCTCGACAAGCAGCACGCCGGCAGCGCGCAGCTTCAGAACGAATACACCCCCGGCATCTTCCGCCGTTTCCCGCAGCGCATCCCGGCGGAGATCACCGCCGAGTTCGTCCGCAGCGAAGTCGCCGCCGGCCGCGCCATCATCCCCGCGAACATCAATCACCCCGAGCTGGAGCCGATGATTATCGGCCGCAATTTCCTCGTGAAAATCAACGCCAACATTGGCAACAGTGCCGTCGCGTCGAGCATCGAGGAGGAGGTCGAGAAAATGCGTTGGGCCACCAAGTGGGGCGCCGACACGGTCATGGACCTCAGCACCGGCAAGAACATCCACGCCACGCGCGAATGGATCCTGCGCAACAGCCCCGTGCCCATCGGCACCGTGCCGATCTATCAGGCGCTGGAGAAAGTGAACGGCAAAGCCGAGGACCTCACGTGGGAGCTCTTCCGCGACACGCTTATCGAGCAGGCCGAGCAGGGCGTGGACTATTTCACCATCCACGCCGGCGTGCTCCTGCGCTTCGTCCCGCTCACCGCCTCGCGCATGACGGGCATCGTCAGTCGCGGCGGTAGCATCATGGCAAAATGGTGCCTCTCGCATCACAAAGAAAACTTCCTCTACACGCACTGGGACGACATCTGCGACATCATGGCCGCCTACGATGTCAGCTTC
>JBBRPM010000003.1:0-207663 GCA_038228115.1 Chthoniobacterales bacterium
CCGCATCGAACGCTTCTTGAACAAACTCAAACAGTTTCGCCGCATGGCTACCCGTTACGACAAACTCGCCAAAACCTTCTGCGCCGCCCTCCACCTCGTCGCCGCTTTCCTCATCCTCCGCAATTCGTGAACAGAACCTAGTCCGGGCATTCCCACCAAGACGGCTGCCGGTGCTGCGCCGCCGTCGCCGCGCGGTGGGACCAGGGACTGCGAAGTCGCGGTTCGAGGAGACGATCATTTCGAACTTTTCCTCAACGGCGCGCTCGTGCTCACCGGCGATGACTGGAAGACCTTTTACGTTCGGAACCTGCCTCTGGCTACCGGAGATGTCCTCGCGGCCAAGGTGCGCGACGATCAAGGCGGCGCGAAGGGAGGATTCTACCTGGAGGCTTCGGCGGGTGGAGCCGTGATACTGAATATGGACCGATTGAAATACACGGCGGCTCCCGGTGGAGATTGGACAACAAATCCAGACGTTTCCTCCTGGAGCCAACCGCAAATCACCGATGCCGCAGTGGGCCGCGGCGGGGAAACAAAGTCGAAAGTGGCCTGGGGTGCCGACGCTGGCAAAGGAGCGGGCATGTTGTATTTCAAGGTCGTTATTCCGTGACTTCCATCCCACCGAGGACCGTCTGTGAAAGCCGCTCTTTCACCTCGCTCCGAGTTCCGCTCGGAAATGCATTGGTGGCAAAGTTTCGCTTCGGCGAGGCAGAGTCTCGCCTTGCTATGGTATCTCAATGTGCAGCGCCAGCTTCGCACGGAGTTCGTCCACCAGCTCCGGCTGCATAAATTCGTAGTCGTCCGGGATGTGCAGCGCGATCAGCCGCTTGCCTTCCAGCGCTTCGGGAAAACGATCACGCAATTTCGCGACGTGCGATTTTTCCATCGCGAAAATGATGTCCGCCCAACCGATATGCCCCTCGGTGACGACGATCCGCGCGCCCGGCTGCGTCCCCGCAGAACGCGCTTTGTAACCCGGCACGCCCTCCCACATTTTCTCCGCCGTGAGGCTGCGTTTGCGATTCCGGCTGCACACGAAAAGCAGCTTCGTCGCGTGCGCGCGATCGTCGCTCACTCCGGCTTCAGCGCCTGCTGAAAAGCGCGTCGCGCGTCCCGCCACGTCGGCAGCGCGAGGCACCGCTCCAGCGCTGCCACATCCAGCCCCGGCAAAAGCCGACTCGTCCGCGCCGGCCCTTCATAAGCGCTCCCGGTCGCGTCGAGATTCCAGATTTCCAAACCGTCTTTCCGCCAAGACCAAACCTCTGGCACGGGAAACCGGCGATAGATTTCCAGCTTATTCAGGCCACCGCTCGTCAGCGCGATTTCCAGCGCGATGTCGGGGAATTCCTTCTCCTCGCCGAGACACCACGATTTGTCCGGCTCTGCCCCGCTTTGGTGAAGGCGTTGCAGCGTGGCTTGTCCGCACAGGATCACTTCGATGTCTATCCCGAGCAGATAGTCGGCCAGCATTTCTCCAAGCCATTCAGAAAGCCTTTCGTGTTGTCGGGAGGTCGTCATGATTTCGAGTTGTTCATCGAGGTAATAGAGCCGGGGGCGGGAATTATCCGGCCCGCGCTCTTCGTCGAAAGCCACGTATTGCTCCCACGAAACGCCGCCCACCACGATCCGTTCTTCGCCCGGCTGCTCGTGCGGCCCGCGCGGTGCTTTTTGAATGGCGCGCGCGAGTTGCGGGAGGACGTCGGCTTCGAGCATGGCGAGACTCATGGGCGGAAACTACACGCGTTCACCCCTCCGTCGAGACCGTCCCGCCGCCGCCTTCCTTCATCGCCTGCTCAAAGGCGCGCCAGCCGAGCATCGCGCATTTCACTCGCTGCGGAAATTTGCGGACTCCGGCGAGCAGGCGCAGGTCGCCGAGTTGTTTTGGCGGGTCGGCGACTTCGGTGGTCACGACATCGTGAAAAGCGCGGGCCATTTCCAGCGCTTCGGCGCGGGGTTTGCCTTTGAGTTTCAGCGTCATCATCGACGCGGATGCCTGGCTGATCGCGCAGCCCATGCCGGTGAATTTGATGTCTTCCACCGTGCCATCCGGCGCGAATTTCACGTGCAGATCGATCTCATCGCCGCACGACGGATTGTCGCCATGCACGCTCGTCGCGCCGGGCAATTCGCCGAAGTTTCGCGGGCGTTTCGAGTGATCGAGGATCACGGACTGGTAGAGTTCTTCGAGTTCGGAGTTCATGCGAAAAAGATGCGCGCTTTGGCGAGGACTTCGATCATGCGATCGACCTCGGCGAGCGTGTTGTAAAAGTAAAAACTCGCGCGGTTCGTCCCCGGCAATTTCATCTTCCGCATCAGCGGTTGATTGCAGTGATGCCCGCCACGGAGCGCGATGCCGTATTCATTCGCATACGTCGTGAGATCGTGCGGATGCGCCCACTCGGCCACGAAGCCCGCGACCGCGCCGCGTTCGCCCGCCGGCCCCAGCACGCGGATGCCTGCGATTTCTCCGAGCCGCGAAACCGCATGCTGCGTGAGCGCCGCATCGTGCGCGAAAATCCGGTCGCGCCCGATCGCATCCAGATAATCGCAAGCCGCCGCGAGCCCGATCGCGCCCGCGATATTCGGCGTGCCCGCCTCGAAGCGCGCGGGCGCAGGCTTATACGTGCTCTTCTCATACGAGACGCTCACGATCATCTCGCCGCCGCCATGCCACGGCGGCATCGCGTCGAGAATTTCCGCGCGTCCATACAGCACCCCGCTGCCCGTCGGCGCGCACATTTTGTGGCCCGAGAAAACGTAGAAGTCGCAACCCATCGCGCGCACATCGACAGAGAGATGCCCCACGCTCTGCGCGCCATCCACGAGCGAAACCGCGCCCACTTTTCGCGCGGCAGCGCACAGCTCAGCCGCAGGATTGATCGTGCCGAGCGAATTGGAAATGTGCGTGAAGGCGAACAGTTTCACCTCCGACGTGAGCAGCGCGGCGAGGTCATCCAGCACTAGCCGCCCGTCATCGCTCACCGGCACAAAGCGCAGCCGCGCGCCCGTCCGCTCCGCGAGCAGTTGCCACGGGACGAGATTGCTGTGGTGCTCCATTTCCGTGAGCAAAATCACGTCGCCACTTTTCACGAACTTCCCGCCCCAAGACTGCGCCACCAGGTTGATCCCCTCCGTCGTCCCGCGCGTGAAAACGATCTCATCCTCACTCGCCGCGCCGATGAATTTCGCCACGCGCCGCCGCGCCGCCTCGAATGCCTCCGTCGCCCGCGTGCTCAGTTCGTGCAGGCCCCGATGCACGTTCGCATTGTCGTGCTCGTAGTAGTGCGAGAGCGCATCGATCACCGCACGCGGTTTTTGCGAACTCGCGGCATTGTCGAAATATACAAGCGGATGTTCGCCGACCTTCTGGTCGAGAATCGGAAACTCCCCGCGAATCAAGGCCCAATCAGGCTCCGCAGGCACAACGTCTTTGCTGGAAACAGTCACGCCGGGACCGTCGTGCAAACGTGCCGGTGAAGCAAGGCGGCGCGAACCGATCAGAGCAGCCGCAGGATTTCGTTCACCTCCGCCTTCGCGGGAATGATCGAGCCGCACTGCTCGCGGGCGATATCGGGATCTTTGAGGCCGTGGCCGGTGACGGTGCAGACGATGCGGCTGCCTTCCGGGATGCGCGGGAGCGGGCAGACTTCGCAGCGCTCGTGGCCGAGGCATTTGAAAAGGCCTGCGATGCTCGCGGCGCTGGCGGGCTCGACGAAGATGCCCTCGTTCGCGGCGAGCCATTGCTGCGCGGAGAGGATTTCGGCGTCGGTCACGATGTCGATTGAGCCGCCGGAATCCTTGATCGCCGCGTTCGCCATGTCCCAGCTCGCAGGATTTCCGATGCGGATCGCAGTCGCGAGCGTCTCGGGTTTCTCGACGACTTTGCCGAAATAGATCGGCGCTGAACCCGCGGCCTGAAAGCCAGCCATGCGGGGCAGCTTCGTGGAGCGCCCAAGCGCGTTGAACTCGCGGTAGCCTTTCCAATACGCGCTGATGTTGCCCGCGTTTCCGACGGGGATGACGTGCAAGTCCGGCGCGTCGCCGAGTTCCTCGATGATCTCGAAAGCCGCCGTTTTCTGCCCCTCAATGCGATGCGGATTGATCGAGTTCACGATCGCAAACTGCCCGCTCTCACCCAGCTCCCGCACGAGCCGCAGCGCGTCGTCGAAGTTCCCCTCGATGGCCACGACCTTCGCACCGTAGATGAAGGCCTGCGCCAGTTTTCCAAACGCGATTTTTCCCGCCGGCAACAGCACCACGCAAGTCACTCCCGCGCGCGCCGCATACGCTGCCGCTGCCGCGCTCGTATTCCCCGTCGAGGCGCAAATGACTGCGCGCGCGCCGTCTTCCACGGCCTTCGAAATTGCCATCGTCATCCCGCGATCCTTGAATGACCCCGTCGGATTCAACCCCTCGTATTTCACATAAACCTCGCACCCACGCCCAACGCGCGCGCTGAGCTTCGGCGAGTGGATGAGCGGCGTGGAACCTTCGTTCAGCGAAATGACGGGCGTCGCGTCCGTGACAGGCAGGAACTGCCGGTAACGTGCGATAACGCCGCGATCGTGAAGAGGGCTCAGGGACATGGTTTGGAAAACGGGCGCGGACTATTGCCCGCGCTTGGGCGGAGAGGCAAGCGACGATTGGGAGGGGGGAGTCGGAAGTAGGCAGTAAGCAGTAGTCAGTTGTCAGATCGGAATTCTGCCGACTGACTACTGCCCACTTCTTACTTCCGACTCCTCCCGCTACCAATCCTTGCTCCGCATCTTCTTCGTCTGTCCGCGCTTCTTCTTCGAGTCGAGCATCCGCTGCTTTACGCCCCACGGCCGCTTCGCATTCTGGCGGCGCTTTTTTTCGCGCGCAGATTTCGTGGCGGCTTTCTCATCGCGCCGAGCCTTTTCGATCGTATCCAAAATGCGCTCCCAAGCGAGCTGCCGGTTCATGGATTGCGACCGCGTGTCCTGCACCGTCACCGCGACGCCGCTTGGCTCGTGGCGGAGCGTCACGGCGGTCGAGACCTTGTTTACATGCTGCCCACCCGGCCCGGATGAACGCGCGAACTTTTCCTCGAACTCCGACTCGGTGAGACCGAGCGCAGCGAGGCGGGCGAGTTTGTTTTCCTGAAAGGTCGTGGCCATTTCCGCGGGCGATGAAACGCGAATCGTGCCGCGCGAGCAAGCCGCCGCCGGGAAATGCACTTGCCACTCCATTTGCAGGCGGATGATAGTCCGCGCTCTTTTCTCACCCGAAAACATGCAAACCATTGGCATCGGACTCGCAGGCATGGGCAACGTCGGCGCAGGTGTCTTCAAGCACCTGACGCAAAATCGCGCCCTTTTGCGGGAGCGGCTCGGGCTGGAGCTGGAGGTGAAAAAGATCGCGGTGCGGGACAAGTCGCGTGATCGCGGCGTGGCGGTGCCGGCGGAGTTGCTGACGACGAATGCGATGGAGTTTCTCGATGATCCAGCGATCCAGATCATCGTGGAACTAATGGGCCAGAAGGAAGAAAGTCTGCGGCTCATGCTCGGCGCGATCGAGCGGAAGAAGATCGTGGTAACGGGCAACAAGGCGCTGCTCGCGGAGCATGGGAAGGAAATTTTCGCGGCGGCATTCGAGCACAAGGTGCCGGTGTTTTTTGAAGCGGCGGTCGCGGGCGGAATTCCGATCATCAAGGCGATCCGTGAGGGTTTCGTGGCCAATCACATCCAGTCGATTCACGGCATCATCAACGGCACTTCAAACTACATCCTCACGCGCATGTCGGAGTCCGGGATGGGCTTTGCCGAAGCGCTCGCGGAGGCGCAGGCGGCGGGCTACGCGGAGGCCGATCCGGCGCTCGATGTGAATGGCGGCGACGCGGCGCACAAGGCGATCATCCTGGCGTCGCTCGCGTATGGATTCTGGGTTCCGGGCGACAAGATTTTCGTGGAGGGCATCGAGCAACTCACGGGGAGCGACATCTGTTTTGCGAAGAAACTCGGCTACACGATCAAGCTGCTCGGCATCATCAAGGCCGAGGCGGATGGGCCGATCGAGGTGCGCGTGCATCCGACGCTGGTGCCCGACAAACATGTGCTGGCCAGCGTCAACGGCGTGTTCAATGCGCTCGCGGTGAAAGGCGATGTCGTCGGCGAGTCGCTCTTTTACGGACGCGGCGCGGGGCAGGATGCGACTTCGAGCGCGGTCATCAGCGACATTGCGGAAGCCGCCGACGCGCTGCTTTCACCGCGGCGAAATCTCGGCTTCATGCCGCACGGCCTTTACGGGACGTGCAAGCCGATCGGCGACATCGTCTCTGAGTATTACCTGCGCCTGTCCGTCGAAGACCGCCCCGGCGTCATCGCGCAGATCGCCGGCATTTTGGGCGAAAGCGGCATCGGCATTTCCTCCATCCTGCAACCCGAAGGCGATGAAGGCGCGACGGTCCCGCTCGTGCTCATGATTCACAAAGCGACGCACGCTCAGATGTCCGGCGCGCTCCGGCTCATCGGTGCTCTGGATTGCGTGAAGAAGGATCCGCGGATGATTCGGGTGGAGCATTTCGGCTAGTTTCCCGTTCGTCCCGCGGGCGTTTCGCCCTTCCATTGCTGGCATGACTTTTCGGGAAACCACTTCATGTTCCCGAGGTTCTAAACCATGCGTGTAACCGCACGCGGTTCCGCTTCGTCTTTTCAAACGCGCCCATCCCCATGTCCCGGAAAATCATTCGCACCCTCGTCGCGGCCAGCGCCGCAGCATTTCTCCATCAAATCGCCGCAGCCGCGCCTGATCCGATCGCGATCCTCGAGCAGCGTTTCAAGCAACTTGATCTCGATCACGACGGGCGGCTGAGCGAGGAAGAGGCGAAGCCAGTCGCCGCGTGGGTCGCCGGTGCCGATGTGAACAAGGACGGCTTTCTGACGATGGATGAAATCCGCGAGAGCATTCAGGACAAAATCGTCGCGATGATCGAAGCGAAGCGCGGCGGCATCGCGCCGGGCAGTGAGCCGGTGATCGACGAGAAGGCTCCGCCGATGTTCGAGGCCAAAGACGCATCGCCCCGCGAAGAGCCACAACGCTTGAAAGCAGGCGAGTGCGGGATCGGTCTGCGCATCGCGGACGCAGCGCTGGTGGATCTCGATGGGAAGCCGCGGACGTTTTCGGACTGCATCGGGAAAAAGCCGGCGGTGATCGCGCTCGTGAGCACGACCTGTCCCGTCAGCAAACGAGCGCTGCCTTCGCTCGCGCGTTTGGAAAAAGAATACGCAGCCCGCGGCGTCGCCTTCGTTTTGATCGCGCCGACTGCCACGGATTCGGTGGATGATTTGCGCGCCGCGGTGAAGGCGGCGGGCTTTTCCGCGCCGTGTCTGCGCGATCCGCAGAACGCGTTTCTCGCGACGCTCGGCGCGCGGGCAACCACGGATACTTTCGTCGTCGATGCCGCCCGGACGCTCGTCTATCGCGGTGCGCTCGATGATCAATACGGGCTTGGTTATTCGCTCGATGCGCCGCGTCACCGCTACCTCGCCGACGCGCTGGATGCGATGCTCGTGAGCCGGGCACCCGCAATCGCGGCGACCGAGGCACCGGGCTGCCTGCTCGATCTTGGCGCAGCGAAATCCGTGTCCGGCACGGTCACTTATCACAATCGCATCTCGCGGATCGTGCAGATGAATTGTCTCGAATGTCACCGCGCTGGCGGCCTCGCGCCTTTCCCGCTGGAGACGCCGGAACAAGTCGCGGCGAAGGCGGGCATGATTCGCAAGATGGTCGATCGCGGGCTGATGCCGCCTTGGTTCGCGGCCGCTCCGGCGGACGCTGCGCATTCGCCGTGGAAAAATGACCGCGCCCTCGCCGCGCGCGACAAAGCGGATTTTCTCGCGTGGATTGCGGCCGGCAAACCGGTCGGCGACGCGCAGGAAGCACCACTCGCGCGCACCTTTCCCACGGACTGGGAAATCGGGAAGCCGGACGCGATCGTGCAGATTCCCAACCCGATCGCGGTGAAGGCCGAGGGCACGATGAACTACCAAAACGTGACGGTGGAAACTGCGTTCGGTGAGGACAAATGGGTGCGCGGCTACGAAGTGCAGCCGACGGCGCGCGACGTCGTGCATCACGTCCTGATCTTTGTGCAAAAGCCGGGCCAGGCGCGCTTTGAGGGCGAAGAGGACGAGCGCACGGGATTCTTCGCAGCGTACGTGCCGGGAAATAATCACATCGTTTATCCCGACGGCTTTGCGAAGCGGCTGCCCGCCGGCTCGAAAGTGCGTTTCCAAATTCACTACACGCCGAACGGCACGGCGACGCAGGATCAGGTAAAAGTCGGGCTGCTTTTCGCGAAGGAAGCGCCGCAGCACATCGTTCACGTCGCGGGCATCGTGGATCACCGGATCAATATCCCGCCCGGTGCCGCGCATCATCCTGAGACGGGCGTGATCCCCGTGCCGATGGACGTGAAAATCCTCGCGCTCAATCCGCACATGCACGTGCGCGGTTCCGCGTTTCGCTACGAAGTCGTGCTGCCCGATGGTGCCGTCCGCACGCTGCTGGAAGTGCCGCATTACGACTTCAACTGGCAGGTGAGCTGCCGTTACGCCGAGCCGCCGACCATCCCTCGCGGCTCGATCATCCGCGCGACTGGCTGGTTCGATAACAGCGCAAACAACCCCGCCAATCCCGATCCCACGAAGCTCGTCCATTGGGGTCTCCAGACGACCGAAGAAATGATGATCGGCTACGTCGAATACTACGAAGTCGATGAAAAGCCGCAGGGCGATTCACCGACAGCGATGGTGCGGTAAAGGCCGCGCAATTTCCGCTAAATCCACGTCCCGTCCGGGATGATCGCGCCTTTCGGTACGACGACGATGCCGTCGCGCATGTAGAAATTCGGGCCGTCAAATTCGGTGGGCTTGCCCTCGGGCGTGATGACGCAACTGTGGCCGATGCGCGCGTTTTTATCGATGATCGCGTGGTCGATGACGCAATTTTTCCCGATGCCGACGTCGGGGATGCCGGCGCGTCTCGTGAGCGCGGACTCGTAAAAATCCGAGCCCATGATGACGCTGTTTCGGATCGTCGTGCCGGCATCGACGAAGCTGCGCACTCCGACGACCGCACGCTCGATGTGCGCGTCGGAAAGCACGCAGCCATCCGAGATGACCGCGCGCTTGATCGTCGCGCCGTTGATCTTGCTCGCGGGCAGATAGCGCGCGTGCGTGTAAATCGGTTTCACGGTGTCGAAAAAATTGAAGCGCGGGATCGGGTCCGTGAGCATCAGGTTCGCGTCGAAGAACGAGCGGATGGTGCCGATGTCCTCCCAGTATCCTTGGAAAATATACGCCATCACCGGGCGCTTGTGGATGAGCGCGGGGATGACGTGTTTGCCGAAATCAATCTGCGCTTCATTTTCCAGCGCCTCGATCAATGTCTGCCGATTGAAGACGTAAATCCCCATCGAGGCCTGGTATAAATCAGAGTCCGCGGCCTGACCGAGTTCGGCGAGGAGCGACGGCGGAATGCGCAGCGTGTCGAGCACGGCGGGGTCCTTTGGCTTCTCGACGAATTCAATCACCTTCCGGTTTGCATCCGTGTGCATGATGCCGAAGGACTGCGCGTCCTGACGCGACACCGGAATGGTCGCCAGCGTGACTTCGGCCTTGGTCTTGATGTGTTGCGCAAGCAGTTCGCCGTAGTCCATCCGGTAAAGCTGATCGCCGCTCAGGATCACGAAGTATTCGTACGGTTGCTGGAGGAAATCGCGCAGGTTTTGGCGGACCGCATCGGCTGTGCCCTGATACCAGCTCGTATCCGTCGGCGTCTGCTGGGCGGCGAGGATTTCCACGAAGGAGCGTGTGAACGTGTCGAACTTGTAGCTCGTGTTGATGTGCCGGTGAAGCGACACGGAATTAAACTGCGTAAGCACATAAATCCGGCGCAGCCCGGAGTTGATGCAATTTGAGATCGGGATATCGACAATGCGATATTTTCCACCCAGCGGGACCGCGGGCTTCGAGCGCTCTTTGGTCAGCGGAAACAACCGCGAACCCGCGCCGCCGCCCATGATTACAGCAAGAGTTTTTTCAGTGATGGTGGCGGGAGTCATGGGGCGATCTTCATGGGGAAGCGGCTCGGATACAATCGCGCGAGTCGGTTCGGTTGGTTTTGCGTAAAATTTACGCGCGGGCGATTGATCGGCTGGGGAAGTAGGATTCGAGGTCTTCACACGTAGGACAACGAGTAACACACAATCGACGCGATTGAACAGGCTGACGGTGTCACTTGCGACGATGCCGGAATGTGGCACCCTCCGCACCATTATGTGCGGCATCATCGGCTACATCGGCAAATCAAACGCAGTCCCCATCCTCCTCGACGGCCTGAGGCGGCTGGAATATCGCGGCTACGACAGCGCCGGCGTGGCCGTGTTCAACGGCTCCGGCATCGAGATCCGCAAACGCACCGGCCGCATCGCCAACCTCGCGGAATCGCTCCAGCAATCGCCCGTCTCCGGCCACTCCGGCATTTCCCACACCCGCTGGGCGACCCACGGCGGCGTCTCGGATGAAAACGCCCATCCGCATCTCGATCAAAGCGGCAAGCTCGCGCTCGTCCACAATGGCGTCATCGAAAACTACGCCACCCTGCGCGACACGCTGATCGAGGAAGGCCACGTCTTCCACAGCCAGACGGACACCGAAGTGCTGGCGCATCTGGTCGGCAAACACTACGACGCCGCGGGCGGCGAGGCCTCGACCGGGCGGCTCGTGGACGCATTGCGCGCTGCTTTAAAACAGGTGGTCGGCACCTACGGCATCATCCTGCTGCACGAGGATCTCCCAAACATCGTCGTAGGTGCGCGCCGTGGCAGTCCGCTCGTCCTCGGGCTTGGAGTCGGGGAAAATTTTTTCGCGAGCGATGTCAGCGCCGTCGTCGCCTATACGCGCGATGCGGTTTACTTAAAGGACTACGACATCGCGGTCTTGGATAAGGACCATTTCGAGATTACTTCGCTGCTCGGAGGAGCCAGTGGGTTTGAAGTAACCAAGGTAGAATTTACCGAGGCCGATGTCAGCAAGGGGAGTTACCCGCATTACATGCTGAAGGAAATCTTCGAGCAGCCACAGACCATTCAGGATGCGCTGCGCGGGAGGTTATCGAAAGAAGAGGCGTCCGCAAAGCTCGGCGGGCTCGGAATGTCGGCGGCGGAATTGCGTGCGGTGGAAAGAATCATCCTGACCGGTTGCGGCACCGCGAGTCATGCCGCCATGGCTGGCGAATACATCATCGAAGCCCTGGCGCACGTGCCGTGCGAAGTGGAGTTCGCCAGCGAGTTTCGCTACCGCAACATGCCGCTGCCAAAGGACTCCCTCGTCTTTTGCATCAGCCAGAGTGGCGAGACGGCGGATACCCTGGCCGCCCTGCGGGAGAGCCAGCGCAAGGGGCATCGCACGCTCGGCATTTGCAATAACGTCGCCTCGACGATCGCCAGGGAAAGCGACGGCGGAGTTTACATGCACGCGGGGCCGGAAATCGGCGTGGCGGCGACCAAGTCCTTTACCTCGCAGGTGACCATCATGACCCTGATCGGCCTGCTCCTCGGGCGCATCAGACATCTTAGTTCCAGCGAAGGGCTGCGCATCATCGACGAGTTGGAAGCGATCCCGGACAAGGTGCGGCGCATCCTGGCACTCGACGGACAGATCAAGGCCATCGCGGAAAAATATGCTCACGCGCAGGCCATGATGTTTCTGGGCCGGCAGTTTAACTACCCGGTGGCGCTGGAAGGTGCGCTTAAGATGAAGGAGATTAGCTATATCCATGCGAGTGGCCATCCCAGCGCGGAGTTAAAGCATGGGGTCATTGCCCTCATCACTCCCGAGTTGCCCAGCATCTTCATCGCGCCGGATGACTCGGTGCTGGAGAAGAACATTTCCAACATCGAAGAAGTCAGGGCGCGTAAAGGCCCGATCATCGCCATCGGCACGGAAGGCTGCAACAAGCTGGCGAAAGTTGCGGATGACTTAATCCAGATTCCGGCTTGCCCGGACTATCTCTCACCCATCCTCACGGCCATCCCGCTCCAGCTTCTCGCCTACCACACGGCGGTCCATCTTGGATGCGATGTGGACAAGCCGCGCAACCTCGCCAAGTCGGTCACCGTCGAGTAACGCTACTGTCGGCTGACTCTTAGCCGCAGGTATTGCTTTGGCTGGTCCGTCAGAGTCGAAGGCGAGGCGACTGTAAGGGTCTCGCTCGAAGGCATCGCAACCGTCGGGCTGCCAATAGCAGTCCAATTGACCAGATCATAGGATACCTCCACGACGTAATTCACGCCGATCACTCCCGCTGCCTTGGTGAAGGTGAGCTGTGGATAACCGCCCGCATTGATCACGATTACCGGCAGCCCGTTGGAATTAAAGACTTTCGGTTGCAGACCCAACGCATATTCCATCAGATTGGGAATCCCATCTTGGTCAAAATCGCCGGCGTCTCCACCCAACAGAGGATCGTTCAACTCTGCGGCGGTGAAATAAGAGGCGCGCCACGCGTCAACCGGTTGATCGTGAATCGTCACCGTGGCATGCGCATCCGCGTAGGTCGCTGCCAGCCCGGAAGCGAGCGTGATGGTCACGGTTTCGTCTCCTTCAGCCAGGGCATCGGCGACTGGAGTGACCGTGATCGTAGCACTGGCTGCATTTGCCGGGATGGTGATGGAATAAGGGAACGCATTGTAGTCCACCCCAAGAGTCGCCGTGCCGCCGATGGCGTAGGCGATGGTGAGTGGGTTCACCAAACTACCCGACCGCGTAAAGGTAAACGTCCCCGGAAGGAGTCCGCGTTCGGCTGCATCCGCGACCGTTGCCGCCACGGAAACACTATTCACCGCCTCCCACGCGATCCCGTAGGGAATGTTGCTTTGTCCGCTGACCTCGAGCACATAGCGACCCGGCGGTAGCGCGGTCTCGTATAAGTGCTCTACGTTATCGACTGAACTGATGCTTTGGTCCACGAGAGAGCCTTTGATAAACCCGGTCGCGCTGTAGATGCGCAACGAAAGGTCGGCCACACTCGATGTGCGATTACGCCAATCTGCGGGCGGGTTTGGATCGGTAAGATTCCACCTCCGATTCCAAGTCAGGATCGCGGAGAAACGCGTGGTGTCCTCTCCCGCCGGTATATCGAAGTAATAGTGGCCGGTGGCGGCGGTCGTTAGATTGTAGTCCCAGCCGGACCTGGATGCGGACACGGAGTCGCTCGCCACCTGCTGGCCAGCAGCGAGGATGTGATAGCTATGAAAGATGTTTAACTGGCCGGCACCATAATGGGAGTCGAGCGGGCGGGTCGTCGTGCGATTCCAGCCGGAGATCTGATCTTTCGTGGCACCAGCCAGCAGGAGGGCCTTCATGGTGAGCGAGTGCTTTCCACTGACGGGTGCGGCCTGCCATAACATCGCGGCGGAAGATGCGACCAATGGAGTCGCATAGCTGGTGGCGTCCATCGGCGCGACGATTTCAGGTTTCACTCGCCCGACTGCATCCACCGTGCTCGCGCCCGTGCTGTGGTTTCCATTGGTCAGGCCGACCGAGACGGCATTGTAGGCATTGGCAAGCAGCGCCGGGACACCGCTGGCGCTCCCGTTGTTCAGCCCGACGGCGGCAAGGAAGTCATCGCGCTGGATGGAAAAATCGAATCGTTTGAGCAACTCGGCATCATTCGTGCCGCCATTGTCGATCGTCCCGATCCAGCTATGATTTTGGACCTTCTGAGTTTCGATCACGGGAGCCTGTGTTGTCCCTGTATTGAGCACTCCGTAGGTCGGGTCGTTAAAGGCCCACAGATTGGCGCTGTAAACGTCGATCGTGGCGACTCCGGGAGAAACGCTGCTTGAGTTTCCGTAGTAGAAAGAAGCGACGGCGGTCGCATGACCGGAATTTGCGGAAGCGCCGGACTTCGCAGCCAGAACCTTGCCGGTGAACTCTGAGGAAGAAGAATCCGGGTAGTAACTGAGGCCGGCGCCTCCATCCGCTTCGATTTGTGAAACCCCGATTCCGGCTCCCGTGGGGATGGCAGCACCGAGTTCCAATCGCAAATCTGCCAGGCCGATTTCGTCAACGTAATTTGCCAGTGCGACCGGTAAGGCGGCAAAGAAAAGGACGGAAAAAAGCTGGAAAAGCTGTCTTGAAGCGAATCGCAAAATGTGGCTGGGGATATACATTTTTGAGCTTCGAGCGCACGGTCGAACCGGCCTCTTGCTTTGTCAACTTACCCCAACCCTTTCCCCGCCTTCACCGGATGCCCACACCCGATGTTGCTTCACTGCCGAAACTCTCGTGGGACTCTACCGAGGGAGCTACAGAGCCGGTGTATAGGTCGGCACATAGATGCCGCTGCCCGGTGCCGTTTCAGCCCATGAAACGGTCCCGACCTGCTTATTCACGCCGAGGATTACCTGGAAGACGGGATACAGAGTGCCGAGTTCCACTTCGAAGGAACTGAACGGAGAGACGGTATCTCGATTGAAAATCAGCCCTGTAGCGATGGAGACGGGGTGAAAATCCGCGATTCCCGCTGGCAACGATGTGATGGTCACCGTGACGGCTTGCGCGGCGAGCGGCGCAAAGATTCCAGCCAAGACGAAGAGCGATGTCCGCAGCGTTTTCATGCGCCTGCCTTAGCGAAGTTTCGTGTTCAACGCAACCAGTAAGCTGGAAAATCCTATCGGCGCCGGGTCGGCGCGAAATCAATGTCGCGACGAAGCGCGAGCGGGAAAAAGACCGCGAAGGAACCAACGACGGCGCGGTTGAGGAAGACATCGTCCCCGAGGGCAAAGAGAAAAAGCGCGACGCACCCTCCGATGATCCATTTATCCCGCTGCGAGCGGATGCTGAAGGGAGCCGCCAGCTTCAGCCAGGCCAGGCCGGGAGCGAGGGCGAGAAAGGTGCCGACGAGGCCGAGTTCGGCCAGCATTTCCAGCCAGTCATTGTGCGGATGATCGTAGAGCGTGATGCGGCCATTGTTGTAAACGACCCGCGTTTCCTCCCGCTGATAAAAGCGAAAGGCACCACCGAACGCGCCGAGCCCGCAGCCGAACCAAGGTTTGTCGCGAAACATGAGGAGCGTGTCCTCGGCGAGGGACTGGCGGATGCCAAAGGGGTTGCTATGCAGGAGCCGCGTCCAGGTGCGCTGGCCACCGGGAGCGTTCTGGTTTTGGGAGAAGTGGAGCGCCGCACCCGCGGTAGCGAAGATGCCCACGAGGATGCAGGCCACCACGGCGGGCCAGGCCTTGAAACGCTTTTGAAACGGCTCCCGCGCGCCCATCACGACGACGACGATGATGGCCAACACGAAGAGCGCCATCGCGATCGTGCCGAGCCGCGAGACGGAAAGCGGGGCCGACGCGACGAGCACGGTGCCCATGATCGCGAGCAGCCCCCGTGTCGCCAGGCGCGATGACTCGGCAAAGAGCGCGGCGACGGCTCCCAAGGCGAAGAGTGCGTAGGCGCACCAGTGGTTGTGATAGAGAAAGGTGGAGTAAAAATACCACTCGGGAGCGGGCCATTTCCCGAGGATGAGCGTCTGGCCTGAGAATTTGAACGGGATGCCCGCCACGGCGAGGACGGCAGCCGTGCCGGCAAAAATCCAGAGCAATGCGCGAAACTGCCGCGCACCGCATCCGACGGTGCGTGCGGACAGCGCGATGAGTCCGAGCGAGAGCCAAAGTTGGCCCGTCACTTCCGTAGCCTGCCGGAAAGCGGTGCTGGGCCAGTTCACGTCGTAGGGCACCGCATCGAACCCGTGCCCGAGCCACGGCGCGACGGGGGCGCTGCTCTTGTTGTGCGTGCTCAAAACCACCTGCACCGCCAGCAGGCTCCAGTAAATGACGGGCAGCCAGAACTCGAGACCCAGTGGCTCGCGGCGCAGGATTTTCGAAATTATCCAAAGCACGAGAGGCAGCACGGACAGACGGCCCGCCCACACGATGCCCCAGTAGCCGTCCGGACCCATCCCGCCGAAAAGACAGGGCACCACCCCGACGATCGCTGCGGCCAAAACGAAAAAAATCCAGCGCGCGATGCTCGCGAAAACTGCCGCGACTTTCTGGCGTGTCGAAACCGCAGACGTGGAGGAAACGGGGGACGCCATCTCAGTAATACGCGGGATAAAGCAGATGCAGCGCGAAGTCGAAGATGCCGGGGAAAATCCGCCCGAAAAGCTGCCACGCGATCACGATGCCGAATAGGCGCAGCGTCGGATTCCACAGCATCTCCTGATACTTTTCACACGCGGAACCATGCAGGAAAAAAAGGGGAATCGCACTGCCATCGAGCGGCGGGAAAGGCAGGAGATTAAATGGGATGAGGACGATTTGCAGCGAGAAGGCGATACTCAAAAGCGAGGCGAAAAATTCCCACAATCGCCCCTCGCGCGTGGCCTCCACGATGTGCGCCATATTCACGCGATCCGGCACGGCGAAGACGTTCCATTTCACCCCGAGATGGATCAGCAGCGCGGTCACCAGGGCGATGAGGATATTCGCCGCCGGTCCCGCCATTGCCATCCACGCGGAGCGCCTAGGGAACCGCTGCGCCCAAACCGGATCGTACGGCGCGCTCGCCCAGCCGATCATCCAGCGGCCTCCATTCAGGAACCACGAAAGAATCGGCACGATCACCAGACCGAACGGCTCGCGCTTAATGTGCGGCGTGGGATCGAGCGAGACCTGCCCGCCGCGATGCGCCGTGTCGTCCCCCAGACGCAGCGCCGCCCACGCATGCGCGGCCTCGTGGAGGACGGTCGTATAGACGAAAACAAAATACCAAATCAGTCCATCGACTGGATCCAAAGACGACATCGGAGCGATGAATCGCCAAGGGTCCGCGGGAAGCAAGTTTGATCGGCAACAGGTGACGATTTAGACGGCTTCCATGTCGCCAGAAATTAACATGAATTAACATGATGCACGGTTGCGACCACGCTTCATTGCATATACAATGCTATCACAAATCAAATGTTTCGAGAGCGCTTTCTCTCGTCGAAGTCCCCCGGAAGCAACCTCGGATCAAAACCAGTTAGCCTTGTTTTTTACCGTGAAAAATCTGTGTCTGTCGTCTGCGAAGCCACGAGCAAGGGTTACCCGGTCTGAAGCGTGCATGGTTCACCGGCGTCACGGTTTTTCCCTCGTCGAGGTGGTTCTCGCGCTCGCGATTGTCGCTTTTGCGTTCGTCGGATTGATGGGGCTTTTGCCGACGGGACTGTCGAATTTTCGCGCCGCGATGGACCGGACGATGGGAGGGCAAATTTTCCAGCGCGTGCTCACGGATGCGGAGCAGGCGGATTTCGATACGCTGCTGGCGACGAGCAAAGGGTCGGGCGAGTTTTTCGAGTTTCCGATCCGTTATTTTGATGAGCAGGGCGTGGAGGTGGTGCCCGCAGCGGCGGCAGCTCTCAGTCCTTCGGAAGCTTCGCGGGTGATTTATCACGTGCATATCCGGGGCTCGGTGCCGGGTTTGGCGAACGCGGCCAGTCACACGAATTCGCGTTTCACTTCGCTGCCTTCAGAGGAGGGACATACGCGGTTCAATCCGCGGGCAACGACGTTTTTGACGATCCAGATCGCCAATAATCCTGCCAACCAAACGCTGACGGTGAATGCCAGCAGCCTGTGGGAATCCAAGACGGTCGCGATGACGAACTACACCGCCGTGGTGGCGCGAAACGGAAATCCGAAGAAAACAAAATGAAGCACTCACGACGCGCCGGGGCTCCCGGTTTCACCCTCGTCGAGTTGCTGGTTTCGACGGCGATCATCACCCTTTTGATGCTGATGCTCATGTCCATGACCAACCAGACGAGCGCGCTCTGGCAGCGGACGACGGGGAAGCTTGATCAGTTTCGCCAGGCGCGCGCTGCTTTCGAGACGATGACGACGCGGCTCAGCCAGGCGACGCTCAATGTTTATTGGGACTACGACAGCCCGACCGCACCGACAAAATATCAGCGCCGCTCGGAGTTGCGCTTTCTCTCCGGTCCTGCAGACGAAGTTTTCTTGAAAGGAGCGCCGCCCCTGACGCCACCGAGCGGGAAGCAGTGGGTAACGCACGCCGTGTTTTTCCAGGCTCCGTTCGGTATCACGCAGACCGCTGGCTACAAGGGTTTCGAGACGATGCTCAACACGTGGGGATATTACCTGGAATACTCCGACGACTCCACCGGGCGGCCGGCGATTTTGCCGCCGAATTTCCCACCAGCGCGCTGGCGCTACCGGCTGATGGAATTTCGGCAGCCGTCGGAGAACATGATGATTTTCACGAAAAGTTCCGGGCCCGGGTCGCGCACGTATTCGACGCGTGAATGGTTTCGCACCCCGATGGGTTCCAATCCTCCCGTCCGTCCCGTTGCCGACAATATCATCGCGCTCATCATCACGCCGCGGCTCGCCCGCGCGGATGAAGCGGCAGTGAAAGTTGGCTCTACCGGCAACGATGAATCTCCCCTCGCCCCCGCTTATCTTTACGACTCCGCGCCGTTTGCCACGCCTCCCGCTGGCGACACGCGCTACAAGGACGGACGGCTAAATCCGATTCATCAGCTTCCTCCGCTGCTGGACGTGACCATGGTCGCCATCGACGAAACCACCGCCTCGCGCATGAACTTTACTGCCACGACCTCGGACGCTTTCGACTTAAAGACGAAGTTCATCAAAGGCGCAGATTTTGACAAGGATCTGCGACTCAATCCCACTGGCACTTCTCTCGAAGAAACGCTCATTAACAAGGGTGCCAGCTATCGGATCATGCGGACGAGTGTCCTCATCCGCGGTGCCAAGTGGAGCAGCGAACAGACCAACTAAGTCCCTCCCCATGCCGACTCAAACTCAAATCCGCGGTGTCGCCCTCGTCATCGTCCTAGCCTTCCTTGTGCTTCTCTCCGGGCTCATCGTTGCCTTCATCAGCAGCATCGGCACGGAGAGCCAGGCCTCGAAGCAATACCAGAGCAGCTTGACGGTAAAACAGCTCGCCACCTCGGCGGCGAATCTCGTAACCGGGCAAATCAACGACGCGACGAGGAGCGTGAAAGTCCCCGGTCAACTTCCCGCAGCCGGAGACCGCCTGGCGTGGGCTTCGCAACCGGGCATGATCCGCACGTGGGACGACAACGGAAAGGGCTGGAAAATCTTCAAGCTCTACTCGGCGCGCGACATGGTGGCGGAGTTCGATGCCGCGGGCCGTTACTCCACTGCCACGGAGCTGGCGAAAGAAGTGCCCGATGACTGGCCCAAACAGCGCGCGCTTTTCACCGACCTGAATGAACCTGTGCTCGTCGAAGACACCGCCGGAGGCATTCTCCGCGGCGGGAAAAAATTGCGCGCCAGTTTCCCCATCGTCGATCCGCTCGCGCTGCTGGCCACGGGGACCGGCGCGACACGAATCGAGCCGGTCGAGGGATTTTCCATCGAGAAACCGCCGGGATACGGCGGCCCCCTGACGACCGACTCAGCGACGGGAAAGCAGGTGGTGAGCGTCAGCGAAAGCATGGACCCCAGTGCGGCCGCAGCCCCCGGCACGACGGGGAACCCGGCGCCAATGCCGGTCGCTTGGATGTATGTCTTGAAAGATGGCACGCTCACCGTCCCCACCGGCTCGGAAGACGCCGGGCTCACCGCGACGTGGAAAGGTGCCGAACCCGCTTTCACTCCCAGCCGCCAGAATCCGATCGTGGGACGCTTTGCCTTCTGGACGGATGACGAGTGCAGCAAGATCAATCTCAACACGGCCTCCGAGCCAACGCCATGGGATACGCCGCGCGCCATTTGCATTCAGGATCTGCGGGCCGGTCAGTTTCAGCCGGCGAAACAAGAGTTTCAGCGGTTCCCAGGCCACCCGTTCACCACCGCGCTGAGCCCGGTTTTTTTCCCAAATCCGAAACCGCCTGCTGTCGCCGTGCCGGTCACCGCCGCGCGCAAGGAAGACATCTACCGCCTGATTCCACGTGTGGGAAATGGCGGGACCCAGGGTGCCACCGTCCAAAATAACGGAAGCGTCGCCGTCTCCCTCGATGAGGACCGCCTTTTCTCTAACGTGGATGAATTTCTCTTCCGGATGCCGACCGGAACGGCGACTTCCCGCACTGCCAATACCATCATGGATCCCACCCGGCTGCGCCGGTCCCGCTTTTTCCTCACCGCCAACAGCCGCTCACCCGAGCTCAATCTTTTCGGCCAGCCACGCATTTCCCTCTGGCCCGAGCATTCCAACATCGCGTCACGCACCGCTTACGACAAACTGGCCGCCTTTTGCACTACCCTGGGTACCTCGACGAGCGGGAATACCTATCATTTTCAGCGCCTCGATTCCACGAGCCCGACGGCGGACTGGGTGCTCGCCGACGCCAAGGGAGTGAAGCGAAACCAGCTTCTCTACAAATATCTGCAAACATTAACGAACCGCGCGGTGCCCGGCTTTGGGGGAAATTTCAAAGATAAGTGGACTACAGGGGCGATCACGGACCGCGATCAGATTTTGACGGAGGTCTTCGACTATATCCGCTGCACAAATCTGAAGGATCCGCAAAGTGGTGCGACGCCGTATGCAACCAACGGGAGCCTCTACGGGCAGGTTGCTCCGATCATCCCGGACAATGACACCAAGGGATTCGGGCGTTTTCACACCATCTCGCAGATCGGGATGCACTTCATCTGCAGCCAGGATGGAGCTGAAGGCGTGTCAGGAGCCAATGGCCTTTCCAAAGATCAACGCTGGATCGAAGCCGCACTTCTGATCGAGCCGTTCAGCCCGAGTCTTGGCTGGTACCGACTTCAAGAAGACATGTTTTTCGACGTGAAATTCCTCACTCCCATGACCATCGACGGCAATGATCTAAAAATGTCATCCGTCGGCAAGGCACTCACCAACAAGATCGGCAGCGGCTGGCATAATAATGGTCGCGAGCGCGGCGGTGCCGGCGGTCTGCGCGGCCCGATTCAGGCCTTCGGTGGCGGCAGCTACGCGTGGATGAGTAAAGCCAGCCCGCGCGTGCAAGTGGATGCCTCGAAGAAAAAGACAATGACCTTTTCAGGCGGCAATCTTCAAATCGATGTCTATGCAGGAAATGCGGCGACTCCTGCAAAGCTCATTCAAACTTTCACCATGGCATTTTTCGGCGGCACTTTCCCGATCCCGGATTTGGTGAAAACTCCCACCGACGATTATCGGCCCGGTGGCATCACAACGAGCAAAGACTTTTGGTGGACCTTTGCGTCCCGCTACTCCTCCACCGGTTCGACGCCACACGCGCCCGGCTCGGAATATGCAAAAACGATCCGGCGGTGGGTGGACAGTTCTGGTCCGCCGGGCTTTAAAAAAGGCGGTCTTTTTCGCGAGGAAGATGTAGTCCGCACGATCGTCCCGGACCATGGCGACATCCGCCTCGTCGCTGCCCAAAAAAGTCCGGCGGCCTTCGTTAAAGTTCGGGATGACAAGTGGAATTCCGACTACCATTTTCTGCACATCTTTTCCGAAGCAGTCGGAACGCACACTCTCTTCGGAAACTGCAACGAGGCCACGGGTGCCGATCCCGCCACCAACCCGAACCGCATCCCGGCATCCGCGACCGACGACCAACTGCACGGCACCGGAACGGTGGCGTATCATTACTCCCGCCTTCCCGAAATCCGTCCCGGTGCGGGTAAGAAATACAATCTGTGGGGTGACTACGACAACGGCGTCGCGCAAGCCACCGATGGCGCGTTCATCAATAAGCCCGACGAGGGAAACACCAAGGCCACCAACTCGCAATACTTCTACTGGTCTTGGGACTTTTCCGAGCCGACCGAGGTTTTTTTCTCTCCCAATCGCCTCGTTCCATCCGCCGGGATGCTCGGTTCGCTACCCACCGGTGTGAAGCGCAACCTTCCCTGGCAGACGCTTCTTTTTCGCAAACAGAAAGATCACCCCGGCAATGGCGTGCCCGTCAATGCCGGAGCCGACGGTGCGCCCTATAAAACTCCGCCGGATCACCTGTTCATGGATCTCTTTTGGATGCCGGTGATCGAGCCGTATGCCATGAGCGAACCTTTCTCGACGACCGGGAAGATCAACCTTAACTACGAGATCGCGCCCTTCAGCTATATCCGCCGCGCCACGGCGATGTATGGTGTAATGAAATCCGAGGAACCGCTCGCCATCCCAAACGCCGCTTCGAAGTTCTACAAGCTGTGGGATCACGAAACCAACGATAATCCCAAACTCCCCAGCGACGGCGCGGATCAGGATCCCGGTGTCCGAGATGACTGGACCAAGGCCTTCAACGGCCAGGCTCCCTTCGATCAAATGCGTCGCCCCATCAACATGGTGGAGACGCTCCAGCAGTGCGACGACCGCTTTAAGGGCGGGGACATTTTTCGCTCCGCGACCGAAATCTGCGACCTCTATCTCGTGCGCCTCAACGAAAAACTCGCAGACTACGTGAACAACAAGATTTGGCCTCAAAACGTCGTCACCGGCGACAACACGCGGGAGCGTCCCTACACCAATCTTTACGCCAAGCTCACCACCCGCTCGAACGTCTTCACCATTCACACCCGCGCCCAAGTCGTCCAGGTCGCAGCCGGTTCCTCGGATGCCGCCTGGGCCACGTGGAAAGAAGGACGCGATACTGTGACGGGCGACTTCCGCGGCTCGACGATCATCGAGCGCTACATCGATCCCGCCGATCCCTCACTCGTGGACTTTGCCAGCAAGCCAGACGAAGTCGCCGACGCTGCCTACAAATTCCGCGTCGTCGCGACCAAGAAGTTCGTTCCTTAAAGACCAGCTCGTCCGCACCTCAGTCGTGTTCCTTGCGTTTGCCGATTTGCTCGTGCAATTCCGCCACGGTGCGCGCCAGCTTCAGCATCTCCTCGTGCGTCTCTTTTAAGCTCCGCTGCATCTGCTCCTGCGTCTCGCGCAAGGCCCGCTGCATTTGCTCCATCGCCTCGCGCGGCACCGCCTGCTCCGCACTCCGGGGCTGCGCCTTTTGCTGCTCCCGCGCCATCCGCTCGATGCTGTCCGCCGGTTCATTCAGCCCTGCCGCGCGCAGATGCTTGACCGCTTCCATGATGTGCTGTGCCCGGTCGGATCGATCGCCGTCGCCCGGACTCCGCATCTCCTGCCGCAACCTCTGCGCGAGACGTTCCGCTTCATCGTGCTGACCGGAAGCATGCAGCTCCTCGATGCGGTGCTTCGCCTTCTCCAGCTTCTCCTGCATCTCCGCCCGCGGCTTTTCGTTGTCTTCAGCGAGTGAAAGTGTCGCGCAGGCTAGGGTGCCGATGATCGGGAGCAGGATGAGGATTTTCATATCATACTGAACCACGGCCAGCGCCGATGGTTGCAAAAAACAGGAATTCCTTCCGCCTGCCTACTCCACACCTTTCACCCGCATCTTTAGGCCGTACACTTTCTTACTCGCCGTGATGAAAAGTAACTGCCGGTCTTTGCCCCCAAATTTCACGTTGCCAGTCCATGGCTCGGGGATGGGAATGTTGGTCAGCTTCCTTCCAGTTTTGTCAAAAATCGTCACGCCTTTACCCGTCAAATACACATTGCCGTCGGCGTCCAGCGTCATCCCGTCTGAACCCATTTCGCAGAAAAGCGTCTTGTTATCCACGGCACCATCGGGATGGATCGTGTAGGAATAGGTCTTACCAGCACCGATGTCCGCGACGTAAAGCATTTTGCCGTCAGGCGTGCCGACGATTCCATTCGGTTGTTTGAGGTCGGTGATTACAGATGTCACCTTCTTTGACTTCACATCAAAGAAGTAAACATACTCACCCGGCTGTTGACTTGCCTTGTCGCGCTTCCAGTAATCCCGGGCATAGCGCGGATCGGTAAAATAGAGATTCCCATCCGGCCGAATCCACAAGTCATTCGGACCGTTCAGCAGTTTGCCGCCGAAATCGCTGATGAGAACCGTGACTATCTTGGCCGGCGAAATGGACCAAAGTTCATTCTTCTCATCCGCACAGGTTAGAAGGTTTCCTTCCTTGTCAAAGTAAGTCCCGTTGCTTCGACCCGCCGGCTTGAGCCAGTCGGAAAACGAACCGTCCGCAGCGTTGAATTTTACGATGCGATCGTTCGGTTGATCAGTAAAAAACACGTTGCCCTCGCGATCCGTCGCCGGGCCTTCGGTGAAAGAATAACCTTCGCTCAAAACCTCCACCTTCGCTCCCTCGGCCATGAGGCCGGAATCATCGGCTCGGACAACGAAGGTCAGAGCAAAAAAAACCGAGAAGTATAGAGAAGGAGATTTCATGGTGTGGGAAAAATTCGAGGCAGCCGTTGCTTTGACTTACTGAATCAGAAAGGTAAATAAGGAAGTCTCTTTTAATGGTTCTCCAGGTCGGATGACGATCGATGGAAAATTTTGGTGATGGATCGCGTCAGGGAAATGCTGCGTTTCCAAGCACACCGCCCTATTTCCCAGGTGATTCCCCGTGTAAAGCTGTATGGCAGGCTGCGTGGTGCGCACTTCCATCACCCGGCCACTTTTGGGTTCCGTCAGCCGGGCTGCGAGCTTCAGGCCCTTTCCCTCGCCGAGGATGTAGTTGTGGTCGTAGCCGCCCAGCTTCGGCTTTAGCTCTTCGATGCGATCGCCGATGCGAGTAGGTTCGCTAAAATCCATGAGGGTGCCTTTGAGCGGCAGGATTTCGCCCGTGGGAATCAAATCGGCGTCCGTCGGAGTATAACGATCGGAAGGTATCCACAGGATGTTATCCAGGCAGCTCCCGCCGCCAGCGAGATTCCAGTAGGCATGATTGGTCAGGTTCGCGATCGTCGGTTTGTCCGTCTCCGCTTCATAGTCGATCCGCAACTCGTTGTTGTCTGTCAAAACGTAGGTCACGCTAGTCTTCAGGTTCCCGGGAAAACCTTCCTCGCCATCTTTGCTCACGTAAATCAATTTTACGGACGACTCGCCATCTTTCAGTGGCGCATCCTCGATCGTCCACACCGATTGGGCAAAGCCCTTGCGTCCTCCGTGAATCGTATTTTTCTTCTCGTTCGCTGGTAAAGAATAGGTCTTTCCGTCCAGTTCAAATTGCGCCCCGCCAATTCGGTTGACCACGCGGCCGATAACAGCGGCGGCTCCATTGAATCCGTGCTGGTATTTTTCGAGGCTGTCCGTCGTGAGCACGACATTGGTGAAGTTCCCGGTCCGGTCCGGCACTTGTAGCTCTTTGATGATCGCTCCGTAAGTGATGACTCGGGCACTCATCCCCTTGGCGTTGCGGAGCGTCACTAGTTTGACTTCCAACCCATCCTGAGTTTTCCCGAAGTCCACCTGCTCGACCCGCGTCAGAGTTTGCGCTTGGGCGGACGCAAGCAGTGCGAGTGAAATAATTGCCAGTCGTGAGAGGGAGTTTTTCATGTGCATCATTGAAAGCGGGCCGCGGAGAAATCGATTTTGTAATTCATGCTTTCATAGCCGAGCGCCTTAAGGTTGCCGACCCCATCCTTTCTGAAGTCTTACCCGCTTTTGTTTTTACGGTAACTCGGTAGGTGCGACGCACGGAAGGTAACGACTTCATTTGGAGAGTTCAGTTTTGGCGGGCTAGGATGGGCGAACTACTTGCAGGATCACGACTGCGCTACTGCATCCCCACGACGCCCTGCGATCAGATGGTGTGGGCTGCGGCCAGCGGCACCAGGAGAGGTTGTCCGATTCGCGACGGGCCTGCCATGCGGCGTCGGCGTTTTTTTGCAGCCACGCTTCGAACGCGGCCTGCTCGCCGCGCTCGTCCATGAAGCGCGCGATCCACCGCACGCCGATTCCATTGAAGCCGCCGCCGTCCCCGCTTTCTCCGCCTGCGGGCAGATAGCCGTCGCGGCACATCTCATTCATCGTGTAAGTCGCGGCCAGCCGCGCTTCGTCGGTATAGCCAAGTAGATTCGCCGCGCCGACAAAGGTTCCCTGATTGTAGGTGAGAGCAAAACGAGCCACGCGGCCGCTGAGCTGGATGTTATCGAAAACCCGCCCTGTCGTGGGATCGAACAAAGTAGCGCGCAACCACAAGAACAGGTCGTTCGCCTTGGTAAAGTAGGTCTCTTCCCCCGTCGCTTCGCCGAGTAGATAGGCGGCGATAGCACCCGGCCCGTTGACACACGCATTCTTCGAGCGGTTATCCACCTTCCACCACAGCCCGCCGCCCAAATCTGGCGACGACGCCCGCGCATAACACAGGTCGAAGTTCTTGCGCGCTACTTCGAGGAACTTGGCGTTGTGGTTCAGCAAATAGCCCCGCGTGCAGGCGATGACCATCCACATGATGTCGTCATTATACTCGTTGTGAGCCCAATCGTTCCCGTAGTCGGCCAGGAATCCGCGAAACAAGTGGGAGACCATCTCCATCTGCTGCCCGCTCTTCGTCCTCTCGTAAGCGTCCAGCACCATTTCCATCTGCTCCGCGCGCATCCAAAAATCAGACTTCTTGTCGTCGTCGGTAGTTTTGGTGTGCCAGCCGCGGTCATCTTCCGTCCGGTAAAAAGCCTTGGTATGCGCGTCGAAAATAGCGTCGGCGTCTGGCCCGGTGAAAGCATGCAATGGCGCCGAGATGCGGAGCAGCGCCAACCCGCAAAGGCCAAGGTTCCGCCAGTGGCGAATCGCAGGGCGCTGGCTGGAGGCTGGAGTCATCAATGAAAATAGTGGTTTCGTTTTTCGCCCGCGCAAGCTCCGGCGTGCGCGCTGTCGGGGAGAGGAGTGCTTCTCGCCGCAGCTTTTCTATTTCCGCGGCATCAGTCCAGTGCCGACCTGCGTGCTTTTCCAGGAAGGTGAAAATGAATTCCCACTGTGGCTGCTTCAGTTCTAAGCGAGTGGTGTTACGGTGGATTGTAAACCGTAAGATGCCCTCTTTTTCCTGCCCCAACTACCAAGCCGCGATGTCGCGGCGCGCGGCGCTAAAAGTCGGCGGACTCGGACTGCTGGGGCTGACGATGCCAAACCTGCTGCGGGCAGAAACGCTCGCGAAGGCTGATAAATCCAAGGCGCGGGCGAAGTCGGTGATTTTTCTTTTTCAATGGGGCGGGCCTTCGCACATCGACATGTTCGATATGAAGCCGGAAGCGCCGGAGGGGATTCGCGGGCCACACAAGGCGATCGCATCAAAGGCGGATGGCATTCAGGTGAGCGAGCACCTTCCAAAGACAGCGCGGGTGATGGACAAGGTGACGCTGATCCGGTCGATGCATCACGACATGAAAAATCACAACTCGGCGGGCTACTATGCGCTGACGGGGCATGCGCCGCCGAGCGATGATCAGCGGCTGCGGGATTCGCTCGATCTTTTCCCCGGCTACTCGTCGGTGGTGGATGCGTTCGCGCCGGGGAGCGGGGAGATGCCGACGGCGGTTTCATATCCGCATGTGATCTCGGACGGCTCGATTACTCCGGGGCAGCACGCGAGTTTTCTGGGGAAAAAGCATGATCCGCTGCTGGTGTTGCAAGATCCGAATTCGTCGGGGTTCGCGCTGCCGGAATTGAGTTTGCCGGAGGGGATTTCGATCGAGCGGATGCAGGCGCGGCGGGAGTTGCAGAAGCTGGTGGATGCTCAGGCGCGGATGATGGATTTCTCGGCGCAGGCGCGCGGGATGGATGGATATTACGAGCGGGCGATGGGGATGCTACAGTCGCCGAAATTGCGTGATGCCTTTAACTTGAGCGTGGAGTCGGAGAAAGTGCGCGAGGCTTATGGACGCTCGACTTACGGGCAGAGTTGTTTGTTAGCACGCAGACTAGTTGAGGCGGGGACTAAGTTTGTGACTGTCTATTTCTCGGATAGCATCGGCGGGCAGAAGACGGATCGCGGCGGCTGGGATACGCACGGTTTTAATAACACGCGCATGTATCCGATCATCGAGCAGTATCACCTGCCGCGGACGGAGGAAACGCTGCCGACTTTACTCACCGATCTCGATGAACGCGGAATGCTTCAAGATACGCTCGTGGTGTGGATGGGGGAGTTTGGCCGCACGCCAAATATTAACAAAAACGCCAGTCGCGACCACTGGCCGCAGTGCTATACGACGCTGCTCGCGGGCGGCGGCGTGAAACGAGGTTTCGTGCATGGCGCTTCGGATAAGAGCGGGGCGTATCCGGCAGAGAATCCGGTGCGGCCCGACGATTTGGCGGCGACGATTTACTACGCGCTCGGGATTGATCCGCATACGGAAATGCGGACCGCTGCGAATCGGCCGGTGATGCTGGCGGATGGGAAGCCGGTGACGGAAATCTTCGCGTAACTTTACGCGCCGCAGCCAACTTCGAGCACTTCCTCAACTTTCGTCGGCGTGCAGCGGAAGACGGAGATCCATCCGCCTTCATAGTAGTGGCCGTGGACGATGATTTCCATCGTGCCGTCGCCATCCGCATCGAGCACGGCGGCGATGGCATACTGCGGCGGTGCGTTGAAGTTTTTGGCTTTCGTGTAGAAATCGCCGGCGAGCAATTGAGTGCGCACTTTTCCCGCGATGACCCGCCTCAGTATTACAAAAGAATAACTCCCAGCCGAGGCGGACGATGGGATTCCGGCGGAGCTGAAATAGTTGGTCCCGCTGATGAGCACTTCATCTTCGCCGTCGCCTTCGAGGTCGATCCGCAGGATTTGGGTGATCTTCACTTTCGGGCTGCGAATGCCTTTTGCGGTCAGGAATTCGCGGACGGCTTTGACGTATTCGGGTTGGGCGACGTCCTGGGATTTCGGGACGCGGGGAAGCGCATTCCAATCCCCGGCGATGGCGAGCACTCCTTTGTTGGCAGGCTTGGGTTTCATCGCGACACGGAGCGTTTCCGGGCAAGGCTCCTCAGCCGATTCGGGCTTACCGCCCGTCGTGGTGCCCAGGCGTTCGTTGAGACTGTAGAGAAGGTACTTTTCGCCGCCTTTTACCAAACGCTGCGCGGTTTCTGCCTTGATCCACTTTCCTCCGCCGACTCCGCCCAGCAAATAGCCGGTTTGTGCTTCGACAATAGGATGGAAATTCGCGGCGAAACTCGTCGCGGCGAACAAAAGAAGAAGCCGGAGACCGTTCAGCAAATGCTCAGGACCTTATCGACGATATCGGTCGGACGCGGGAGCTGGCGAGGCTCCACTTTCGGCGAGTAAATCGCGGGGGCGTCAAGCGAGGTGACACGAAGAACCGGGGCGTCGAGATCATCGAAGCATTTCTCCATCAACATGGAGGAAATCTGCGCGCCGATGCCACAGAAAGGCTTGTTTTCCTCGATGCAGACGGCGCGATGCGTTTTGCGAACGCTGGCAAAGATGGCCTCCTCGTCGAGAGGGCGAATGCTACGCAGGTCGAGGACTTCCGCGGACACGTCGTGCTCCGCTTCCAGTAGTTCCGCGGCTTTCAACGCAGTGAGGACGGCGCGGCCATGCGCGATGAGGGTGATGTCGCGCCCTTCCTTTTTGATGTCGGCCTTGCCGAGCGGGATGACGTATTCCTCTTCCGGAACCTCGCCTTTTTCACCGTAGAGCAGCGTGCTTTCCATGAAGAGCACAGGATCGTTGTCGCGAATCGCGGTCTTCATCAATCCCTTCGCGTCGTAAGGCGTGGCGGCGTTGACAACCTTCAGGCCCGGGATCGCAGCGAACCAGTTTTCCGGGCAGTGGCTGTGCGTCGCACCTACATTCGTGCCGCCATTGGCGGGGCCGCGGATGACGATTGGGCAATTGATGAGCCCGCCGCTCATGTATCGAACTTGGGCCGCGTTATTGACGATTTGATCGTAAGCGACGGTGGCGAAGCTCCAGAACATGAGCTCCATCACTGGCCGCAGCCCGAGCATGGAAGCGCCAATGCCCATGCCGATAAATGCGGCTTCGGAGATCGGCGTATCGACCACTCGTTTGTCGCCGAACTTTTTCCAAAGCCCGCGCGTTACCTTATAGGCACCGTCGTACTGGGCGACTTCCTCGCCGATGAGGACGACGTTCGGATCGCGTTGGATTTCTTCGGCGAAGGCCTGGTTCAGCGCATCGCGGTATTCAATAAGTGCCATAAACTAGTCGTGGAAAAAGTGTTTCCCGGTGCGGCCCGCTTCCGTCTGCCGATCCACCTCGAAATACACGTCTTCGAAAATATTCGCATCAGTCGGAAACAGACTTTCTTCCGCAAACTGGGACGATGCTTCTGCCTCCGCCTTCGCCGCATCGCTGATTTCCTGAAATTGCGCCTCGGTCAGCACCGCTTCATCGATCAGCCGCTTTTTGAAAAGCTGAATCGGATCGTGCTCGCGCTTGTATTTTTCGATCTCCTCCTCGGGCCGATACCCGCCCTTGTGTTTGGAATCCGCCACGCTGTGTCCGTAATAACGGTAAGTGTCGAATTCAAGAATAGTCGGTTTCGATTCATTGTGCGCGCGTTCGATCGCCTTCTGGGTGACGGCGCGGACCTCGTAAATATCTTCGCCATTCGCCTGCGCCCACTCGATGCAAAAAGCCTCGCCACGTTGGGCAAGGCATTTCTTTACGACTGACGACCGCTCGAGGCTGGTGCCCATCGAGTAGCCGTTGTTTTCGATGATATAAATCACTGGCAAGTCGAACAACGCCGCCATGTTCAGCGATTCGTAAAAACAACCCTGGTTCACGGCCCCGTCGCCCAGGAAGCACATCGCGGCGCCTTTGAGGCCCTTGTATTTCAACCCATAAGCAAGGCCAAGACCGAGCGGCGTCTGACCGCCCACGATTCCGTGACCGCCCCAGTAATTCTTGTCCGGCGCGAAAAAATGCATCGAGCCGCCCTTGCCCTTCGAGCAACCCGTCGCCTTTCCGTAAAGCTCGGCCATGCACTCATTCATGCTCATCCCGACAGCGAGCGCGTGACCGTGGCAGCGGTAGGCAGTGATGACGTGATCGTGGTCGCCCATCAGCGAACACGTGCCGGTCGCCACGCTTTCCTGCCCGATGTATAAATGGAGAAATCCACCCAGTTTTCCACCTTTGTTATACTGGCGATTCGCCTCGTTCTCGAAGCGGCGAATGCGCTCCATATCCCTCAGCATCCCGATCTTATCCTCGGGCTTCAGCGCCAGATTGATGGGGGCCAGGGCGTGATCGGTGGATTTGACGGCTGTTTCCATAGTTTAGGCGGTAAAAAACGCGCGCTAGCAATAACGGCGCAGTGACATTCGCGCAACAAACAAGACTGACCGCCCGCATTTTCCCATCACTCGCCCAAATCCGCCGTCGGAATCCGGGCCAGCTCCTCGGCCCCGATCCCCAGCATCGCACCGATTTTCGCCCTCAACTGCCGCTGCAACGTCTCGATGCGGAGATTCCCGTTCAGCACTTGGAAATCATACTCTTGGTGCATCCGCTGAAACTCGTTCTGGAGCATGCGCTGGTAGCGCACGAAAGAGTCGAACATGTCGCGTGAAAGTCCCAGATCCATGCCGCTTTCCCAGTAATCGAGCGTCGCGTTCTTTTGAAAATTGCGCTCGATCAGCGGACGCGCACCCACTTTGAAATAGAAAACGACGTCTGGAACAATGGCCGGACTGTAAAGATTGCGGGTCCATTCCCGATCAGCGCCCCGCACCAAATCGCGCGCCATCAAAGTATAGACATACCGATCCGCCACCACGATGAACCCTGCCCGGAGCGCCGGGATGAGGTCGTGGACCAGTTGATCGAAGAAATCTGTCGCGTAGAAAAGGGAAAGCGTCGTGTGCGTGAGCACGTTTCCCTGCTTCGCGTCTTCCAGCTCTTCACTGACCAAGTGCGACCGCCGCAAACCCATGTGTCGAACCGCAAATCCATTGGCCTCAAGCCATTGCGTGATTTGAGAAATCTGCGTCGATCGGCCCGAACCGTCCGCGCCCTCAATCACGATCAGCTTCCCCGGAAATCTCGCATCCCGCACTTCCGGCGGACGGCGGCCAAAAAAGGTTTTTTCCGCGCGCTCGGAACTCATTCGGGCCTCCTGCGGTAAGACGGCAAATCGATCCGCTTCGCGATCAGGTTCCGCACTTCGGCCTGCTGAATGTGGATTTCTTTGGAAGCATCAATCACCGTGAAATCAAACGGCTCAATCATCGCTTCATATTGGGCGAGAATTTTTCCCTGAAAAATCCGGAAACTTTCATACGGATCATTCGTCCATCCCATATCCAGCCCCGCCTCATGATATTTCAACTGAGGCCGGCCTTCCAATATCCGCTGCAGCGACGTTTCAAGCGGAACCCGGAAGAAAAGCGTGATGTCAGGGTGAACCGCAAAGCTGTAGAGCCGCTCCACCCACTCCCGATCCACTCCGCGGACAGCGTCACGAGCGAGCGCCGTGAAAATATAGCGATCGCAAAGCACGATGTAACCTGCGCGTAGCAGCGGGAGAATCTGCCGGTCATATCGATCCGCAAAATCCGTGCAATGAATCAAACTGAAGGTGGTGGGCGTGAGAAGTTGCCGCTTTTTGCCCTTGGTCGTCGATTTTTTGACGAGCACCGATGAATTCCACTCGGTGAAAAAAACGCGATAACCCTCTAATTCAAGCCAGCGCTTTACGAGATAGATTTGGGTGGATTTTCCAGACCCATCCAAACCCTCAACGGCGATCAATTTTCCGGAATAGTTGCGCGCAGGGGATACCAAGTAATGCAGCTTGGGGATTTCCTCCCTGTTTGCAACGACAATGTTCTACGGGGAGTGATTGAAAGTGGTGCAGATTCGAGGGAACGCGAGCGCGCCGCGTGGGAGGGAAATGATCAGAGGTTCTTCGTTCCTCAGGATGACAGGATTTTTACGATGCACCTCCGCTTTGATTTCGGTCACCCAATCGTGGACGCGCGCGAATGCACAGTCCACGGGATCACGGTCTCGCACTCACAGCCGCTTCCGTCGGAAAATTCGCCGGCACTTTCTGCGTCACTTTCCCCGTTGCCGCCCACTCAACTCCGCGTTGCAGCGTGGTCGCGAAGCCCTGGCATTTGATCGCTTCCAAACCGTGGCCGAGCGCGGTGTGGAAGACGCGGCCTTTGCCGTAGTTGATCGTCATGAGAAGCGGCTCGTCCTCGCCGGTACCGCCTTTTTCTTTCGACGACATGGCGCTCGCGAGCACGGTCACGTTTTGCGCGGGGCCGCGGAGGGTGTCGTAGAGTTCATCCTGACCGTGCATCCACTGCGCGGGCAGTCCGGCCATGATGGGATGATCGGCGGCGCGGGTGATCATGAGGAAAGGGTGCTGCTGGCCGTGATGTCCGCCGTTGCCGGGTTTCGTATCGGCGGTCCATTTTCCATCGCGCAGACGGAGTAACGGGCCGCTCTTTTCATTGCGCCTGCCCCAGCCGCCGAGGCCGATCATTTCGTTGTAGGCTTTCCATTCGGGGAAGGAATTATCCGCCGCGTGGATGGGCACGAAACCTCCGCCGCCGCTCACGAATTTCTCAAAAGCTTCTTTCGTCGCGGGCGACCACGGCTCGCCGTTGTAGTTGGAAACGACGACCTGATACGCTGTGAAATCGGGCACGAACGCGGTCATGTCCTCGCCCTTCTTGGGTGAAGTCGCGACCTCGACGGTGAAGATGCCGGGTTCTTCCAAAATCTTTTTGATCTCGGGCGAAGTGGTTGCCCATGCGTGATTGTTTTGCCCGTCGATGAGCAGGACTTTGATAGGCGCGGCTTGGGCGCAGACGGCGATGGCGATGGCGATGGTGCTAAGGAAGGCTGGGAGAAGTTTCATCGGCGAGAGGATGAGGAGGCGAGGGGAAGTTTGGCGAGTTTGTTGTGAGGCGGGGATGCCTGCGGCGGTGAACATCGAACATCCAATTTCGGAAAATCCGGACGAACGCGCTTCTGCTTCTGTCTTTCGATGTTCGATTTTCGACGTTCAGCCCCGCGCAGCGGACCCCACACGGCAGCGGACGCTGGACTTGCCGCCCGCATTCACCGCCCTAAATTGGCCGCTTGGATTTGCCCCGCAATCTTCTCTACGCCACCTCCGCGCGCATCGGCGGCTCCGGCCTCGATGCTGTCGCCTACGAGTCGCTCCGCGGCGCGCACGAGGCGGGCTGTTTGGGCAAGGCACTCGCGTTTGGAAACCGGCAGAGCGAAATCCCGGCGGAGCGCATCCACACGCTCGCGTGGCATCCCGTGCGGCTGCTTTCGGGCATCGGCAGCAAATATTACTACGCCGCGAAAAAGCATGCACTCGACAAGGCGGCGGCGGCGGAGCTGGCAAGCGGGGACTACGATCTTTTCCACGGCTGGTCGGGCGAATGCGTGCGCACTTTAGCGGAGGCAAAAAAGCGCGGCGTGCCGAGCGTGATCGAGATCCCGACCTGGCACCGGCACAAGGGCAAGGTGAAGCCCGTGCGTCTGACGAAAAGTGAGCGCGAGCGGGCGGAATCAAGCGGTTGGACAGGCGTGAAAAACCGGCTGCTCGTGACGCGTCAGCAGATGCTGGAGGAATACGCGCTCGCCGATCTCATCCTCGTGCTTTCCGAAAAAGCGGAGGAAACTTTTCTGGCGGCGGATGTGCCGGCTGAGAAGCTGTTTCGCCAGCATCGCGGCGTGGATGTGGAGCGTTTTTCCCCCGCGGTCAAAGCGCCGGAAATCTTCCGCGCCGTCTTCGTCGGCGCGCTCATCCAGCGGAAGGGCGTGCATCATTTGTTGGAAGTCTGGCACCGCCTGAATCTGAAGGACGCGGAGTTGGTTCTGGTCGGTTCGCTGCACGATGAAATCCGCCCGTGGCTCGATGAATTTGGCGGCGAAAATGTGCGGCTCGCGGGTTTTGTGTCGAAGGTCGAGGACTGTTACTGCGAGGCCGCCGTCCACATTTTCCCATCGAGCTGCGAGGGAAGTGCGAAGGCGACTTACGAAGCGGCCGCGTGCGGCCTGCCGCAGATCGTCACGCGCGAATCCGGCGACGTGGTGCAGGACGGCGTGAATGGAATCGTGATCCCCGCCGATGATCCCGATGCGCTCGCGGCGGCCATCCAGCGACTTTACGACGACCGCGATTTGTGCGCGCACTTCGGCGCGGCGGGGCGCGAGCGCGTGGTGGAAAATTTCACGTGGGAGCATTTCCGTGCGCGGCTGCTGGAGGCGTATTGCGTGGCGATGGCGCGATGATCGGCACCGGGGAATTCCGGGTAGCGCGCGCGTCTCGCGTGCTGGTTGCGGCGTCCCGCAGCAACGAACTTTCCCGCACTGTTGTCGCGGAAACAATGCACGCGCGTTCTCAATTGTCCGTCGCCGAAAGTCCACGCAGGCGGGTCGCCTTCGCCAGCACGCGAGACGCGCGCGCTACCCGGAGTTCCCGATGAGAATCCTCGTCCTCCAACTCAAGCGCATCGGCGACTTGATCCTCACCACGCCGGCCTTGCGCGCGCTCCGAGCGGCGCACCCCGACGCGGCGATCTCGCTTGCCGTCACGCCTGGCTGCGCGTCGTTGCTCGGCGCGATCGATTCCATCAACTCCGGCATCGTGCTCGGTCGCGGACGCGGGTTTGCGCCGTGGCAACAAGTCCTCACCGGGCCCTGGGATCTGTGCCTCGATTTCACCGGGAGCGACCGCTCCGCCCTCGCCGTCGCCGCCTCGCGAGCGAAAAAGCGCACCACTTTCGCCTGGTTGAAACGTTCGAAAATCCGCGCTCTCGCCTACAACGAATTCATCGACTCGTCCGTACGCGAGCGGCACACGGTCGATCACTATCTCGACCTCGTCCGCGCCCCCGCGACCAGCGAACCGACTCTCGCGCTTCCCGAAACCGCGCGCGCTGCTGCCGCCGAAATACTGCGTGCATCCGGCATCACCAGCCCGTTCACCCTCATCCATCCCGGCTCCGCGCGTGCCGAAAAATACTGGCTCCCCGAGCGTTGGGCCGAAGTGATTACCTCGCTCAGAACGCCACACATCATCACCACCGGGCCCGACGAATTTGAGTGCGCGCACGCCGCGAAGATTCAATCAGAAATCAGAAATCAGAAATCAGAAATCATCCTCCCTCCCGACCTCCCCACTCTCGCCGCGCTCATCGACCGCGCCGCGCTCGTCATCAGTTGCGACACTGCCGCCGTCCATTTCGCCGCCGCATTTCGCCGTCCGCAAATCGCCCTCTTCGGCCCCACGAATCCCTTCCACTGGCGACCGCGCCACGACCGCGCGCTCGTCCTTTCCGCTGCAAAACCCGCCGCGCCGCTCACCGATTTCACCCCGCGCATGAAAGGCGCGTCGATGGAGCGTATCTCGACCGAACTGGTGATTGGTGCTATTGCCTCGCTCACTCCGAACCCGAATTGATGTCCGCCCAACCAAAATCCATTCAGCCAGAGCGCGCACTGCGCCGGTTCGTGCGTGAGACGATCCAGCCGTACAAACAGCTCGCGCCGTTTCTCAAGCCGTATCGCGGGCAGTTTGCGCTCGGGATCGGATGCGGCATCGCGGCGGGTGGCGTGAATGGCCTCTACGCACTCGTGTTGAAACACGTGATGGAATACGTTTTCCCGCATGGCTCGAAGGTCGTGACGCATGGTGCGGGCGTGGCGAATGCACCGGCGATCGACGGCATCCTGTGGATGTGCGCGCTCATTCCCGCGATGGTCGTGGCGCGCAGTTTCTTCGGTTATCTGAACGCATTCTGGATGTCGTGGGTCAGCCTTCGTTTGCTCGTCGATATTCGTACGAAGCTCTTCCGCCACATCCTCCAGCAGTCGCTCGATTTCTTTTCCAAAACGCGCTCCGGCCAGCTCCTCTCGCGCGTGAATAATGACGCGCGCATGGCGCAGCAAGCGCTCACGACGGTGAGCGGCGATATCGTCACGCAGCCCTTTGCGATCATCTCCGCCATCGCCACGCTCTGCTATATCGACTGGCGCTTCACCATCGGCAGCCTCGTGCTTTTCCCCATCTGCCTCATCCCGATCATCGTCTTCGGACGCAAGGTGCGGCAGGCCGGGAAGGACGAAGAAAACGAGGCGGGCGCGATGATGGTCATCATGCAGGAAGCATTCGCCGGCATCCGCGTGATCAAGTCTTTGTGCCGCGAGGAGGACGAGATGAAGGACTTCGAGGAGTCGAGCGCGACGCAGTTTCGGAATACGGTGAAGATCCGCAAGGCGATCGAAATCGTGAGCCCGCTCATCGAGTCCGTGGCGGCTGTCGGCGTGGGGCTCGCCCTGTTTTACGTGTGGTACTATCACGTCAGCGCGGCGACGTTTATCGGACTGCTCACCGGGCTTTTCATGCTCTACGATCCGGTGAAAAAGCTGAGCAAAGTGAGCGGCCAGATGCAGCGTTGCTTCGCGTCCACTACGCGGATTTTCGAGCTGCTCGCGCTCGAGCCGAGCGTGCGGGATTTGCCGGAGGCGAAGGTGCTGCCGAAGTCGCGCGGCGAGATTTATTTCGAGGACGTGTGGTTTCAATATCCGACCGGAGAATCTGTGCTGAAGGGCATCCGGCTCCGGATCGAGCCGGGAAAAACGGTGGCGCTGGTCGGCGCGAGCGGCGCGGGGAAGAGCACGATGCTCTCGCTCATCCTGCGCTTCTACGATCCGAAATACGGTCGCATCAAAATCGACGGCGAAAACATTGCGATGGTGACGACGGAATCGCTCCGCGCGCAGATGAGCATCGTCACGCAGGAGACATTTCTCTTTCACACCACCATCGCGGAAAACATCCGCTACGGACGCTTCGACGCGACGGATGAGGAAGTGCGCGAGGCGGCGCGGCAGGCGTACGCGCACGACTTCATCGAGGCGCAGCCGAAGGGCTACGAGACGATCATCGGCGACAAAGGCTGCATGCTTTCCGGCGGCCAGCAGCAGCGCGTTTCCATCGCACGCGCGCTGTTAAAAAACGCGCCGATCCTGCTGCTCGATGAAGCGACGAGCGCGCTCGATTCCGAATCGGAAACTGAAGTGCAACGCGCCATCGACACGCTCGCCGAAGGCCGCACCGTCATCGCCATCGCGCACCGCCTTTCCACGATTCTGAACGCCGACCAGATCGTGGTGATGGATCACGGCGAAATCAAAGACGTAGGCACGCACCTGGAGCTTTACGAAAACAGCGCCTACTATCGCCGCCTCTACGATCTGCAATTCAAGCGCCACCACGGCGAGGAAGTCCCCGCTGCGGAACTCGCCGAGGTCCTCTAAAATTTACCTTTATGAAAATACTTCCCGCTCTTCTTTTGCTGGCGCTCGCGACTTGCGCGAACGCGCAATCTTCCACCGACGGCGCGATCAAGGCGACCGTGACGATGCTCGCCGACGGGCGGCATAAAAGCACCGTCGTGAATCCAGAAACGCATCTCTCGGAAGAGACGATCGAGGACAACAAAGGGAAGATGCTGAGCAAGACGATCTACGAACTCGACGACCGCGGCCTGCCGAAGCTCGCGACCTTTTACGACTCGAAAAACAAATCGCTCTACAAGGCCGAATACCAGCGCGACGGCTCGGACCGGATCATCGGCGAGACCTACACGTCGATGACGGGGCAGTCGCTCGGTCGGCGAGTTTACACCTACAGTGCTGGTGGCCGAAAGGTGACGCGGATGGACTCTTACGACGCAACTGGAAACCTGATCGTGCCGGTGAAGCCGGTCGGGCCAGGGCGGCCGGATAAGAAGAAGTAGGCAGTGAGAAGTAGTCAGTGGTCAGTGGTGAGATTGCCGCGGGCTTACTGACAACTGCTTACTTTTTACTTCTTCACTTCGCATCAGTGCAGTGGCGAAATGTAGATGCGCATCGCATTCACCTGGCCGCCGGGGAAATACCAGCGCTTGTCAAAATCGAAGCTGCGACGGGCGGCGACGTAGCTGAGTGAGGTCGGTGCGGCAGGGTAGTTCGGGTCATAGACGCTGAAGCGCAGGTCGCCGCCCGCCTCGCGTTGCATTCGGTAAACGATCACTGCGTGATTCATGTGCGGGAAACGCGAGAGGTAGAGCGCGCGGATTTTTCCGGCGTCGAGCGAGGTCTCCAGCCAGCGCGCGACTTTCTCCTGGCCGGAGCGCGGATGGCCCATGACGAGCCGCCAGTTTCCCACGCGGAAATAGGACGGCAGCCAATTGCCGAGTTCGTCTTTCAGCAAGCCCTCATACGCGACGCTGAAGCTGCGAAGGTCCGCAAAGCCTGGAAATATGAGCGCTCCCGGCGCGCGGCTGCTCCAGACCGGAATCCGAAAAAGCTCGCGCATCCGCTGGCGATATTCCTCGCGCGACACTTTCGGCAGACTCGGATCGAACTGCGCGAATTGTCGGAACTGCATCACGGCCCGCGTCAGGACAAAGCACCGATGGGCAAACTCGGCGGGTTTTTCGCGCGAGGAAATGTGCAGCTTTCCCTGCTCGTCCACGCCGTACTTCCATGCGGTGTCATTGGAAAAAGCGAACGTGTCGCGCCGCAGATCGAACGGCCGTGCAAAGGCGGAATGGGCCGCAACGAGCACCGCGATGGCGAAAAGGAACCGCGTAAAGGAAGAAGGCGTGGGCATGAGTCGGTCGAAGTAATCGAGTGTCCGCCAGCGCATTTCCACCTATATCAATGAGGCTTGTAAACTCGCCGCTGGAGGCCGGCGAACTCGCCGACAGCCGCCGCTCTCAGGATGCGCGTGCCCCCAATTGTCATTTCGACCGGAGCGAAGCGGAGTGGAGAAACCTCAAACTTCTCCCCGCCCTCCACCTCCGCCCGCGGATGCGAGAGATTTCTCCACTCCGCTTCGCTCCGGTCGAAATGACCGTTTCTGGGTCCGGCGCCCCGCTTGCATTTGCGCGTGAAATCCGAACACTCCGCGCTCGCATGAAACCGCTCCTTCGCGCCCTCGCCGCCGCCTTCCTCGCCACCCGCGCCCTCGCCGCGCCAAATCTCGGCATCGAGGTGGATGCTCGCGAAATGTCGCGCGCGTTGCTGCATTCCAGCGTCGAGTTTCCCGCGACGCCGGGTGAGTTCGTCGTGTGGTATCCGAAATGGATTCCGGGCGTTCATGCGCCCGGCGGGCCGGTCGCGAATCTCGGCGGCCTGCGTTTTGAGACGGTGAAAGGCGAGGCGGTTTCGTGGCGGCGTGACGAAGAAGAGCCCGCGCGTTTTCACCTCACCGTGCCGGTGGGAGTCGATCGCGTGGTCGCAAAGATCGACTACATCTGCAATCAGCCGAGCGCGAATTCCTCGGGCGTGGATAGCTTCGGCAACTCGCTTCTCGGCGTCATCAATTGGAACACCGTCCTCGTTTATCCCGAGAGCACGCTCATCGACACGACGACCGCGACGGTGCGCGTGACGCTGCCCGCCGGCTGGCGCTATGGCACGGCGTTGAAGCCAGATGGCGCGCCCGCGGTCACGCCGCAGGACAAGCCTTACACCGTCGCTTTTCAGGCGGAAGTGCTGCGCCGCGTGGTCGATTGCCCGCTCATTTGCGGCGCGCATTTTCGCGAGATCGACATCTCCAGCAAGGGCACGCCGCCCGCGTTTCTCGATCTCGTGAGTGAGTCCGCGAGCGCCATCGCGATCGACGACAAATTGATCGCGAACTACCGCGCACTCGTCGCGGAAGCGGTCTCACTTTTCGGCGGCGCGCATTTTTCCGATTACCATTTTCTCGTCGTGTGCAGCGACTCGGTGCCGAACAACGGACTCGAACATCTCGCGTGCAGTTTCAACTCCGTCGGCGAGCGCGAACTGGTGGATGAGAAGAAGCGCAAAACGTGGCCCGCGTATTTGCTGCCGCACGAGTTCGTACATTCCTGGTGCGGAAAATTTCGCCGTCCCGCCGGGATGGTGACGACGAATTTTCACACGCCGGAACGCACCAAGCTGCTCTGGGTTTACGAAGGCCTCACGCAGTATCTCGGCGAAGTGCTGACGGTGCGCAGCGGCTTGATGTCGCCGGCGGAATACGTGCCGCATTTCGCGAGCACGCTCGACTTTTTGCGTGATCAAGCCGGACGCCGCTGGCGCTCGGTGGAGGACACGGCGATCGCGAGCTGGCAGCTCCGCGCGAAGAGCCCGGCGTGGGCTTCGCTGCGGCGCAGTCAGGATTATTACGACGAAGGCCTCGTGACGTGGATGGCGGCGGACGCGATCATCCGAGAGCAGAGCGGCGGCAAGCGCAGCCTCGATGATTTCTGCAAAAAATTCTTCGCGGTAAAAGCGGACGAGCACGCGCTGGTCGTGCCGTATGAGTTGCCGGAGGTGACGGGCATTTTGAAGCAACTCGCCGACTACGATTGGGACACATTTTTCCGCGACCGCATCTACACGCCGCAGGAAACGCTCAATCTGAAATTCCTCGAAACACTCGGCTACCGAATCCAGTTCAGCCCGAAGCCGAGCGAATATGTGACCGACCGCGAGAAAGACCGCAAATACGTGAACGTGACGGCGAGCCTCGGGATCAGCGTCGGGGAAGATGGCAAGGTGCTCGCGATCGTGCCCGGTGGCGCGGCGGACAAGGCGGGCATCGCGCCGGCGTCGATGATCAGCGGCGTGAACGGTCGCAAATTCAGCGGTCAGCGTTTGAAGGATGCGATTGCCGACAGTCCGACGCAGCAGAAAGTGGAGTTGCTCGTGCTCGATGGCGACGTCTTCAAAACAGTCGCGCTCAACTACGGCGAAGGTCCGAAGTATCTCGAACTCACGCGCCTCGCCGAGCGGCCTGATTTGCTCGGCGACATCGGAAAACCGACCGTGAAAAAAGACGCGCCGTAGCAGAGCGCGATGCGCTACTTCGATCACAACGCGACGAGCCCGCTCATCCCCGCCGCGCGTGAGGCTTGGCTGGATGCGACGGAGCGTTTCATCGGAAACCCTTCGAGCCCACACCGGCTCGGAGCCCGCGCGAATGCGGCGCTCGGTGAAGCGCGCGAGCGGCTCGCGGGCTGGCTCGGATGCAAAACGGAGGGCATCGTGTGGACCAGCAGCGCGACGGAATCGAATAACGCGGCGTTGCATCACGCGGCGCAAACGAGTGCTGGCGAAGCGTGGATATCGAGCGTCGAACATCCGTGCGTGCTGGCGGCGGCAGAACGCTATTTTTCAAAACGCACGCGGCTGATTCCGGTGACGGCGGACGGCGTCGTGGAAGTCGCGTGGCTCGCGGAGGCGCTTCAGCACAGCGTTCCCGCGCTGGTCGGCGTGATGGCGGCGAACAACGAAACGGGCGTGCTGCAACCGTGGCGCGAAATCGCCGCGCTCTGCCGCGAACACCGCGTCCCATTTTTCTGCGATGCCGCGCAGTGGATCGGCAAGATGCCTGCCGCCGGCCTCGGCGTGTGTGATTTTGTGAGCGGCTGCGCCCACAAATTCGGTGGGCCGCAGGGCGTCGGATTTTTGAAAGTGCCCGCCGGTTTCCGCCCGCTCCTCGTTGGCGGTCCGCAGGAAGATGGCCGCCGCGCCGGAACAGAAAACGTCGCCGGGATTCTCGCGATGATCGCGGCGCTGGAACAACGGGAGGGCGAGGCTCCTGCTGAACCCACTCTTTCCAGTCACGGCTCAGCGGGAGCTTCGCCCTCCCATCGGCTGGCGCTTCGCGGGAAATTTGAGCGTGAACTGATTAAAGTATTGCCCACCGTGCGCATCCTCGGCACGTCCGCAGATCGGCTCTGGAACACGGTTTCCGTCATCATGCCCGAAGTCGCCGACTGCCGGCAACGCTGGGTCGTGAAGCTCGACAAACTTGGCTTCGCCGTCTCGACCGGCTCGGCATGCGCGAGCGGGAAAGAGGAGCCGTCGCATGTTTTGAACGCGATGCAGATTCCCCCGGAGGCCGCGGGCCGCGTGTTGCGTTTCAGCAGCGGATGGGAAACGCGTGGCGAAGATTGGGACGCGCTGCTCGGCGGATTGCAGGGTGCGTTTACGGAGCTTTCCGCAGCGCGCTGACCTCGTCGTGCAGCTCGCGCGCGATCGCTTTCCGATCGCCGGTGCGCGTCCGCGTTTCGCCGAAACGGATCGTCACATCGATGCGCCTTTTCACGAAAAGGCCCAGCAGATGCGGGCCGAGCGGCTGGTTGCCCGACCAGTGGATTTCCTCGCGGACCGATCCTTCCCGCGTCGTGTAACTGAGGGCGGCAGCGGTGACCGGGCAGCCGAGTTCCGCGACCGGTTCGAAGAGTGAAGTTTTGAACGGCCACACCGTGTCGCCGTTCGTACTCGTGCCCTCCGGGAAAAAAACGAGCGGCAAATTTGTCGCCAAAACTGAGCGCATTTGCGCCGCCACTCCGCTCACCGCACCGCGCCGCGCACGGTCGAGGAAGAGCGTGCCCGAGCGCCGCGCGAAGATGCCGAACAGCGGCCAGTCCGCGATCTCCACCTTCGAGACAAAGACACACGGCAGCGCCGCACTCAGCGCCACGATGTCGAGATACGTCAGGTGATTTGCCGCGATGAGCCCGCCGCTCGGAAGCGGGCCGCGTACGGCGACGTGGATGTTTAAAACACGCAAAGCACGCGCGCAGCAGCGGTGCAGCCACGTCGCCCGGCAGGTGCGCTCGATCTCTTCATTAACGCCGCGCACTTCACAAAAGTAGCGCCACGCATCGTAAAGCAGCGCGAGCGCGAAAAGCAGGCTGCGCGCGATGAAGCGTGGAAGTGAAGACGGAGGCATGGCGGCACAGTCGTAGGCTGCGCGCCGCGTGGTGGGAAACTTTTCCCCCGCGTCGTCCGCCGCGCAATTTCTCCCAAGACGAATCCGCGCCGCCCTGCTATGCCATCCACCCATCCATGACCCGGCCCCGGAAATCTCCCGTTGAAAAATTCGTCGTCACCACGGAAAAACCGCGCACGCGCGAGATCGCGACCGGCGCGTTTTTTGGCGGCGCGCTTTTGATGTGGGTGGTCATGCAGTTCTTCACCGCGGCTCCGGTCGTGAAGCCGCCGCCGTCCACGAGTGGCGCGCCGGATGTCTCGCGGATGCCCGATGCGCAGGCGGCGGCGACGCTGGGAAATTGGGAATACGATCACGCCAACTGGCCCGCGGCGGTGCATCACTACGAGCACGCGATTGCCGCCGGTTTTGACACCGCGGACGTGCATACCGATCTCGGCACGGCGTATCGGAATCTGGGCGACGGAGAAAAGGCGCTTTCGGAATTTGGGATCGCGCAGCGAAAGGACGCGTTCCATCAAAACAGCCTGTTCAATCAGGCAATCGTTTACTCAGAACTGCTGCACGATCCGGCGAAGGCGATCGCATCGGCCCGCGAATACATTCGCCGTTTTCCGCAAGGCCACGGCGTGGAATCCGCCCGCGCCCTGATCGCAGAACTCGAAGGCGACAACGGCGGCGCGGAGAAAAAGCTCAGTGAATTCCTGACCGCGCCCAAGCCCGTGCGGACGCAGCCTTAATCCTTAGCGCACGGCCACCAGCGATAGTGGCCGGTCAGCTCAAACTCGAACAACCGATCCTCCGCGAGTGCGCCGTGGCCGATGTTGTGAATGACGAGACGCCGCGCCGGGTCGAGCGGTGAAACTTTGTCACTCACGATCATGATGTGCGGGAGATTTTTCGGCACGATGCAGGTGACGAGATCGCCCGGCAGATAGTCCGCCGCGTTTTGCGTGACTGGCACGCTCTTTCCACGCCGCTGGAAAAACGTCATCAAGTTCAGCACGCGCCGATGGTCGATGTTCGCGTCCGGCTTCCGCAGTCCCCAGTTTTTCGGATAGAGCGAAAATGAGCGGGCCATGTCTTCGTGGACTTCTTTCTGCAAATCCAAATCCACTCCACGAAACGCCCGAATCGCCACATCACTGCAAACCCCGCGCTCGAGCGGCACGTCGCCGCCGGGATATTCGAACGACGTGTACGCCGGGTCGTAGGTCAGCGTTTTCCCGATCTGCGCCTGCGCCGCGGCCAGAAACTTGGCGATCTCCTCCGGCCTTTCTGCCAGCAAGACTGGCGACGAAATGAGGAGCGCGGCGAAAACAAGAGGGAGTCGCGTCATGCGGAAACCATCGCGACGGGGCTCCCTTCGGCGCAATCGGATTTTGCGCCGACTGCCGCACGTAGCCCATCCGAAAGAGACAACTTCGTCATGTTTCCTACGTTGCGCGCCCGACTTTGACGCCTAGTTGAAAGGGAGAGAAGCCAGTCCCCCATTCCCGATCTCCATGAAACAGACCATCCTCACGCGTCTCTTTGTCCCGGCGTGCTTCGCTTTGACCGGAGTAGCCGCCGCCGCCCCGCATCGCTACGACCACATCATTGTCGTCATCGATGAAAACCACGCGCAAACTCAGGTGATGGGAAATCGCACTGATGCGCCGTTTATCAATGAACTGGCCGATGGTGGCGTGAGCTGCACCGATTTCTACGGTCTCACCCACCCGAGCCAGCCGAACTACCTGCACCTTTTCTCCGGCAACAATCAGGGCGTGGTCGATGATAGCCGGCCGCCGGGTTATCCGTGGACGACGCCGAATCTCGGCGCCGCGCTCATCGCGGCTGGCGCGACCTTCGCCGGCTATAGCGAAGACCTCACCACCATCGGTGACCGCGACACGACCAGCATCGATGCGGTCATCGGCGGCAGCACCTACAAACTCTACCGCCGGAAACACAACCCGTGGGCCAACTGGCAGGCCGCCATCGGCGATCCCATCGGCACCAATCAGCTCGCCCCGGAAACGAATTTGCGCCTCGAAGATTTCCCAGCCGACCTCACGCAACTCCCAAGCGTCGCCTTCGTCGTTCCCAACGAACAAAACGACATGCACGACGGAACGATCCGCATGGGCGACGACTGGCTGCGCGCGAAACTCGGTGCATATGCGCAATGGGCGCGCACCCACAACAGCCTGCTCGTCTTCACCTTCGACGAGGACAACTTCTCCGGCACCAACCGAATTCCCGCCGTCTTTTACGGAGCCGGCCTTACCCCCGGCACGGTGAAAGCCACCCGCTGGACCCTGCACAATCTTCTGCGCACGCTCGAGGATATGCACAGCGCCACGCACTCCGCCCGGAGCGCGCAGGTGCGTCCGATCAGCGGCTTCTTTCCCGGCGATCCACCTTCGCTCGAAGCCGATTTTCGGCAGGGACTGAATGGATACGCCGGTGCCGCGGACACGATGATCAGCCTGGCCGCACCGACCGCGGATGAATCCGCCGCCACGCTCCTCAACTCGGATGGCGACACCGACAGCGGAACTGCTGGCGATCAGCCGTCACAAATCCTCGTGCGCTTCGCGAATCTCTTCGGACCGAATGCCGGGCAGGTGCCGCTGAACGCGACCATCCTTTCCGCCAAGCTGAGTTTCTGGACGGGTTCGGGGGCCAGCGATGTCAGTGCCAGTCTCCTGTCGATTCACCGGATGCTCATCCCATGGAGCGACGGCGACACGTGGGACTCGCTGGTGGACGGCGTGAGCGCGGACGACACGGACGCGGCTCTCGCCGATTCCTTCACCGAAGTCCCCGAAGTGAATGACGCTCCCGTGATTTTCGACGTCACCGCCGACATCGCCGCCTTCCTCGCCGGCACGCCGAACGACGGATGGCTCATCCGCGACTTGGGCTCCGACGGCTGGGATGCGGATTCTTCGGAAAGCGCCAAGGAGACGACCCGGCCCACGCTGCAAATCACCTTCACCGTCCCGGTCGCCGCCGGATATGCCTCGTGGCAGCTCGCGAAATTCGGCGCCGATGCCGGAGCCGCCGGGTCGCTGCTGGAAGATGATCCCGATCTCGACGGCTCCACGAATCTCCTCGAATACGCCCTCAACACCAATCCGCTGCGCGCCTTCACCGCGAACCAATCCGCCGTGATCGCCGAGGCTGGCACATCGACTTTCATCTTCACTCGAAACCTCGACGCCACCGACATCACGCTCCGCGTCGAAGCCACCGACGACCTCGCCGCCACGCCCTGGTCCACCATCGCCACCTGGACTGCAGCCGGCGACTGGAGCGCCAATCCGGGCGCCCTCGTCAGCGACATCGCCGGAGCCGTGACCGTCACCGAAAACATCGCCGCCCCGCGCTTTTACCGGCTCGCCGTTGACCTTCCGTAAAACCGCCCCGCTCCAGCCGGCTCGTCTTTTCTGGACTCCGGCTTTCGCGCGAAGCATCCCCGTTACTCATCGCCAGCGCCATCGCCCTGCTCATGCTCGCTTTCGCGCTGAGGAAAGTGTGAGCGCTAAAACTCCGCCGTCACCGTGAAACGCATCGCGCGCGGTTCGTTTGGATGGGTGTGGATGTCGTCCCCGCCTTCGCTTGGCTCTCCGGGAAGGCGCGAGGTGTAGTAGTAATCGATGTCGCTGCTCTCTTCGTCGAACAGATTAAAGACCTCAACGTTCGCGCTCCACGTCTTGTTAAATTGGTAGCCGACTTGCGCGTTCACGATCGTCGTGGAGGGTGAGCGCACACTGTCGTCTTCGATGAGCGAGCGGGGGCCGAAGTAGAGTGGTCGAGTCCTTCGTTGAACGCGCGGCGCGGTGCCTGATCGGTCGCGTTCCAATCGCCGTGGTAACCAAGCATAGTTAGTGAGAAGCCATTCAGTGCATCGCCAGTGCTATATTTTAGCACGCCGTTGTATTTCCCGTAGTCATCCGGGTTCCGCCAAGGCCCATCGTTGTGCTCGTATTCGAAAGCATAGAGCAGATGCCCCGCGCCGAGTTTCGGCGAGTCCGCGATCATCTCCCGCACATAGCCGAGAGAGCCGATCGTCGGGCTCGCGATCCCGTTTGGCAGCGTGTCAAAATAGCGAATGTCGAACGCGCCCGCCGACGCGAAATCGCCGGTGTCCGCGTAATACACACCCTTCCGCCACTGCACATCCTGGATGAGTTCCGGGATGAGAAAATTGAGATCCGTGTAACCCTGACCGTGCGCGTGGTCGGCATGTTGACCGGCATCCCGTCGAGGCTCGTCGCGAGGTCCGTGCCGTGATCGAGATTGAAGCCGCGCAGATAAAACTGGTTCGCCTTCCCGCCGCCGCTGTGCTGCGAAACGATGACGCCGGGGATGGCCTCGACTACTTCGCCAACGCGCGAGAGCGGTCGCCGCGAAAGCTCGGCCTGGCCGATGTAGCCTTCATTCGCGGACCCCGCGCGCCCGACGAGATTTTCAGCGCGACCTTCGATGACGATAGCGTCGATCGCCGGAACATTGATGTCTTGCGCGAACGCCGGCGCGGCGAGGATCGCGGAGATAAGGATCAGACGGATTATTTTGATAGCGAGGTGGCTCATGGACGTTTGATCGTTTGGGTTTGAGTTGACTCGCGCGGCCTCAACAAAAAGGCCACGCGCTGAGCGCTACGGATTTTTGCAAATCCGCGATCGCGCTGAACGGGTGGCTGGGCGCGTTAGTATGCGAGGCAGCGCACATGTCAAGCCACGCGGCACCGAGAGGTGGCCTCCTTCTACCTCTTCCGCTTTATCTTCTTTCTGTTCTCTCGGTTGGCAGGAAAGGAAGATTATGCGGGAGAGGAAGAGGTCACGGGATTTTCTTACGGCCCGTTACTCTGAAAACACCTCGCGATGTCGTTTCTCCAGCCGATCGTCACGAGTTGGCGGCGGTGAATCGACGAACGATCAAGTTTTTTCATGGTCATAAAACGCGGATCGAGTGAAGCAGGATGCTGAAGGGAAAAACGCGCATGCAATGACTATCGACGCGGTAGGAGGGAATCAGGGTTCGACTGGATTCTCTGGCTTTCGCAGCCTGCCGTGCCGGCGCAGCCAGTGGCCTCGGACGACGTGGCCGACGAGGAGCGCGGGCGAGGCGAGGCCGATCCACCAGTGGGCGGCGGCAGCGAGGTGACGGCCGCTTTCTTCTCCCAGATAGTAGAGCGCGTAGCCAGTGAGGCTGAGCACGCCGAACACGCTGAGGAGGGCGAGGCCGGTGGCGCGATTTTGCCGCATGTACCAGCCGCGCTGGATGTGGCCGGGGATGAGGCTGCCAAAGACGAGGAGGAAGCCGAAAGCGCCTGCGCCGTGGAGGCGAAGCATCCAGGTTTCGGCGGGGTGTTTGGCGGAGCCGCCGAATTCGTCGGGGACGGTGGTCCACCGATCGAGGCTCCACCAGGCGATGCCGGTGGCGAGGAGGAGGACGGTGAAAATGTAGAGCGCGGCTTGGTGGCGGCGGCTGAGTTGAAGGGCGTTACGGCGCATCGGGGCGGGGCATCTGCAAAGGTGGGCGATCGGCGGCGAGCACGAGGGCGGTGGCGTGGAAGGCGGTGAGGATTTTCGCGGAGGTGCGCGGACTGGCGAAGACGACTTTGGTGAGGGCGTCGGCGGTGGCGGCGTCGCGGGCGAGGACGGTGACGCTGCGCCCGGCGGTGCAGCAGCGACGGGTGCGGCCGTGGAGGAGCGGGGTGGCGCTATCCCTCTGGGAAAAATAGAGTGCGGAGGTGGCGAGGGCGGCGTTTTTCAAATCGACGATGATGTCGCTGCGGCCCGGTGCATCGGGTGCGCGGAGATGGATGGACCAGGCGCGCGGGCCAATGGCGCGGAGGTCGCCGCCGGCGTTCACGAGGGCTTCGGGGATGCGGGTTTCGCGGAGGGCGTGGAGGGCGCGATCGACGGCGAAGCCTTTCGCGATGCCGCCGAGGTCGAGCCAGAGCGGGCACGCGAAACGGACGCGGCGCGCGGGGCCGAGGCGCACATCATTCCAGCGGGCGCGTGGATTTGCGTCGGGGGCGTGGGGCTGCGGCAGGAAGTCGAGCGCAGTGAGGCGCGGGGCGACGGTGGGATCAAAGATGCCGTCGCTCTTTTCCGCGATGCGATGGGCGAGCCGGAGGACGCGCCACGTCCACGGATGCACGGTGACGGCGCGGGTGGCGGCTTCGCGATTGAGCAGGGAGAGTTCACTCGCGGGATCGTGGAAGCTGAGGAGTCGCTGCACTTCCGCGACGGCGGCGAAGGCGGCGCGCATCCCGCGCTCGATCGTTTTCGCGGGAGCGCCGCGGGCGGCGATCTCGACGATCGTGCCGAGCCACGGCTGCGCGCGACGCATTTCGCGCATCTATTTTAGCGCGATGTCGTGCAGGGCGAGGAGACGGCGCACGGCTTCGGCGATGTGGCGCGAACTGAGCGTCGCGCCGGAGATGTTTTTGATGTCGTGGTCGAGTTTCAGCGGCGCGGCCTTGGTTTTGCCGGTGAACTGCGCGCGCCACGCCGGGTTGCGCACTTCGCCGCCGTAGGTTTCGCGGTAATCCATGATTTCGATGCCCTTGACCGCGCCATCCGCTGTGAGGCCGAGCGCCATGGTGATGAACTCGTGTTTCCCGATGACCTGATCGACGATGAACCAGCCGCCACCGGTCATCCGCCACGCGCGGACATCGTCGTCGCGCTGCCGGACATCGCTCATGGCTTCAATGGCTTTGCGCTGTTCGGCAGTGAGTTTCACCGGTGCGGGGGTGGCTTTTCCACCGGGAAAAATCGCCTGCTGCGCCTGCTCGATGCTGAGATACACGACCGCGTGACCCGCGACTGGCGTGCTGATGAGCGCTGCCGGGACGAGCGCGAAACGAAGTGAGGGATGCACGTTCGGCTTAAAAGTTGAAGCCGACTTTGAGCCGGAATTCGTGGCGCGCTTCCTCGGCAAAGGTCTTGCCGATATTCGGCTCATCGTTGCCTTCGCCCCAGACTTGATAGCCGTAGCTCGCGGTGGCCCACCATTTCTCCGCGCCGTAGTGCAGGCTGGGTCCGGCGAAGACGACGGTGTGCTCGTGGTGGCCGAAATCGAATTCGGGAAACTCCGAACGAATGTGGCTCTCGAGGCCGATGAACCAATTTGGAGCGAAGCGATACGAGACGCCCATCGCCGCATGGAGCGTCAGTTCGGAGTCGTATTCCTCGGCGGGCTTTTTGCCCCACGCGAACTGCACCCCGCCGTTGACGTGGAAGGTGAGCGTGTCGTCGAGAAAGTTCTTCTGCACGATGATCTCGGGATCGAAGTAAGTTTCCTCCTGATCGAGTCCGGCCACATCGTCGTGCGAGAGGTAGCCGGCTTCGAGGCGCACCGCGAGGCCGACCGTGTCCTTGAAGGGGCTCAGCACGCGATATTTCGCTGATAGCTCGATGCCGCCAAAGCGATACTGGTGCAGGTCGTCCAGTTCCTCATTTCCGCGGATGCGGAAGTAGTGCTGCTCGATGGAAAGGCCGACCTGAAATTTGTCGGTGATGCCGTATTCGACCTCGGTGTCGAAATCCCAGCCGTTATATACGCCCTCCCGTTTCCCGGTCCGCAAAGTGATGAATTGGTAGGCATCCGCGTGTCCGGCAGGAAGAGTTTCCGCACCTCGCACCCAACCGAAAAGATGCTCATCGGCGAGAGCGGAGGGGCTCGGGCAAAAGGAAGCGGCGATCGCGACGGCGACAAGAAAACTGACGGCTCGGCGGTTCATAATGAGAATGCGTCTCATATGCGTTAAGCGTGGGCCGTCAACTGCGTTTTTGATTTTCCACCGGGGAAATGCGTGTCCGCTCTTCCACAAACCGCCTGCCCTCCGCGGGATAAGGCAGTATGTGGCTTCTACCGCTGCTTGAAGGCCGTCGCCTTGGCGCTGAGTCGCATCTGGCACCACCAGCCGAGCGTGAGGCCAAAAATGAGATGCGCCGAGACGGTGAGGAAGATGAAGCGCGCGTTTAAGGCCAGGCCGAAGAAGCTGGTGTAGGGCGTGAGCAGAAGTATGGCCTCAATGAAGAGTGCCCAGGCGACTGCGCCCCAAAAAAGGACGTGCGGGCGGGTGGTGGTGACGAGGGCGAGAAACATGATGCCGAGGGCGGCTCCATTGGAAAAGTGGTAGCTCCAGCCGAGCGTTTGCACGAGCCAGGCGGGGTCGCTTTTCCCGAGGAGGAGCTGGCCGAAGCGGGGGAAGACTTTGAAAAGCGGTGCGCCGTTCAGCACGAACGGCAGTCGGTAAAAATCGTAGGCGAAAGCAGCGAGGATGCCGCCGAGCGCGCCTTGCACGATCCAAGTGTGCGCGCTGCTGATGCCCGCTTTTTCTTCACGCGTGAGCCAGGCGATGAAGGCGAGCAACGCGCTCGCTGGCGGCAGCACCCAGCAGCCGAAGACGTGCATCGACCAAAGTCCGAAGAACTGTCCGAGCAGGCAAGCGAATGAAAGGAACGCCAGGAAGAAAACGAGCGCGCGGAGTGGGAGTCGGATGGGCATGAGATCAGTGAGCGTGTGTTTCTAGGCGGGCGTCGGTTTCCACAGTTTTCCCGCTTTCAACCACTCGCTGATGAGCTGGCGAAAGGCGGCGACGGGCGGTTCTTCGTGTTCCTTTTTCCACACCATGACGAGCGGGACGGCGAGCGACGGTGTGAGCGGGGCTTTCGTCCAGCGACTGGTGGCGTCCTGCTCGGCGAGGCTTTCGGGGACGATGCCGATGCCGGTGCCCGCTTCGACGTAACGGATGACGGTGCTGATGACGCTCGGCGTGTGTGCAAGGCGAGGGGTGAAGCCGGCGCTGCGACAGCCGGCGAGGATTTCATCGTGCAGGCCTGCGCCTTCGCGGCGGGCGAGGATGATGAGCGGTTCGCCCGCGAGTTTTTTCCATTGGAGCGTGGCTTTTCCCTTCCACGGATGACGCTCCGGGATGGCGGCGCAAAGGCGTTCCTGGCGTAAAAGAAGCGTCTCCATCCTCAGGGCGGCGTGGGCGAGGACGGGGCGCGTGAGGCCGATATCGAGCCGGCCTTTGGCGACCATTTCCCAGACGCGCTCGGGGGTCCGCTCTTCGAGATGAACGGTCACGTCCGGGCAGCGGCGCGAATATTCATCGAGGATACGCCCGAGAAACGCGTGCGTCGGCGGGCCGATGTAGCCGACGCGAAGTTCGCCGACCTGGCCGGCCGCAGCGCGGCGGACGCGGCGGGTCATGTGCTCGAGTCGTTCGAAAATGAGGGCGACATCGGCGAGCATCACTTTCCCCGCGGCGGTGAGCGCGACGGAGCGTTTCGTGCGCGCGACGAGTTCGACGCCCACTTCGGATTCGAGTTCTTGCAGCGCGCGACTGAGCGCGGGCTGGACGATGTTCAGACGCTTCGCGGCGCGGGAGAAACTGAGTTCCTCGGCGATGGCTTGAAAATAACGAAGGTGGCGAAGGTCCATGGGTGATCGCGAGGTGCCATCAATCCGATAGCAAACATGAATTTCCGCTACAAGCGCCCGGAGACATTTCTCTGGCGCGAAGATGGGCCGAAGCCCGGGATGGAGGTGTCATCGCGAACGGGTATCAGTCCGATAGCGAATCTGTATTTCCATTATGACAGCGAGCCCGCTAGGTGTCGCACACTTCCCGCCTCCGATGTCACTTCGCAAAACACTTTTCCTCTGGGCTGCCGTGTGGGTGCTGCTCATCACGGCGCTGCAGGCGCGGCTGAACCCGGAGTCGATGCGCGGGCTGGGGGAATATTTCCGCTCGTTCCGGAAGCAGCCGGGCATTTCGACCGAGAAATTCAAGATCGGTTTCCTGCCGGTGACTTGTCATCTCACCTGCCCGGTGACGGATTTCATCAATCAGCAAGTGACGGGGAAAAGTTTGTTTGAGCCGGTGCGTTTTAATAGCTGGCCGGAACTGAAGGAGGCGTATCTCGCCGGACATACGCCCGCGACTTTCATCCTCGCGCCGATGGCCATCGCGCTGCGGGAGCAGGGCGTGCCGATCAAAATCGTGTATCTCGGCCATCGCGATGGCTCGGCGGTGATGGTCCACAAGGACTCGCAGATTTTTCGCATGCAGGATTTGCGCGGGAAACGTATGGCGGTGCCGAATCGCTACTCGAATCAGCGGCTGCTCTTTTTTCGCGCCTGCAAAAATGCGGGGATGAAGATCGAGGAAATCCAGCTCGTGGAAATGCCGCCGCCAGATATGCCAGCCGCGCTCTACTCGAAATCGGTGGACGCGATTTGCAGCGGCGAACCTTTCATGGGCCAGACGGAACTCGATGGCTACGGTCGCGTCTTGTGGCTGACGAAGGATGTGTGGCCGAACTTTATCTCGTGCGTGCTCGCGGTGCGTGAGGACGTGATCGCGACGCGGCGCGCGGAGGTGCAGGCGCTGGTGAACGGCATCGCGAAGAGCGGCAAGTGGCTCGACGAAAGCATGGAGAACCGCATGAGCGCCGCGCAGTTTGTGTCGAAGAATTACTACATGCAGGACCCGCGTCTTTTGACTTTTGTGCTGAGCAAACCGCCCGATCGCGTGAAATACACGCGCCTCACGCCGTTGCAGCCGGACTTCGAGGAAATCGAGGCGCTCGGGATTGAGTCGGGCATTTTGAAAGGGACCGCGCATTTTGCGGATTACGTCGATCCGAGTTTCGCGGAGGTCGCGACGGACAAGGTCGAGGCGTGGAATTTCGAGGGGCCAAAACCATGAGCGCAGCGCTGGCCGAACCGCCGGTGAAACGCGAAGATCCCGCGGCTCCGTACGAAAAACACCGTGAGCCGCACGCGTGGCTGAAATACGCGCTGCCCGTAGTCGTGGCGGCAGTCTTCCTCGTCGTCTGGGATACGCTCGTGCGCGTCTCGGCGAGCGAAGTTTTCCCGCGTCCGCTCGATGTTGCGCGCGGCATCGGCGAGCTGATTCAAAAGGGACTGCTGCTGAAATACATCGTCGCATCGCTCTTTCGCGTGACGTGGGGATTCGGCCTCGCGGTGCTCGTTGGCGTGCCGTTCGGGCTGTTCCTCGGCTGGTTCAATCGCGCGTATGAGGCGTTTAATCCGATGATGCAAATCCTTCGCCCGATCTCACCGATCGCGTGGATTCCCGTGGCGATTCTCTGGTTTGGGATCACGGACATCGCGCCGATTTTCCTCATCTTTCTCGCGAGCGTTTTCCCCATCGCGGTCTCCGCCACGGCTGCGGTGCAAAACATGCAGCCCGTCTATTTGCGCGCCGCGCAAAACTTCGGCCTGTCCCGCACCGAACTGTTCCGGCGCGTCATCCTGCCATCGTGTTTGCCGCAGATCATCACCGGCATCCGCATCGCGCTCGGCATCGCCTGGCTCGTGGTGGTGGCGGCGGAAATGATCGCGGTGAACAGCGGCCTCGGCTACCTCATCATCGACGCGCGCAATGCCGGCAAACGCTACGATCTCGTCGTCGCCGGCATGATCATGATCGGCCTCATCGGCCTCGTCCTGGACTTGCTGGTGCGGCGCCTGGAGACCTTTGACGAAGTGCGCTGGGGCTACGCGAATCGCCGATGAATCCCGCGCCCGTTATCACCATTCGCGATTTGTGGATGAGCTTTCCAGGCAAGCAGGCCGGCGAGGAAATCCACGTCCTCGAGCGCATCAATCTCGAAGTCACGCGAGGTGAATTTGTCTGCATCGTCGGCCCGAGCGGCTGCGGAAAATCCACGCTGCTAAACATCATCGGCGGCTTCCTCCAGCAGACGCGCGGCGAAGCGCTCGTCGAAGGCCAGTCCGTCAGCGGCCCCGATCCGCGGCGTATCTTCGTCTTTCAGGAAAACGGCGTTTTCCCGTGGCTCACCGTCACGGAAAATATCGGCTTCGGGCTTTCGCAGAAAACGTCCGGTGAGCGCGCCGCGACGGTAATGCACTACATCGAAATGGTCGGCCTCACCGGCTTTGAAAAAAGCTACCCGCGCGAACTTTCCGGCGGTATGCGCCAGCGCGTGGAAATCGCGCGTGCCCTCGCCGCGAACCCGGACATCATTTACATGGACGAGCCTTTCGGCGCGCTGGATTTCATCACGCGCATCAAGATGCGGAGCGATCTCACGCGCATCTGGCAGGCAGAGAAAAAGACGGTCCTTTTCGTGACGCACGACATCGAGGAAGCCGTGCAGCTTTCGGATCGCATCCTCATCATGAGTCGAAGACCCGCGACGATCCAGGAAGACGTCCGCATCGACTTGCCACGCCCGCGGGATCTCGATTCGAGCGGTTATTTGGAGAGGCGAGATCATGTTTTCCACGCCATGGGCATGAGCCTGCGCGTCGGCGAAAGCGCGGCATGAAGCTCGCATGACACGCCGCATCCCCGGGAGATTCTGATGATTCGCAGGCGGGAATCCACTCCGCACGCGTAAGAGATTGTCTTACAAAAGAATCATCCCGAAGGTCACTTTCCCTAAGTGGTGACGCATTGTATGCATGGAGGGCACGAGTAGTTGCGCATTCTACATGAGACGATTCAACTTGGCTGAGATTTACACGCGCACCACTGAACATTTCCTCTCAGGAACGCCGACCTTCCGTTGAATTTCCATAAAATAGAGACAAATCACTATTGACATCATTACTGGAATCCGCTTTTAAGGTGGTTCTCTTTTCGTGCAATCGGCAAAATCCGGCTTCGCGAAAGGGTGATCCATCAGAAGGGCGTCCAAAGTCCCGCCGGATGAAAACGAAATCGTCAGCTTTCCAACCATGTTGGTTTCGCCAAAAAACAGGCGAAACGAGCAAGTGCGGCAGCTTGGTCAAATAACCCCGTTAAAACACACTCAAGATGATTAAGCCCACCCGGCTGCAAGTTCTGGCGACCCCTCAGTTGCCCTTTCCAAGAATGGGAAATCATAGGTCCACTCCTGATATTTCCTCGCCGTCTTCCCGGCGGGCCCAAGCCCTTTGAGGTTTTCCCGCGATGACCTCTACCGACTCCGAAAACTGTCCGCCGCGCTCCTCTGAGTATCTCCTGCCGGAGGTGGACTGGAATCAGTATAATGACATCCCTGCGTGGAAGCGCAATTTCGACCGAACCCTGATCTTCCTGTCGTCCCCGATCTGGCTGCCGTTGATGATTCTGATCGCAGCGTGGATTCGCCTCGTTTCACCGGGACCCGTTTTCTTCCTGCAAAAGCGCGTGGGGCTCCGCGGCAAGCGATTCAATATCCTTAAATTTCGCAGCATGAAGATGGACGCCGGGACAGACAGTCATGAAAACCATTTCGATGATCTCGTTCGGAACGATCGTCCGATGACCAAGCTGGATTCGTTTGGGGATGAGCGCCTCATCTTCAGCGGATTTCTGCTCCGAGCGACCGCCTTGGATGAGTTGCCCCAGCTTATCAACGTGCTGCGTGGGGAGATGAGCCTCGTTGGTCCACGGCCCTGCACGCCGCGCGAGCTCACAAGCTACAAGCCTTATCAACTCGAGCGATTCAATGCCGCTCCAGGGTTGACCGGCCTATGGCAGGTCAGCGGGAAGAACAAGACCACTTTCAGTGAGATGGTTGACTTCGACATCTTTTACTCCCGGCACGCGACCGTGCGGATGGATCTGGGCATAGTCCTAAAGACGGTTCCGACGCTCGTAGTTCAAGCGTGCGCTCCGCGCCGCAGCGCAGAACCCGTGGTGGCGCGTGGTTCGCAGACGGCGAAGCTGGTTTAAAGGCCAGGTCGAAAGGGGGAAGGGTGCATGCCACGAACGGAAAAGCAGGTCCTGCCGTCCCATCATTTTAGTGCTTCGGTGAAAATTACAAACGAGTAAAATCTTACTTTATGAAACCCTTATCCATAGGTGTAGTAGGTTGCGGTTACTGGGGGCCTAATTTGGTCCGAAACTTCAACGGCCTGCCCAACTGCACTCTCAAGATGATGTGCGATCTCGATCTCGATCGTCTCCTGCATCTCGGCAGTCTCTATCCCGCCGTCGAGCGAACCACGGACTTTACCCACATGCTCAACGGCGTGGACTTGGATGCGGTGGTGGTCGCCACCCCGGTAAAACATCACTTTCCCCTCGCAAAGGCCAGCCTGCTCGCCGGAAAGCATACCTTCATCGAAAAGCCGATGGCCTCGTCCGCCGCAGAGTGCGAAGAGTTAATCGCCATCGCGGAAAAGAAAGGCCTGATCCTGATGATCGGCCATACCTTCCTCTATTCCGCCCCGGTGCGTAAGATAAAGGAAGTCATCAAGGCGGGAGATATCGGCGAAATCCGGTCCATTAACTCCCGCCGCCTGAACCTCGGCTTGTTTCAAAAGGACATCAATGTCGCATGGGACCTCGCCCCGCATGACATCTCGATCGTCCTGGACATCCTCGGCGAGTCTCCGCTCGTCGTGAACTGCCAGGGCAATGCACACGTGACTCCAGGAATCGAAGACGTAACTAATCTGTCGCTTACCTTTAGAGGAAATCGGTTTGTTTCGATCCAGAGCAGTTGGCTGGAGCCTAGAAAAGTGCGGGAGATGACGATTGTCGGCACACGCCGGATGATCGTTTATGATGACTTGCAATCCAACGAGAAGATCCGCATCTACGACGTGCGAGTCGATCGGCCTCCTCATTACGACTCGTTTGCCGAGTTCCATTACTCCTACCACTACGGCGATAGCTACATCCCGCATTTGAAGCAGGAAGAACCACTCAAGGAACTCTGTCAGCATTTCGTGGACTGCATCCGCCAGGGCACCACGCCTCATAGCTCCGGCCATCACGGCCTGGAACTCGTCCGCATCCTTGAAGCCGCGTCCGCATCGCTGAAGGCGCAAGGTGCTCCAATTCAGTTTTCCAGCTCGAAAGCGGTCGAGCGGCCCGTGACGACGACCAAACGCAAAAAAGGAGCCAGCGGGGCCGGGGTCACGTTTACGCGATGACGGACCAATCTGCCTTTCAGCGCATCGCTCCCGATGTTCGATTGGGAAAAGACGTTCGCATTTATGCATTCGTGAATCTTTACGGTTGTGAAATCGGAGACGAAACAAGGATTGGAACCTTCGTCGAAATCCAAAAGGGAGTGAAGATCGGAGCTCGCTGCAAAATTCAAAGCCACACCTTCGTTTGCGAAGGCGTGACAATCGAATCGGAAGTATTTGTCGGCCACAACGTAACCTTCATCAACGACCGCCGGCCTCGCGCCACGGCTCCGGACGGTCGCTCCCAGACCGAAGCCGACTGGCAGTGCCAGCCGACTCTGGTCAAGAAGGGAGCTTCGATCGGTTCCGGCGCAACCTTATTAGGCGGAATCACCATCGGCGAAAACGCGCTCATTGGCGCGGGAAGCGTGGTGACTAAAGATGTTCCGCCTAACACAACCGTCGCCGGGAATCCCGCGCGGATTGTGAAATCAGCCTCCACTCAATCATGCTAGTTCCATTCCTAAATCTAAAAGCCCAACACGCTCCCCTCCGGGAGGAATTCGCTTTCGCAATTCAAGAAGTAGTCGATGCAGGAGCCTTCGCGGGCGGCCCCTTCGTCACCAAATTTGAAGAAGAGTTTGCCCGCTATTGCGAATGCCAGCACGCTATCGGCCTAGGCAGCGGAACGGATGCGCTGTGGCTGACTCTCCTCGCCCTCGGCATTGGCCCGGGAGACGAAGTCATCACCGTCCCGAACAGCTTCATGGCGACCGCGGAGGCCATTACTTACTGCGGTGCCAAACCTGTCTTCGTGGATGTCGATGAATGCTCGCACACCATGGACCCCGCTGGACTGGCGAAGGCAATCACGCCTCATACTAAAGCCATCATCCCCGTCCACCTGTTTGGCCAGCCCGCGGATATGGATGCGATCCTCGAAGTTGCCCGCCCACATAATCTGCCGGTCATCGAGGATTCCTGTCAGGCGCACGGAGCCCGCTACAAAGGCCGTCGCTGTGGGACCCTCGGACTAGCTGGTAGCTTCAGCTTCTATCCCGGCAAAAATCTCGGCGCATTTGGCGAAGCAGGCGGCGTCACGACGAATGACGGCGACTTGGCCCAAAAAATTCGCGTCCTCCGCGATCACGGGCAAATTAAGAAGTATCACCACACGATGATCGGCTGGAACTGTCGGATGGACGGAATCCAGGGCGCAGTGCTCAGTATCAAGCTTCGCCAACTCGAACGCGGCAACGACCTTCGCCGGGCTCATGCCGCGCGTTACAGCGAGGGCTTTGCCGGAATGCCGGAAATCGTGACGCCGATCGAGATGGATTACGCCCATCACGTCTATCACATCTATCCGATTCGCGTTCATAACCGGGATAATGTGATGCAGAGACTGGAAGGCATGGGCATTGGCTGCGGTATTCACTATCCGATCCCGATCCATCTCCAGCAGGCCTACGCCAGTTTGGGTTATCAACGCGGCGCACTTCCGAACTGTGAGAACGCGGCCGATGAGTTTCTTTCGCTACCCATTTTCCCGGAACTGACCGCTGGCGAAGTCGAAAGTGTCATTGCCGCGGTGAAAAAGGCGGTTGCCAAGTAGGGATGACGATGACCGCACCGGAGATTGACGCCCTGCCAACCCTTGCCGGGCAAGTCGGCCGGAAATGGGCTGTCCCTCAATTGTTGAAGGCTAACAGCATCAATCCTCTGATCGGTAATACATGGGATGACGTGATTAAGACTCATCCTGAGAGCGCCTCCTTTCACAGTTCCGCCTGGGCGAAAGTCCTGCACGGTTCCTACGGACATATTCCTCATTATTACACCTATACTTACGGAAGCGAACTGGCCGCCGTCCTGCCTTTGATGGAGGTGCGCAGCACTATTACCGGGCGGAGGGGTGTCTGCCTGCCCTTCACCGACGCGTGCGGTCCTCTCTATTTCAATGGTCACAGTTGCGCCGCCGAAATCGTGAACCATGTGAAGGAATTGGCGGAGGAGCGAAACTGGAAGCATTTTGAATTGCGGACGAGTGAGGGAAACACCGATGCGCGCGCGGTTACATTCCACCGGCACACCTTGGACCTCACGCCGGTGCCCGAAGAACTATTGAAAGCCTGTGCCGGTTCCGTTCGCCGCGCGATCCATAAGGCCGAACGTGAAGGACTCACGGCCCGGGCGAGCACTGATTTAATGGCGGTCACGGAGTTTTACCGCCTCCATGCGCTCACCCGCAGGCGGCACGGAGTGCCCCCGCAACCTTTTTCCTTCTTCCGCAATATTCACGAACACCTCATCAGCCGCGGCAAGGGATTCGTAGTCTTGGTTCATGCGCAAGCCATTCCTGTCGCTGGTGCGGTTTTCCTCCATGGCCAGAAAAATGCCGTCTATAAGTTCGGTGCCTCCGACGCCAGACATTTGGAACTCCGGGGAAATAATCTTGCGATGTGGGAGGGGATTCAGGCTTTGAAAAAGGCTGGAGTTCGCACGCTGGACTTTGGTCGTACTTCTTGCGGCAACGAGGGCTTAAACAGATTCAAGCGATCGTGGGGTGCGTGCGAGCAGGAGTTGCGTTACTCCAAATTCGATGTTGCTGAACAAAAGTGGGTTGAAAGTCGCGATCAGTCCACCGGGATGCACAACACTCTCTTCCGCCATTTACCTCTCTCATTGAATCGATTTTCCGGAGCCTTTCTCTACCCGCACCTAGACTAGCAAACCCATCCTGGGACCAAGCATTTTTACTTATGACTGCCAGCACAAAACAATCGGCCCCGCCAGCACCGGCGGGAATGGATCTGCACAGCATCGCCTTGATACTATTCCGTCATAAATGGAAGATTCTCTTCATGGCGCTCGCAGGTCTCGGAGTCGCGGCGGCAGTCTATTTCATGCTTCCGCCGGTCTATGAATCCAGCGCAAAGCTCCTGGTTCGCTACGTCGTCGATCGCAGTCCGATCGACTCGGTGGACTCCAAAGAGGGCACAGGTGGAAATCGGAACAACGACGGTATCATCAACTCCGAGATGGAGATTTTGACGAGTTGGGATCTGGCGGCGGATGTGGCGGAAGCCGTGGGCGTTGAACGACTCGCATCCGCCTCCTCGGGCACATCCATCAAGGCAGAGGCAGCACGGGCCGTGGCGCTGGGTCTTAATGTTTCATCGCCCAAGGGCAGCAGCGTGATTACTGTGTCCTACCGCAATCAGGACCCCGACTTGGCGTCCCGTGTTCTCACCGAACTAGTCACGCGGTACTTTACCAAACATCTCGAAGTCCATCGCAATGTGGGAGGTATCGAATTCGTGACGCAGCAAACGGATCAGGTGCGGGGTCGCTTGCGGCAAACTGAGGAGGAACTCAAGCAATTCAAGTCGAAGGCGGGGATACTTTCCCTTCCGGAAAGCAGTGCCGCGCTCGGCACGCAGCTCGGGAGAAGTCAGGAGGAGTTACTGGCGGCCGAAGCAGAGCGTTCGGAGCAGCTAGCCCGCGTGAAGGAGCTGGAAAAATGGCTGCCGGGTGGAAGTGTTCTGAGGGAAAACAAAGAGCCGTCGAAGGCTGAGGGGGATCAAAAAAAGACCTCCGAAGATTCGGACTTACATGCCGATCTAGCGCTTCCGCCTAGTAGTACGGATGTGCAAAAATATCAGGCTCTCACCGAAAAAATCGCTCGCGAGAGGCAGGCGGAACTTGAGTTGCTTTCAAAATACACGGCGGAGAATGACTTGGTAAAACAATCCCAGAAGCAAATCGAAACCCTGGATAGACAACGGCGGGAGATGGAAGCCCGATCGCCAGGTCTCATCGCAACGACGCCGGCGAAAGCGGGCGCGGCGAAAGGCTCTCAAATTGACCTAGTCGCGGAGCGGGCGCGCCTGGCAGCCATTGAAGCAAAGACTGAAACGCTTCGCGCCCAAGTTCTCGCGGCTCAGGAAAGGGTGAAGCAATTTGCAGACATTGGAGCTCAGATTTCCGATTTGGAACGGCGAAAAGAAGTCGATGAGACCAATTACAAGTACTTCGAAGCCAGCCGGGAGAAGGCCCGCATCGACGAGGCTTTGGATCCTTCCAAGATCCCTAATATCAATGAAGTTCAGAAGCCGTCGCCCCCGGCGAAAGTCGTGGATAAATTGCGGAAAATCGTTGGCGGAATTGCCGCCGGGGGGCTCGTCTTGGGCCTCGCCATCGCCATGCTGATCGACCTCGTAATAGATAAGACGGTGAAAGGTTCCGGAGAATTGGAGACCCGTCTCCGGATGCCGGTGATGCGGTCGATCCCGCTCCTTTCGCGTAATGGAAGGTCGACATCGCAACTCCAAAACGGAAAGTCGCGCAACGGAGGAGGATCTGGAATCCAAGTCGAAGCGAACGGACAGAGCTTAACGACAACCTCGACCTTTGGCCGGCTGCTTCGCCCGTTTTGCAACGAGATCCGTGACCGTATCATTCTGCACTTCGAAGTGAATCGCTTGAATCATAAGCCGAAGCTCATAGCGGTGACGGGCTGCACGGGGGGATCGGGGATTTCGACGATTGCGGGCGGGCTCGCCTCTTCATTGTCCGAAACTGGTGATGACAAAGTGCTGTTGGTGGACATGAACATGGAGCGCGCTGAAGCCAGCCCGTTTTTCGAGGGAAGTCCGGCGTGCTCGCTCAGTGAGGCGATCGAGCCTGGGAAAGAGATCGTGTCCGCTGCGGATAATCTCTATCTCGCAACCGTCGGGAAACAGAGTGCGACGCCCGTTTATCTCGGGCCAAAACGATTCTATGAGATGCTGCCCCGCATTAAGGCAAGTGATTTCGACTATATCATCTTCGATATGCCGCCGTTGAGTAAGAGCAGCGCAACCATTGCCGTGGCAGGTTTTATGGACAAAGTCCTTCTGGTCGTGGAAGCAGAACAAGATAACAGAGACTCCGTGAAGCGCGCGTATGCCGATCTGCTCGCTGCGAAGGCTGACGTATCCGCGGTGGTGAACAAGACCAGATCGTATGCGCCCCAGTGGCTTGGATTAAATTCCTAAGGTCCTCCTGATTAGTCCATCCCTTCCGCTGAGTTTCACCTTTTTGCCCAAGCGACATAGTTCTTCCCAATACACATGCTCCGTAATCGGATCTACTTTGGCTTAAAACCGTTCGTTCCTCTATCCCTTCGGCTGGCAGCGCGGCGCTGGATCATTGGAAATCTCCGTCCGAAGGTGTCCGATCGCTGGCCGATCAGTCCGGGTTCGGAGCGTCCGCCCGAGGGGTGGCCCGGCTGGCCGGAAGGTAAGCAGTTCGCCTTTGTCCTGACACACGATGTCGAAAGCCAGAAAGGCTTGGATCGCGTGAAAGCGCTCGCCGAGGTCGAGATGAAATATGGATTTCGCTCGTCTTTCAATTTCATCCCAGAAGGCCCATATGATGTCCCGGCGGAACTCAGACAGTGGCTCGTCACGAACGGATTTGAAGTTGGCGTTCACGATCTTCACCATAACGGAAAGCTCTATCGCGATCGGGAGGAGTTTCGGCACAGCGCCGCGCGGATCAATCATCACCTGAAGGAATGGGGTGCCGTTGGTTTCAGATCGGGGTTCATGCTAAACCGCCTCGATTGGATGCATGACTTGGAAGCCTCCTACGACGCATCCACCTTTGACACCGACCCTTTTGAACCACAACCAGAGGGGATGAATACGATCTTCCCTTTCTGGCTCCCAAACCCGCGGGGGAATCGGAAGGACGGGTCACCCGGCGGTTATGTGGAGCTTCCTTATACGCTGCCGCAAGATTCGACGCTGTTTGTCCACATGCGCGAGAAGTCGCCTGCCATCTGGCTGAAAAAACTGGATTGGGTGAAAGACCACGGAGGCATGGCCGCAGTCATTGTTCACCCGGATTACGTCTCGTTTCCGGGAGATGCCCCTTCAAAAAGGACGTTTCCTTTGGAATACTACGAAGCTCTCCTGCAGCATGTGCAAAACTGTGGGATCAAACCCTGGCATGTGCTGCCAAAAGAAGTGGCCTCATTCACGGCGTTGCACAAGCCCCTGCTTCGGGCGAAGCCGAAGCGAATTTGCATGGTCTGTTATTCAAACTACCAAACGGATGCCCGGGTGACGCGTTACGCGGACAGCCTCGCGGAACGCGGCGACCACGTAGATGTTGTTTCCCTTCGCACGACGCTGGACAGCCCGGCGGAATTGAAAGCAGGGAAGGTAAATTTGATCTGTCCCCAAGCTCGCGTCGGTAAAAATGAAACATCTCCCGTTTCATTTCTCCTGCCGCTGTTGCGCTTTCTCATCTCTTCGACGCTTCTCATTACGCGCCGTCACGCAAAGGAGAAATATGACCTCCTTCATATTCACAATATGCCCGACTTCCTCGTGTTCGCGGCTTGGTTCCCAAAGTTGACGGGTGCCAAGGTGATTCTGGACGTGCATGACATCGTGCCGGAACTATACAGCAGCAAGTTCAAATCGAACAGCGGGTCGCTCACGTTGACGGCACTCAAGTGGGTGGAATACCTTTCGGCAAGATTCGCGGACCACGTCATTATATCCAATCACCTCTGGCAGCAAAAATTTGCTGCCCGGACTAATTCGGAGGCTAAGTGTTCGGTGTTTATTAATAACGTGGACTCGCAGCTTTTCTCGGCGACTCCCCGGACGCGCAACGACGGAAAAATCATCCTCCTTTTTCCCGGCGGACTGCAATGGCATCAAGGCTTGGACATCGCCCTTCGCGCTTTTCAAGAAGTAAGCAAAAACCTCCCGCAGGCGCAGTTTCATATTTACGGCGACGGAATCATGAAGCCCTCGTTGAAAGCGCTGGCAGCAGAGTTGGGATTCAATGGGAACGTGCGCTTTTTCGACCCGCTGCCGGTGAGAGAGATCGCCAAGGTTATGGCGGACGCTGATCTGGGAGTGGTGCCGAAGCGCGCTGATTCCTTTGGAAACGAAGCTTACAGCACCAAGATCATGGAGTTTATGTCGCTGGGTGTGCCGGTGGTTATTTCCAACACCAAGATCGACAAATTTTACTTTGATAGCACGGTGGCTCACTTCTTTGAATCGGGCGACCATGTTGCTCTGGCGAAGGCTATCCTGGAGGTGTTGAATGACAAGGAAGCCAGGCAGCAAATGGTGGCGCGTGCCACTTCATATGCCGCGCGCAATAGCTGGGAGTCGCGAAAAGGCGACTATTTCCAGTTGATCGATTCGCTGTCGGACGGCGCAGTTTCCGCACGGTGAAATGCGGCTCGACCGTTTCATTGCTTTGCGCCTCGTCCAGCCCTTGCTCGGTCTTCGCGCCAATTGCCAAGATGGCCTTCCAATCCTGATGTATCACAGTATTTCAAACGATCCGGAATGTGGACGTTCGGATTACTACAAGGTCTGCACCGAGCCTGACCGCTTTGCCGAGCAGATGAAATGGCTTTCGGAAAACGGTTATCAGGGCGTCACGGTCACTGCCGCTTTGGCAGCGCTCCGGAAAGCACCCGGCAACCCGGGCCGTAAGTTGGTCGCGATCACGTTTGATGACGGATTTAGAGACTTCTGCCATGACGCTATTCCTGTCCTCCGTCGCTATGATTTCCTCGCCACGATGTATCTTCCGACCGATTTCATCGGGGAAGAGACCCGCACCTTTCAGGGGCGTGAATGCATGAATTGGAAGGAAGTAGCCGAACTGAAAGCGATTGGAGTCGAATTCGGTTCACACACGGTTACTCATCCGAAACTCGTCGAAATGCCATTATCGCGGATCGAGACAGAATTGCGTGAGTCAAAGGGGACCATTGAGAGACGATTGGGCTGCAACGTCGATGCCTTCGCTTATCCCTACGCGTTTCCACAATTTAGAAACGACTTTGTCCCCCAGTTTCGTCAGACCCTTCGAGACGCAGGTTACCAATCCTGTGTCACGACCGCGGTAGGCCGCGCGAAAAGTGGCGATGATCCATTTTCTCTAAGACGCCTTCCGGTCAACACCGCAGACGATATCCCCCTGTTCCGTGCGAAAATGGAAGGTGCTTACGACTGGCTTTCCGGCCCGCAAGCCGGAACAAAAATGCTCAAGAACATATTTAGATCTGCTTTGAACCGGGGTCACGACAGGCACCCCATGGTTCCGAACGTCAATTGATTCGCCCTGCTTTTGCAAACCTTCGAAGACTTGATAGGAACACAGGACTTGACCACCGGAGTTTTGCCGCGAGAGCTGGTAACGAAAGCGCTGCTGAGTTACATCTCTGTTACGCCGGTTAAGGACGAAGTCCGTCACATCGAGCGCACTTTACAATCCGTGATTGCGCAAACGCATCGTCCTCTGAAGTGGATTATCGTGGATGACGGATCGACGGACGGAACCTCAGAAATCATCAAACGATATGCGGAGGCACATAGCTTCATTCGTCCGGTGTGGGCCGATCGGGCATCTCGTCGCGCCACCGGTACGGCGGAAGTCCGGGCGTTTAACCGGGGTTTTAGAGAAATTGGTGATGAAACTTTTGGATGCATCGTCAAACTAGATGCGGACCTGAGCTTCGATCCAGACTACTTCGAGCGCTTGATCGGCAAGTTTGAGCAGGATCCCAAGTTGGGAATCGCCTCCGGCGTTTACCTCGAAGCCAAGTCCGGCGAAGATTGGACCGAAGTAGAGATGCCCTACTATCACGCTGCGGGAGCGTCGAAAGTAATAAGGCGCGAGTGCTTTGAAGCGATCGGGGGTTTTATCGAGCAGCGCGGATGGGACACCGTCGATGAAATCCGCGCCATGGCCCGCGGGTGGCACACCGGGCACTTCATCGAATTGCGCATGAAACATTGGAAACCGGAAGGCACGGGAATGGGAGTGCTAAAAACCAGTTTCATGCACGGCGAGATCTACTTTCGCACCGGCGGGAGCCTCCCATTTTTTGCGTTGAAAGTCTTCCGCCGTTTCTGGGCAAAGCCGCTCATTCTCGGAGGACTTGCCATGCTCTGGGGATATCTTCGCGCTTCGCTCAGCGGACAGCCTTCGCTGGTGACACCGGAGGAAGGTCAATGTTACCGCAGGCTGTTGAATGAACGTCTGCGGCAATTGGCCGGGCGTATTGTGAACCTCGGCTGAGTTCAAAGGGACCACCTTCTATAATGTGCGGAATAGTCGGATTATTTAGTTTCTCCGGGCAAAACGTCGATCGAGACATTTTACATCGGATGATGTCAGTGATCCGGCATCGTGGTCCCGATGGAGAAGGTGAACTGCTCGATGGTGAAGTGGGCTTGGGACACCGGCGTTTGAGCATTATCGACATCGGTGGTGGCGCGCAGCCGATCGGCAACGAGGATGACAGCGTTCAGGTGGTTTTTAACGGCGAGATTTACAATTTTGTCGAACTCCGAGACCAACTGGCAAAGTGTGGACATCAATTCAAAACGCGATCTGACACCGAAGTCATCGTCCATGCCTACGAGCAATGGGGCAAGGGATGCGTCAAGCGATTCAACGGAATGTTCGCGTTTGCGATCTGGGACTCACGAAAGCGGGAGTTGTTCATCGCGCGTGACCATCTCGGAATAAAACCTCTCTATTATATCCGGGTTGGAAATGAGTTGCTCTTTGCCTCCGAGATCAAGGCTTTGCTGGAGCATCCAGATTGTCCGCGCGAGGTGGACGTCGAAGCGTTGGCGGAACTATTCACGTTTCGCTACGTCCCCTCACCGAAAACGCTTTTCCATCGCATCATGAAGCTGCCTCCCGCTCACGCGCTGACGGTGAGTGCGGCCGGGATCAAGATCGAGCGGTTTTGGGAAACGATACCTGGGAAAAGCAGAGGTGGGACGGAAGCGGAGCTGACCGCCCAATATCAAAGCCTTCTTGAGGACGCGGTGAAGCTTCAACTTCGGAGCGATGTGCCTCTTGGTTTGTTTCTAAGTTCAGGCGTGGATTCTGCGGTGCTACTGGCGATTATGAGCCAGTATTCCTCGACTCCGGTGCAGACTTTTACCATCGGATTCGAGGGCGGCGAGGCGACGAATGAAGTGGATGACGCGCGCGCGATCGCCCAACGCTTTGGAGCATCCCATGAATTTCAAATGCTCGGGCCAAAGGACTACCTGGGATATTACGAGCGCTACATGCGTGATCTTGAGGAGCCTTTGGGGAATGAAACCGCGGCCGCGTTTTATTTTGTATCGCAACTGACGAGTCGGAAGGTAAAAGTCGCCCTCACTGGGCAGGGTGCGGACGAACAGTGGGCGGGCTATGATCGGTATAAAGGGATCAAACTTTCCGGGCTCTACAGCAAACTGCCTATCTCGCTCACCAACAGAATCGCGCCGCTGGCGGCGAGAGTTCCGGGAAGAATGGAACGACTGAAACGGGGCGTGGCCTCTCTAAACGAACCAGATGTTTTAACCCGGTTTGCCAAAGTATATTCGTTCTTTGGAGCAAACATGAAGGCGCAACTTTACAAAGGGGCTCTGAAGGATGCATTCGAGCGAGATCCATTTGGGACGCGTCATGCGCTGGCACCATTGCAGTCTGACGTCCGGCATCTCGATCCGCTGAGTCAGATGCTCTACATCGATATGCGTGCGGGGCTTCCCGATGATTTGTTGATGGTGTGCGACAAGACTTCGATGGCCAATTCGCTGGAGACTCGGGTTCCATTTCTCGATTATCGCCTTGTCGAGTTTGTCGAAAGCCTTCCGCCTGGCCTGAAGTTGCGCGGCTTCACCGGTAAATACCTCCATAAGAAGGCGTGCGAGAAATGGCTTCCCAAAGAGGATGTTCATCGAAAGAAAAAGGGTTTTGCCAACCCCATCGCCGATTGGTTTCGGGTCGGTATGCGAGGATTCGTTGAGGACTGTTTGCTGAGTGCCGAGTCGTCAATCGGGACCTACTTTGAGCAGAGCTACATCCGGCAAATGCTCGAAGAGGATCGGAATGGAAAGCACGAGTGGCGACGGCAAATCTACCTCTTGGTCTCGTTCGAATTGTGGCATCGCGCTTTTATCAAAAAATGAGCGAACAGTTTTCGATCATCATCGTGAATTGGAACTCCAAGAAATATCTGCGGCGTTGCCTGGAGACCATCCGCACGACTTGCTCTGAATTATCGCCTCGGGTCATTGTCGTCGATGGGGCTTCGTTCGATGGTTGCGGTGTGATGCTGGCGGATGAGTTCCCCGAAGTGCAGTTCATCCAAAGCCCTCGCAATAATGGCTTTGGAAGCTGCAACAACTTGGGATTTGCCGAGGTTTCTAGTGGAAATGTAATGTTGCTAAACCCGGATACGGAATTGTCGTCAGGTGCGGTGGCTCGTCTTTTACAAATAATGCTGAAAACGCCGAACGCTGGAGTTGTCGCGCCACGGCTTCTGAATTCCGATGGCTCGCTGCAGACCAGTTGCGTCCAAGCGTTTCCCACTCCGCTAAATCAAGCGCTGGATAGTAACTTTCTTCGCAGGCTATTTCCCAAGTCCCATCTCTGGGGAACAGGCGTTGCCTTTAACACAGATGAACCAGTTCAGGTGGATGTGGTGAGCGGAGCGTGCATGCTTCTCAAGAGTGAGGTATTCCGAAAGCTGGGTGGCTTTCGGAGCGAGTTCTTTATGTATTGGGAAGATGCGGACCTTTGCTACCGGGCCAGTCGCGCGGGCCTGGCTAACGTCTTTGTCCCTGATGCCCGCGTTGTCCATCATGGTGGTTGCAGCTCACAAAGCCAGGTGAGCGGATTCAGCGCCGTGATGATGCGCGTGGCGGGCGTGATGTATTTCAGTTTGAATGAAGGTGCGTTGGCGGCTGCGCTCTATCGCGCGCTTCAAGCCGCATCTGCCTTTGCGCGGCTTATGTTCCTCGCCTTTTCGCTCCTGCTCGGTTCCCGCCACCACCGAGACGAAGCGCGCGCATCCGTAAGAAAGTGGCTGCTGATATTGAGGTGGGCTCTCCTCAACGAAAAACCTGCGGTAGCCCGTTGTTCTTCTGTGGAGGACGAAATCGGGGGGGCTTTTGGCAATACTCAGTTGGAGGTAAAATGAACAAGTCCCGAGCAATTCTCTTCGCCATCGTCATCTTTGGCTTTGCTATCGGAGCCCACGCCGAAAGCACTTATTACATCCGGGTAGGAGCGAGAGGATCCAATAGCGGCTTAAATTGGACTGACGCATATTCGACCGTTCCGGCTACGTTGGAAAGCGGCGGGACTTACTACATTGCCGACGGCAATTACGCCAAGGTCAGCCTGAATAGCGCCCAAGCGGCGGGCAAAGTGACAACCATCGCGAAAGCGAACGGGACCAAACACGGAACGGACGATGGGTGGGACAAATCCTTTGGCGATGGAGTCGCGGAATTCTCCGAACTCATCTTTAACTCCGATGGATGGGTGGTGGACGGCAGCGGACGGACCAGTCCTGCCGGGGGGCATGGTATAAAAGTCTCGAACGCCGCCGACCGCGTAGCGACCGTGACTATATCCGGGAAAAGTTCGCACATCACCTTGCGCTTCGTCGAACTCGCAGGTGATCCATCTTTGGAGAATCGAAGCTCCGGTGTTTATGCAGTCCAAGGCCCTTCCGATTTGCTTTTCGACAAGTGTTACCTGCACGATTTCTTCGGAGTTCCTTTTCACCTCATCGACGCCGCTCGCGTCACCATCGAGTACAGCCTCATCGCGCGGAACAAAAGCACGGTGGAATGGCATAGCGAAGGCATCCAGGCGAGGGGCTGTTCCGCTCTTGTCGTCCGTTACAATACTTGGGAGGACATGAACGGAACCGCGGTGATCGTGAGCGGCAGTGGCAACTCCTCCGGCTGGAGCATTTATGGGAATGTCTTCAACCGTGGAAATGTCGGACACGGAATCGTGGCGGACAATATGGTGGACTCGATCGAGGACGTCACCATTTCTGGAAACATGATTATCGGGCACACGGGAAACGCGGGAATGAACTTCTACAAGGCCAAAGGCCGAATCGCCGTCATTGACAATGTGTGGTTTGATAACACTTGGGTTTCTTTCAATGGACTGACCACCCGCGACTATAATTACTTTTCCAAGTGCCATTTTCCTTACGCCTTTCAGCCTTCTGCTCATGAGTCTTCAGTGCGAGACGGAGCGGATGGAAAGTATTCAAAACAGAACGCTTCTCCCTTTAAAGATGCGGGAAAACAAGATTTCAGTCTCCTTCCGGAACCCCTTCAGATGTTAACCCACGAAAAGAAGTAGGTCGCAGGGCGGCCCCGTTCTCCACTCACACTAGATTCGCATGAAAATCGGAAAATATATTAGGCACGCTCAGTTCGCATGGATTGGCATGAATGAGCGGTTCTTGAAAATCAATACCTCGGACCAAGTCCAGTATGAAGAAACGCCGGGTTGGTGGCGGGGCCCTAAAACGACGGCGGCGCGCCATCAGGACAACTGCGCGTATGGGACGCCAGACTACTACTACATTTATCGGATTATCCGGCTTCTGGATCCACGACGGGAGGATGTGATTTATGACATTGGCTCCGGAAAAGGACGGATCCTGTGTGTGATGAGCCGGCGGGAGGTGAAAAAGTGCGTGGGTATTGAACTGTTCGAGGAACTTTGTGTCGAGGCGCGGGCCAATGCTGCGAGCGTCCGCGGACGGAAAGCTCCGATCGAAATCCGGTGCGAAGATGCGTCGGTCGCCGACGTTTCGGACGGGACGATTTACTTTTTGTTCAATCCGTTTGGCAAAGAAACCCTGACCGAGATGCTGGCGAATATCGAAGCGTCACTGGCCAAAAACCCAAGGCGTGTGAGGCTTGTTTACTACAACAGCGTTTGTCGCGATGTGTTTGATTCGTGCAAGTGGCTCCAGCGCTACTCGGAGTTTCAGACTTTCAACGGATTGGAGATCGCCTTCTACGAAACAGTGAGTCCCACGGCATCGCAGCACGCCGGGTAGGCACGGCAACTGCAACGTTTCCCGCCCGCCTAGAAGCATGGGGAATCTCTCGATTCAAACCTGAGTAAAAAGAAAGCTGAATACTTCCGTCACCATTTTTCTCGTGCTGAATGCGCTTTGCATTCTGGCCTTGCCGCGCAGTTGGGCTGCGCTGCCGCTATTGATTGGAGCGTGTTATATGACGCTTGGTCAGGGCGTGGCGATTGGACCTTTTAATTTTACGGTCATCCGCATCCTGATTGGGGTTGGAATTGTGCGGCTGCTGGTGCGTGGAGAGCGACTGGCGGGCGGGCTGAATACGATGGATCGCCTGATGATGGTGTGGGCGTTTTGGGCCGTGTTGAGTGTCTTCGTGCTAAACGACATGGCTCACGAACTGGATGTGACCCAGGAAATCATCTTCCGGCTCGGCCTCGTCTATAACACTTGTGGACTCTATTTCCTACTAAGAGCCTTGTGTCATACAGTGGAAGACGTGCTCGGTCTCTGTCGGATGACGGCGATTTTGCTCGCGCCTTTGGCGGCGGAGATGGTGATCGAGATGATTTCCGGCTCCAATCTTTTCGCCGCCTTCGGAGGAGTGCCTGCCATATCGGAGGTTCGCGAAGGGCGTTTCCGGGCGCAGGGTCCATTTGCGCACGCCATTTTGGCCGGGACAGTCGGCGCAGTTTCGCTGCCGCTGCTGGTGGGGCTTTGGAGGTTGCAAAAGCCCTTCGCGATCATCGGCAGTATTGCCTGCGTTACGATGGTCGTCACCTGCGCTTCGAGTGGTCCGATCATGAGTCTTCTCGCCGCGATTATTTCCCTCTGGATGTGGAAGTATCGGGAGAAGATGCCGCTCGTGCGAAAGCTGGCGGTCGTTGGTTATATCGCGCTGGAGATTTTTATGACGGCACCCGCTTACTATGTGCTGGCACGAATGGACATCGTCGGCGGAAGCACGGGCTGGCACCGCGCCGCTTTGATCGAGTCAGCCATCGCCCATTTCAGTGAGTGGTGGCTCGGAGGCACGAATTTTACGAGGCATTGGATGCCGACCGGAGTCTCATGGAGCCCGAATCACACTGACATTACGAACCACTATCTGCATCTGGGCGTGATCGGCGGCTTCCCTCTGACGCTAATCTTCCTCGCGATTTTGGTGAAAGGTTTCTCTTTTATCGGGCAGATTCTCCGGGAGCGCACCGACCTTCCGGTGGAGTCTCAATTCATGGTGTGGGCACTGGGCTGCTCGCTTTTTGTGCACTCGATGACGTTTATCTCCGTCGCTTACTTCGACCAGTCTTTCGTCCTTATCTATCTGACGCTGGGAGCGATCGGCTCTTTGTATTCTGCCATGGTCACCACGGGGGCTGACTCGCGCGATGAAGGAGGTGCGGGAGATTTAGATGGGGAAGCGTCCGCAGATCACCGAGACGAAGACACTTGGGAGGCAGTCCAACACACTCATGCAGATCGATAACGAATTGATTGCCACCGTCGCAGTGGTGCCAGTTCCGCCCACGACTGGGCGGTGTCTTTGTCCCACCGTGCGGATCATTGATCGTGCCGAAGAGATGGAAGCCTTGCGCGACTTGTGGAATGCACATGAAGCACACCCTAACAACGACCTGGACTACTTTCTCCTTATCTCGCGCAGTCGGGCGGAGGTTCGTTCTCCACTGGTGCTCGCTCTCGAGGCGGACGGGGAACTGCGCGGTTCACTGGCCGCACGCATCGAGGACACCCGGCAGCATTTTCAGTTCGGTTACTTGAGTTGCGGGAGCATTGGAGTTCGCAAGCTGGCGTTTGTCACGAATGGCGTTCTTGGTGACCTGGCATGCAGTGACGCGACTTTACTGCTTTCAAAAATCCGGTGTTGTCTCAGCGAACGCCGTCTCGATTTCGCAGTGTTGCATAATCAGCACTTCGACTCTGTCTTCGCGGCAGAAGTGCCGCATCGAGTGCCGCCACTGTTGCGAGGTCATTTCGGGAGAGAGCGCGAACACTGGCGGATGTCATTGCCGGCGAGCTTCGACGAGTTTCTGGCTCGGCGGAAAAAGAAGCATCGTTACTGGCTCAACCGGCTGCCTCGCGTCTTGGAGAAGGCATTTCCAGGCAAGGTCGAGACGAAGGTCTTTGAGAACACCGAACACGTGGAGCAGTTTTGCCAGGATGCCGATCGCGTGGCGGCGCTCACCTACCAACGAAAGCTAGGCGCTGGGTTTTCCGATGTCGGGGAAACACGGGATCATTGCCTGCTCCTTGCGGCCCGGAAAGCGCTTCGAGGTTACATCTTGTATGTGGATGAAAAGCCGTGTGCTTACTGGTTTGCTTCCGCTCACCGGGATAACCTTTTTCTCCATGCGACCGGATACGATCCGGCCCTTCGCAAATACGAAGTGGGTACGATTCTCTTCTTAAACTTAATCCGGGGTGCCTGCGGCGCGGTCCTCAAAAGAGTCGATTTTGGTCTCGGGACGGCGGACTACAAAGAGCGCTTTGGTGACGAACACTGGCTGGAGAAGGATTACTACATATTTGCGCCGACTTTTCGTGGAGTCGCGCTGAACGCCGTTATTTCAGGCGGGATGTTTGCCGAAAGACTGGCGCGATGGGTGTTATCGAAAACCGGTCCCCTCGGACGCATTAAAACAATGTGGCGGCGGCGTCTGGTGACCGCTGAAACCGAGACCCCGGAGGAAAGCACATGAGTGTGGAAGTGGAAATGGAAACGGTGGTGCCGACACCGGAGCGTGAACGGAAAGCACACGGGCAGATTTTAAAGAGCAGTGCGATTCTGACTGCGGGCCGGCTACTCGTCTATTCACTCTCCTTTGCCCGCAATCTGATCTTGGTAAGGATGCTCACGAAAGTGGACTACGGTCTGGCAGCGGTCTTTGGACTGACCATCGGGCTGCTGGAAGTCGCCGGGCGGATGGCATTCGGGCAACAGGTGATTCAAAGTCGGGAAGGGAACTCGGACTCTTTCCTCGAAACGTCGCATGCGTTTCAAATGGCGGCCGGCACCTGCGGAGCAGTCCTGATCGCTTTGATGAGCGTACCGTTGGCGCGCCTTTTTGAGGTGCCAAATTGCTGGCCGTCCTTCGCACTCCTGGCGTGCGTGCCGCTGTGCAAGGCCTTTGAGCACCTTGATGTTTTCCGCCAGCAGCGTGACCTCAATTTTCTCCCCTCGGCGCTCGTCGAAGTGATTCCACAACTAGTCGTGACCGCGGCGGCCTGGCCGCTCGCACACTGGCTGCACGACTACAGCGTGATCGTATGGCTGATGGTTGGAAATGCCGTGCTTTCGATGGTGATGACCCACTTTGCCGCGACGCGGCCGTATCGCCTTGTTTGGCATCGAGTGCTTGGCCGCCGCATGCTGAAGTTCGCGTGGCCGCTGCTTTTAAATGGCTTGGTCATGTTCCTCTGTCAGGAGGCCGATCAGATACTAGTGGCAAAGAGTTTGTCTCTCAGCTCACTCGCGGGATATGCGCTGGCGCTGACGCTGGTCAGCATCCCGTGGTTTATCTTCGCGCAAACTGGTTCGACGCTGATGCTGCCGATCCTTTCCCGGGCGCAAGACGAGTGGGAACGCTACCGGGAAGCCTACCGCGAATGCGTGACCTATGCCGCGATGGCTTCGGTATTTCTGCTGCTGCCGTTGATCGTGGCGGGCGAGCAAATCGTGACGCTTCTCTACGGAGCGAAATACTCAGGCGTTGGGCCGGTCATCGCTATTCTCGGAGCCGCATCGGCCGTCCGCTTCGTGCGTTTCACTCCCGCGATTGCAGCGATGGCGAAGGCGGACACCATCAACCAACTCTACGCAAACTTATGGCGGGCGATTAGCTTTCCGCTGGCGATCATCGTTGTTCTGACGGCAGGTGGAAACGTCGCGCTCGTGGCGGGGTGCGCCCTGGCTGCCGAGATAGCTGCGACTCTATTTTCCGTCTTTCGACTTCGATTTCGCCAAGGCATCCCGCTGCGCGACAATCTGGCGGCGGGGGCTTTCATCGCGGTGTTCTTATCTGCTGGATTGGGAGTAGTTTTCGCAGGAGCCGGTCATTGGAGCATCTGGATTGCTTCGGGAGTTTGCATGCTGCTTTCTCTAGCGGCCCTCGTTGTGTCCCTACTCGTATTTCCGAACACGTGGTCCGGACTCGGCCGGGCGACGGGCTGGAGTTGGCGCCGTCGAGCGGTCACTGCTGCGTGAGTTAAAAGAGATGATGCGGCAACAAACTCCCGACAACAGTTCCTTGTGGATGCGCGCTCTGCGTTGGCTGTGCCAGTGGCAAAAGACGCGCGCCTTTGCCATGAGAGCAGTCGCGCGCGCGGAAGGCGGAGAAGTGGCCTCGCCAACGTTGCGGGCGCTGTTGATGGAGCACTGTAATGTACATATTGGCATGTATAGCTACGGACTTTGCCTCACACCAGGCGGGCTACCGCCGGGGACATGGGTGGGTAACTACTGTTCACTGGCTGACGGATTGGTCGTTCTCAGGCGGAACCACCCATTTGATCGCATTTCCCAGCACGCTTTCTTTTTCAACAAGGAGTGCGGGCTGCTGGCCGAGGATACGATCTCGGCTGTCACGGACAATCCGCTTCGCATTGGGCACGATGTATGGATCGGTCAAAATGCGATGATTACTCCGTCCTGCAAAATTATCGGTGACAGCGCGGTGATTGCCGCGGGAGCAGTGATCACCGCTGATGTACCTCCGTTTGCCATTGTCGGCGGAGTTCCGGCGAAACTAATTCGCTATCGATTGAGTCCCGAATTGCAGCAACTCATCGCTGAAACCGAGTGGTGGTTGAAACCGTTGCCTGCACTCAAACAGTTTCTCCCATTTTTCCTCAAGACTCTGAGCGCCGGGCAGGCGAAGCAGTTTCACGAGGAAATCTTTCGTGGTTCCAGTGTCAGTGAATCAACAGAGGCCGTCATACCGTGAGTCCCGATACAAACAGGCTGTTAAAGCACGTTGCGATCATGGGAACGTCCGTGACTTCCGGGAACCGGGGAGTGCTGGCCTTGGGCGTGTCGCTAGTGAATCTGTGCATCGAAGCCGCGCCGGGAGCCGACGTGGTCTTGCTCCTAAGTCACAATGAGAGTGAACCTATCACCTTTAAAGTGGACGGGAAGGATCGGGCGATTCCGATCGTTCCGTGCCGACTTTCTCCCCGCTCCCGTCCGCAGGATCATCTCGTGTGGATCGTGGGAATGTCGCTTTTGTATCGGATGATGCCAATTGCCGGAGTGCGCCGCTTCATTGCAGACTCGACGCCTTGGATCGGCGCGGTCGCCCGTGCGGATGTGGTGGGTGATGTGCGCGGAGGGGATAGCTTCAGCGACATCTATGGGATGGGTCGTTTTCTTCTGGGCTTCTTCATGGCCTGGAGCGTCATTCTAGTGCGTGGGGAGATGGTGCAGTTTCCGCAGACCTATGGGCCGTTTAAAAGTCCATTGGCCCGCTGGCTTGCACGTTTTCTCCTTATCCGCTCATCAATGGTGATTGCGCGGGATGAGCGCAGTCGGAAGGTTGCTCAGGATTTGCTTGGGGACGGATACGAGGTGCATCTCAGTCCGGATGTTGCCTTTTCTCTCGCAGCGACGCGGCCCGAGACGATCTCCCTGGAACCGGCCCTCCCTTCCCCGGCTACGCGCGGCGTGATCGGCCTCAATGTGAATGGCTTGATGTATCACGGCGGGTATACGCGGGCTAACATGTTCGGACTGAAATTGAACTACGCGGCATTCCTCACGGATCTGGTGAAGGCACTGCTAAATGAGCACGATGGGGAACTCTGGCTCGTGCCGCACACCTTTGCGTCGCCGGGTGATGTGGAAAGTGATCAGGATGCGTCACGGTGTCTTCGCGAATCTTTACCGCCAGCGCTGCAAGCGCGCGTGCGCATCGTCGTGGCGGAGTATGATCACCATGACATCAAGGGTGTCATCGGTGGCTTCGACTTCTTCGTCGGATCGCGGATGCATGCTTGTATCGCTGCGCTTTCACAGGGAGTGCCTTGTGTGGGGGTTGCTTACAGCATGAAATTTGAGGGCGTGTTTGAATCGGTGGGAATGGGCGAGTGGGTCGTGGATGGTCGCGAGGTAGAAAATGCGGCGGCCGTCGCGCGCGTCTTAAGTCTTTATCGGGAGCGAAATGGTGTGCGCGCGATGCTCGGACACCGGGCGGATGAAGCGCGCGCAAATTTACGCGCGGTCTTTCGGCGGGTGGTAGCAGGGAAATCGATGCTGGCGGAAAACAACCCTCCGCTGGCCAGTCGAGAAGTGGAGTTGCAGCAACACTAGACTCACGAGTGCGGGCTCTTCAAACGGTGACGGATATAGTAGATTGGCGATTGTGCCTCGGGTGCGGGGCGTGTGCGTATATTTGCCCGGAAGATCGCATTGAGCTTCGAGACTTCGACGAAGAGGGAATTCGACCAGTGGTTAGCGAAGGGGATTGTGCGGCCTGCTCCGCGTGTGTCGAAGTCTGTCCCGCGGTGCGAACGGATTTTGAAAAGGGGAGCGAAGATTGGGGGCCGATCTTGAAGATGTGGGAAGGACACGCGAGCGACCCGGAAGTGCGATTCAAAGGATCTTCCGGCGGAGTCCTGACGGCGCTTGCTGCCTATTGCGTGGAGGTTCGCGACATGGCGGGCGTTTTGCATATCGGACAGGATTCCGAAGACCCGATTCGGAACCGGACGCGACTCAGCCGGAATCGCGAAGAGCTACTCGCGGCTTCCGGTTCGCGTTATTCACCAGCGTCCGTCTGCAATGGCTTGAGCCTCGTGGAAGACGCGGAAGCCCCTTGCGTGGTGATCGGGAAGCCATCCGAAATCGCGGCGGTCGCAAATGCGAGGAGGCTTCGTCCGAAACTGCATGAGCAAATCGGAGTAACCCTTTCGTTTTTCTGTGCGGAAAGTCCTTCCACCAACGGCACAGCGGCCTTGCTGGAAAAGATGGGCGTGGTGCCTTCGTCGCTTGGCGATCTGCGTTATCGGGGCTTGGGATGGCCGGGACACTTTGCGCCGACGCGACGCGGTGAGACCAAGCCGTGTGGGGAGATGACTTATCAGGAAAGCTGGGCATTTTTGCAGGCGCATCGACCTTGGTCGGTACAGCTTTGGCCGGATGGAAGCGGAGAACTGGCGGACATCAGTTGTGGCGATCCGTGGTATGACCAGCCGGACGGGAAAAATCCCGGCAGCTCACTGATCATCGCGCGGACGGCAAGGGGAGTGGAAATCGTGAATGGAGCGATCGAAGCGGGGTATCTGACTCTAACGTCCGCGGAGATGTGGAAGCTGGACCGTTCGCAGGCGGGCCTGCTCAAAAAGAAAGGGGCCGTGTGGGGCCGATTGCTGGCTTTGCGTGTGCTGGGTCTGCCCACTCCCGCCTTCCACGGGCTCCGCCTTTTTGCGCTGTGGCGCAAACTATCTTCCGGCGAAAAGCTCCGATCCACCTTCGGAACACTTCGCCGGTGCCTGACTCGTAAACTATATAAAAGGATGCGCCTAGACCACGCTAAATCCGTGCCGGTGAAAGCCGCCATCCCGGCCTCTCCTAACTCACCGTCTTTGATTGCTCACCATTCCAAATAGCGAAATGAATACTTCCATCTTAAAAGAAACTACCGTTAACCTTTCCAAGCCGAAAGCTCCTCCCAGCATTACCAAAGTCGCGATCGTAGGATTGGGATACGTCGGACTGCCACTGGCGCTTCAGTTCGCGCGCCGCGGCGTCGAAGTGCTGGGACTCGATGTGGATCTCTCAAAGGTGGAGGCGCTCAATGCAGGCCGCAGCTATATTAAACACATCGAGTCTGCGGACGTGGCCCAGTTCCACCAGTCCGGGGCGTTCACGGCGTCAGCCGACTTCTCGCTGCTTCGTGGCCTTGATGCTGTGATAATTTGTGTGCCGACTCCTTTGAGCAAAAACCGCGAGCCCGATATTTCCTGTGTCTTAAATACAGGAAGGGCGATTGCACCTCATTTGGAGAAAGGGATGCTGATTGCGCTGGAATCGACTACTTATCCCGGCACCACTGATCAGGAACTCCGCGAAGTGTTGGAGGCTGGCTCAGGCTTAACGGCGGGATCGGATTTCCATCTGGCCTTTTCGCCGGAGCGGGAAGATCCCGGCAATGCGGACAGCAAGGTGGAGACCGTCCCCAAAGTAGTCGGCGGCTATACCCCGGCTTGTCTGGAGAAGGCCATGGCGCTGTATGGTCGCGCGGTAAAGGCGCTGGTGCCGGTTTCGTCGTGTCGCGTGGCGGAAGCGACAAAGCTTTTGGAAAACATTTTCCGCAGTGTGAACATCGCGCTCGTGAATGAATTGAAGGTCGTCTATGCGGCGATGGGCATCGATATTTGGGAAGTAATCAACGCGGCGAAAACCAAGCCATTTGGTTTCATGCCATTTTATCCCGGGCCGGGCCTGGGTGGTCATTGTATCCCCATCGATCCTTTTTACCTCACTTGGAAGGCGCGTGAATACTCACAGAACACCCGCTTCATCGAACTCGCTGGCGAGATCAATACCGGTATGCCGAAGTATGTGGTGAGCCGGGTGATGGAGGCATTGAATTCCAAGCGGAAGGCGCTGAACGGCGCGAAGATTTTAGTGCTCGGTCTGGCTTACAAGCCGAACGTAGAAGACGAGCGTGAGTCGCCGAGTTATGTGTTGATGAACCTTCTGGCGGAGTGTGGCGCGGAAGTCGCCTACCACGATCCGTATGTTCCCATCATCCGGCCTACACGAGAGCATTCGCACTGGGCGGGGATGCAGTCCGTGCCTTGGAATCGCGAGACGATCGCGGGTTTCGATCTGGTGCTTGTCGCCACGGCGCACGCTTGCGTGGATTATCAAGAATTGGCTGAGGCGGCGCAGTGTATTGTGGATACGCGGAATGCGTTGTCCGCAGTGGAGGTCGCGGCAGGGAAGGTTTGGAAGGCGTAATTGGGGCAACTCAGAGGAATAAAAGTGAAAACCACTCGCATCACCAATGAACCCGCCGCGGCGACGCCGTGCGCGTTTTCGGAGTGCGATGAGTTGGCCGGGGAACGCGGACAAAGATCGCGTTGGTATGGCATGATCTTCTTCGCGGCAGTAGTCAGTCTTGCGCTGCTCAAGCCGCTCTATTCCTTCCTCAGTTACGCGGCTTCGACTTCACTCAATTCCCATATCCTGTTGGTGCCGTTTATTTCCGGTTACCTGATTTATCTTCAGAAAGCGACCGCGCGACCGCGGCTCAGCTCTTCGGCGCTTCTGGGCCTGCCTGCTTTGCTTGTCGGGGCGAGTTCGCTGGTGGCGTCCTTTGTGTTTCAGTCCACGATGAGTCCCGAAGATTTCCACTCCTGCTTTGCGTATTCATGGGTCACGCTCTTGATTTCAGGCGCGTTTTTCTTTCTTGGTCGCGCCTGGATGTGGTCGGTCTGTTTTCCGATCGGGTTTCTCTATTTCATGGTGCCACTCCCAGATGCGGCGGTGCATGGCTTGGAGACGATGTTGAAGCTGGGATCGGCGGAAGTGGCGGGTTGGTTCCTGGAAATGACGGGGACGCCGGTGGTTCGTGATGGAGTGATCTTTCAACTGCCGAATATCACGCTGGAAGTGGCGCAGGAATGCAGCGGGATTCGATCAAGCTGGATCCTGCTCATGACTTCGGTCGTGGCGTCCTACCTGTTGTTGCAGAGTCCGGTCCGCCGCGGCATCCTGCTCGCGATCGTGTTGCCTTTGGCGATCCTTAGGAATGGGTTTCGCATTCTGGTCATCGGCCTGCTCTGCGTCCATTTTGGCCCGCAGATGATTCACAGCGTGATTCATGAAAGTGGCGGACCGTTATTTTTTGCGCTTTCGCTACTACCACTCTTTGTGCTGCTTTGGTGGCTCCGAAAAGGAGAAGCGCCGGCTTGGCTCGACTAATTTACTTATGAACACATCATCCCATCATCCCAATACGGTCTCCCGAGGCTGGTCCACGGTCCTTCGTCTTAGCGGAATCGCCGCGCTGTCTTTGTCTCTTGCAGTGACTGGTTGCATAGCACCGCACGCGGCGGGTCCAGTTCCCGCTTCGTCCGTGCAAAAGTCGGTCGTGCTCAGCCCCGGGGATATTGTGACTATTTCTTTTGCTGGAACGCCGGAGATGAATCAGACCGAGAAGATCCGCCCGGATGGGATGATCAATCTGCCGCAGGTCGGGGAAGTGACGGCGGCGGGGAAAACGCCGGAAGCGCTCCAGTCACAACTGACTGAACTCTTCCGCCCGAAACTTCGGAATGCGGCCGTATTGGTGGGGCTGCAACGGACGGGTTCGGTCGTTTATGTTTCCGGGGCTGTGAACCGTCCCGGCAAGGTAAGCATGGAGCGTCCCTTGACCGCATTTGAGGCGATCATGGAATCCGGCGGCTTCTTGCCGGGCCTTGCGAATCCGAAGAAGGTCATCCTGGTGCGGCAGGCGGGAGGGCAGCAACAAACGCAAACTTTGGATTTGAGTCCGGCGCTGCGGGGAGCTTCGACGGATGCTTACTATCTCAAGCCTTACGATAGTCTGATCGTGCAGGAAAAAATGTTTTGAGCGGGCCGCTGCTTGATCTCCAAGTTCCCCTTTAACACTCATCGCGTGAAAATTCGCATCGCTCATATGAATCGGACTGGCGGACCTCGTTCCAGTCCGTGCATTTCCGTGGTAGCCTGGGCGATGTTACTCGCTGGCCGGGCTTTTAGTCAGGAGCCCGCGCAGGAGGCACCTCCGCCAGCGGTGCCTCCCGCCCACCCGGACGACTCTGCGTTCCTACCGGAAGACCCGGGCACGATGCCAAATCCGGACGCGCCGGCGATGCTCTCGGAGTCGCTGCCAAATCCTCCTCCGGAAACCGGCGTTGTGCCGCGGCGCACACCCCAAAATCTCGAAGAGTGGATGGAGGACGAAGCATCGGAGCCAGCGCCAGTGACCGAGGCTCCCTCGCGGGAGGCTGGAGCCGACTTGAGCCCCGATCTTTCGCGCGGAGTCGCGATGAGCCAGGCTCTCAGCACCGGCGAGACTTTGCTGGGTAATCTGGGCGGACTGAACGGGTCGCTGTCTTCTCCGTTTTTGGCCGGAGCGCCGGAGTTGCCTATTGCTACTTCGGGAGTTCCTTCGCTGAGACCGATACGGGTGGGCTCTTTCGATGTGAACATGCACGCTTCGTTAGGAGCTACCGGAACCCATGTCGGCGGACCGGCTTTTGACGATGATTTTTCGGAGTCAGCGGTTTTCGAAGGCGGTATTCAGGGGCTGTATGGTCGTGGCGGGCTGACGACTTTGTGGTTTTCCTACGATGTCGCCGGGAACTATCCCGATAACTCAGCGCAGGGCCGGACCGCTGGGGGCGGAGGAGGAACCGGGGGCTTCAACCAAAATGTTTCGGTGATCGGGAGCTTCGTTTTTCCCGAGCTAAGAAAGGTGAAATTCGTCTTCGGTGCGAAGTATGCGAGCCTGTCTGGGCTGGATCGTGATACAGGGGTGAATTCGCGCCGGCAGATCGCCACCGCGCTTTTCTCGACCACCTACGACTATAGTCCCAAGACTTCCTTTAGCCTGGATGTGTCCGTGCCGATCCGGCAGTTTAGTAATGCAGTGAGTTCGACGGGAGTGACTACCACGCTTTTTGTCGATAACCAGGTCACGCGCAAAACGAGTTTCGGGTTGGGTTATACGTTCGGCACGCTGACGGTCGAGGGCGGGGCGGATCAGACCTTTCATCAGGGTCTGCTGCGGACAAGGTATGCACCGACGCGCTTCATTGCATTTGATGCCACGACCGGGGTGGATATTCGCGAGCATGGCGACTCATCGGCTGTCACGCCGATCTTTGGCCTGAGCGCGACCTGGGATTCGCGCAGCGGGACGCTGCTGACGCTGGCAGCGGAGCGTCGCGTCTTCAATGCGGCCTCTGCGGTGGATACGAACTTTACCAGCACATCCATCGTAGTCACTGCGACCCAGCGCTTTCGTCAAGCAGTAGTGGGCTCGCTTTCCGCCGGCTTTGAATACACCGAGTACGATAGCTTTGGCGGCGGGGCGAAGGGTGGCCGGACGGACAAGCTATCCTATGTGTCCGCGGGCGTGACGGTGCCGTTATCGCTGCATTGGAATTGTTCGCTGAACGCTTCCGCGGGCAAGAACGAGTCGAATGTGCAGGCGTTCGATTTCGTCCAGATGACTTTCAAGACTACCCTGGCGTTCTGATCCGGCGCGATTCCGCTACGGGTCGAAATCTGCCTGCCCTGTGAGCGCCACCCTCTTCCTTTCTATTGCCGCCGCCGTGTTTTGCGCGGGGCTGGCTTTGGCAGCCATCCTGTCGCGGAGACGCTCCGCGGCCGGGTGGTTTTTCTTTTTGGGAATGGCGGTGCTGGCCGTGGAAAGTGGATTGAATGCGATGGCCGCACGCGCGCCGCGGCCGGTCGAGATCGTCTGGTGGCAGAATCTCGCCTTTGTGGCGAAAGCCTTTTTGCCCGGAGTGTGGCTCTCGTTCAGCGTCATTTATTCGCGCGGCAATTCCCGCGAATGGCTGGCTCGCTGGCGGCTGGCTTTGATCATGGCGTTTGTAGTGCCGATCGGGCTGGCGATTGCCAATGGCAGCGAGTTGCTGGAGCCGTTGAGTTTCCCGGACCATCCCGGGGAATGGTGGCTCAGATTCACGACGGCGGCCAAGATCATCAACGGGGTTTTGCTCATCAGCACGGTGCTGATCCTGATGAATCTGGAGCGCACTTTTCGCGCGGCGGTGGGGACGATGCGGTGGCGGATTAAGTTTCTCATCCTCGGACTCGGCGTGATTTTTGGGGCGGGGATCTATACGCAAAGTCAGGCGCTGCTTTTCCCCGGCTACAACGCGGAATGGACGCAGATCGAAACGGTGTCGCTGATCCTTGGCTGCACGCTGATGGCGGTGGGTTATTTGCGGAGCGGCTTTGCGGAAAGCGACGTGTATCCCTCCCGCACGGTGCTGCATCGGTCGCTTACAGTTTTGCTGGCGGGCGGGTATCTGCTCGCGGTCGGCGTGCTGGCGCAGGTCGTCGCGTTTTTTGGCGGCTTGAAGAGCGTGCAGACGCAGGCCTTCATCGTGATCGCCGGGCTGGCGGTGCTGGCGGTCGGGCTGCTTTCGGAGCGCTTTCGGCAGGGCGTGCAGCGGTTTGTGAGCGAGCATTTTCAAAGGCCGGGACATGACTCGCGGGAAATCTGGACGCGGCTGACGGAGCAAACGGTGAACGTGCTGGATGAGGGCGGACTGTGCGCGACGACGGCCCGGCTGATCTCGGAGACGTTTCACATCCTCTCCGTCACGATCTGGCTCGTGGATGGAAACGAGGGGCGCTTCACGGTCGGCGGATCAAGCGCGCAGACAGCACGGGAAATCGAGGAGGCGACGCCGCGCATCGACGTGACGGCGGCGATTCGCGAAGGGCTGCTCACGCTCGGGCGGGCGTTCGATTTGGACGAAGCGCGCGACCTTTGGGCCGAGCCGCTGAAACAACTCGCGCTCACGGAATTCAAAAATGGCGGACACCGCGTGTGCGTGCCGCTGCTCAGCGGGGAGCGGCTGCTCGGCGTGGCGATGCTGGCGGATCGCGTGAATGCCGCCCCGTACACGGTCGAAGAGCTGGAACTGCTGAAGTGCATGGCCGATCAGATCGCCGCGGGCCTGGTGCGGATGCGGCTCACGAGTGAGCTGATGATGGGGAAGGAAATGCAGGCGTTTCAGACGATGTCCACGTTCTTCGTCCACGACCTGAAAAACGCGGCGAATACGCTGAACTTGATGCTGCAAAACCTGCCCACGCATTTTGACGATCCCGAGTTTCGGCAAGACGCGCTCAGCGGCATCGCGAGCACGGTGAAGCGGATCAACGATCTCATCTCGCGGCTCAGTGCGCTGCGGAAGCAACTCGAACTGAAGCCCGTCGAGTGCGACCTGAATCAGCTTGTCGGCGATGCGCTCGCGAGCTTGAACGGCACGCTCGGCCTGGAAGTGCGGCGCGACTTTCACCCGCTGCTGACGATCGTCGCGGATCGTGAGCAGGTGCAAAGTGTGGTCGTGAATCTGGTGATGAATGCGCGCGAGGCGCTCGGCACCGGCGGCACGATCGAAGTCGCGACGAGCGAGCGCGACGGGCAGGCGATGCTTTCCGTCGCGGACAATGGCTGCGGCATGAGCGCGACGTTTTTGAAGGAGTCGCTCTTCCGTCCTTTCCACAGCACGAAACAAAAGGGGCTCGGAATCGGGATGTTTCAATCGAAGATGGTGGTCGAAGCGCATCGCGGAAATATTCAGGTGGAAAGTGAACCCGGCAAAGGCACGACGTTTCGCGTGCTGCTACCTTTGAGGAAATGATGACGACTTGTGTGAGAGTCGATTCCAGCGAAACTAATTTACTAATTTTTATTTCATTAGTTTTATTTTATAAAGAAAGTTTTGCCTTCAACAAAAAATTTTGCTGAACTGTGAGAGTGGAGTTCGGAAATACGGATGCCGCGCAGAGAATTAATCCGGGAAAAAGTGAAATTAGCTGGTTCGGAATCTTTGCTTGAGACAGCCGTGTTGATCGAAAATCGTTTAAGCTTAATTTTTTAATATATGAAAATCCCTCAAATATTTAACTTCGTTGTTGTGGCAACTATCCTTTTAGTTGGGCGCAGTTTTGGTCAACAGCTTGCATGTGTACGGCCTGGCGCGACCGGAGCTAACAATGGGACGAACTGGACGGACGCTTTTTCGCAAATACCGGAGAACCCCGTCCGTGGAACGACTTATTACCTTGCCGGCGGTAACTATGGAGTTTTTGCCGGAATTACCGCAAATGCGGGCACAGCAACGATAACGCTCAAAAAGGCTACGGACTCGGTTCATGGAACAAATATCGGCTGGCAGCCACAGTATGAAACTGGGCAAGCAGTGTTTTCGGGCATCACACTAAGTAGCGATTATTGGGTCATTGATGGAGCTTATCGGACGGATCTTCGATCCGGTCACGGTATCGCAATCAAGAACAGCACTTTGGATAACGTTACTCTCGTATATCTTTCGTATAGTTATAGTCTTCTACGGTCACCTACGAATATATCGTTGCTCTTCGTGGAAATGGCAGGAGATGCGGCCTTCCTGAAACGCACGACAGGAATTTACGGCGCGGATCAAGGCGCAGGCAATTGTTCAAATTTAACTATTCAGTATTGTAACATCCACGACCTTTTCGGAGTGCCGTTGTTTCTAATCGCCGGAAACAACATCACCCTTCAAAATTCGATAGTTGCCCGAAATCACAGCACGGCAGATTGGCATACGGAGGGGATACAAGCTCGGGAGACAACAGGGCTGAATGTAATCAACTGTACGTTTGAAGATATTGACGGAACCGCAATTATCCGAAGTGGTTCCGGAGCATCGTCGCTGTGGGATATCGAATCGAACGTGTTTCTGATGAACGGAAATGGGGTTCCCGCTCACGTCCTTTCCAATGATGGCTCAATAGCAAACGTGACTTTTAGTCGCAATATCATTGTGGGACAAAACAACAACGGCAGTGCGGGATTCTCTTTGGTGAACACATCCGGGACACTCACGTGCCAGCATAATATTTGGTATCAATGCAGTTGGGTTCCTTTTTCGGCGTTTGCGGTCCCAAATCGGGATTACAATTGGTTTTCGCAGGTTAAAACACCATACGCGTCCGCACCATTTGGAGCTCATGAAACGGCCTTCCACGACGTTGGAAGTGGGCTTTACTCAAACGAGGTTTCATGCCCATTCACTTTTACGCCCACCCCTTCCGTTTCCACTGCGATACAATTTTGAGCAACACATTTGGTGTGCCGGAAGCGTGCGTTTTTTAAGCAACTGAACGAGTTTACTATTCTCCATACGAATGAGGTTGGCGATTGGGGGTCGAACCTTTTTTCATTCGCCGATTTTCTGGGTTTAAGGGTCAGGCACGTCCATTGTCCTGCATCAGGTGACGACGTAGCGGAGTTACTCACGCTTGTTGCTAGCTCAGATGCGGTGGCGATGAGCGCAGACACTTTGGCTGCGCTGGAAGACAGGAATCTTCTTTCACGTCTTCTGGAACAATCCAGCGAGGGTAAGCGAAGTGGTTTTCTGATTTTTGGGTATCGCGAAACGGCGCGGCACTCGGCGCTGGCGAAACGGTGGAGCGATGGGGCAGTGCGCGGTGTGGCATCTGTGGACCGCGCGGACCGGTGCTCGTTTCCGCGCGCGAGCGCAATGCACACGCGCCAGCTTGCGGGGTGTGATTTTGAGCGTGCGGCGAGCGTGGGGGACTGTTGTTTCGATGTCGCTGCTGACCCATCCAGCGAGACACTAATGGAACTGGCGGGTCGCCCTGTATTCATCCGCAGTAATTGCTCTGGCGTGCCGTGGTTTCATTGGGCGGGCGAAGGGGCGATGGCTTCTCCGCATGACAAGATTCGCGAAGAAACGCTGACTCAACTCTGCGACAGTTTTGTCCCCGCGATCCTCTTTCTGCGCGCGATGTTCCCCGGAGCCAGTTGGGAAAATCCGCATCAGACCGCGCGCATCATTATCGACGACCCATTGCTTGAGCGGAAATACGGATTCTTGAATTACAACGATCTTTTCCAATCGCTGACGAATCTGCGCTACGGCGTAACCACAGCATTCATCCCCGCGAACTATCTCCGCACGTCGCCGAAGGCAGCCCGTGCGTTTGCCGAACACTTTCCGGCGCACTCCATTTGCGTGCATGGCTGTGATCACACCAATACGGAGTTCGGAAGCGCCAATGAAAAATTGCTGACACAGAAGTCGCTGGCGGCGCTCGCGCGCATGGAAATTCACCGTGAGCGAACAGGTATTCCGTTTGATCCGGTCATGGTGTTTCCGCAGGGAAAATTTTCCACGGTAGCGATGCGAGCGCTGCGGCGCGTGGGATTTCTTGCGGCGGTGAATTCGACGCGGAATGCCACCGGCCAGACAGATGATACCGTGGCGTTGGGTGAGGAACTTTTGCCCGCGACCAACCGGTATTCGGGCGTGCCGATTTTCACGCGCCGTTATCCGAAGCAACTTTCCGCTCTGGCGCTCGACTTGTTTTTGGGGAAACCGGCGCATGTGGTGGAGCATCACGATTGGTTCGCGGGGGGATTGGGCGAGTTGGAGCGGTGCGTGCGGTTTTTACAGGAAGTCGAACCGGCTTTGACCTGGCCTGCGCTTTCCGATTCCCTGTCGCGGCAACACCTGCGGCGGAAAGAGGGCGATGGGAAATGTCATGTCCGATTTTTCACCGCGACGTTCGATTTTGAAAACGTGGACAGCCACGCGCGCTCGTTTGTTTTCACGCGGGCGGAACCGGAGGCTGGCGAGGTGAAAAAGGTCTCGGTCGGCGGGAAGGAAGTTTCCTTCGTTCATCGCGATGGCTTCATTGAATTTGAGTGCGGGTTGGCTCCGCGGGAGGCGGTTTCCATTCGCCTCGTCGATTCGGCGCACGCGATGACGGAGGCGTGGTCTCCGGGTTTGAAGTATCGCGTTTCGGTGCGAATGAGGCGCACATTGTCGGAGATTCGAGACAATCATCTGGTAAAACATCCCGCGCTTTTGAACACCGCGAAACAAGTCGTGCGGCGGCTGAAATGGTCCGCGGACTCGCGCCTCAATGCGGGTGAACCGGCAAAGGAAAAGTTATGAAAAAAAGTCTCTTCCGGCGCGTTGCCAACCGCGTCCTTGGGTTACTGGCGCGGGTGGCTCCAGGTGCGACCACATTGCGACCGATGCTGCACCGGATGCGCGGGGTGAAAATCAGCGGCAAGGTTTTCATCGGGGATGACGTTTACATCGAGAACGAATACCCGGAGGCGATTGAGATCGAGGATGGGGCGCAAATCTGCCTGCGGAGTTTGCTGCTAGCTCACACGCGCGGGGCGGGGCGGATCATCATTGGGAAAAACGCGTTTATCGGGGCGAACTGCGTGGTGGCGGTGCCATCGGGCAAGACGCTGCGGATCGGCGAGGGCGCGGTGATCGCGGCTTCGTGTGTGGTGTCGTCGGATGTGCCGGATCACGCCCTGATCGGACAGCCGAAGGCGACGGTGCTGGCGAAGGTATCGGTGCCGCTGACGATGGAAACGAACTACGACGATTTCCTGTTGGGACTGAGACCGTGGAAGAGTTAGTTCAACAACTAATTCCGCCGTCCACGATCAGAGTCTGTCCGGTAATGAAGCCTCCCTCGTCGCTTAACAGAAAAGCAACGAGCGGGCTGACATCTGAGACCTGACCTAGTCTGCCGATCGGTGTGCGATTGACAATCTGACGGCGTTGCGGCTCGCCTAGCGAAGCGGAGATCGCGGTTTCCAGATAGCCGGGGGCGACGGAGTTGACGGTGATGTTGCGCCGCCCGACTTCGCGAGCGAGGGCACGGGTGAGGCCGTCCATGCCAGCCTTGGAGGCGGAATAGGCAGCGAGGCCGGTGTAGCCTCGCAGGCCGACGATGGAGCTGATATTGATGATGCGTCCGCCTGAGGAACTGGCCAGCAAGACCCGCGAGGCGAGGCGCGCGAGACGGATGGCGCTCAGGAGATTCACGGAGATGAGGTGTTCGCAGTCCGTGGTGGGGAAGGTCGCGAGGATGCCTTCTCCGGCGATGCCTGCGTTGTTGACCAAGCCGTAGAGCTTGCGGCCGCCGATCCACGCAATGGCTTGGTCGAAGAATCTTTCCTCCTCGTCTGGTTTGCCTACTTCGCAAGGGAACCATTGGAAGCCACCTCCGGCTTCGAGACTATCCATTTCCGGGGTCTTCGCGCGGCTGCAACCTACGACGGGGTAGCCGCGATTGAGGAGAAGTTGCGCGATGTTTAAGCCCAAGCCGCGGCTGGCTCCGGTGACGATGACTGCCTTTTCGCTGTTGCTCATGCGGCGCGGGTTTTCTTGCCTGTGGCGTTGGTGGGGATGGTGCTCACGAAGTTCAGGATGCGGGGGATTTTGTAGGGCTCGATGGTCGTCGAGAGTTGTTGATGGATCTCGCGCCGGGCTTCGTCTTCGGGTTTGGATTCCGCGAGCACGAGGTCGGCGGCGACGAGTGCGCCGACGAGCGGGTTCGGGATTCCGTAGACACGGGCTTCGCGGATGAAGGGAAGTTTGAGGAGCGCGGACTCGACTTGCTCAGGGAGCACCTTGGCTCCGCCGACATTGATCAAGTCATCAAGGCGTCCGCGGAAAAGGACGCGGTCTTCCACGATTTCCACCAGATCGCCGGTGACGATCCAACCATCTTCGGCGGTGTTTTTTCCCGAAGCCGCCGCGAGATAGGAACGCATGGCACGCGGGCTGAGGACTTCGAGGATTTCATCGCGGATGCGAAGCTGCACGCCGTCGATGCCCTCTGCGAGCCACGGTGCGGGGAAGCCTGCGCGTCCGTCTTTCACAGCGAAAAGGGCGCCGGCTTCGGTGGAGGCGTAGATGTGGCTGATGCGGGCGGCGGGGAAGGCGGTGCGGAGTTGATCGAGGATGCCCTGATCGACGGCCTCGCCGCCGAGCGTGATCTGTTGTAGCGGCAGCTCCTCGCTACGCGCTCCCAAGGCGAGGATGAAAGAACGCCAAAAGGTGGGCGTGGCGCTGATATGGGTGGGGCGGTTTTGCAGAGCCGCATCCGTGAGGAGCGACATGGTCTGGCGGCTCGTGGCGATGAGCGGCGTGCGCGAGGACAAAGCGGTGAGCAAGACCTGCATCCCGGCGAAACTCGCGGGATGGTAGGTGAGCAGCCATCTGTCATCCATCGCCGGGGCGGATGAAGGGCGGATGCGTCCGAGGAGGCGATCGAGATCGTGCAGGGCGACCTTGGGCGTGCCGGTGGTGCCGGAGGTCATCAGCATCACGGCAGGCGGGCCGCTTTCTGCCGAGGGATCGCATGGGAGAAGTTGCTCGCGCAGGTCATCATCAAGCACGCAGCCGACGCCCCACGCCTGCCAGTTTGGGTGATCGAGGGGAAAGGTTTCGCGGAGGAGGAGCAGTTGTTTGCCGGTGGCTTCGCACGCCGAGAGGGCGGCAAAGATGTGGTCCACCCGCTGTGTGGCGAGGGCGATGCGACCAGCAGGGAGCGATTGGAGCCGCGCAGCTAGCTCGTCGGCGCGTTCCGCGACGGCTTCGGTGCGGATCGGCTCACCGTCCTGGATGCCGGAAACCATCTCACCGCTCGCGATCCAGTCTCGAATCTTCCCGGCGGCAGACGGCGGGGCGGCTTGAGCAACGCTCATTCGAGGTAAAGCTGCGCCAGCTCGCCCACGGTGCGGAAATTTTTGAATCCGTCTTTGAAGGGATCCTTATTCGTCGCGCGCTGCAGCTCGGTGACGATGACCGCCAGATCAAGGGAATCGATGGAAATGTCGCCTCCTAAAAATCGAGAGGACTCTTCGAGTTTTACCGGAGCCAGCCCTTTTTGGGTGAGCTGCCGATTGACGGTGGTTTCAATTTGGGAACGGAGTTCGTCGTAATTCACTGGCAGAAATCCTAATTACGGTTTTTATGGATTCCAGTTAAAAATGACGCCATTCTGCATGTTCCAAAGAAAAGATGCCTGAAATGACCAAACCGCGACTGCTTATCGTCGATGATGACACGGAAATCCGGACTCAGATGAAATGGGCGCTGACGGCGGATTACGAGGTGACGCAGGCGGGCGATCGAGCGGGGGCGGTGGAGGCGTTTAAGGTGGGTAATCCGGCGGCGGTGTTGCTGGATCTCGGGCTGCCGCCGCGTCCGAATGAACCGGAAGAAGGGCTGGCGGCATTGGCGGAAATTCTGGCGATCGATCGGACGGCGAAGGTCTTGATCGCTTCCGGCCAGGGGGAAAAGGAGAACGCGCTGCGTGCGATCGGTGCGGGTGCGTATGATTTTCTGTGCAAGCCGATCGATCTGGATGAGCTGAAGCTGGTGCTGAAGCGGTGCGTTTACGTGGCGGAGCTGGAGCGGGAAAATCGGGCGCTGCAGCAGAATTTGCGGAGCGATGTGTTCGAGGGGATGATCGGGACGAGCGCGCAGATGCAGGCGGTGTTTGCGATGATCCGCAAGGTGGCGGCGAGCGGTGCGCCGATCCTACTGCTGGGTGAAAGCGGGACGGGGAAGGAGATGGCGGCGGCGGCGATCCATCGGCGGAGTACGCGGAAGGAGAAGCCGTTTGTCGCGATTAATTGCAGCGCGATCCCGGAGAATTTAATCGAGAGCGAGCTTTTCGGGCATGAAAAAGGCGCGTTCACCGGCGCGCAGGCGCAGCGGAAGGGGCTGCTGGAGAGTGCGGAAGGTGGCACACTTTTTCTGGATGAGATCGGGGATTTGCCCGCGCCGATCCAGGTGAAGTTGCTGCGCTTTTTGCAGGAGCAGACTTTTCTGCGCGTGGGCGGTCGGCAGGAAATCCAAGTCGATGTGCGCGTGGTGGCGGCGACGAATGCGGACTTGAAACAAGCGGTGGCGAGCGGTGCGTTTCGCGAGGATTTGTTTTTCCGGCTGGCGGTGATCGTCGTGAACTTGCCGCCGCTGCGGGAGCGCGGGGATGATTTCGCGGTCGTGGCGCGGACGTTTCTCGATCGGTTCGCGGCGGAGAATAAAAAGAGCGGCCTGAGCTTTGCGCCGGATGCGCAGCGGGCGATGCAGCGTCACGGCTGGCCGGGGAATGTGCGTGAACTGCAAAATCGAATCCAGCGCGGCGTGATCATGACGGACGGGAAGCGGATCACGGCGGCTGATCTCGATCTCGGCGACGCGGGCGATGGGGAGTCGGCAACGACTTTGAAAGAGGCGCGGGATGCGCTGGATCGCGAAATGGTGCAGCGGGCGCTGAAGCGGCATGGCGGCAAGATCGCACCGGCCTCGGCGGAGCTGGGAATCAGCCGGCCCACTTTCTACGAGCTGATGGAAAAGCTCGGCATCGCGAAGGAATGAGCGGTTTCATCGGCTCGCGCAGAGACTTTACTCAAATCACATGTTTACGAACAAAACTCATCCGACATCCCTGACGATCGCTTGTTGTGCCGCGCTGCTGGCAGGAGGCTGCTCACCCGAGGCGAAGAAGGCGCGCATTGAGGCGAAGGCTGATGGCTACTCGAAAGCCGGCGAATACGACAATGCGCGCGTCGAGTATCTGAGCCTGCTGAAGCTCGATCCGCAGCACGCGGCGGCGAGCCGGAAGCTGGCTCTCATCTGGCTGGAGGAAGGCGCGCCGGTGCAGGCGCTGCCGCACCTTTTCCATGCGAAAGAAATCACGCCGGATGATCTGGCGATGCGGGGAAAACTGGTGCTGGCGCTGCGGGCGGTCGGGGAATATGCGGATGCGCGGAAGGAGGCGCTGGAGATTTTGGCGCGCGACCCTGCGCAGGAAGATGCGCTGCTGGTGCTGGCGGATGTGGCGCAGAGCGCGGAGCAGATTCAGGCGGCGGAGCTGGTGCTGGCGAAAGCGGATGCGCACCCGAACGCGAATCTTTTCCTGGCCAAGGCGACGCTCGCCGGAAAGCGCGGCGATGCGGATGCGGCCGGAAAGGCGCTGGCCCGCGCGCTCGAACTTGATCCGAAATCCTGGAGCGTGCATCTGGCGCTGGCGAATCTGGCGGTGGCGCAAAACGATCTGCCCCGAGCTGGCGCGGAATTCAAAACGGCGGCGGAACTTTCCCCTCCGCGCTCGCTGGCGCGGCTGCGGTATGCGGAGTTTCAGGCGCAAAGCGGAGCGCGGGATGAGGCGCGGAAAGCGCTGGTCTCGCTGACCGGGCAGGTGCCGGATTATCTGCCGGCCTGGTGCGCGCTCTCGCAATTGGATTTCGCGGAGAAGAAATATCCCGATGCGCTCTCTGCCTTGGAAAATGTGTTCCGCCGGGATGCGATGAATTTTGAAGGCCGCATGCTGCAGGGCCAGGTTTTGATGGCGAAAGGCGACGCGAAAGGTGCGGTCGAAAGTTTGGAGAAACTGGACAAGACCTACTCGGGCGTGCCGAATGTGAAGTTCCATCTGGCGCGCGCTTATCTGCTCGCGGATAACCCGTCGCAGGCGAGTGCGATGCTTTCGCAGGCGGTGAGTGCGGACCCGGAATTTGTGGAGGCGGCGTTGTTGCAGGGGGAACTGAATTTGCGCCGCGGCGATACCAAGGCGGTGGCGTCTTCGATGTCCGATTTGCTGGTGAGGCAGCCGAAGCTGCTGGCGGCGCATCTGCTGCTGGCGGACGCGTATCGCACGCAGGGGCGGCTGGGCGAGGCGGAGGAGATTTGTCGCGCGCAGATCACGGAGTCGCCAGCCAGTTCGCAGCCGCACTTCCTGCTCGGCAGCATTTTGCGTCAGCAGGGGAAGCTGGCCGAGGCGCGGCAGTCTTTTGAAAAAGCGGGCGAGCTGGGCCACGATCCGTTTGTGATTTCATATCAGCTCGTGGAGCTGGATTTGATGAACAAGGATTTCGACGGTGCTTTGCGGCGCGTGGAAAAGCAGATCGCCGCGAACCCGGCTTCGGCGGGTGCGCACTTCTTGCAGGCGCGGATTTTTGCGGCGCAGCACAAGTGGGACGAGGCGGAGGCGGCGCTGATGAAAACGCTGGAGCTGGACTCAAATTTCGTGAGCGCCTACGACATGCTGGTTTCCACCTACGTCGCTGCTGGAAAACTGACGCAGGCGATCGGGCGGCTCGATGGCATGGTGGCGCTTAATCCGTCGAATGAGCGGCCGCTGATGCTGTCGGCGATGATCCATGATCGGATGAAAGAGTATCCGAAAGCGGCGGAGACTTACGAAAAGCTGCTGGCGCAAAATGCGAACTTCGCACCGGCGCTGAACAATCTCGCGTGGCTGTACGCGGAACATTTGAACCAGCTCGACCGTGCCTACGAGCTGGCGCGGAAGGCGCGAAACTTGCAGCCGAACGATCCGTCGATCGCGGACACGCTGGGCTGGATTTGCTACAAGCGCGCGGACTACCCGCAGGCGGTGACGCTGCTGCGCGAGAGCGTGGCGAAGCTGCCTGGCGAACACGAGGTGCAGTACCATTTCGGGCTCGCGAATTACATGATGGGCGAGCGGGATGCGGCGAGAAATTCGCTGCGACTGGCAGCGGAAGGCCCCGAGGATTTTTCGGGAAAATCGGAAATCCAGGCCCGCCTCGCCTCGCTGGAAGAAGGCGCGGGCGATGCGAAGATGCCGCCGATCGAGCAACTGGAGGCGATGGCGAAAGCGCAGCCTTCGGACGTGGTGGCGCAGATGCGGGTGGGCGAGTATTACGAGAAAGCGGGTGATTTCAAAAAAGCGGCGGCGACGTGCGAAGAAGTGCTGAAGGTCAATCCAAAGCTGCTGGCACCGATCATGAAGCTGGCCAATCTGTACGCCGGACCGCTGAAGGATGCGGCAAAGGCGCTGGAGTTCGCGAAAAAAGCGAGGGCCATCGCGCCGGACGATGCCAAAGTGCTCGGGACGCTCGGTGCGATCGCAAATCAAAGCGGGAATTCGACATGGGCGTACGGCCTTTTGCAGGAAAGCGCACGCCAGCTCCCGGAGGATGCGTCGGTCCAGCACGCGCTGGCATTGAGCGCTTACGGACTGGGCAAGGTGAAGGAGGCGCGGCAAATCATGGAGCGCGTGTCAGGGCTGGCGGCACCGGATTCCCCGGAAGCGACGGATGCGAAGCGCTTTTTGGAACTGGCGGCGCTCATGGATGAACCGGCGCGGTTGCCGGCGGCCGAGCCGGAGATCACCAAGATACTCGCGGGCGATCCCGTCTGCGTGCCGGCACTGATGGCGCGGGCGGCGATCGAGACGCAGCGTGGCGATGCCAAAGCCGCGGCGGGCACTTATGGCGAGGTGCTTCGCTTGAGCCCGGAATTTGCGCCGGCGCAGCGGGACTTGGCGGCGATTGACGCGGAAATCCCCAAAGAGCGGGCGACCGCTTACGAACTGGCAGCGAAAGCGCGCAAGACGTTGCCTGACGATCTGGAACTGGCGGCGGTTTTAGCGGACCTTAGCTACGAGCGAAAGGAGTTCACCTACACGCGCGACCTCCTCCGGGAAATAGAGGCACACAAGCCGTTGGTGGCGCGGCAGTTATTCTGGATGGGAATGTCGAGCTTGCAGGCAAAGGACAAGGTGCAGGGTCGCGAGACGCTGCAACGGGCGATCAATGCAGGGCTGGCGGAGCCGCAGTTAGGCGAGGCGCGCCGGGCGATGACGCTCCTCGCACCGGAGTGATCCCCGAACCTGTCAGGGAATCTTACGACGGATGAACGTGAATAATTACCTATCCATGAGTAATTTACGTCGAATCGGAACCCAGGGCTCGGCGGATGTGTCGGGTGGCTTTACAGAATCGGCATCGATTTGGGCGCTCTCAAACTTGATGAAAAATGTAAAATCCTTTCGGAATTCAACTTACGAGCTACATTCTGAACGTGGCACGGTCGCTGCTAATGGGTGGATGTCGGATCACCGACGCAAGTAAACACAAACACTACATAATATGAAAAACATCATGACGATCGCAGCACCTCTGGTGCTCGGCATCACCAGCCTTCTGAGCCACAATGCTTCCGCGATCCCAATCGTCGGCGAAGTCTCCTTCGCCGGTTCCTACGTCGTTGACAACTCGAACCTCCTGACCGCCACGAAGTTCACCAGCTTCTCCGGCGTGACCGTGAGCGCTTTGCCAACTGGCGACTACGCTGGTCTCGCTGCATCCAGCGTCACCATGACGCCCTTCAGCTTCGATCCGTTCCCAGTGGGCGGCGTCGTTCCTCTCTGGACGATCCCTTCCGTTCCCGGAACGTCGTTCGACCTGCTCGCGATCTCCGTGACGCGCTTGAATGCCTCGACTCTCGTGCTCTCGGGCTCGGGCATCGCGCACAAGGCTGGTAAGGACAACACTCCCGGAACGTGGGTGATGACCGCCAACACCTTCGGCCAAACCTTCAGCTTCTCCTCCACTAACGCATCCGTGCCAGACGGTGGAACGACGGTCGCCCTCCTCGGGATCGGCCTCGTCGGAGTGGAAGGCCTGCGCCGGAAGCTCGGAGCTACAAAGCTCTAAGACCTAAGTCCAAGCAACTCTAACGAGCCGGGCAGGAAAGCAATTTCCTGTCCGGTTTTGTTTTGTCCCGACCGCTTCTGACTAATCCAGCAGCAGCCCGGACTTCAGAATCAACGTGAGCGCTTTCACGGTCAGTTCATGGAGATTGAAAGGTTTCCCGATGAAATCGCTGCCGCCGCTCAGACCGGATTGCACGCGGTTTTCGAGTGAGATCATCCCGGTGAGAAAGATGACCGGCGTGTGGCCGTAGCCGGGGAGCTGGCGGATGCGCGAGCAGAGCTCGAAGCCATCCATCTCGGGCAGGTTCACATCGAGAAAGATCAGGTCGAAGTGCGAGGCGGCGAGTTCTGTGAGCGCGACCGAGGGTTCTCCGGCACACCTCGCCCGCAGCATCGTGGTGGCCATCGACATCTTGATTGCATCGCAGTTGTCCGGGTCGTCATCCACGACATAGACGGGCGACTTGGCGGGGTCCTGGATCTGCGCGACGTTGCGATCCTTCATCAGCAAAATGAGGAACTCGATCGTGGAGCCGATCGTGCGCAGGGCTGAAGTATTCAGCATTTCGGGAAACTCGTAGAGTTCGTGAACTAGATGCGCAAACGCCGCGCACAGGCGGTGCAGCGCGATGTAGCCGGACGCGCGCGCTCGCTCGGAGAAGCCATAGGCGTGGCTGTAGAGTTCGTTGAGGAGGCTGATGTCGGCGCTGTCTTTTTGAAAGGCGTGGTAGCAGTGCTTCATCGCGTTCAGAGCACTGCGGGCTTCTTTTTCACCGAGCGGCTCGCTGTTCTCCGGCGAGAGCGGCTCGGCGCGTTCCAGCATGCTGGCCTCCGCGTTCACGATCGATTCATCTGTGGCGAGCCCTTGCGCATTCACGACGACGGGGAGGAGCTGCTCCTTCATCGCGGCGGCGGCCTCTTTGGCGGCGCGGCTATTGGCGAAGCGCGCAGCGAGACGCGCTTCGGCGAGGCTCGCGGATAGCTCGACGAGTTCCCGCTGGGCCGCCTCGAAGCGCGTGCCGAGATCGATAGTCGCGAGCCGTTGCTTTTCAAAACGCGACGCGAGCTGCCGCGCCTCCTGCTGGACCTGCGAAAGCTCCATGACCCGGCGATTCGCGGCGGCGAGATTTTCCTCCAGCGTCAAATTTTGCAAACGGACCGCCTCCATGCGCGCCTCCAGTTCGACCCCGTGCTCGGCTTCCTCCGCGCGCTTTGATTCCCGCGCATAAAGGTCCTGCTCAAATTGCCGTTGCGCCGTGGCGAGCGCGTGGTGCGCCTCTTCGCGGTCCTGCTGCGCAGAGGTGAGCTGCTCGACGAGTTGTCCGAGATGCTGCTGGTGGCCCTCGATTTCCTCGACGAGCTGCCGTTCGCGCACCGCGAGTTTTTCGCGCTCGGTGGTGAGGGTGGAAAGCTGGCGCGCCATGTCCTCGTGAGCTTGCTGTGAAACATCGGGCGCTTCGGCTTGCACGCGCAGTTCGTTGACCTGGCAGCGCAAGACCTCGATTTCCGCCGCCAGTTCCTGCGTCCGCGTGCGCGCCGCGTCCCGCTCGGCGGTGACGCTGGCGAGGTGTTGGAAAGCCTCTTCCAACGCCACGGACCGCCCGCCAGCACCTTCGTGCTTGCCGGCGTTTTCGAGATATTTCGAGCGCTCATCTTCGAGACGCCGCGTCAGTTCGAGCACCTCTGCTGCTGCGTGATCGCGATCCGCGGTGAGCAGGGAAATTTGCCGCCGCATTTCGAGAAGTTCCTCCTGCAATTGCTTCTGCGATTTTTGAAAAGCATCCCGCTGATATCCCAACTCCGCGAAATCATCCTCAAAACGCGACAGCTTTGCCGCGAGTTCCAGATTGTGACTGTTCGCCGCGTCGCGAGCCTGCCGGAGATTGCCCGTCTGTTTTTGTGCCTCGACTAGCTGCGCGACGGCCTGCTGCCGCGCGCGCGCTTCTTCCGTCTGTCGCCGGATGGAGTCGTCCCGCTGCCGCTGCACATCGTTGCGTTCGCGGACGGCGGATTCGCACTGCCGCTGCGTCTCACCCGCGGCCCGGCGCACGCGGTCCACTTCAGCCACGGCGCTGTCGCGCTGCCGGATGACGGACGTGATTTCGACAAACTGCGACCGGTTTTCCCGCTCGTTCGAGCGGAGCTGATCGATCTGACGCAGCGCATTTTCGAGCTGCGCTCCGAGTTCTTCCTTTTCGTCCTGCAAACTCCGCGCATTCCCCCGCGCGTCCTGCACCGCGTTTTGGAGTTGCTCGACGAGCAGGCGGATTTCGCGCGTCGGATCGACGGTATCAGCGACGGCGGCAATCGGGAGATGCGTGATCGGCGCGTGGACGGGCCGGACGTTTGGCACGGGATCATTGGATGGTTTGGAAAAAGGGAGCGGATTTTGAGGCATACGCGTGCGCATGGGACGGAAAGGAGTCGTCCGGCAGCCCCATTACAGAGCAGCCTACATGCCGCCAGCGGGGCCGCATTTCGGCGAAATGGCCTGCAATTATCCCCCTTCACGGGCGGTTGCCTTTCTCCGAAACCGCCCGCCGCAGCCCGCTACGGCTGACCGCAAAACTTGAACAAAAACAGCTCCGTCGAGTTATCCGCGTAGTAAAGTTTCAGCGCGCCGTCCCGTCCCTTTACATCGCGCGTCACCGCACAACTCGCCCGGCGGCTGTGGATCTGGTGGACGCCGAGATGATCCTGCGCGTAAAGCTCGCCCCAGACTTCCGCGCGAACGGCCGCTTTCGCCTTGGCCACGAGCAGATCGACGAGCGGTTGATGCTCATACTCTTCGTAGGAAACGGGCAGTGCCGCCTCGATCATCGCGTAATCCTGCCCCGGCTCTTCGAGGAGGCCGCTTTCCGGCTTTTCCTCCCACGTCCCGGCCACGATGGCGACGCGCACGCGCGCATCAAAACCTGCGTCGCGATTAAAACGCGAAGTCGTATTCACCGCGGCGCGCACCCGGCCAAATGGCGGGACTTCCAGGGTGATCCACACGTGATCGACCGCCTGCAAATCTTCCGACTGCTCGACTTCAACCGTGTACGGAACGCCGGTCACGTGGACAAACTTCGGAGGCGTCGTCCGGATTTTTTCAAACAGCAGGGTTCGGGAGTCCGCTCGTCGGGCCATGTGGAAATCTAAGGGCGTTTGGTGCCGGCGACGGATCGGCCGGAGCGTCCGCGCTTGGGTTTGTCGAGATCGGTCCGGTGCTCGGTTTTCGAGACCGTCCCGCGTTTCAAATACTGCTCGCGCAAGGCCGCGTAGTCCGCATCGCGCCGGTCGTAAAGACGCTTGAGTTTTCGCGGAGCCGCCTTGCTCAAAGCATACGCGGTGATGATCGGCAGCGTGATCGTGGAGTCCGCGTAGCACACCACGCAGTCCGGCAAATTATCCGGGTCGATTTTCCCCCAACTGACCGCCTCGCCCGGCGTCGCGCCGCTGAGTCCACCGGTGTCCGGACGCGCATCCGTGCATTGCAGAAAGTAGTCGTGCCCGCGCTCCTCGATGCCCATCACCTCTTGAATCTGCGGCTCGGTTTGCAGCATGAAATTCTTCGGCGAACCGCCGCCGAGGATGAATACGCTCGAGGTCGCGCCGCCCGATTTCGCCGCATAAACGATCGCCGCCGTCTGGTTCACATCGCGGTTCACGTCGATGAGCAGTTTCGAGTCGCGCAACGCCATCGCGGCGACATTCATCCCGATCGAACTATCTCCTGGAGAACTGGTGAAAATCGGCACGCCAAATTGATACGCCGCCGCGAGCACGCTGGTCTCCTTGATCCCGAGTTTCTTTTCCCGCGCATGCACGTAGCGCCCGAGGAGGTAGTGAAACTCGTCCGTCGCCATCGTCTTCTGAAACTCCGGCCCCTGAATCGCCTGCCGCACAAACGCATCGGTATCCAGCAGCACATCGTAGTCGAACAGCACATCGTAAATGCGGATGATGCCGTCGCGGCGCAAATCCACGTCGTTCAGAAAAGGGGACCCGGCGTGCAGCGACATGCCGAGTCCGAAATGCAGATCGTGGTAAAGATTTGCGCCCGTCGAAATGATCCAGTCCACAAAGCCCGCCTTCATCAGCGGCACGATCGCCGCGCGCCCGAGCCCCGCCGGAGTGAGCGCGCCCGTGAGCGACATGCCGACGACGCCTTTCCCCGCGATCATCTTCCCGGAGAAAAGGCGGCAAGCCTCCGCGAGCCGTCCTCCATTGTAAGCCTTGAAGCTGGTGTCGATCAGGTCGGCGACCTTCATCCCCTTGCGAATCGGCTCAGGTAAAAGGCGTGGGAACTTTTTGTTCAACGAACTCATGCGGGCCGGGAGGGTAGCGAGCGAGCGCGATCGGTCAATGGGCTTGTCGGCGCGTCTGCCTTGTTGCGGCGCGCCGCACGCAACCGCGCGCGCGGCCACTCCGTATTTGCCTTCACTCAGGAGATTCGCTCTCGTCGTCCTCTCCCGCGTTGCATGCGCCCTAAGCATCCGAACTTCTCTCGATTCAAACTAACACTCATGAAGCCTCATTCCGCCCTTTCTTTTCTATCGCTCGCCCTGTTCGCCGCCGCGCCGCTCAGTGCCGTGGCGGAGCCAAATTGGATTTGGACCGGCTCCGTCGCAAAGCCAAACGAGCACGCCACTTTTCGCAAAACTTTCACCGTCGCGGGCGCGGTGAAATCGGCGTCGCTCGAATTCACCTGCGATAACGGGGCGACGGCTTTTTTGAATGGTGCCAAGGTGGGCGAAAACGCGGACTGGATGAAGCCGGCGAAGGTCGTGGTGGCGAAAGATTTGAAGGCGGGCGAAAACGAATTGCGCATCGAGGCGCGGAATGAGGATGGCGTCGCGGCCCTGGTCGCCACGCTCACGATCGAGATGGCGGATGGGAAAAAGACCGTCGTCGAGACGGGGGCGGACTGGAGCTTTGTGCCAGCGGGCGGCGCGGCTCCGAAACCGGCGGGAGTCGTAGCGAAATACGGAGCGGGTCCGTGGGGCGCAGCGCTGACGGGAGCAGGAAAAGCAAACCGCAACGGAGACAGCGGAACACCGACCGATCCGACCACGCTTGAAGTCGTGCCCGGTTTCAAAGTGGAGCTGATCTACACCGTGCCGAAAGCGGAAGAAGGCTCGTGGGTTTCCATGACAGAAGATCCGAAAGGCCGCCTGATCGTCGGCGATCAATACGGCGGAATTTATCGCGTCACGGTGCCTCCAGCCGGCACCACGCAGGGTGTAAAAGTGGAGTCGGTGACGGTGCCGAACGGCACCAATGGCAAACCGCTCGGCGGTGCGCACGGACTGCTTTACGCGTTCGGCAGTCTCTATCTGATGAACAACGAATTGGCCGACAAAGGGCTCTGGCGCTTGCACGACGCCGATGGCGACGATCATTTCGACAAGGCGGAACACATTGCCAAACTCGATGGCGGCGGCGAGCACGGGCCGCACGGCGTGGTGCTCGGGCCGGATGGAAAGTCGATCTGGTTCGTGGCCGGCAATCACACAAAACCGCCGACGCACCTCGATTTTCAGCGGCCCGTGGCCATCGGCGAAGATCATCTGATCACACGGCTGTGGGATCCGAACGGGCACGCGAGAGGCATCCTCGCGCCGGGCGGTTATGTTTGTAAAACGGACCCGGATGGCAAACGCGTCGAGATGTTCGCCGGCGGCTTTCGCAATTCCTACGACATCGCTTTCGATGCGAACGGCGAACTTTTCACCTACGACTCCGACATGGAGTGGGACATGGGTGCGCCGTGGTATATGCCGACTCGGATCAATCACATCGTGAGCGCGGGCGACTACGGCTGGCGCTCCGGCGCGGGCCGCTGGCCCAGCTACTATGCCGATTCGCTGCCGGCTGCGGTGGACATCGGGCCGGGCTCGCCGACGGGCACGATTTTCGGCACGGGTGCGAAATTTCCCGCCAAATATCAGCGCGCGCTGTTCGCGCTCGACTGGACCTACGGGACGATGTGGGCGATCCACTTCACGCCGGACGGCGCGAGTTTTAAGGCGGAAAAGGAAGAATTCGTCGCGGGCAAACCGATGCCCTTCACAGACGTGCTCATCCGGAAGGAAGATGGCGCGATGTATTTCACGACGGGCGGTCGCAAGAGCCAGTCCGCGCTTTATCGTGTGACCTATGCGGGCAAGGAAAGCACCGCGCCCGCCGCACCGGTCGCGCCCACGGCGGAGGCGAAATTGCGCCATCAACTCGACGCGCTGCACAACGAAGGAACCGGCACGGATGCGATCGAAAAAGCGTGGCCGCAACTCGCGAGTAAGGACCGCTTTCTCCGCTTCGCCGCACGCGAAGCGATCGAGCGCCAGCCCGCGGCCAAGTGGGCCGACAAAGCGCTCGCGGAAAAGAATCCGCAGGCCTCGATCGAAGCGCTGATCGCGCTCGCCCGTGTCGGCGACAAATCGCTCCAGCCGAAACTCATCGCTGCTCTGGACGCATATGATTTCACCAAACTACCCGCTGAACTCCGGCTCCCGCTGCTCCGCGTGTGGACGCTCACTTTCACGCGCATGGGACGGCCCGCGCCGGAAGTCTGCGCGCAGGTCGTCGCGAAACTGGAACCGCTTTTCCCCAACTCCGATCCGTACGCCAACCGCGATCTCGTGGCGCTGCTGTCGTACCTCGGCTCGCAGAGCATCGTGGCGAAAACCGTGCCGCTCCTCGATACCGCGAAAGACGACGACGTGACGATCGCCAGTGAAGCTGTCCTAGCCCGGAACAGCGGCTACGCCACGGCAGTCGCCGGCATGCACAACAGCCGCCCGAATCGCCAGGCGATCTCCTATGCGTATTCATTGCGCGAGGCGAAGGCGGGCTGGACGCCGGAACTGCGCAAGGCCTTTTTCGCGTGGTTCCCGCGCACGCAGCAATGGCGCGGCGGTAATAGCTTCACCAAATTTCTCGATAACATCCGCAACGAAGCGCTGACGAATGTGGTGTCAGATGCCACGGAACGCGCTGCGCTGGCAGAGCTGTCGAAGAAACCACCCGTCGCGATGGCCGCGAATCTAGTCGCTCCCAAAGGGCCAGGTAAGAACTACTCCGTCGATGATATCGCCGCGCTCGCAAAGGGCGGGCTGACAGGCCGCAACTATGAGCAAGGCAAGGCCATGTTCGCCTCCACGCTGTGCATCAACTGCCATCACTTCGCCGGTGAAGGCGGGAACATCGGGCCGGACATCACCGGCGCTGGTAGTCGCTATACCATTCGCGACCTCGTCGAAAACATCGTCGATCCAAGCAAGGTCATCAGCGACCAATACGGCACCGAGCAAATCGAGAAGAAGGATGGCAGCACGGTGATCGGCCGCGTCGTCTCCGAAGAAAATGGGACTTTATCTGTGATGACCAGTGCGCTCGCGCCCGACGTGCAAACGCCGGTGGCCGCCGCCGACATTAAGTCGCGCAAACCCTTCAACGTTTCCATGATGCCCGCCGGGCTCATCAACGCCTTGAATAAGGATGAGTTGCTGGACCTGCTCGCCTACGTGCTCTCGGCGGGCAACAACAAAGACAAGGCTTTCGCCGCCGCCCATTAAGACTTTTTACGGCTCGAAATCCGGGTCCGCCGCCGCCATGCGCAGGTCGCGATCTGCCTCATCCGTTCCTTCGTAAACGAGCTGCTCGGCGATGGGCACTTCGTCCTCGGGTTCGACTTTGGGAGCCGTGGTTCCCGAGGCCGTCGGCGGGTCATCCCAGGCCGTTAGATCTTTGGTCTGGTCGTTCAACTCGGGGGCCATCACGTCGGTGGGCGTTTCATCCGACGCGGCTTGGATCTCTTCGGGGTCGATTTCGTCGTCGTCGTTCGGTTCAGGTAATTGCGGATTCATGCTCATCGCTTCGCGGCGGCGCATTACTTTGGCCGTTCTCTTTCACCCGCATTAAAAAGCGACGCCAATGCTGAAGTGAAACGCGCCCCGATCTTCGTCGGCGCGCGGAGAGGGGTTCAGGCCGTAGTCGAGGCGGATCGGGCCGAACGGTAGATTGTAGCGCAGGCCGGCACCGATGGCGTAGCGCAGATCGCTGATGCCGAAGTCCCCCCCGCGCGCTTTCACATTCCCAGCATCCGCGAACACCGCGCCCTTCACATCACCAAAAATTGGGAACGTGTATTCCACATTGAAGACCGTGAACGCCTCGCCGCCGATGGGCAGACCGTTGCGATCTTTCGGCCCGAGATCGCGCTCCACAAAGCTGCGCACGGTCGTCGAGCCACCGCTGAAAAAGCGCTCGTCGATCGGCAGTCGCTGGTCGCTGAGTGCGATCAGGCCCGCGTTTTCCTGCGCCCGCGTCGCGCTGATTTTCCGCGTCGTCGCCACCGTCGGCGCAGCACTCCCGCTCGTCGGCGAAATCACGCCGCCACGCGCTCCAAAGGCCAGCACGGTTTTCTGCGTGATGGGCAAGTAATACGACAGCCGGAACGTCCCGCGCACGAACTCGACGTCGCTGCCGAGCACGCTCGACGCCGCATCAAAAGTCGCCGTGCCGATGAAGCCGCGCGTGGGGTTGGCGGGGTTGTTGCGGAAGTCCAGCGTGGTGGAAAAGCCGGCGGAGTTCGCGAGATATTTCTGCCGCCCGAGCAGCTCCGGCGGATCGATCGTGAAGTCCGTGATCTCGACCTGCTTCGCCAGCAGGAATGCGGAAACCTCCCAGTGTTTCGTGATGCTGCGCGCGAGCGAGGGCTGGAAACCGAGTTCGCGTTTCGTGTAGCCATCATTCTCGCGCGTGAGCGCATAGAGCCGCGCGCGGAAGCGGTAATCCGACTCGAACAGCCACGGATCGGACCACAGCACTTCGCCTTTGTAACCGCGCGAAGTGTATTCGATCCCAAGCGTGAGCGGTCGCGCGGTGCGCAGGAAATTGCGGTCGGTGAAAGTCAGGCTGGCAATCGCGCCCTCATAACTCGCGAAGCCCAAGCCGATCCCAAATTCCTTCGCCTTCGCCTCTTCGATTTCCAAATCGAGCCGCACCTGATTCCCCGCCACGCGCACCGGATTAATGCGCAGACTTTTGAAAAGCCCGGTCTGGATCAACTCGCGAAACCGTTCGTCCGTCAGCTCCGGATCGTAAGTCTTGTCGCGCAGTTTCATCATCCGGTTCTGCACAAATTGCGGCTTCACCCGATCGAGCCCATGCACGGTGATACCATCGAACCGATGCTGCGGCCCCGGCGCGACAACGAACGTGACCGGCACCTTGTTCCGCACCGCGTTCTGCTGGTCGCCGCGCGCTTCCACCGTCGCGATAAAGTGCCCGCGCTTCTTGTAAAAATCCTCCAGTTTCCGCCGCGCCGCAGCGAGCCGTCCTTGCGTAAATGGCTTCCCGAGTTCCTCCGCGAAAACCGCCAGCAACTCCTCGCGCGAATAAACCGCCGGGCCGCTGAAACCCACGGTTCCAAACCAATACTGCGGTCCTTCCTTCAATCGCAGCGTGATCGCGACTGTGCTTTTATCGGCGCTGAAAACCATCTCCGGCGGCGTGATGATCGCATCGAGAAAACCGTCGCCCGCATAGAGGCGCGTGACGAGATCGACGCCGCCCTGGACGTCCGCCTCGACGAACGGCAGTGCCGTGTCCTGCTTGAGGCGCGGGAAACGTTCGCGCGTCGGGCCGAGCAGATAGTTGGTCAGTTCCAGCGTCGTATAATTTTTCGCGCCCGGAATCGACACGCTCCCCACTCGGGTCAGCGGCCCTTCTTTCACGGCGAGACGCAGCGACGACGCGCCCGTGATTTGCCCCGCCGCGCTCACCCCCGCATAGCCATTTTTCCGATAGAAACTTTCCAGAAAAAATCCCGTGTCGTAAGCCGACGCGTCATTGAGGCCGGACTGCTCGATCTCCTGAATTTGCCGTGAGATCGCCGCTCGCAATTCCTTCTCCGGAAACGCGGATGCGCCCACAAATTGGATCGCGAGCTGCCCGCTCATTTTCGCGGCGGGCGCATCGAGTTTCGGCAATGTTTTCTGCGCGTCGGATGACTCGCGCTCCGGCGGTGCCTCCGCTTGTCCGAAAACAAAACAAGTCATGGCGAGCAGCGCGATCGCAGCCAGACCGCCCGCAGCCATGCGATGAAACAGCGACCTCATTTGAACTTGATGAGGTATTTGATCTGCCCGCGAAAATCCCCGCCGACATCGATGCCGCCGGTGAGCACGAGCCGATCGCCGAGCGGCATCCGCAGTTGCACGGATTGCTGCCCGCTGTGCGGATCGGGCGCGCCCACGTCGAATTGCACGTTCCGAAACAACGAGTCCTTCGGTTGCGACGGTTCGTTCTTTTTGAAGAGCTTCCGGTAAAGTTTTTGCGCCACCAGCAAGCCCGCGCGACCGGCCAGCGCATTGGGATCGCCGGTGAGTTCCTGCGTCGTCGCGCCCGTCGCGATGAGCGACACGATTTCCGCCTGCGGCAGCGGGGGATCGCTCGTGAAAACCGCCTGCGGATTGCTGGCCTCGCCAGAGATGAAGACATTCACGCGATAGTCGCGGATGGTCGATTCCCCGCGGATGTCGAACTGCGGCACGAAGGGTTTTGCCGCGGTGAAGTAGATGTTTCCCGACGTGATTTCCAAGCGGCTAAAGGGCAGCGAAGTCATCAGTTGCTCGATGCGCACGTAGCCGTCCAACCACGGCTTCAGGCCCGTGCCCGCGAGCTTCAGATCGACCACCGTGCGCCCGTTGGCGAGATTCCCTTGGATCAAAAACGGGTCGTTCGTTTTGATCGCGACATCGAATTTCCAATCGCGCAGCGGCGGGCTGGCAAAGCTGATGGGCGCAGGCTCTGCGGGCGGTTGCGGTGCGGGCCGGCCGGGCAGGCCGATCGGCAGGATGTCGATGTCCTTGAAGAAGCGACTCTTCGTCAGGAACACGCTGCCCGACACCGTGCCCGCATTCATCGGACCCGCGATGCGCAGGTCGCTCGTCACGCGCGCCGTCACGCTGTCGTTCTGCACCACGAGCGCCTCGCGGGTGGAAATGCGCAGATCGAAAACCGGTTCCGTGATCTTCGCCAAATTCACGCTTCCGCTCGCGCCGAACGTTCCGCCCGCGAGACCGCCTTTGAATTGCCGGATCGCGATTTGATCGCGCGTAAAATCAATCCGCGCGACCACGTCATTCACCGGCGGCTGGCTCGTGTCTTTGAGCAAAAGGTGCGGGATGTCTGCCTGGATGGAGCCGCTCAGTTCGGGCTTCGCGATGGTGCCTCCCGCTTTTACATCCACCGCCGCCATCCCGTCCACGAACCGAATGGCGGGCACCATCGAGCTGACAAAACCGAGCGGCGAACGCGGCAGATTCATCGTGAGTGCGAGCGGCGTAGTGCCATCGGGCACCTTGCCATTTTTCAGGGCCGCGAGATCGAGCGGCAACTCACCCGCGATCGTCAGCGGCTTGATGTCTCGCTGCGTCACCGTGGCATCGAGCTTCAACCGGTTGTCGCGAAAGCCGAGATCGAGTTTCACATCGGCAGGCGCAAGTTTTGCCGCGGCGCTCGATTGCAGTTTCGATGCGCGCACGCTCACGTTGGCGACGAGCGTTTTCATCGTGCCCTCGGCGGAAATCGTGGTGTCGAGCGTGCCGGTCAGCGCGGGAGCGGACGGCGCGGGCGTTTTCACGCTGGCGGATTTCGGCTTCGGTGCAGCCTTGTCGGGCGGCGATATTTTTGCCGCCTGATCGAGCAGCCGCGCGATGTTCAGATTGCGCGAGGTGAAGAGGACTTTGAGCGGCTCGTTCTCTGGAATGAGCAAACCCGGATCGCTCGCGTGCGCGATGTCGAGCGGCAGCTCAGCGGTGCCTTCGAGCAGCGTAATTTTCTGCTGCACGATCTTCGTGCCCAGTCGCAGCCGGCTGTCTTTGAGCGTGAGATCGAATCCGATGTCCGCAGGCGCGAAATCCTTTGCCGAGGCTGGTTGCAGTTTGGTCGCTCCGATGTGAACTGCCGCGGCCAGGCTCCGGCGCGAACCACTCGCGGTGATGTCCGCATTCACGACGCCGGTCACCGGCGGCTTCTGCCCGAGCTGCTCGAAAAGCGTTTTTAAGTCCACGTCCTTCGAGCGCAGTTCCGCCGTGATCGGCGCGTCGAGGGGGAGCAGCGCGTCGATGTTTTTCTCCGTCGCGAAAAGATCGAGCGGCACATCGACCGCGCCGGAAATCACGGTGCGCTCGCCCTGCCGGACAGCGAGATCGTGCAACACAAATCGTTTATTCTCCCACTTCGCGATGCCTTGGACGGTGCCTTGTTTCGCCGCCGCCCGCAGGTCGGTGATGTCGATCTTTTCCGGCGAATACGTCGCCGCTAAATGCGCGCTGAGGTTTTCCTGCTCCGCAAATTTGCCGCGCGCCAGATCGACCGTGGCACTTCCAGAATGCTTCGCCGGCTGCACTTCGCCCTCGCCGCGCCAGGACAAGGTAAGCGCGCCACCGAGCGTCTGCTTTTTGTCCGGCGTCGATAGCAGCGGTGCAAAGGCGGATAGATTTGCGAGCGCCGTCTCGATCCACCCGCGGTACTTCATCGGCGGATCGATTGCGATCTCTCCGCCGAGGTTCACGTAGTTCTGCGCATCGAGATAGACGCTGACGTTCGGCAGATACGCGATGCTGTTCACGATGTTCACGTCGCCGCCGAGATCGCGCACGACGAGCCCGTTGAAGCTGACCGCTTTTCCCGCGATCGAAAAGTTGCCGTTGTATTTGCGTTTCACCGTTTCCGCGCGCCCGCGGATCGTCAGTTCGCCGGCCAGTTTGGTCGCGCTATCGGGACTTATGAACGCGCTCAAATCCGGCGCAACGATGTCCACCGAAGCAGCCAGCGGCTCGCTCTCCCAAGATTTCAAATCGTCGGGAAGCGTGTAGCTGCCTTGCAGGGCGACCGAGTTGTTCGCTTTGGTGAGTGCGAGATTTTCGAGCGTCACTGCCGCGCCGCGGTTGCGCAACGCAATGACAAAGCCGTCCGCCGAGTAGTCGCCAAACTTCACGCTCGCGATGGTCCCGCTTGTCTGAGTCACAAGGTCGGCAAAGACCGGCTTCGCGTTCGTGGCCACGTTTTTCTCCACATCCATCGCGATGTGCGTCTTCGTCAATTCCGCGCCCGCCGCTGCGAGCCGCTCCGAATCAATTACCACCTTCGCGTTCATCTGGCCGTCGTTGAGTTTGAAATCCACCCGTGCCGACAAATCCCCTTCCGCGCTCTGCGGCTGACCTTTCGTGAGCAGCGCCAGATCGGGAGCCTTCACTTCGATTCGCCCGCTCGCGCTCGTCTTCACAAAACCCTCCAGCTTCTCCGGCAACGCGGCGTCCGCGTTCAGCGCGATGCGATTGCGCGCGTCGAATTGATCGCTCAACGACGCCGTCACGCGCCCTTGGCCGAGGTCGATCTGCGCACTCACCACGCCGAGCGGTTGTTGGTCGAAGCCAAGCGCGTCGAGTTTCGTCTCGATTTTCCCAGCCCAGGTCTTCGGCCGATCCGGCACGCCGTCGAAAACGATCGTCGCTCGCGTCAGCATTCCGCGTATCGGCAGCGTGAGATGCAGATATTGCGTCACCGCGTCGAAGGCCAGACCCGCCGAATCCATGCGCACAGTGAGCCGGTTGCTTTCGTTCAAATCCGTCACCTTCACCGCGAGCGTGGTCGGCGCTCCAAAGAGCACACCATCCAGCCCGAGTCCCACTTCGTCAGCGTCCAGCTTCGATGCATTGAGGTTCAACCGTTTCAGAGCGATCTCCGGCCCGAGCGCGAGGTCGTTTAGCACGAGATCGCGATCGTGAAATGTCGCGCCCGCCGCGATGTCGTCCCATTTGCGCACGCCGGGAATGTTCAGCGTTTTGATCTTCAACGCGCCCGGCTTCACCGGATCGAGATTGAAATAAAACTCCGCCAGCTCCGTATCGCCAGTCGGTGATCGCGAGATGAAGTTGATGTTCTGAAGATTCAATCGCTCCGGAAAAACGGCGGGAAACTTCGCGCCCTTTTGCGTCGGCACCGGCTTCTCGCGCGGCACCGATTTCGCGGGATCGACGACGACATACACATCGCGCAAATCCAAATCCTTCAGCAGCCCCGGCAATCCTTTGCGAATCAGCCCAACTAAGCTGTAGCGCAGATTCAGCGTGCCCACTTCCAGCCGCTCCACCGGCCCCGGCTCCGTCGGCTTCGCGTGCAGATTCACGATCGTGAGTGTGGTGAAAATGGAGCCGCTGATGTCGTAGCTGAGGTCCAGCTCCTGTTCCTTCGCCAGCCGGACGAGAAAATATTTCGTCCCGCGGAAAACGAGCGGCCGATGAACCAGCGCGAGCAGCAGAATCAGGCCGACGAAGGTCCACCCCAACCGTCGCAACCAGCGGCGTTTGGGTTTTGATTTGCACTGCTTGCTTTGATCCATCGACGGCCCCGGCTAGGTGAGAGTGCGGTTCGCCTGCCCGCAGGTGTCGTGGAGGATCATAGTCTTGGGAAAATGGGCGCGTGGTGTCGTCGTCAATTCGCAGGTGAGGCCCGCCGCGGTTGCCCGGTTTTCCAAGGCAGCCCAGCGATGTGTGCGAACATTTCAAATGGGAGCCGCGAGGCCAACGACGTCTTCACCAGACTACGGGTGGCGTCGTTGGCGTACTGTTCAAACATCGGGAGGCACGCAAAACCCAACCGTGCGGCGTATCTGCCTCGTGTTATGAAAAACGAAACGACGATCCAGGTAGTCGCGGAAAATCTGTGGATGCGCACGTATCCGCTGAAAATGTTGGGCGCGGATTTGCGGCGCAATGTCACGATCATCCGCCTCAGATCGGGCCGGCTGGTCATTCATTCCACCGGGCCGTTTTCGGCGGAGGATGTGGCGGAAATTTGCGCGCTCGGCGATCCGGGATGGCTGCTCGACGGGATTTTGCGGCACGACACTTTTGCCAGGGAAGGGCGCGAGGCGTTTCCCGACATACCGTATCTCGCGCCGCAGGGCTTTTCTGACGAACTCGGATTTCCCACCGGTCTCATCATTCCGTCGCCGCCAGAATGGGACGGGGAGCTAGTCGCGCTCGAAATCGCCGGCGCGCCGGAAGCGCGCGACACCGCGCTGCTGCATACGTCTTCGCGGACTTTGATTCTGACGGAACTGGTTTTCAATTTCAGCGACGACGAGCCTCTTTGGACTGATCTTCTTTTGCGCGTCGCGGTGGGCGGCGAGCATCATCCCGGCATGTCGCGTCCGATGAAAGCGGGCGTGAAAGATGAAGCTGCATTCCGTGCCTCGCTCGACACTATTTTGAGTTGGGACTTTGACCGGGTCATCGTGGGACACGGCGACGTGATCGAGGCCGGAGGAAAGGAAAAACTCCGCGCCGCGCTGGTCACGGCCGGCTTCCAATGAGGTGAGCCCGGCGAGGCTGCGCGAATGAGTGGCATAACTTTCGGATGAACTGCGCGCGGGCGGCGAGGAGGCGCTCAGGCGGTTGCGGATTCTGTACTTTGTCGTGCCAGGTCAGAGCCGCTCCACAGGCATTGGCGAGGAGCGCATCGCGGAAAAGTCAGTCAGGATGTGAACGAGGTTTGACCTGCAACTTCCCCTCGACTCGCGAGCCGGAAGCGCAAAAGATTGGCGCATGGAAATCGTACATCAACTCTCGCTCTTCCTCGAAAACAAACCGGGCACGCTGGCCGATGTGTGCAAGGAACTCGCCCGGCTCAAGATCAACATTCAGGCGCTGACGATCGCGGATAGCGTGGATCACGCGATCGTCCGCATGGTGGTGAGTGAAACGCGACGGGCGCTGGAGATGTTTGAGGAGCGTGGGGTGCTGGTGGTCGAGTCGAAGGTTTTGATGATCGAAAATTCCAACAAGCCAGGATCGCTGGCGACGATCGCGGAGAAGCTGGCGAAGGGGAAAGTGAATATCGAATATGCCTACCTCGCCACGAGTCCCGGCGCGAAGACGGGGCTGCTGATCGTGCGGGCGTCCGATACGAAGAAGGCGCTGAAGATTCTCGGAAAGAAATAGCGTACGCGGGGCGGATTGCGTTTGCCTTTCGGGCGGCGGCTTGTTTTTCGTGGTCATGCGAAAGACAAAAATCATTTGTACGCTTGGGCCGGCAACGGAGTCTGCAGATGTGCTAAGTCAGATGGTGGAGGCCGGGACGAATATATTTCGTCTGAATATGAGTCACGCGACCCACGATTGGGTTCGCGTTATTGTGCCGCGCATTCGGGCGATTTCCAAGGAACTGGGCGTGATGGTCGGCATCCTGATGGACACGCAGGGGCCGGCGATTCGCACGGGCGATTTGCCGACGAAGCTAAATCTGAAAGCAGGTGATATTTTTGAGTTCACCGTGCGCGGGGCGAAGAGCGAGGAGGAGTATTCGGTCGGGGTAAACTATGACGGGCTGACGGATGATATTTCCGTAGGCGACACGGTGCTCGTGGATAACGGGGTGATTCACATGAGGGTGCTGGCGAAAGATGGATGCCGCATCCGCTGCGAGGTGCTGACGGAAGGCGTGATGGGCTCACGCCGGCACATCAATCTGCCGGGCGTGAAAGTGGGCCTGCCGCCGCTCACGGAAAAAGATCTGGAAGATGTGACCGTGGGTGCGGAATTGGGGGTCGATTTTGTGGCGCTCAGTTTTTGCCGCGAAGCGAGCGACGTGCTGGCTTTACGCCAAGTGCTGCGCGAACACGGGAGCAAGGCGCGGATCGTTTCCAAAATCGAGGATCAGTCGGCGGTGCGAAATATTAACGAAATCATCGACGCCACCGATGTGGTGATGGTGGCGCGCGGTGATCTCGGCGTGGAGTGTCCGATGGAGGAATTGCCCATTATTCAGCGGAAGATCGTGAAACGCTGCCTGCAAAAGGGCCGGCCGGTGATCGTGGCGACGCACATGCTGGAATCGATGATCTCGAATCCGGTGCCGACGCGGGCGGAGATCACGGACGTGGCGAATGCGGCGTTTGAGCAGGCGGACTGCGTGATGCTGAGTGGCGAGACGACGGTGGGAAAATACCCGATCGCCGCGGTGAAAGTGCTCGCGACGGTGACGGAACGGATCGAGCGCAGCGGCGGCGCGAATTTCGCAGATGAGGCTATTTTGGAAAACGACCGGCAGAAAACCGTGCATTCCGCGGTGAGCCTGGCGAATTCGCTGCCCGGTGCGCGATTGGTGGTCTTTACACGCAGCGGTTTTACCGCGGACTGCATTTCGAATCTGCGCCCGCCGAATGCGCCGATTCACGCGTTTACCCCGACCTACGAGGTGTGCCGCCAGCTCGTGATGAATTGGGGGGTGACGCCGCATTATTTGCCGTTCGATCCCAACCCGCTGCGGACGATCGGTGCCGCCCAAAAGCTGCTGCTTGACGCAGGCTTCACGAAATCCGGCGACCGCTTGGTAATCGTGAGCGACATGCTATCGGGCGAAGACCGGTTCGACTCGGTGCAGCTTCGGATTGTCCCGTGAAAAACATAAGGGCGCGTCCGCTGCCGGACGCGCCCCTTGGAGATTTTTTAGCGACTGCGAGAGTTTCTCAGTCGAAGAAGTTGTCGCTCTTGCCAGCGCCCGATGGGAGCAAGTGGTCGATCGGCTTTTCTTTCTTTTGCAAAGCACGGCGCAGTTTCATCAGCGCGATGTTTTGCAACTGGCGGATGCGCTCGCGCGTGACGCCGAATTTTTTGCCGACTTCTTCAAGAGTCTTGGCTTTTCCGCCATCGAGACCGAAGCGCGAGAAGATGATCTTCTTTTCCCGGTCGTCGAGGACGCCGAGGAGATCGCCCACTTCATCGCGCAGGTTTTTGTCGCGGAGATTTTCAAAAGGCGTCAGCGCCTCCAGATCGCCGACGATTTCGCCAAATTCCGTGGAATCATCGTCGCTGATCGGGGCATCGAGGGATGCCGGACGGATCGAAACGGTCTTGAGCTGCGAGATCTTGCCAGCGGCGAGGCCGACTTCTTCGGCCAATTCGTCATCGGTCGGCTCGCGACCGAGCTCTTCACTCATCTGGAGCGCGACGCGACGCATCTTGGAAATCTTGTCCACGAGGTGGACAGGGAGACGAATGGTCTTCGACTGATTCGCGAGGGCGCGTTTGATGGACTGCTTGATCCACCAGGCTGCATACGTGGAAAGTTTGCCGCCCTTGGCCGGGTCGAAGCGCTCCACAGCTTTCATGAGGCCGATGTTTCCTTCGGAAATCAAATCCAGCAGCGGAAGGCCGAGATTCGCGTAATCGTGGGCGATTTTGACGACCAGCCGGAGATTCGAACGAATCATCAACGAACGGGCAGCTTTATCGCCTTTCTTAATTTTAGCCGCGAGTTCGATTTCCTGCTCGGGCGTCAGGAGGGGAATTTGTCCGATTTCGCGCAAGTAGATCTTAATGCCCGAATCAGAATCTTCGCCGGATTTGTAGTTCATTTTGTGTTAAATTGTTGCGCTATCTAGCAGCTACTATGCGGATGCCGGGTTGATTTTGGATGCTTTAATAATGGGCCGCGGCTGGGATTTAGTTCTTGAACTGTCTTTACAGCCCATAAATTGTCGTAATTTTGGTTTCTATGCAAGAAAAAATTATCTACTGTCGTCATTAGTCAACTCCGTTAAACAACTGCCATTCTGACCCGCTGACTATACGAAGCGTTCAAACACTTTTACTTCCGCGAATTTTTCTGACAATTTTCTAGTGTGCTGGCTAAAGTCTATTCTGCTGCTGTTTATGGTGTCGATGCTTTTGAAGTAGAAATCGAGGTGAACGGTGGGCGGGGAGACATGGCGATCGTGGTGGTGGGGCTGCCGGATGTGGCCGTGAAGGAAGCGCGCGATCGGGTGACGACCGGGATCGCCAATAGCGGGTTTCGCTGGGGGAAGGGGAGAATGACGATCAATCTCGCCCCGGCGAACGTGAAGAAAGAAGGGCCGGGCTTCGACCTTCCCATGGCTCTGGGAATGATCTCCGTCGCGCACGAAATCGACCTCCCGAATATCGACGACTTTTGTTTTGTCGGCGAGCTGGCGCTCACCGGCGCGGTCCGACCCGTGCGCGGCGTCCTGCCGATCGCGCTCGAGGCGCGAAAGCGCGGGAAGACGAAAGTCGTCGTGCCGGAGGCGAATGCGCGGGAAGCGGCGATGGTCGATGGGATTCAGGTCTTCGGGGTGCGCAATTTGCGGGAGACGTTTGAGTTTATACTGGGAGAAAAAACGCTGACGCCCACGCGGGAAAATCTGGATGAGTTCTTTGCCCGCCATCAGTGCTACGACGTGGATTTTTCAGATGTCCGCGGGCAGCACCACGTGAAGCGCGCCATCGAGGTGGCGGTGGCTGGCGCGCACAATCTCCTCATGCTCGGCCCGCCGGGTTCGGGCAAGTCGATGATCGCCAAGCGCATCCCGACCATCATCCCGCCGATGACGCTGGAGGAGGCGATCGAATCCACGAAAATCCACAGCATCAGCGGGCTGCTGCTCGATCCGGAACATGCCTTTGTCGCGACGCGTCCCTACCGCTCTCCCCATCACACGATCTCGGATGCCGGCCTGCTCGGCGGTTCGGCGAATCCGACTCCGGGCGAGGTGAGCATCGCCCACAACGGCGTGCTTTTTCTCGACGAACTACCCGAGTTTAAACGGAGCACGCTCGAAGTGCTGCGTCAGCCGCTGGAAGATGGCCGGGTCACGATCTCGCGCGCCGCCGGCTCCATGACTTTCCCCGCCGAGTTCATGCTCGTCGCGGCCATGAATCCATGCCCGTGCGGCTATTTCGGCGATCACAAACGCGAATGCCGCTGCAGCCCCGTGCAGGTCGAGCGTTACCGAAACCGCATTTCGGGACCGCTTCTCGATCGCATCGACATCCACGTCGAAGTGCCGGCGGTCGAATACCGCGAACTTGCGGGCGATCAAATGGGCGAGTCGTCGGACGCGATCCGCGGGCGTATCGACGCGGCGCGCCGGGTGCAGATCGAACGTTTTGGAGCCGAAAGTCGCGTCCGCTGCAACGCGCGCATGTCAGCGAAGCACATCAAAGCCGCGTGCTCGCTCGATAGCGCGGCCTCGGGCCTGCTGGAACTCGCCATGGGTGAGCTAAATCTCAGCGCACGAGCGCACGACCGGATTTTAAAAGTCGCCCGCACCATCGCGGATCTTGGCGGTGAAAAGAACATCTCTGCCGCCCACGTGGGTGAAGCGATTCAATACCGCACGCTCGACCGCAATCTTTGGGCCTAAATGCCTCGCGCCTTAGCGCGGCGACGATTCGATCCGCTGGCGCAAACGCCCATCAGCAAGGCACCCGTCAGGAACGTCCCTGGCTCCGGCACGGCCTGCGCAGTGCCACCGAGCACGGGGGCGAAAGAAATGAGACTGCTGCCCACGGACCACGCACTCGGAAGAAGGCGGACGCGGCGACCGGTGACCCACCGCTCGGTGCCGGGTGTCGCCGCAGCTCCCGCGCTGATTTCGCGCCGGACGGAAAGGGCGATGCCCTTTGGAGTGAGAAACGCCCCCGTCAGCGAAGCCGAAAAAGTGGCGGCCGGACTCAAGTCGGTGCTGCTTAAAGGCAGCACCGTCACCCCTTCATTGGAAAAGCCAGGTAAGAGATGCTCGCTTGAGGCAACAACTTCCGGGGCGTCAAACAGCCCCGACGCAAACGCGGAGCCGGAAATGACGAGAGAAGCGGTGAAAATAAAAATGTAACCCATAGTCTGAAAATTTTACTCAGTCGTGGTGCGCGTGAGTTTTTGATTTAAACAAAGTCATTCTTAAAATTGACCCGTATTCGAAATGCGCAAGCGGATTCGCCCCTCAGCGCCTCACCGACCTACAATCGCTGACCTAAAGCGGCTTCAGACTTTTTCAACGCCCTCTAAGAACCGAGGCACTTGTCCCGTTTGCAAGATGAAGATTTTCACACCGCGGTTCCCCGCAGGCTGCAAATCGCTCCCGCAACATTGACACTCAAGCCACGCTGCATAATTCTCTAAAATCCTATGGACCCCGCATCCGAACAACAAAAATCCTTTGGCCAAAAATTACAGGAGAAAATCGCCCAGTCGCGCTTCTTCACCTTCTCCCTGCTCCTCCACGTGGTCATCATCGTCCTCGGCGGGACCGTGGTGCTTTTCCACAGGGCCATTGATGCGCCGGACTTCACGAGCATAGGCGACGGCCTCATGAGCGCGGAGCCTAGCGTCACCCCACCGGCCGAGATGCCGCCCGACATGTCGCAGGAGCAGACTTTTACGCCTGAAGCACCGTCCATCACCGCGCCATCGGTGAGCGCCATCACGACGAATACGACGAATAACACAGCCTTCAGTATGGCCAGCATCCCGATGCCTGTGAAGGCCATCACGGGTGACACAAAAAATCTCGTCAATACTAACAAGGCGCTTTCCAGCAAAATGGGAAAAGGCGTCCCCGGCTCGATGGGCGGTCGCATGGGCGGCCAGGCACGCAATATGGCCCGGATGGCTAACAAGGGAACAGACAAGGGTGAGAAAGCGGTGTTGCAGGCTCTTAAATGGCTCAAAGAACACCAAAAGGAAGATGGTTCCTGGAGTGATGAGCACAAACCCGGCATGTCGGGGCTGGCACTTCTCTGTTTCCTCGGACATGGGGAATTGCCGGAGTCGCCGGAGTTCGGCGAGACGGTGAAAAAGGCGCTCGACTGGATGCTGGCCAAAGGGACCGCATCGCAGGGAAAAATGACCGCCGATGGCGGCTTCGGCGGCCAGCCCGCTGTGTATGAACACGCCATCATGACCTATGCGATGGGTGAATACTACTCGATGACAAAGGACGACCGCTTTGCCGAACTACTAAAGCAAGCCGTCGGATATATCGTCGCCGGGCAAAATCCCCTCGGTGGATGGGACTACAGATATGCCAAAAGCCAGCGCAACGATCTATCGGTCGCCGGCTGGCAGATTCAGGCGCTCAAAGCGGCGCATCTGACCGGTCTTGGCATCCCCGGAGTCGATGAGGCACTGGATAAGTCCATGGACTTTATCAAGAAGTGGCAGGGGAATGAGGGTGGCTTCGGATATACCGGCCCGGAGAACCGGCTGAGCCTGACCGGAGTCGGAGTTCTCTGCACCTACTTTTGGAAGGAGTCCAAGGACCGGACGGTCAAGGAGGGAATTGATTTCCTCTTGGGCAAGGTGACCGAAGTGAAATACAAAGGTGGAAAGACGCCCGCCGATCTCTACGGATGGTATTATGACACGCAGGCCTGTTTGATGTTTGGTGGTTCCGCCTGGTCGAAATGGAACAAAATGTTCCAGGAAGAAATCGTGGACAACCAAAGCCCGGACGGGAGCTGGCCACCGACTGGCGGAGCGCACCTTCAGCCAAAACCGGATGGAGCCGGGCCCTACTATCGCACGACGCTTTGTTGTTTGATGCTGGAAGTCTTCTACCGCTACATGCCGATCAACAAGTAGGGTTACACCAAGACTAGTTTTCGAAAAAGCCGCGCTCGAATGGGCGCGGCTTTTTCTCTACCCTACAAAGGCAAATTGCGGGGCTGCGGAAAAAGAGTTTCCGCTGTGCGCCGTTGGCCGAATAACCCGCGGGTGAGTTCGGGGATTGTTCCCGGCGGATAATTCGCTATCAAGCAGTTCCCCATGTTGCGCTCTCTGCTCATTCGCAGCTTTTTCCTCGCGTCGCTTTCCGTGTGTGGTGCCGTCCCGCCGGAGGGCGCGGAGTTTTTTTCGCAAAAGGTGGAGCCGATTTTTAGGGAACACTGCTTTAAGTGCCACAGCCACTCGGCGGATAAGATCAAAGGCGGACTGGTGCTCGACTCCGAAGACGGAGCGCGGGCGGGCGGTGATACCGGGCCGGCGGTGGTGCCGGGTGAGCTGGCGAAGAGTCTGCTCATCACGGCGGTGAGCTACAAGGATGACGACCTGCAGATGCCGCCGAAGGGGAAGAAGCTTTCCGACGAGCAAATCGCTGCGCTCACCGAGTGGGTGCAGATGGGCGCGCCTTGGCGGAAGCCGGCGGGCGGGCAGAAGATGACGGTGCGCGCGAAGGGGAAAATAACGGATGAAGATCGGAAGTGGTGGGCGTTTCAGCCGATGGCCAAACCGGAGGTGCCGGTGGTCGATGATCACGGATGGTGTGTGAATGAGATCGACCGGTTTGTTTTCAAAAAACTCGCGGAAAACGGCCTCGCACCCGCTCCCGCTGCGAAGCCCGCACAACTCGCGCGGCGTGTCTTTTTCGACCTCACCGGGCTCCCGCCGACGCCCGAAGAATCAGCGGCATTTGTGAGCAATGCGTCGAATAAGTCCCATGAGACCACTGCGACGCTGATCGACAAACTTCTCGCCAGCCCGCGCTACGGCGAACGCTGGGCGCGGCACTGGCTGGATCTCGTGCGCTATGCGGAGAGCGATGGATTTAAAGCGGACGATTTCCGCCCGCATGCCTGGCATTACCGCGACTACGTGGTCGCGGCTTTCAATGGCGACAAGCCGTATGACCGCTTCGTCCAGGAGCAACTCGCGGGCGATGAGCTTTTCCCCGGCGACCCGGACGCGCGCAGTGCCACGTCGTTTTTCCGCCTCGGTATTTACGAGTATAACAATCGCGACGTGGCGACGCAGTGGACGAATATCCTGAACGACATCACGGATGTAACTGCCGACGTCTTCCTGGGGCTCGGCGTGCAGTGCGCGCGCTGTCACGATCACAAATTTGATCCGATCTTGCAGAAGGATTATTACCGGCTCCAGGCGTTCTTCGCGCCGATCCGTCCGCGCGATGATCTCGCGCTCGCCACGCCGCAGGAGGAGTTCGCATATCGGGAAAAGGCGGGGGTTTGGGAGGAAAAGACGGCTGCCATCCGCGCGCAGATCGCGGAATTGGAAGCGCCGTATCGGGCCAAAGTCGCGGAGGACGCGATCACTAAATTTCCGCCGGAGACGGAGGCGATCCTGCGCAAACCGTCCGCGGAAAGAAGCCCGCTCGAACAGCAGCTCGGGGAACTCGCTTACCGGCAAATTACGTATGAGTTCGACCGTTTGCTGAACAAGATGAAGGCGGGAGACAAGGATCGGTGGGTCGTGCTCACCAAACAACTTTCCGCCTTCGACGCCGAAAAGCCTGCCGCGCCGGCACCGGCTTTTTGCGTGACGGATATCGGTGCCACCGCGCCGCCGGTGCGCATCCCGAAAAAAGATGCGCTCGGTGAAATTGAGCCCGGCTTTCTCACGCTGCTCGATGATCAAGCCGCAGCAGTCGAGCCGCGTGAAAACTCGACTGGACGGCGCGCAACACTGGCACGCTGGCTCACGAATCCGGAGAATCCGCTGACCGCGCGCGTGATTGTGAATCGCGTCTGGCAATATCACTTCGGGCGCGGACTCGTCGCCACTTCGTCGGATTTCGGGAAACTCGGCGAACCGCCTTCGCATCCCGAATTGCTCGACTGGCTCGCGCGCCGTTTTGTGGAAGACGGCTGGTCATTCAAGAAGCTCCACCGGCTCATCCTCTCCAGCGCCACGTGGCAGCAGGCGGTCTCAGCGACGCCCGTTTCCGATCCGGAAAATCGTCTGCTCGCGCATGCCACCACCCGTCGTCTCGACGCGGAGCAGATCCGCGATGCGATCCTCGCGACGACGGGCGAACTCGATCTCACCGCTGGCGGAGCGAGCGTGGATGCGAGCCGGTCGCGGCGCAGCATTTTCACCAAAGTGCTGCGGAATACGCACGATCCGCTGCTCGAAGTTTTCGATCTTCCCGATGGCTTCGGCAGCATGTCGCAGCGCAACGTGACAACGACGCCGACGCAATCGCTGCTCATGATCAACAGCCCGTGGATGCTCGCCCGTGCGAGCGCGTTTGCACGGCGGTTGCAGCGCGACAATTCCGCCGACCTCCGCGAGCAACTCACCGACGCGATCCGGCTCGCCTTTGGGCGCGACGCGACGGCGGGCGAACTGGAAAAAATGGAGCGTTTTCTTTCCGACCAAGAGCAGAGATTCGCCGCGCGGCAGCAGCCCGCGAAAGAGTCTCCTTTTCTCGCCGAGAAAATCCGTTTCCGCGATGGGCAGGGAGCGCTCCTGACGCCGGGCTCCGCGCAGGAGCGGCTTCGCATTCCCCGGATCGATCTGCTCCCCGCCGGCGATTTCACGATCGAGGCATTCGTCCATCTGCGCAGCATGGCCGATGACAGCCAGGTGCGCACCATCGCGTCGCATTGGGACGGGGTGAAAAATCATGCGGGCTGGAGCTTCGGCGTCACCGGGAAAAAATCGCGCTACAAACCGGGCACACTCGTGCTGCAACTCAGCGGCACCGGCAGCCCGGAGAATGAAAATGCGGAGGCTGTTTTTTCGGGCCTGAGCATCGAGCCGGGCAAGCCGTATTTCGTCGCGGTCGCCACGAAGCTCACGGAGACGGGCGAGAGCGGTATTACTTTTTACGTGAAAGATATGACGAATGACGACGAGCCGATGCTCGTCGCCAAAGTGCCGCATACGACCACGGCGAACATTTTCGGAAGATCGCCGCTTTTCATCGGCGGACGAGCCGGCGAGGCAAAACACCTTTGGGATGGTGTAATCGACGACGTGCGCCTTTCCCGCGCTGCTCTCGCGAAAGAGGACCTGCTGCTGACGAGGGAAGGTGCGACTGAGCAAACCTGCGGCTACTGGCGTTTCGAGCCGACCCCCGGCGTCTTCAAAGACTCCTCGGCATTCGCCCGCGACGTTCTGCCCCCCGAGATTACTTCTCCGCGAGCCGACGCCAAATTGGAGGCGCTCACCGATTTCTGCCACGTGCTGCTGAACGCGAATGAGTTTTTGTACGTGGACTGATCGCCTCCTGCCGGACCAAGTGGCGAGGTGAGATGACGGTTGCGAGTTTCTCGCCCGTGTAGCCGCCGCCGTCGGGCGAGCGGGTGTCGGCCAGATCGAGCGGGAGCGCGGCTCCATCGCCGCTCTGGGGTTCATATCTGGTGCATCCTCTAATAAAGCCGGGCACTCTACGTCTCACCCCACGAACGATGAAATCCGACCCGCCCCCAAACCGAGCTCGCTCGATGATTCGCCGATGAAATCGCAGCCGTAAAAACTGGCCGTGAAAATGCCGGACGAAACCACGACCCCCACGCCGGAATGGGAGACGATCGAGCAGGTTTTCACCGCTCTCGAATCACCCCTGCTCGCGTACGCGCGGCGGCTGCTCGGCGATTTCGCGGTGGCGGAGGACATCGTGCAGGAGGCTTTTATGAAACTTCATACTCAATTCCAAAAGGTGATCACGCCTCAGCCGTGGCTGTATCGCACCGTCCACAATCTCGCCGTCGATCATCAGCGGCGGAGCAATCGCATCACGCTTTTCGGCGATGGCAAAGAAGACGACTCGCCCGCGAACGACACCGCCGATTCCCAGCCCATGCCCGACGAACAAATCGCGAGATGGGAAGGCATCGGCCTCGTCCGTCTCGTCCTCGAAACCCTCGACGACCGCAGCCGCGAGATCATCCGCCTGCGTTTCCACGAAGACCTTTCCTACAAAGAAATCGCCGACCGCACCGGCCTCACCACTGGCCATGTCGGCTACCTGCTGCACCATGCGCTGAAGGCGATGGCCGTGGAGCTTGAGAAAACGGAGATCGCGCCATGAAGTTAATTGCATCCGAAGCACTGACGATGCGCTCCTTTCGCGTTTGGCGTTTGGCGTTTGGCGTTTGGCGTTTAGCCCGCCGCAGGCGCGATGCCGACCGGGAATCGTTTCGCCGCTGCGCGGAGCCAAACGCCAAACGCCAAACGCCAAACGCCAAACGTCAAACGGGGAACACCCCCGCATCGCCTCGGAACCAAAAAAGTTTATGAATCCCGACACTCCGCTCTCACCGCGCGAGGAATTGGAAATCCGGCTCACCGCCCTGCTCATGGGCGAGCTTTCCGCGGAGGACGCCGCGGCTTTGCAAAAGCAAATCGACGGCGATCCCGCGCTGGCCGATCTCCACGCGCGGCTGCGTCACGCGATGGAGCTTTTACGCGAAGCCAGCGCGCTTCCTGAGTCGCCCGCGCATCCCGTGCCCGCGCAGCTTTCCGTGGAAAAGCGCGAGCGTCTGCTGGCGCATTTCAAAGCCCCCGCGCCCGCACCTTCGGTGGTGATCGTAAAACCGCGCCGCGACTGGAAGCCGTATGTGCCGCTCGGACTCGCGGCGTCTTTGATTGCACTGCTCGGTGGAACGGTATTCCTCAATGGTTTCGTGCAGCGGAAGGCGGGTGGTCTTGCAGCAGACGCGCGCATGCTCGAAAATCTGAGAATGGTTGATTCTCCCGTCAACCAATACGCAATTGAATCCAAATTAGTTGGAGGAATCACGGTCGTCGATCCAGCCGAGTCTCGCTGGGAGTCGCAGCCCGGTGCGATCCGCTCTCTAAACCGTGGCTACGTTGCTGGCGAAAGTAACGGCGCGGGTACGAACGGCAATCACTGGAGTTTTACGCAACCTCCACCGGCCAACGCACCGACCGACGGGCGCACGACTTTCTGGAGTGAAGATGAGTCCACGAAACTCGACGTGAACACCGCTTCTGAGGCACATCATTGGGACACTCCCGCGCGTCCCTCCGCCCTCTTCGGAGCGAACCCGGCCGTGCAGGCTCCTGCGACTGATTCACTCGCTGGGGAAAAAACTGTGGCTGCCAATTCCGTCGATTTCGAAGCGCCGGAACGTTTATCGCGTTCTGTGCGTTTCGTGGCACCTGCGCCAGCCGCCGCTCCCGCTGCGCCGCCTCGGCCGCTCTTGTCGCTCGCCACCAAACTCGATCCCGTCGCGCTCGGCACGATGCCGCCTCGCGACCCTGTCGCTGACAACGCGCTCCTCGTGCCAGCGCCGGATGGCGCTGCCTTTTCTCCTGAAGGAAAAACGGACCGCTTCGGCCGGGGTGAAGAGCCCGCGGGCGTTTCTGCGGGCGTGCCGTTCGCGATGAGTGGGAGAGTGGGCGGCGTCGCCCGGGCGGCAACTGCGAGCACTTCTGAAGTCGCCCAAGGCCTCGCAAAAAACACGGAAGAAGCCGTCGGCGACAAGGCGAGCATCGCAAATCTCAGCTTTTCCACCGGTGAAATTCCCGCAGCGACCGCACCTTCGACACCGCCCGCCCCGATCGTCGCCGCCGACCTTCCCGCGCTCGCCGCCAGCGATCCAGCCCCGATGCCCGATGGTGCAAAGAGGGCCTATTTTTTCGACACCACTGCCGACGGCTTCGGAGAACTCAACGCGCCGAAGCCAACCCCCGCCGCCGGCCCTGCTCCAGCCGCGCCGATGTTGCCTCAATCCATGCTGAAGTCGGACGCGATCGTCGAAGGACTCATCAGCGGCGCTTTGGCCCAGGATGCGAAAGCGGAAAAATCCATCGGTGCAAATCGCATCACCGCGGGCAGCGATACATATTTCCGGGAAGACACCCGCACCTTCGCCGGCACGGCGTCGCTGGACACCGCCGCGCCAACTCGCGCAAACGCCACCGACACTGATGGAACCACGGCGCGTCGCCTCGGCCTCGGCGCTCTCGCGCAAGTGGGAAAGGATAAAGCGGCGAATGGATATTCCCTCCGCGATCAAGTGCGGCTCGGCGACGACGACGCCGACGGGGATATTGAGAAAAAGCTGACATCTTCCAAAAGCGAAGAACGCGTGATGCAGCAGCGCACCGACGAATTCGACGCGGGTGCGAGTGGTGCCGGCGTTTTTGGAGGCGGGAAAAAACCGGACGCAAACCCGCTGGCATGGTTCGGCCAAACTCAGGCCGGCCATCTTACGACAAGCAGCAGCGTTCAATTTCCGGGAGCGGAGGATAAGGCACGCTCCCTGGACCGGTCGGCTCAGAACGATCCCCTCGGCACAAAAGAGCCCGCCCTTCGTCCCGAATCGAGTTTCAGAAGCAGGGCGAAAGGCGTGAAGGAAAACGTGGAACTCGCCCTCGCGGAAAAGCCCGCGGCACCAACCGAAGCGAGAGACCTTGAGGCTCCCGTTCGCAGGTCATTAGCGGTCGTTCCGGCGCAGCCGCAAAATCCGCTGGAAGTTCGTCAGGGTTTGATTGCCGGAACAGAAGTCCGCACGAAGAGCAAGATTGCCCTGCCCGCAAAATCCGCTGCGGTCGCCCAAAAAGGTTCGAAATCGGAAGGGGAGGCCGAGCGGCTTTACAAGTCAGTGGATGAACTCGCGATGGTTCCCGAGCGCGAAAAAAAGCAGAAAGTGAACGCGATAGCTGCTCGCGAGCGGGTCTCGGGAAAGCCTGCTGATGTCACGAAGCTGGCGCTTTTAGAAAAACAAGCGGCGCAGAAGGATTCCGATGATAAACCCGCCGCGGCAAAACCCGCCGAGCCCGCGCCGGAGCCGCAGGCGGAAATCGTGACGAGCGCGAATGCGTTTTCCACGTTTTCGCTCAATGTCAGCGACGTGGCGTTCAAGCTCGCGGCGGCGAGTTTGGAGAAGGGGCAGATGCCGGAGCTGGCGACGGTGCGCAGCGAGGAGTTCATCAATGCTTTTGACTACCGCGATCCCGAGCCGGCGGGCGGTGCGCCGCTGGCGTTTGCGGCGGAGCGGGCGCGTTATCCTTTTGCGCAAAATCGCGATCTGCTCCGGCTCTCGGTGAAGACGGCGGCGGCGGGTCGCCAGCCGGGGCGCGCGCTGAATCTCGTGCTGCTGCTGGATAATTCCGGCTCGATGGAGCGCGCCGATCGCGTCCGCATTTTGCATGAAGCGCTGCGCGTGCTCGCGACGCAATTGCAGCCGCAGGACAAGCTGAGCGTCGTCACTTTCGCCCGCACGCCGCGGCTCTGGGCCGATGGCGTGGCGGGCGACAAGGCAGGCGAAGTGACCGCGCGCGTCGGCGAAATCACGCCGCAGGGCGGCACGGATCTCTCCGCCGCGCTCGACCTGGGCTACGCGACGGCGCGCAAACATTTCCAGCCCGGCAGCATCAATCGCGTGGTGCTGCTCACCGATGGCGCGGCGAATCTCGGCGATGTGAACCCGGACGCGCTCAAGCAAAAGGTGGAGACGAACCGCAAGCAGGGCGTCGCGCTGGATTGTTTCGGCATCGGCTGGGAAGGCTTCGACGACACGCTGCTCGAAGCGCTCTCGCGCAATGGCGATGGGCGTTACGGCTTCATCAATTCGCCAGAGGAGGCCGCGACGGAATTCGCCGGGCAGCTCGCCGGGGCGCTGCGCGTGGCGGCGTCGGATGTGAAGGTTCAGGTCGAATTCAACCCGCGCCGCGTGACCGCGTATCGGCAGATCGGCTACGCGAAACATCAACTCAAGAAGGAGCAGTTCCGCGACAACACCGTCGATGCCGCCGAGATCGGCGCGGCGGAAAGCGGCAACGCACTTTACGCGGTGGAAGTGAACCCGCGCGGCGAAGGCGACATCGCCACGGTGCGCGTGCGTTTCAAAGTCCCCGGCACATCGGACTACCGCGAACACGAGTGGACCGTCCCCTTCACCCGCGAAGCCCCGCCACTCGAACAAGCCAGCCCCGCGCTGCGTCTGGCGGGAACGGCGAGCGCGTTTTCTGAATGGCTCGTGAGCAGCCAATACGCGACCGAAGTGACGCCCGATCGGCTGCTCGGTTTGCTGAATGGGGTGCCGCAAACATTCGGTGCCGACCCGCGTCCGCAAAAGCTGGAGTGGATGATCCGCACGGCGAAAAGTGTGTCTGGCCGATGAAACGCGGCACGATGTTCCGGGGAGCGCACGCGTCTCGCGTGCTGGTTTCGGCGTCCCGCCGAAACGAACTTTTAACAACCTGCATCGCAGAAATATCGCGGACGTCGCGTGGACCGTGCGCCGAAAAAAGTCCGCGAAGGCGGGACGCCTTTGCCAACACTTGGGACGAGCGTGCGACCCGGAACTCGCGGCGTGGCCGCGCCAGAAAATCTGTCATTCTGAGCGCAGTTCCCTGCGGGCGAAGGCGGGAGGGAACGGAGTCGAAGAACCTCTCGCATCCCGCGGGCGGAGGCGGTGGGGTGAAGCTCCGCACCGTCTCCGTCCGCGAAAAGTTAGAGGTTCTTCGCCTGCGCTCCGCCCGCTGGCCCGCCTGCGCTTCGCTCAGAATGACAGCGTTGTTTTTGGATGCGGCTACGCCGCGCCAGAGCATCCACGCCTCACAAATCCCGCACCACCTTTTGACATCCCTCTGACAACCCGCCCGCGCAATTCCGGCAATTTCCCATCATCGTTATGAACCGACTCCACCGTCTCCTTTCGCGCCCTTTCGCGCTTTTCGCGGGCCTCCTTCTCCCCTTCACCAGCTTCGCGCAAAACGCGGAAATCAAAGACCCGGCGATCAGCGGCGGCGTCGCGGATGGCAAGATGCGTATCGTGATTGAGGGCCTGCTCAACGCCCAATCGGGCAACAAGGACAAGCTCATCTTCGCCACCGGCTATCAGGATTCCATCAAGATCACGCGCGAGAAAATCGCCCACAACATCGGGATGACGATCGAGCTACTCCAAGGCGATCCAGCGGAAATCCCGCTCGCGATTTCCGGTGAAGGCGAAGTGAAGCAAGTGACCGGCGATCAAGTCCAGGACTGGAGCATTCGGCAGGAGGCGGAAGGAAAACGCACGCTCATCATCCGGCCAAAGAAGGGTGAAAAACCGTTCAACCAAGTCATCGCGTATGTCGTCGCGGAGCGTGAATTGAAGACGTGGAAAAATCCGCTGACCGCCTTCGCTCTGACCCCGCCGCAGTCGGTGCTTTTCAGCGGTTTCATAAAAGTGGAAGCGACCCCCGACCTCGACGTGCAGGCCGACGCCCCGACCAGTTTGATGCCGATGGAGGCCAAGTATCTCCCCGGAACACTCCATGCCGAAATCAAACCCGAAGACACGGAACCACTCGCCTTTCAGTTCCACGGCAACGCCTACACGCTCCCGCTAAAGATCACCGTCGCCGATCCCGAAACCCGCCAGGTCGTGCCCCGCGATTTCAAACTCACCGGCACGCTCTCCGAGCAAAACGCCGCGTTCATCCTCACCGCGACCGCGCGAGTCACGAACCCGAAAGGCGGCTCGCTCGCCGTGCTCTCCGGCGGCATCGCGCTGACCGAACTCGCGCCGCATCCCGACTGGCGCATCGTCTCCAGCGGCGGACGTTTTGTGCTCGTCTTCGACAAGTCCGGCGACTTCCCGCTCGCCTTCAAATTCAACGCCGCCGTGAAACAAAACGGCCCGTGGAATGCCGTCGATTTCCGTGTCGCGCCGAGCGCGCTGCAACCTATCATTCTGCAAGGCCTCGCCGCCGACACACAGTTTCAATTTGCGGGTGCCGCCCGCCCGGAGCGCACGGGTAATGACTTCGCGAGCTTTCTGCCGCCGGATGGCAGCGTGAAACTTTCGTGGAAAACCGCCGCGCCCGAAGCCGAGGGCAAACTTTTCTACGCCGCCGAAATGCTCGCGCAGATCAGCGTCGGCCCCGGCCTCATGCGGCAAACGGCGCTGCTCGATTGCAAAGTGATGCAAGGCGAACTCGATCGCGTGACGCTGCTGCTGCGCGGCGCGGGCGAGGTGACGCGCGTGCAAGGCGAGCAGGTGCTCGCGTGGAAGGTCGAGCCCGGCGCGAACGCGGGCGAGCGCAAGCTGGTCGTGCAATTTAACCAGCCGCAGAAAAATCAATTCACGCTGCACATCCAGACGCAGACGCCGATCGGCGCATTCCCGCAGACGGCGGACGCGATGCAGCTCCGGCCCGAGGGTGCGACACGATTCGCGGGATATTTTCGTATCGTAAATGAAGGCGCGGTTCGGCTCGAAGTCGTCGAATCGAAAGGCTTGTCGCAGATTTCTCCCGAGCAATTTCCTGAGAGCGACGCGACGAAGGCGGCGTTCCGCGCGGGCGGCGAGCAGCGGTTTGCGTATCGCTTTTCGGGCGCGGATTTCGCGCTGCGCATTCAAGCCGATCAAATCCTCCCGGAACTCACCGTCTCCGAAGTGCTCGCGTATCAGCTCGGCGAAACCGAACTCGGGATCGACGCCGAGTTTGAGGTCGATGTGCGCGAAGCCCCGCTGCGCGAACTGCTCCTGCACGTGCCGCGCGGCTACGCGGTCGCGAAACTCAATGCCGCCGGGTTGAGCGATTATTTTCTCCGCGACGCCGACGAAGACGCAGAGCTGCGCCTCGTCTATGCGCAGCCCGTTTCCGGTCGCCAAGTCATTCAACTTCGTCTCGAAAAAAATTCCGCGCTCGGTGCCGCCGAGTGGGTGCTGCCACGGATCGAAGTGACCAAAGCGAAGTCAGTGCGCGGCCACGTCGCGGTGTCCGCTGATGCGGGTTTCCGCCTCACTGCCGAGCGCACGCAGGCGCTCACGGAAATCGCCACAGCCTTTTTTCCACGCAAGGTCGCGAACATCCAGGCCGCGTTCCGCCTCAGCGAATCCGCGTGGCAGGCGACGATGCGCGTCGAGCGGCTGCCGCAGTCGATTCAGGCGGATGCATTCCATCTTTTCTCCATCGGCGAAGGCGTCGCGTATGGCAGCAGCGTGCTGAATTACGTCGTCTCCGGCGCACCGATCGCGGCGTTCAAGGTCGAGCTTTCGGACGAATATTTTAACGTCGAGTTCACCGGCAAAGACATCCGCAACTGGCAGAAGACGGACGGCGGATTCATCGTGCAACTGCACACGCCCGTCGCCGGTGCCTACACGCTGCTCGCGACCTACGAGCGGCCGTTCAAACCTCAGGGCGAGACGCTCGCCTTCACCGGCGCGCGCCCGCTCGACGCGCAATCCGAACAGGGCCATACGCTCGTCATCAGCGCGTACCAGTTTCAGGTGAAACCGGTGAGCGTCTCCGCGGGATTGCTGCCGCTGGAGACGGGGGAAGTGCCCGCCGAATATCGCCTGTTCTTCGACGCGCCGATCCTCGCCGCGTATCGCTATGCCGCGCGGCCATTCAATTTGAGCCTCGCGCTCAGCCCGCTCGTGCAGGGCGATTCGCTCTCGCAAGTCGTCGATCGAGCCGCGCTCACCACGCGCATTTCCAAGGAAGGCCAGGTGCTCACCGAGGCACAGTATTTCGTGAAAAATCGCGGAAACGCGCACTTCAGCGTGACGCTGCCGGCGGGCACCGAGTTGTGGTCCGCGACGGTGAATGGCGCGGCGGTCGTGCCGGTGAAAGATGGCAACGCGAACCTCATCCCGCTGCCGCAACAGGCCGATCCGAACGCCGTGCTCGCGATCGTTTTGAAACTCGCCGATCGCTCTGAAAACGCGAAGCGCGTGAAAGTCGCGACGCCCGTGGTCGCTGCGCCAGTCATGCTTGCCGAGTGGAAACTGCAACCCGACACGGCGCAGCGGCTCGTCTTCCGCGAAGGCACGCTCTCGCCCGTCGGCGGCGTGACGGATGTCTCCGGTTTTGCCCAACTCGCGCGGACATTCGGCGGCCACGACGCGTTGCGCGCGACCGGCACGTTGGTCGCCGCGATGGTCCTGCTCGGCCTGGCGATTTTCGTGTGGCGTGGCGCGACGCGTGAGGGCGTTTACAAACTCAGCGGACGCCATTGGTTCGCGTCGATGCTCGGCTGCGTGGCGTTTGTTTTCGCGGGGATCGCGCTCCTGTGCCTGAGCGGGATCGCGGACGATTACACGGTCAGCGCCGCGTCGGATGTCACCTTCCTCGCGCCGGTGCAGCAGGCCGGGAGCGCGCTCTCGGCGGAAGTCGGAAACGTCGCGGACGAAGTTTCCGTGTTCACATGGATCGGTCGTTTGTGGCCCGCATTTTTCGCGCTGCTCGCGTGGGCCTATGCGTGGATCGCGGGGAAGCAAACGTGGACGATCATCGGCTGGACGCTGCTCGCGTGGGCCGCGCTGCGCCTGCCGGATGGCGCGCCGTTTTTCCTCGCGGTCGTGGGACTTTTTGCCGTGTGGCAAATCGCCATCCCGGCGCTCCGTCGGCTCTGGCAAATGCCGCGCAAGCCACGGCCCACCATTCCCCCACCGCCGCCCGCCGCTGCCGCGATGGCGGCGCTGTTGCTCATTTTCTGCTCGGTAAATCTCGCGTCCGCTCAGGAAAATACGCTGCCGTTACCGAAGGAAAATCCCGTCGCCGAAACGGTGACGCAGCAAGTGCGCGTGGAGGAAAAGTTCGCGCTCGCGACCGCGAAGATTCACTGGCAGGCGGAGAAGGGTCAGCGCCTGCCGCTGTTGTTCGATCCGGCGGTTTTGACGAAGGCGACTTTTTCGAATGCGTCGCTAAAACTCATCACCGCTGCCGCCGGTGGAAAACGCGCGCAGCATTTGCTGGCCTTGGAAAGCGGCGCGTTCGACATCGAACTTTCCTATCAAGTGCCGGTAACGAAAAAGGACGCGGAGACGGGATTTGTCCTGCCCGCGCAATTTGGAATTGTGAATCAGCTCACGCTCACGCTCGCGAATCTCGACGTGGACATCGTCTCGCCGCAGGCCGTTTCCATCGACCGCAAAACCGCCGGAAAAGACACCGTGGCCACACTCACGCTTTCGCCGGTGAACGACATCTGGATTGCGTGGAAGCCGCGCAGCCGGGACGTGGCGCGCGAGAAGGCGATCTTTTACGCGGAACTCACCCAGCTTTACGCGCCGACCGCGGGCGTGATTGAAGGTCTGCATCACGCCGCAATTCGGCCTGCGCAGGGCGAACTCGGTGAATTGGTTTTCACGGTGCCGAAGGGCACGACGATTACCGACGTGCTCGATCCGGCGCCGCTCGCGGCGGTGAAGGGGAACGAGAAAGCGCCTCCGTCCGTCGTCTCGCAATGGCGTTTTGATCCCGACACCGGCAAGCTGCGCGTGAATCTCGCGCCGCCGCAATCTCGTCCGTTTTCGCTGCTCATCCGCTCGCAAATCGCGACCGGGCCGCTGCCTGTCACGCAGCCTGTGGGCTTGATCTCCGTCGAGAACGCCGCGGGCCAGATCGGCCTGCTCGGCGTGGGCACGGGCAATGAAGTGCAGCTCGACACTGTGAACGCAGAGACGCTTTCGCCGATCAATCTCGAAGACTTTCCCGGCAACATCGCGCCTGTCCTCGCGGGTCAGATTCCCGGACTCACGGTGCGCCGCGCGTTTCGCTACGCGGATGCGAAAGCGACGGCGGAAGTGAAAGCGTCGGCGGTTGAGCCGGACGTGCGCGTCGAGTCGCAGGACACGCTTTCGCTCGGCGAAGACCGCGTGCTGCTGGCGAGTAATGCCAGCGTGGAAATCACGCGTGCCGGAATTTTTCGGCTGAGGTTTGCACTGCCTGCCGGGATGGATGTGGAGTCGATCGCGGGCGAGACGATGAGCCACTGGACGGAATCGAAGACCGAAGCGGCGCGGATCATCACGATCCATTTGAAAGGAAGGACGGAAGGTCAGCAAAAGTTTGCGATCACGCTTGCGGGGCCGGGGATGAAGTCGGCGAAAGCGATGGTCGCGCCGCAGCTCATTTTTCGCGAAGCGAGCAAACAACGCGGGACTTTTCTCGTGGTGCCGGAGCAAGGGATGCGTCTCCAGGTGACGACGCGCGAAGGCGTGACGCAGCTCGATCCGCAGAAGAATGGCATCAAACAAAAAGGCGTGCTGGCGTTCCGCATTTTGCAGACGCCGTGGAATCTCGCGCTCGATGTGGAGCAGGTCGATCCGTGGGTGCAGGTGACGAGTCTTCAGCACGCGACGGTCGGCGAGGCGCTGGTGAAAGTGACGGCGAATTTGCAATACCAGATCGAGAACACGGGTTTGAAAGCGTTCCGCGTCGCGCTGCCGGTCGAGGCCGACAATGTGAAGTTTCTGAGCGATCAAGTGGTGGACTTTTTGAAGGTTCCGAACGCGGTGAATGCGGGGCTGCAAACGTGGGAAGTGAAGCTCGGGCGGCGCGTGATCGGGCAGTATCTTTTGCAGGCGACGTATCAGACGCCGGTGGCGGCGAATGCTGCGGAGATCAGTCTTCGCGGGGTGCAAGTGGCGGACGTGAATTTGCAGCGCGGCTTTGTCACGGTGCAATCCGGCGGGCGTTTGCAAGTCCGCGTGGACGCTGCGCCCGCCGCGCTTCAGCCGGTGGAATGGCAGAGCATCCCGCGCGCTTTGCAAAAGGATCTCACGTCGTCGTCTGCGAGCTTTGCGTATCGACTGGTCGAGCCCGCGTTCACGCTTCCGATGAAGCTGGTGCGCCACGAAGCGACGAAGCTCCAACCGGCCCGCGTGAACAACATTACCTTCACTTCGGTGATCTCCGACAGCGGCACGATGCTCACGCAAGTCCGCCTCGAAATGTTGCCCGGCGACAAGCGTCTGCTTCATCTCACGCTGCCGAAAGATGCGAAGTTTTGGTTCGCATTTGTGAATCAGAACGGCGTGTGGCCTTGGCGCGAGGGTGATCAGATTTTGATCCCGCTCGAACAACAATCGCGCACCGATGCTGCGATCCCGGTTTCGCTTTTCTACACGAGCCAGATCGGTGAAGCGGGCGGCGACGATCTCGATTTGCAACTGTTCGCGCCGAAATTTGACCTGCCGCTGGAGAACATCACCTGGAAGGTTTTCCTGAACGAACGCTGGAAGCTAAAGAAGTGGACTGGCTCGCTGCAAATGCAGCAGGAGCAGATCATTTCCCGCTCAGAAGCGGTGAATGTGAAGAGCTATTTGGAAAGTGAAAAGAGTCAAAACATCGAGAAGACGAGGGCCGCGGAGGAGATGCTCGCCTTTGGAAACAAGGCGCTGGAAACGGGCAACCCGCAGGAAGCGCGGCGCGCGTTCAATTCCGCCTTCGGCCTCAGCCAGCACGACAACGCGTCCAACGAAGATGCGCGCGTGCAGCTTCACAATCTGAAGCTCCAGCAAGCCGTGGTCGGCCTGAACGTGCGCAATGGACTGGCCAATGGCGCGCCCGATGCCATCGCCGGAAAACTGCGCGCGGAGAGCGGCAACAAGGACGCGAACTACACGCAGCAAGACGCGAAGGACCTGCTCGGACGCAATACCGCCGATGACAACGCGGCGTTCACCAAACTCGCCGAGCGCCTCATCCAACAGCAGGACGCCGCCGTCACGAACCCTGCGACGATCAACGCGAGTATCCCGGAACAAGGCCGCCTGCTCACGTTCAGCCGCGCGGTCGCGGTGGATAATTGGGCGGACTTGCAGATCGGACTGAAAGCGAAAGCGAGTGGCTCGATCGGTTGGTTCAAGCGACTGCTATTGCTTGGCGGAATCGCCGCGATCCTCGGCGCTTTCGCTTCTTTCACGGTGAGCCGCAAAACAAGCGTGTAAGCCGATCCCGCGCCTGCCGTTACTTCGGTGTTTGGAACGTGCGCCGCTGCCAGATGCGCACGTGTTCGTCGATGCCGTTCGTCACGATGCGATCGGGGCCGAGCACGGCGACGCCTCCGCGTCCCACTCGCTGAGCTGGCCCCCGCGATAGTCGGAACGCTTCGCCCGCTACTGGCAGGCCATGACGAACCGGCAGCTCCGCCGTCCGCGCCGAATTCTCGACATCTCGCGCCGCATCGAAACGTCGCCGTCGTACTCAGCTCCGCGTTCTACACTCACAACGCATTACGAACATTTGCTCGACCAGTTGGAGCAGGAGTTTTTTCAGGTTCACGAAGCGCTCACCGGCATCTTCAGCGGGCGAGGTGCGCGCATCATCCCCATGACCGATGCCGACCACTACCGGCGTTTCACTGCGTTCCTGAATCCATCGCTCGCCGAGCGTTTCAACTACAATGAACTCGGCGCAGTATTTCGAGAGCAGTTTGCCGAGCACGACGAACAAGCTGCTATTTCAAACATGGCCAGGGCGGCTTTGGGGCCGATACGAGTATCGGAAGCTCTCCCGAGCACCAATATCTCGCGGACATCCGCAAGGTGAAGGAGGCGTTCGACAAGACCGACGAACCCGTGGCGATGCTCACCATTCTCCGCAAGGACATCGCCCGCCAGTATCTCCTCGGCCCGGCGCACAAGGCGGACAAAGATGCGCCACTCGCGCCGCGCGACGTCATCCTTTCCTCCTACCTGCCTTGACCCCGCAGAGAATGTGATGGTATGAGTGATGGTATGCCTGCAATGACTCACCGCACCACCTTCGCCTTGGACGATATGACGGCTCAGCGACTCAAGAGGCTGGCGGCCCGCTGGCAGGTTTCCCAGGCCGAAGTCGTCCGCCGCTCCGTGGAACAAGCCGAGAAGACGGATGCACCGGCCCGACCCGACCCGGCCGCGATGCTGCGAGAGCTTTTCGCCACGGGCGGGGGCCTTGATCCCGAAAAGGGCAGCGCCTATATCGCGGAAGTCTATGAAGACCGGAAGCATTGGCGGGGCGAATGATTTGCCTGGACGCAAATTTCTTGATTGGAGGAGTGATCGAAGCCCGACCGGAATCCCGTCATCTTCTCGCTTGGGTCGAAGCGGGAGAGACGTTTTGCACGGCGGCTCCCGCCTGGTATGAATTTCTCTGCGGCCCGGTGTCGCCTTCTCAGGTCAACACCATGCTGGCCTTTCTCACCGAAGGGATCATTGCCTTTGAGGAATCCCAGGCACAGACCGCCGCCCGTCTTTTCAATGCGGTCCAGCGTTCTCGCCGCTTGCGGGTGGACGCCATGATTGCCGCCACCGCCATCAGCCAAAAGGCGCGGCTCGCCACGCTCAATACCGAAGACTTCAAGCTCTTTGCCCCTCATGGGCTCGAGTTGGCGATTCCCCTCGAACCTTAATGGACAAGACCACCGCCCAGCGCCTCGTGCGCGACACGTTCAAGGCGTCGTTCGACAAGAAACGCTACCGCGACTTCATTAACTAACTCTGCAACGGCATTGATGAGTCGAAGGCGATCCCCTCAATGGCGGTGCCCGATGCTTTCGCGCTGCACATCAACGAGCCGCCGGATTTCAACAACGCGCAGATCGGTGAGTTGAATGAATTTCAGGACCAGCTCTCCATCCTCCTCGCACCGCTCAGCGACAACCAGCGGTTACAAGTGCAGTGGTTCTGCGATTCCGACTACCAGCGCGAACTGCTCCGCTACAACGACGAGACGAAACGCGCGACGAACTTGTGGACACGCCGGGCGCGGAACGAGCGGTTCGCCCGCTACTGGCAGGCGATGACCAAACGGCAGCTCCGCCGTCAGCGTCTCATTCTCTACATCTCACCGCGCGCTCACTTCGCCTTCGTCGCCGGTTTGGCCACCGGTGCAAACTTCACCCCGCGCCCCGCTGCTTCACGCTCACGCTCGCGAATGAAGTCCATGAACTTCCGCACGTCATAGCCGGATTTACGGGCAAGTTCATCGCGGGTGTGGCGGATTTCGGTGAGGATCGGGTTCGGCTGCATGGGCTTCATAGTGGCAGGAGTTCTTCCGGCGTGCAAATCACCGGGCAAGCCAGCCCGCGCTCAGCACACGCGCGTTCGATGCGGCGGACGAGATGCGGGTTCTGGATGGATGGACATTATCACTCGACCATCGTGCTCACACGCTGGCCGAAGATGACTTTCCCCGGAATTATTCATCGGCTCACCAATCTGCGGCTGCTCGACTACACGATCACGGTCAACGTCGATCCGATTCCCATCCGCCAGGAAATCCATCGGGAGGAGAAAGCGCATGAACGCATTGCGGGTGACTACGCCAGCGAGAAGAAACTTTCGCTGCTCACCGTCATGCAAAAGAAGGAGCGTAAAATCGCCGCACTGATGCACGGTCACACGCTGCCGTTCAATGCGCTCTTCATCGTCCGCGTATGGGACCGAGGAGGCGGAGGGGACTAGCGGGGGTTGGCAATGGGCGAGCAGACGAAGGCCGGACTGTCGGCGAAATCGACAGCGATCAAGAACGCGATCAACTCGATGAACTCGGCGCAGTATTTTGAGAGCAGCCTGCCGAGCACGACCAAGAAACTGTTCTTCCAGACCTGGCCGGGATGGGTGTGGGGGCGCTACGACTACCGGAAGCTCTACGCTGAGGAACAATCTCTTGCCGACATACACGATTCACTATGACCCGCGCTCGACTCAAATCACTTCAGCCAGCCAAAGGGACTTCAAAGACCAGCGCATCATTGCTCGGTTTGGATAGACCCTTAAGGTTGTATTGCACCGGCTGAGCATAGACCAATTGTATATCCCGATTCGATAGTGCAGCCATGATGACACCCATCATTGCCAGCTTTGTATTCAGGCACGCAATGACGGTGTTTTCGGACTCGACGACGCACTTTAGAACGCTTTGCTGTGTAAGAATAGGATCACGCGATGAGAATTTGAAATGCGAGATCGACAAATCCGAATAGTAGTTCACCAGCCGTTCGTTCATCTCTCCAACTACCGGTGCGAATTCCGGGCGAATACTCTCTTCTGGGTCGATCTGTCCAATCGTCAGCCGATTCGGTTGCAGGGTGTCTATGATTCCATGCGCTCGTTCGATCTCAAACCCAGGAAGCAGAATCAAATGAGTGTCTGCGATTAAACTAACACGCCCACGAAAGCCCAGGATCGAACGAATGCCAACAATGCCGCGCGTAAGCCATCCGTGATGTTCCTTATCTTTCGGGCTCTCCCCGTAGCCGCTGGCCTCGTTGTAAAGGCAGTGAATCCTGCTGTCTGAGGGAAGCAAATGCTGCAAAGTTACAATCAACATGGCAAGCGCCTCCCGCGTAAAACATGTAATATCAATAACGACATTTACTGGAACTCGTCCGACAAAATGTGCCAAAACAGCGTGTCGAATGGCATCCAGCGATTTCAGCGGTGCATCACTGTCTAGCGCCACTTCGATCAAACCGGCCACTTCCGTTTTGGCGCAATCTAAAGCATCCGAATTGTAGCTGTGGTTTGCGTTGTGAAAGCCCATAAAACGAACCGGTGCTTTTGCAATGCTGGCTCGAGCCATCGGGCTGCGCGCCTCATAGCTGATCGAGAAAAGAAACCAGTCCGCCTTGCCTGTTAGCCATTGCGGGAGGTTACCGAGCTGGACGGTTTCCATACTCACGGAATTATGAATTCCATTTGCGCCGCGTTGTCGCCGACAGTTTCACGTAGGCGGTGATTCTGATTCTCCAGAGCCCTTCGCAAGGAACCGGATGTTACGAACAGATAGCCTGCGAAACTTGTGGGATCGAGTTTGAAGTGCGGTGCAAGCCTTCTGCTCAAAACGTAGCGTGGCACCCGCCCGGCACCGCGCTTTGCACCGAGCGTAGCTCGATAAAAGAAGCCCTCCCTTGTTCCCAAATCCAAAATCCGCTGCACCACATCGTCAGCGCGGTCACTAAGCGCAATTGAAAAGACGCGCCGCTCCGTGAGATTCTCATCCACAAGGCGCTCAAAGAAGCTGTTTCCCATTACATCGATCAGGTTCAGCAACTTCGCGTAATCCTCTGATTTCGCGCCATCCTCCCGGCTAAGGCTCACCAATTCCTTCTCCAGAAAGTCGTTCGAGAAGCCTTTGATGATGTCATCCTGGATGCCCTAATCGATTCTAACGACTGGATTGCCCGGCATGGAGGTTCGCTGCTTGGCATACATCATTGAGGCGGGCTCCAGAAAGTAGCGCACTACACCTGATGAAATATGAGCCAATTGCTCAAACCCGGCGTAAGAATACGTTGATCGGTTGCCTTCTAATTTCCGGATCAACTCGGGGCGTGTGTAGCGGGTAACATCATCACGCTTGCGGTTTCCTACGCCTTCTCCCGCTTCCCACTTCTTCTTAATTTCGTCTGCAATTTGTGAAAGCGCCTTTGCTTGGTCAGTATCCTCGGGAAAGAAATCGCGCGGAGCGGTTTCGATACCGACCAATTTGAGGCGGAGTTGCACGATCTTCTCAATTCGATCCATGTAGCGGTCCCGCTGAGTCGTATAGAGAACACTGACATCGACCTCGTTGTAGTCATGCGGACTTTGAATCCGCTTTCCTCCAAAGGTCTGTTTCGTCTTATACCCCATCTGATCTGAGAGCTTCAGGCAAACACCGTGGGTTGTGCGCGTCGCAATCCAACTATTGATTACTTCCGTCTGTGGTCTGTTTAGATTGTCAGCATCATCTACGAGCAAATAGATTGGCTTCGCCGGAAAGAATGGAAGCTGCCTCAGGGATTCGAGAAGCGGGAAGAGGAACCCATGATAACTAAGAAGTGGACCATCGTATTGCCCCAGCTTCTCCGGGTTCATGGCCAGATTCCTCAACAGATTATCGGCCTGACTCCAATAGACGTGATCCAGATGTCGCGCCAGATTGCGGAACATTTCCGCGGCGTTCGCCCACGTTTCGCATAAAACCTGTTCAGCCTTGGCGTCCTCGACTCCGCAGTATGCGAGTCGCCGAGCAAAGTTTTCCTTCGCCCAGTTCTTAAGTAGCTCTTTAACATCGGTGTGTTCTACGTTCCGTGTGGCGTTTTCCAGTTCTTGGAAAGCGGCGACCGCGATGTAAATGCACAGCAGATGTTCGTTGAACACATAGCGGCCAGGATGCTGTTCCAAGCGCTCCATGTCTGTCGCTGTAATGCGTGTGCTCTTGATCGGAACGTAGATGCCGAGGAATGGCAACTCCTTCAATGCAATGCCATGCCTAAGCATGAGGCAATCTGGGCGCATCATCCGAAACATCATGCTTTTGCCAGAACCTCTCGGGCCCACAATAAAACTATGTGAGGGGCTTTCGACCTGTGGAAATTCGGAAAAAATATCCACAAAAAGATTCTGCGCATCCTGCGCGCTAATCTTTTCTGGTGTTTGCACCCAAAACGGGTTGTCGTTGTCGTCTGTCATGTGGTGCAAGCATCAGTTTGCTTACATTTGTTCGCGAGGCGATCCGCCATCACCTGACCGTTTGGAGCCTCAACGTGTTTGGGTGCCAACGACTCCAACGTCCAGTGCTTGTCGTCCGGGTAGCCAAAGTCACCAATCCTGTAAGCAATTGTCTCTACGGGCTCGAAATCAACTGCGTCGCACAAGGCATCAATTCGCACTGCAACCTGATGATAACGACAGGAAACGTCCCGCATATATTGAGAACAGTAAAACATCTCACGATAGGTTTTTAGTGTCCGCTCGTAAATATAATCGAGCAGGTAAACCTGCTTACACCTCTTGGTCTTCTTGTTCCAGAGAGGGTAGGTTCTCCCCGCGTCTGCTTGGCTTATCTGAAACCGAAGTTCGATCTGCTGATTAGCAGGCTCGATATCAACCGAAGACAGTGCGAAAGCATACTTATGATAGATTAGACAGTTTGGAAATTCATTCGGATTTTGCAGACCAAATAGGTTCGCTCGCGACCGTTCATCAGCAAGTTCGTCGGCAAATCGAAGAATCGCGGCAATTAACCGCGGGCGATAGGTGATGTCCCCGGACTTGTCCGTGAGCGGAAGCCTCCCGATTGTGTTTGGATCACCTTCGAAATTGCCACCATGACAAGTAGCAATTCGAGCTATTGCGCCCTGCTCCCAGCGATCCAATTCCTGAAACATCGGCACTTTTTCCATAGCCGTTGTGATACGCTTTTCATGCCCGTCGCGGCCATACCAGTTACCAACATCGTGGAAATGGATCGCGGTGGGAAGCAAGAATACTTCGTATGGTTCCAAGCAGCCTTCTGCTTTTTCGCCCTCGCTCAGAGTCCATTGCTTGGCAGGCAGGAGGTTCTGTGCACGCCGAATTACCATTCGGATGTGATCGGGGCCGTGGTCGGTCAGAAACAATCCCTTCTCTCTCGCAGAAGCGCCCGCTTCAACATACGGGTGAACCTTAGTGTTAAGGTGATTGTCAGTCTCCCTAAATATACCGGCGTAATTTTGTTTGCCGCCACCGGGAAAGCGCGAATGCCCCCAGCCGTCATACCCTTCGAGGAACCACTTAGTCAGTTTGTTTTCTTTTAGAAAGTCAGACATGGAAAGAATCTTACGAGTGCGCGATTAGTTGGGAGAATACAGCTTTTGCGAGAAGAGGCGGGACGGCATTACTGACTTGCTGTTGGCGGAAGCCAATGCTTCCTGCGAAGCGATAGGAGTCGGGGAAGGATTGAATTCTAGCGGCCTCGCGGACGGATAGTCCGCGATGTTGATCCGGGTGAATCAGCATATTTTTCCGGTAGTTCGCAATCACGACGGAAGGCTTGTCCCAAGATAGGCGCCGATAGATCCCCGTGTGGCGGCTTCGGTCGTCCACCAAGTTGGTGTAGTTCTTCATCAGGCGAGCCGGGATGTCAGTCCAGTTTCCTCCGGGGGGTATGTGCCGATACCGCTTCTGGACAAGGGCATTGTTGGCCGTAACCAAATGCCCGGTTGATGACCGTAATCCGCCGCGCCGCTCGCGTGCGTAATGCGATACCCCGCCAGGGCGATACCCAAGTTCGTCCACATTTGCGCCGATCGGGAGAACCGGAAGATCGCCGATTGCTTCGCGCACTGATAATGCGCCGTCATGCATCGGAAGTGGTTTTTCTGGAATTTTGCCGCCGCGTCGGCCAATGAAAAAGAGGCGGTATCTTTTTTGCGGGACACCGTATTCCGCTGCACAGAGGGTCCACAGTGCGGAGGCGTAACCAAGCGCCGCGAATTGTTCAAAGATAAGCGATTCAAAATTCCCTTGTGCGGTTTCGCGAAGTCCTTTGACGTTTTCCAAAACGATCCAACCCGGCTTGGTATTCGCGGCGACCTTGAAGAACTCCTGGAAAAGCCAGTTCTTCGGGTTCTCAAGTGTGCGCGTCCGCTGGTTCGAAGTGGAAAAGCCTTGGCAGGGTGGCCCGCCAAAAAGAATCAACTCCGCCCCGCGTATGCGGGGGATGTCCGTCACCGATCGAATATCGTTCTCAATGAGGCACGTTTTGCCGTGATTGAGGCGATAAGTTGCTGCCGCCGCGTAGTGATTTTCCACAGCATGCGTGATTGTGACACCGGCAAGCTGCGCGCCAAGAGACAGGCCGCCAGCGCCTGCGAAAAGGTCGATTCCTTGGAAAGTAATGGGTGACACAAAACGTGAAAAAGGGGCGGACAATACCGGATGGTGCGACGGCGGCAAGAGCCGAGACGCAACTCTGCCTTCTTGGCCTCATGCTACGGTGCTCTACTTTGGCGGAGGCTGCGGAGCAGAAGTCGCGGGTTTCTTCTCCCGCTGCGGGGCGCGTTCGACGCGGCTGGCGCTCTCCCATGCAGCGAGCTTCGCGGGGTTGCGGGCGTATTTGTTGCGCATGATGGTGTCGAGTTCCTGCACGTCGTTGGCCGCGAGGCCGAGGATTTGGCCGATCGCTTCGGTGTTTTCGACGCCTTCCTGCGTTTCGCCTTGGTTGTGTTGATTGGCAGTGCGGATGGCTTCGCGGTCGGCGCGCAGGTCTGCCACGAAATCGGCGGGGAGTTCGTAGGCGATGAACTTGGTGCGGAGGGCGGCTTTCGCGGTCTTGACGGCGGCGCTGTCGGTCGCCTGGTCTTCCAGCAGGAGGAGCAGCGCGTCGGCGTGGGTGGTGATGGCGGATTCGCTGGGGTTGTCGGGGATGCGGTAGGGCGAGGCGAAGCCGTTTTCCGTGAGCGCGATGGCGCGGGCGGTGCGGGAGATGTTTTTGAAATCAAGGACGAGGGCGTCGAGGAGCGTTTCCTTGCTGACGCGAGCGGGTTGCTGTCCGGCTTTGGCTTCGTCGAGATCGGTGATGCGTTTGTCCACATTGGCGAAGAGCGTTTTGGCTTTGCTGGCGGGCGTGAAGTCGGCGGCATTTTCGCGTCCGAAAGTCTGCACACGGGGAAGCCGGTCGTAGCGGCGTTGGTCTCGATCATTCATAGGGGGTCTCCTTTTTATTGGGTTGAATATTTGGGTTTGAACGCGTGGAGACTTGCGTTTTGCGGGGTGCAAGCCAAGTGCGGAATCGGGGAGATTTTGTCTTCCGGCGGCGGCGCGGCCGGGAACGGGGGAAGCAAAGGGCGAATTGCGATTTACAGAGAAAAATGGCCATTTTGCAGGTGCCCAGAGGTGATGGCGCACACACCCAGACACCAGGACGCAGCCACCCAGACCTTCGCTTCCGGCACCCCGAGCCTGGGATGTGGCAGCCCATGGTGCGCCTGATCCTTCGGCTCCATCGCTGCGCGCCGACCCAGACGGGGATGCGTGAACACCTGTCGGCGGTGTGCATCGACCTTGAGTGGCGCGCGCCTGCACCCGGTATCCCTCAGCGCAGACCCCGGCACCGATGCGCACGAATCCATGCGGATCGCACAGAGTCCCACGACGCGGCTTTCACGTATCCAGACATGGTGCGCATGGCAGTCGGGGAGCGGTGGATCAGGCCAAGGCACAAAATTTGTGAAAAGCTGCTCCGTATACGGAGCCACTTTAATCCAGTATTCGCGCAAAGATCACCGTCTATGCCAAAACCAACGACTACCACGAAACCGAAACGCAACCGCATCGCCGTGACGCTGCACATCCTCCGCAGCCGCTACGATGTCTTCGCGATGGCGAGCGAAGAAATCGAGCGGCGCACGGGCAAAGCACCCGGGGTCGAGGCGATGATGAAATACGATCTGGAAACCAACTCCGATCCCGATGACCTCGCGGACTTGTATTGCTGGAGCGTGCTGAAATGGTCGGCTAAGAAGATCGACCGGTTTTCCAATCACTACACCGGCAGGGCGCGCGTGCGGAAGCGCAGCGATCCGAAGCCGGAATAGAGGCGGTAAAAAATTGGGCTGACGAACCGGCGCGACGGATTCTTGGGCTGATCAGATTGCGGGATGCGGTGCGGGAGACTCTGTGCATGCAGCTCGGGAACTTCAGTAAAAATGAAGAGCTCCAAAATTGATCCGCGCGACGACGCGGTTTGCCTACGCGGAGTGCATTGAGCGTGCGGCCTGCGCCGTTGTCGGAGGGCGTGACGCGGGCTTCGATTTCGATGACTCGGTGGCGGACGGTTTCGAGGCCGAAGCGGCGGGGGGTTCCTGCGGGCGCTGGTCATCGAGAAGCAGCGTCAACGAACTTACAGGGTTGGAAGCTGGACCGTCTTCGCGTTTTTGGATCCACGACGACCGCCGAACCGCTTGCCCTCTTGCTCCGGCGCTGGCTGGAGTGATCGGAAGGGAACGCGTCTTTTCGGCTGCTACTTGATCTTTGCCTTTGCGGCAGCGACCGCCTCGGTGGCCTTGGCGATGTCGGGCTTGATGTCCTGGACGAGCTTGTCCGCGGCTGTGAACTCCGGGCTGCCGGCGGTTTTCGTCCCACGATCGGCGCGGCGTTTGGTGATCTCGGCGTTTAATTCATCGAGCTTCTTCTGCGCCGCGGCGACTTCGGCTTCGGCGGCTTTGTTATCCGGCGCGGGCATTGGCTTTTTCTCTTCGGCCTTGGCGGTGAGTTTCGCGATGTCTTCCGCGCTCCATCCTTTCACGACGCGCACATTCGGCAGCGCCTGCTTGAGCGTGCCGATGCCAGCGTCGGTGATTTTCGTTTCAAAAACGTAGAGCGTTTTCAGGTTCGTCAAGCCGTTGAGATTCGGAAGTCCGGCGTCCGTGACCGGCGTTCCGTAGATGTTCAGATAGGTGAGGTTTTTGAGTCCTTTCAAGTGTGCAAGACCGGCGTCGGTGACGGGCGTTTTTTCCAAATGCAGCACGTGGAGATTCACGAGCCCGGCGATGTTTGCGAGGTCGCCGTCTTCGATCGGCACGCCGGGAAGGCTGAGTTCCTGGAGGTTTGCGATGTCTTTGAGCAGTGGGAAAACTTTCGCGTCCGGCTTGGTGCCAGCCGGGCGAATCGTCGCGGAGCGCCAGTTGATATTCGCCGCGATCGGACTGACCTCGATCCCCAGTTTGCCGAGCTCGGCGACGGCCTTGGTCTCCGCTTCGCCCGGTGCGGGACCGGCATCGGGAGCAGGATCGGCGGCCAGAGCGATGCCGGTGGTGAGCAGGGCGAGGATGGGAAGCAGGGAGGTTTTCATGATGGAGAATTGCGGCGTGAGCGTAGGGAGCCGGCGCTGAGACGGCAACTTTTTCGCAGCCTGCTTCTTGGACGGGTTTCCGATTGTCAGGAGGAAATTTTTCGCGGCACAGTGCGCGGGCCATGCCTCTCCAGCGTTTTTTTCGCACCCGTCTCACCTTCATCGACAGAGCTCTTGAGGGCTTCCTCCCTCGCGCCACGGTGAAGCCCGCGACGATTCACAAGGCGATGCGCTACAGCATTTTTGCCGGGGGAAAACGCATCCGTCCCGTGCTCACGATCGCCGCGGCTGAAGCGTGCGGCGGCGCGAGTGCCGCGGCGCTTCCCGCGGCGGCGGCGGTGGAGTGTATCCACACGTATTCGCTGATTCATGACGATTTGCCGTGCATGGACGACGACGATTTGCGGCGCGGTCGGCCCACTTCGCACAAGGTTTTCGGCGAAGGTGTGGCCGTGCTCGCAGGCGACGGGCTGCTCACGATCGCGTTTGAAATTCTCGCTCAAGCCAAGCCGACGACGCGCTACAGCACGGCGGCGCTCATCGGCGAACTTGCGCACGCGGCGGGCAGCAAATGGCTCATCGGCGGGCAAGTCGCCGATCTCGAGGGCGAAGGCCGCGCGCTGACTGGCTCCGAGTTAAAATACATCCACCGCTGCAAAACCGCCGCGTTACTCACATCCAGCCTGCGCCTCGGAGCAATGAGCGCAAACGCCACGGCCCATCAGCTCAAAAATCTCACCGACTTCGGCCAGGCCCTCGGCCTCGCTTTCCAAGTGATCGACGACATCCTCGACGTGACGCAAACGACCGAGAAACTCGGCAAAACGGCCGGCAAAGATGTGAAGGCGACGAAGGCGACTTACCCCGCGATTCACGGTCTGGAAAAATCCCGCGCCGAAGCGCATCGCCTCACGAACGCTGCGCACAAGGCAATCAAGCCATTTGGCAGAAGGGGCGAAATCCTGCGCCTGATCGCGGACTCGCTGCTGGCGCGGGAATACTGAGCAACATTGTAAAAATTCAGTTAGCGGCTTCTGATGAAATTGAAGTTTGAAGCGGTCGCGAACGCGTGATACGACAGCGTATCACTATGAAAACAGCCTCGGTGCGAGATCTCAGAAATCGTTTTGCGGACGTCGCCAAATGGATTGAACACGGCGAGGCGGTTACCATTACCCGCAACGGTTCCGCATTTGCGACGCTGGCTCCTGCGGAGACTTTGAGCGCGGCCAAGGTAGATTGGGCGTCGCGTTTTTCCGCCCGAAAGCCGCTCGGACGCAAGTTGTCGGCAAAGGAGACGACCGCTCTCTGGTCGCGACTGAGGGACTGAGCGCATGCCGGTGGAAGTTTACGCGGACTCTTCGTTTTTAGTCTCGTTGCATCGCGCGGATGCGCACCATGCAGCGGCGTGCGTCTTCATGGCAAAGGTCGCGAAGCCTCTTGTTTTCACGCCGTTGCATCGCATCGAGGTGCGCAATGCGCTTCGGAATGCCGCCGCGCATGGCGAAATGACGGTAGCCGAGTGCCGGCGGGCGTTTCGGCAAATCGACGAAGATTTGCGCGACGGACTGTTAATTCACACACCCGTGAACTGGACGGATGTCTTTCGCCTCTCCGATGAGTTGAGCGAGAAACATGCGTCCGCCGATGGCCAGCGCACGATCGATCTTCTGCACGTTGCGATTGCTGTCGGATGCGGCGCAAAAACGTTTCTTTCGTTTGACCTGCGGCAGCGAAATCTGGCCAAGGCAGCGCGGCTCAAAGTGAAGCCGTAAGTCGGTTTTATCTCACCCCACCAGCCGCAGATTCGGATCGATATCCACGGCGACGGAGGACGTTTGGCCCGCTTCAAATTTCAGCGCGGCGACGTGGGCGATCATCGCGGCGTTGTCGGTGCAGAGGGCGGTGTCGGCGACGAGGAGTTCGATGCCGTGGGCTTCACAGGCTTCGGCCATTTTTTCGCGGAGGCGGGTGTTGCAACTCACGCCGCCGCTGATGCCGACCACGCCGCGTCCGGTGGCGGCAGTGGCCTGCATGGTTTTCGCGACGAGGACATCGACCACGGCTTCTTGGAACGACGCGCACAGGTCGGGCAGGTGCAGCGTGTCGAGCTTTGGCAGCAGGTAGCGCATCGAGGTTTTCAGGCCGCTGAAACTGAAGGCGAAGTCGCCTGAGTCGATCATGCTGCGGGGAAAGGGGTGCGCCTTTGGATCGCCGCCGAGCGCGAGGTGATTCACGTTTGGTCCGCCGGGATACGGGAGGCCGAGGAGCTTGCCGACTTTGTCGAAAGCCTCACCGGCGGCGTCGTCGCATGTTTGCCCGAGCAGCCGATATTGGCCGGTGGCTTCGACATCGACGAGCAGCGTGTGCCCGCCGCTGACGACGAGGCCGACGGATGGGCGCACGCCTTCCGCCGTTCCAAAAAAGGGCGAGAGCAGGTGGCCTTCGAGGTGATTGATCGCGAGGAAAGGTTTGCCCGCAGCGACAGCGAGACCTTTGGCGGCGGACGTGCCGATCATTAGTGAAGTCGCGAGGCCGGGGCCATTCGTCGCGGCGAAGACGCTCACGGAATCGAGTTTAATTTTCGCGGTCGCGAGCGCGCGCTGGAGCACGGGCTTGAGCATGCGCAGGTGATTGCGCGAGGCGACTTCTGGCACGACTCCGCCAAAGGGCGCGTGGATCGCAATTTGCGAGGCGACTTCGCTCGCGAGCAGGGTCGATCCGCGCAGGATCGCGACCGCGGTTTCATCACACGAAGTTTCGATCGCGAGGACTGTGTAGTTTCCGCTCACTCCTTGGATGAAGCCCTTTTCGTGCCCTCGTTTTTCTGGCTGTAGATGAGCACGCCCTTGAGCGCATCGACGGCGCGATCGAGTTGCGGGTCGTGGAAATTCGCGAGTTCCTTGCGCTCACTTTCGCCAAAACCATCCTCTCTCCGCTGCGTCATGAGCAGGCGCTCCTGCTCGCTCGTCATCGTCGCGTGAATGGTCGGCGCGACGCCGTGCTCGTGGATGACCGTGTGACTCGGCGTGTAGTACTTCGCCGTCGTGAGCCGCAGCGCGGAACCGTCCTGAAGCTGCACCACGCTTTGCACGGAGCCTTTCCCAAAAGTCGTCTCGCCGACCAAAATCGCGCGGTTCAAATCCTTCAACGCACCGGCCACGATTTCCGAAGCGCTCGCGCTGCCGTTGTTGATCAGCACAGCGATCGGATACTTTGGCCGCACCTTGCTGTTGGCCGGCGTCGGATAGGTTTTACTCTGCGAGGGCGAGCGGCCTTCGGTGGAAACGACCACGGTTTTCGGCGGGATAAACTGGCCCGCGACTTCGACCGCGCTCTGCAAAAGACCGCCCGGATTGTAGCGAAGATCGAGCACGAAAGCCTGCATGCCTTTGCCTTCGAGTTCGTCGAGTTTCGCGGCGAGTTCGCCCGCGGTCGGCGCGTTAAATTGCGTGATGCGCGCGTAGCCGATCTTGTATTCGCCGGCCTCCTCGGGCGGCAGCAGCTTCGCGTCCTTCACACTGGCGACTTTGATGTTCTCGCGCGTGAGCGGGTAGTCTTTGATCTCTTTGTTCGACGGGCGCAAAATGGTGAGCGTGATCTTCGTCCCCGGCTCGCCGCGCAGCATGTTGATCGCGTCGTTCAGATCATATTTATCCGTCGGCTGACCGTCCATTTTGATGATCTGATCGCCCGGCATCAGCCCGGCGCGAAAGCCGGGCGAACCCTCCATCGGCGAGACGATCACGAGGTTTCCATCGCGCGTGGAAACGACCACGCCGAGCCCGCCGAAGCGGCTGTTCGTGTCGTCCTGCATTCCCTTGAAATCCTTCGGCTCCATGAACTGCGAATGCGGATCGAGATTGGACAGCATCCCGCGCAACGCCGAGTGCGTCAGCTCCTCGTAATCCACTTTTTTCTCATCCACATAATCCTGCCGGATCAACTGCATCGCCCGCGCAAAAACCGCCATGCTCGAGTAGCCCGCGTCGGGCTTCTCCTTTTCATCACCCTCGGCGATGGCGCGATAGGCGACGACGCCGATGAGTGCATTAAAAACGAAGAGCAGCACGCAAGTGCTGAGGAGTAACCGCTTTTTCATGGCGCGGAAGCTAACACGCCCCGCCGGGTTGGCAACGGTGCCCGCTCTTCGCCAAGCCTACGCGTTTTGGCTCCGCCGGGTGCGAGTCGTCTCGATGATTTCGGCGAGAATCGGATTCGGAAAGCGGCGGCTTGGGGTGATCGCGTAGAAGCTCTCGCGAATCTCCGGGATGCGGTAGTGCTCCGCGAGCAGGCCGCTTTCGAGTTCTCCGCTCACGACCACGGGCGGCACCAGCGCGAGGCCCGCGCCTTCGCGGGCGAGGAGGCGGAGCATCGCCATGTCGTCCACCTCCGCGGCAATGATCGGGCGGATGCGGTGTTGCTCCAGCAGGAGGTCGAAGGCTGTGCGGATGTTGCTATCGAGGCTCGGCAAGACGAGCGGGGTGGTCCGCAGGTCGTCGGGGAATTTGAACCTCTTCCGGCTGCGGGTGCGCTTCCCGACGAGGCTCACGGGCTGTTCATCGAGCAGGTGGCTGTGCCAGTCGGTGTCGGCATCGCGGCGGACTGGGAGATTTGAAAGCACGGCGTCGAGGGTGTGCGCGCGCAGTTGTGCCAGCAGATCGCGCAGATTGCCGGAGTGGAGGATCAACTCGACATCCGGGCGACCGAGCAGCGGCTTGAGCAGACCGATTTGGAAATTCCGCGAGAGCGTGGCGACGGCGCCCAAGCGCACCACGCGGCGCTTGCCGACTACCTCGTTGCGCAGGACGGCCGTCATCTCCTCGCCAGCGCGGAAGATCGACTCAGCATATTCCAGCGCGATGCGTCCGGCCTCGGTTAGCACGAGGGATTTGTTCTGCCGGTGAAAGAGCGGCTGGCCGAGGCTTTCCTCCAGGCTGCGGAGTTGGATGCTCAGGGCAGATTGCGAGATATTCAGGCGTTCCGCCGCGCGGGTGAGCGTGCCGTCCGTGGCAATGGCGCGAAAATAACGCAGGTGATGGTAGTTCAGAAAGGACATCGCGATGCTTTTACAAAAGCGAACGATCTGGCGCAAAAGGTATATTGGAACGAACGCCGACTGGTCGGCTAAAACTGCGGCCATGCATCCCATCGCCTCCGCCGCCGTCCACACTACGACGCTCCTCGCCGGCCTCGGTCCTCTGCTGCTCCTCGCTGCGGTGGCCGTCCCAGCCCGCCTCGCGGATCGTGCTGGCCAGCGCTTCGCCAGATGCGTCGCGGGGCTCACGCTGGGCAGCTTCGTGGCCACGGTCGCGGCGGCGCTGGTGCTCGCCTTTTTCCCGCAATCGGCGGCACGGGCCGTGGGCCTCGGCGCGTTCGTCTTCGATCTCTACCTCGATCCGCTCTCGATCACCATGCTGCTGCTGGTCTCCTTCCTCGCGGCGGTCGTCTCGCGCTATGCGATCAATTATCTCGCTGGCGATCCTCGGCAGGGCTGCTTCGCCAAATGGCTGGCGGTGACGAGCGGCTCGGTGCTCGTGCTTATTCTCGCGGGCAATCTGCTCGTCTTCACGCTCGCCTGGATCGCCACCAGTCTCAGCCTGCACCAGCTCCTCCTTTTCTACCCAGAGCGACCGGCGGCACTGCTCGCGGCGCGGAAAAAATTTCTCATCAGCCGACTGGGCGATGCCTGCATGGTCGGCGTGCTGATCCTCGCGTGGCAATGCTTCGGCACCTGGCAGTTTGCGGAAATCTTCAGGCAGGCCGAGGCGTGGCGGATGACGGGCGCACACTCCGCGTGTTTGGGATGGACGAGCGTCCTGCTGGTCGCCGGCGCGCTGCTCAAGTCCGCGCAGTTCCCCTTCCACTCGTGGCTGCCGGACACGATGGAGACGCCGACGCCCGTCTCGGCGCTCATGCACGCGGGCATCATCAATGCCGGCGGTTTTCTCATCGTGCGGCTCAGCCCCGTGGTCGCGAGTTCGCCCGCTGCGCTCAATGCACTGGCGCTCGTCGGCGCCTTCACTGCGATCTTCGCGTCGGTGGTGATGCTCACGCAGACGAGTGTGAAGCGTTCGCTCGCTTACTCCACCATCGCGCAGATGGGCTTTATGATGCTCCAGTGCGGACTCGGTGCCTTCGCGCTCGCGGTGCTGCACATCGTGGCGCATTCGCTCTACAAGGCGCACGCTTTCCTCTCGTCGGGCAGCATCGTGAGCATGAGCAAGGCCGCGTGGACGCCCTCGGAACGTCCGGCGGCGCACCCGCTCATCCTCGGCGGCACGCTCGCCACGGCGGTCGCGCTCACGTGGATCATCGGCAGTCTCTTCGGCATCACGCTCGCCAGCGGGGCGGGCGTGATGCTGCTCGGCGCGATCTTCACGATGGCGGTGGCTTATTTGCTTTGGAATCTTTGGGCGTCATCCCATCGGGCCGGCCTCATCGGTTGGGGGCTCGGCATCACGACCGCCGCGGCGACGAGTTACTTCGCGCTGCACGCCGTGTTTGAAAAGCTGCTGGCCGCTTCCCTTCCTCACTACGCGCCGCTGCGCGCGCCGTGGGAATACGGCGTGATGGTCCTCGTCGTCCTGCTCTTTCTCGCCGTGCTCGTCTTCCAGTCGCAACTCCCGGCGTGGTCCGCCACGCGCCTCGGCCGGGCGCTCTACGTGCAGGCGTCGCAGGGCTTCTACCTCGGCACCATCGCCAATCGTTTCGTCGCCGCTCTCCACCACAAAGCCAAAGCCTGATCGCCATCCATGAACACCATCGAGTCACCCTTGCCCGCCGCTCCGCAAACTCAGCCTGCATCTGCCCTGCTCACGGCGGCGCGGGTGGCCTGCGCGCGCATCGCACCGCTCTGGCCGCTCCAGCATTTCGTCGCGGTCAATCCCTTCGTCGGCCTCACGGCCAAGCCTTTCCCCGAAGTCTGCGGGCTCATGCAGCGTCTGGTGCCGGGCGGAATGCAGATGCCTGCGAGTTACTATCGGGAAAAGCGGGCGACCGGCGCGCTCACCGATGCCGATGTCGCAGCGGCACTCGACCACGCGGCGAAGATCCTGCCACCAGAGGAAGCCAGCGCACTCAGCCATTGGACGCCACAGCGTTTGAATGACGCGCTCCACGAGCGGCCCGCGCGCGATGGCAACGCCATCCTGCTCACGATCGCGGAAGCCATCGATCGGCAGCACGGCACTTCCTGGTTGAGTGCCATTACGGAAGCGATCGGTCAGTTCTGCGCCGCATATTTCGACGCCGGGCAATCCGCCTGGCGGCTGCCTTGGCGGCATCTGCCGCTCTATCAGGCCTGGCGCGAGCACGCCGCGCTCGATGCCAGCTTCGAGCTGCTCGGGCTGCCCGGTTTTCGGTCTTGGGTAAAGGCGCTGCCTGCGGAGGCCGGGGAAGCCCTCGCCGATTTGCTGCCCGCATTCCGGCTGCCCGAAAGCGCCGGGGATTTCCTGCACAAGCAACTGCTGACCGTGCGCGGCTGGGCTGGCTACGTGCAATATCGGGTGCGGGAAAACGGCATGCGCGGGCGCGACGACGACTCGTTGCTCCAGTTGCTCGCCATCCGCGTGGCGCTCGACGCCGCGCTGCTCGCGAAGTTCGACCAACCGGCCTTCCGCGAATTGAATCCAGCGCCGACCCTCGCGCTCTTCGTGTGGCAACTGGCCGATGAACACGCGTGGCAACGGCAGTTGCTCGCCAAGCTCGACACCGCAAATCAAGCCGCCGCGCCGAGCGCGTCGGAGCGTCCGGCGGCACAGGCCGTGTTCTGCATCGACGTGCGTTCGGAGATCTTCCGGCGGGCGCTGGAATCTGCGTCGCCGCAGGTTCAGACGCTCGGCTTCGCGGGCTTCTTCGGCCTGCCGATCGAATCCGTCCCGTTCGGACAGCGCCACGGCGTGCCGCAGTGCCCGGTGCTGCTCACGCCGAAATATCGGGTGCTGGAAAGGCTGCGCGGCGCGAGCGCCGAAGAGGAGCAGGAAGCGCTGCGGCGCAAACGGCTCGGCAAGCGGATCACCCACTCGTGGAATTCCTTCAAGACCTCCGCCATCTCGTGCTTCTCGTTCGTCGAAACCGGCGGACTCGCTTTCGGGGCCAGGCTCTTTCGCGATGCCTTCGCGCCCGGCGCTCCGTCTCCACAGCATCAGCCAAAATGCGGCCCGCAACTCGCGCCCGACGAGCACGGCGAAGGCGGCATTCCACTCGCCGACCGCATCGCGCTCGGACTCGGCGCGCTCCGCAACATGGGGCTCACGCAAAACTTCGCGCGCCTCGTCCTGCTCTGCGGCCACGGCAGCGCGACGAAGAATAATCCCTACGCCGCCGGGCTCGATTGTGGCGCGTGCGGAGGCCACGCGGGCGACACCAATGCCCGCGTCGGCGCCGCGATCCTCAACGATCCCAAAGTACGGGCCGCGCTCGCCAGCGACGGCATCGCGATTCCCACAGACACCCACTTCCTCGCCGGCCTGCACAACACCACGACGGACGAAGTCACGCTCTTCGACCTCGATCTCGTGCCCGCTTCCCACCGGAGCGATCTGGCGGCGCTGCAAGCGTGGCTCGGCACCGCCGGCCAGCGGGCGCGGCAGGAACGCGCCGCCCTGCTCGGCCTCCGCAGCACGGACGCAGACCTCGACCGAAAGGTGGCCGCGCGGACTCGCGACTGGGCGCAGGTCCGGCCCGAGTGGGGACTCGCCGGCAATGCGGCTTTCATCGCCGCGCCCCGCGCGAGGACGCGCAATGCCGAACTCAGTGGCCGCGTCTTCCTTCACGACTACGACCACCACGCCGATCCCGATAACAGCACGCTCGAACTCATCATGTGCGCGCCGATGGTCGTGGCGAACTGGATCAATCTCCAATACTTCGCCTCCACCGTGAACAACGCCATCTTCGGCAGCGGCAACAAAGTCCTCCACAACGTCGTCGGCACGCTCGGCGTCTGCCTCGGCAATGGCGGCGATCTTCAAACCGGCCTGCCGCTGCAATCCGTCCACGACGGCCAGCGCTGGATTCACGAGCCGCTGCGCCTCCACGTCTTCCTCGAAGCCCCGCGCGAACGCATCGACGCCGTGCTCGCGAAACACGAAGGCGTGCGGCAACTCGCCGATCACGGCTGGCTCCTCCTCTTCGCGATCGAGGACGACGGCGCGACACGGCACCGCTATCTCCCCGGCGCGAAATGGGAGCGGCTGCCGTAATTTTTTACCCATGAACAACACGCAACAATTCAAACTCATCGACGGCACCTTCAACGCACCCGAGGCAGCCCAAATCCTGCTCTCGCTCGTGAAGAGCAAGATCGATTTCCACAACCTCCAAAAGGTCAGCAACGAGGAACGATTCGGCGTGGACCTCGCGCGATCGGATCAGCGCCTGGCCGAACTGCGGCAGCTTCACGAGACACTCAAGTCGATCTGTGCATCCGCGGGAAAAAATGGCCAGCGGGTGCAAGTCGATGGCCACATCGCGATCACCCTCGTCGCGGCTCTGCCGGAGCCTTGCGAATAGGCGGTCACGCAGCGGACAAAGTGCATCCGAAAATGCGCCGGATCGAAAAAGTTCCGCAGTCGCGCGGCTGACTCGGCGGGAGCCTCGCGCTCCCAGCCGTTAGCCGTTCAGCACGGCCAGCGGCCCGGTGCTGTCGCCGACGGGGGCGCGCACGTCGATGCGTTCCAGCATCGAGACCCACAGATTCGAGATCGGCGTTTCGCCGTTCATTTTCACGTGGCGGCCAGTCTTGATCGTGCCACCCGCGTTTCCGGCGAGGAGCACGGGGAGGTCGTCGTGGTTGTGGCGATTGCCGTCGGAGTTGCCGCTGCCGTACACGATCATGCTGTGATCGAGCAGCGTGCCGTTGCCTTCCTTCACGCTCTTCAGCTTCTCCAGCAGGTAGGCGAATTGCTTCGTATGAAAGAGGTTGATCGAGCGGATTTTCGAGAGCTTCCCGGCATCGTTTCCATGATGGGAAAGCTCGTGGTGGCCTTCGTTCACGCCGATCCACGGGTAGGCTTTGTTGCTGCCTTCATTCGCGAAAACGAGAGTACAGACGCGCGTCGCGTCGATCTGGAAGGCAAGCGCCGTGAGGTCGCACATGATGCGGATGTGATCCTCGTAGCTGTCCGGTTTGCCTTTCGGGATGGGAAAATTTGCGGGCGGCTGGAGCGGTGCCATGGAGGCATTCCGCGCGATGCGCTGCTCGATGTCGCGGATACTGGTGAAATACTCATCCATCTTCTGCTGATCGGCCCGCCCGAGCTTCGTGTTAAAAGTCTTCGCGTCCTCGCGGATGTAATCGAGCACGCTTTTCCGCGAAGCGGCCCGGCGAATCCGCTCCACGCTATCCTGACTCCCAAACAGCCGCTCAAACACGAGCTTCGGATTTGTCTCCTTTGGAATCGGCTGCGTCGCCGAGCGCCACGAGACGGTGCTCGAATACACGCACGAATATCCGCTGTCGCAATTGCCCGCCATGTTCCCGCCCTCACAGCCCATCTCCAGGGAATCCAGATGCGTCTGCCCCGCGACCCGCGCGGCGGCGAGCTGATCGACGGAGGTGCCGCAGTGAATGTCTGCGCCGTCGGTCTTGCGCGGCTGCGCGCCTGTGAGAAATGCGGACATCGCGCGCGCATGATCACCCGCGCCATCGCCATGCGGCCGCGCCTTGTCCGCAGCGAGGCCGGTGAGCACGAGCATGTCTTTTTGGAAAGGCGCGAGCGGGGCCAGAATCTCGGGCATCTCAAATTTGTCGCCCGTCGCCGAGGGCGTCCAATGCTTCATGTCCTTGCCATTGGGCACATAGACAAAGGCCATGCGATTCGGCGCGGTCTTTCCCGGCGCGGCCCCCGCCGCCCAAGCGCTCACGTTTCCCATGCTCTCCAGCCACGGCAGCGCGATCATGGTGCCAAGTCCGCGAAGGACGGTGCGGCGGGAGATGGGTCGGTTTTGCATAAAAGAAAAGCGGTGGAGTCTGTGAAGACGAGTGTTTGGAACAACTACCACTTTTCGGGCAAAAATCTCATCACTAATTTGCGCATCGTATCGCGACCACGCAGGCTTGGAAAAAGGGACCGCGGATTTTGAGGGCGTTTTAAAAAGTGGCGTGGGTGGATGGCCTCGCGCCGTCGCGCCATCCACCGACTTCAGGCGTCTTTCGACGCCCACTTAGAGGCTGTCATGCACTTTCCGCCCGGCGGGCACAGGTGGGCCAAAGGCCCAAAACAGGCCAGCCCAGGGCAACGCCCTGGGTTCCTGTGCAGGAGCGGGAAAGCCCTGAAAGGGCGCCACCACCGACGGGGTAAATGTGTTCCGCCCTTTCAGGGCTGGCACGCTTCTAATCGGGAACCCAGGGCTGGCCTGTGGTCGCACCTTTGGCGCTGAACTGGGAAAGTGCATGACAGGCTCTTAGAAAATTTCCGCCAGAATAAGCTCAATCCGATAGAAACCTTTCGTCCCCGAGTCATCCACCCAGACGTTCAGCGGGTCGGTGGTAAGGGCTCGGATGCTTGAGCGATCAGCCGGACCGCCCGCTGTCATGGCAAACTGCACCGGCACGGGTTCGGTTTGCAGGTCCGGCGAGTAAGTCACCCGATAGTCGGAACCCATATAGACTGGGAAGGCAAGCCGGAGCCGTTTGTTAGTGGCGGTGCTGCTTTCCACGGAGAGGCCGTTGATCTTGAGATTCAAGCCGGGCACTTCGATTTGGAGAAGATTCGCTCCATCGTAGGAAAAGTTATAGGCGGAAAGCGGTGGTTGAAGGAGCCCGCCAGCCCCGTGGATCACCCGCCCATCGACATCATAGATAGAGCCATGACACTGGCAGTAGATGTTTTCAGAAGAAGTCCACTTATCCACCCGGCAACCCTGATGAGTGCAACGCGGGTTCAAGACATAGAAATCATTTCCGTATGGCGGACGGTTAATCATGATCGCTTCCTGGAACACGGTCAGTTGCAGTTGAACCGATGGCGTGGAGCCATCCAGGAGGCCGGGAAAGTCGAGGAGGGAAATCGGCAGAATATCCGACGCCGGGGTTCCCGGATAAATGTCCGCGAGGAGCGTCGCCCGCCAGCCGCGACCCACTCCCAAGGCGATGGCGGAACCCAGCGCAAACTGTTTGATCCAGCGACGGCGCGTCCACGTTTCAGCGGCTGGATCGGACGATGCAGGATTCATGGTGCGTGGAATGAAGCGCGATGGCGACACATTGCAACAAGCCGGCGCGGCCTTGGCGTGACATCCCGTTTGCCTGATGGGTAGATGCGCCCATGCCCACGCCCACTCCCTCGCAGCCATCTCTGAAAATCCGCCTGCGTGTCATGCGCGGCGAAGAGGACGCATTTGGCCCCGGAAAAGCGCAACTGCTCGAGTCGGTGATGGAAACGGGAAGTCTCAACCGTTCGGCCAGTGCGATGAAGATGTCTTACGTCAAGGCGCTCGCCTTGGTGCGAGCGATGAATTCCCACTTCTGCGAGCCGCTCGTCGTGCTATCGCGCGGGGGAAAAGACGGCGGCGGCACTCAGATCACGGACACCGGGCGAATGGTCCTCACGCACTACTACGCGATGCGTGAGGCGAGCGAAAAAGCAGCGCTCCCGGCATGGGCGCGGCTGAAGCGCCTCTTGAAAATTTAGGCCCATTATTTCTCCGTCTTGTCTGGAAGATTAACCGGGTAGAAGAGCGGGATGCCGCCGGGCTGCTTCCGCCCGTATTCCAAGATGAACCGCTGACCGCTTTCGCCGACCAGCCAGTCTGCGAGCACGCGCGCGCCGATGGTGTTAGTCTTGGGAAACTTCGCGGCGTTAGCCTCTACCACCACATAGGGGCGCCGCATTTCGGGGTCGCCCTGCACCATCACTTCCATCTTGCCCAGCGGCATCTTTCCATCGGTCACCGGGATGCGGCCCACTACGACATAGGCCTGCTTCTTTTCGGCGAAAGCCACGATCTCCTGCGGCGAGGCGCTTTCATCTTTGAGCACCCAGTCTCCTTCGGGTTTCAGGCCGGCGCGCTGCCATAATTTATGAGTTAGCTCGCGGCTGCCGGGGCCATAGAAATCGACAAATGGAGCGTGCGTCGCCGCGATCTTTTTTAGTGCCTCCGCGCCATCTTTCATCCCCCGAATGCCAGCGGGGTCGCTGGCGGGGCCGCCGATCGTATGTTCATTGCGCGCCCACGGGCGAAGGTTGGTCGCAAAGCCATTGGCGACCAGATCCGTAGTCTGATCGCTACTATGCATAGTGAGAAGATCCACCTCGCCACGTTGGAAGGGTTCGACCAGCACGGTCTTCGGCCCGGTTACTACAAGCACGGTTTTCCAGCCGGTGTCGGCTGCAAACTTTGTTGCCAGTTCCTGCCACATTCCGCTCATCGTCATGCCGCCGATCACGGCCACGCGGATGGGATTCTTCGTATCTTCCGCCCTCAGGATCGGCGAGAGCAGCAGTGCGAGAGTAGCGAGTGCCATTTGGCGAAGAAAATTCCGGCGGATGTTCAGCATAGTGATTGGTAGTTAGTAGTTGGCAGCCTGCGCGTCGCTTTCTGTTCCCGTCAGCCAGCGGACATCATCAATGACGGCAGCGCCGTGAAAGTGATCCCGGCGGTTCCGGGTGCATTGGGTGATCCGGTTCCTTGGACCCATCCGTCGTTCTGCATCCATCGCAAAGTAAACTGCCCGGACAAATTGACATTCGTCCCACCGGGACCCGAAGCGTTGCCATTAAAAAGAGCGTTGTTTGGTGCCGAGTTGGTGAAAGTCAACGTCATGGATTGAATCGACCAAAGGCCGAGGCCAAAGACGCCGTTGAAGTTGGCTACGGCGGGCGCGAGGTCGAACTTCATCAGCGAATCGAACTCGCCTTTTGCGAGCGCGTCCGCAGCGACGGAGAGTTGCCCGGCAAGTCCATAGGAAGACTGAGGGTGGGCGGATGAAACAAAAGTGTCCTCCAGCGGATTGACGGTGAAAACAGCACCTGGGGCCGAGGCTGCGACTAGGAGAAAACAGAAGGCGTAAAATTTCATCGTTATACCGAAATAGATATAACGAATTACGCCACGAATGCGCAAGTCTTTTATCGGACCGATTGGAAGCGGAGAACCCGTGCCCCAGCCTATACCGCCGGCTTCGTCCAGGCAGCGTTGCGCTTGGAGGAGTTCACGACGGCTTCGATAAAGGCCATGCCGCGGATGCCGTCTTCGATGCGGGGGAAGTCGAGCGCGGGATCGTCTTTCGCGAGCTTTTTTCCGTCGAGGCGGGCGCGGATGGCACCGGCGAAGGCTTTGTAGATATTGGCGAATGCTTCCAGATAACCTTCAGGATGCGCTGGCGGGGTGCGACCGGCGGCGAGGGCGGCTTTGCTGAGATAGCCATTGGCGGTGCGATAGACCTGCATCGGCTGGTCGGGCCATTTGACGAGCAGCGTATTCGGCTCCCGTTGGTGCCATTCGAGCCCGCCTTTTTCGCCGTAAACTCGAATGCTCAAATTGTTCTCTTCACCGACGCTGATTTGCGAGGCATGCAGGATTCCTTTGGCTCCGCCTTTGAAGCGCAGCAGCACGTTTCCATCGTCATCCAGCTTGCGGCCTTTCACAAAGGCGGTGAGATCCGCAGCCAGTTCGCTGATCTCCAAACCGGTGATGTATTCCGCGAGATTTTCGGCATGTGTGCCGATGTCGCCGATGCAGCCCGCCGCGCCGCTCTTCTTCGGGTCGGTGCGCCACGAAGCCTGCTTCTGCCCGGAGGCTTCGATGCGCGTGGCGAGCCAGCCTTGCGGATACTCCACGACTACTTTGCGGATCTTCCCGAGCTTGCCGTTTTGCACCATGTCGCGCGCTTCTTTCACAAGCGGGTAGCCCGTGTAGTTATGAGTCAGCCCGTAAAGCAGGCCGCTTTTCTTAACGAGGACACCTAGAGCTTTAGCTTGGGCTAAGTTAAAGGTCGCAGGCTTGTCGCTGAGCACATGGAAGCCGTGTTCGAGCGCCATTTTCGCGGGCGGAAAGTGCATGTGATTCGGCGTCACGATCGCCACGAAATCCATGCGCTCACCTTCCGGCAGCTTCGCCTCTGCCTTGATCATCTCTTCATAGCTCCCGTAGCATCGCTCCGGCGGCAGGAAAAAATCCGCGCCGGAAGCTTTCGCCTTCGCCGGGTCGCTGGAAAACGCGCCGCAAACCAGCTCGATCTGCCCGTCGATCGCCGCCGCAATGCGATGGACCGCCCCGATAAAAGCACCGCGCCCGCCGCCGATCATGCCGTAACGAATTTTTCTGCTCATAGTGCGTGCTGTGTAGAAAACCGGCTGCGCGGCGGCAAGGTCAATGTGATCAAACGACCGGTGTTCTTGCTGTCATTCGCACGCGTGATGCCATCTCATCCGCGCCTCCGATGAATACGCCTACTCCAAAGCCCGTCACCGAAGCGGATTTCCCATCGCACGACGGCGCGCTGCTGCACTACCGCCACTGGCCTGCGGCGACGCCGTCGAAACGCGCGGTCGTCCTTTTCCACCGCGGCCACGAGCACTCAGGGCGCTGGCAGGAGACGGTGGAGGCGCTAGCGCTGGATGATGCGGAAGTTTTTGCGTGGGACGCGCGGGGACATGGAGCGTCGCCGGGGGAGCGCGGGTCGGCGGAACACATCGGTGTGCTAATTCGCGATGTGGATGCGTTTGTGCGGCACATTTCCAAAACGCACGGCATCGCGATGGAGGACATGATCATCGTCGCGCACAGCGTCGGCGCGGTGGTCGCGGGCGCTTGGGTGCATGATTTTGCGCCGCCGATTCGCGGGATGGTGCTGGCGACGGCGGCGTTTCGGGTGCGGCTTTACGTGCCGCTCGCGGTGGCTGCCCTGCGCGCGCGGCAGAAATTTCTCGGGCCGGGTTTTGTGAAGAGTTACGTGAAGGCGCACATGCTCACTCACGATGCGAAGGAGGCGCGCCTTTACGCAGAAGACCCGCTCATTTTCCCGCAGATCGCGGTGAACATGCTCCTGGATTTGCACGACACCGGCACGCGCCTCGTTGCCGATGCCGCGGCGATCCGGGTCCCGACGCTCATGTTTTCGGCGGGCGCGGATTGGGTCGTGGAAAACAAAGCGCAGCGGGAGTTTTACGATCGTCTTTCCTCGACGGATAAAACGCTGCGGCTGCTGCCGGGCTTTCATCACGCGATTTTCCACGAGCGCGAGCGGAATCTCGTCGTGGACGATGTGCGCGATTTCGTGAAGCGTCTTTTCGCCACGCCGCCTGCGCCGTTGCCAAGCCTGCGCGAGGCGGACCTCCACGGTTTCACGAAAACGGAATACTACGAAATGCTCGACGCGCCGAACACGCTCGCGGGCAAGGCGGGGCAGTTCGCGTTCGGCACGCTCGGGCGCATGAGCGAGGGGATTTCGCTCGGGCTGAGCAGCGGTTTCGATTCGGGTGAGACGCTCGATTACGTCTATGAAAACCAGCCGCGTGGCACGTCGCCGATCGGCAGGATGATGGATCGCACGTATCTCGAAAGCCCCGGTTGGAGCGGTATTCGGATGCGGCGGAAACATCTCGAAGAAATGCTGAGCGACGCGATCCGCGAACAGCGCGCGGCGGGCAAGCGCGTCCACATTCTCGACGCCGCGTGCGGCGGGGGACGCTACGTGCTGGAGACGCTCGCGGCCCTGCGCGACATCCCGGCCACGGCACTGCTTCGCGATTACAAACAGGGGAATCTCGACGTGGCGGAGAAACATCGCGCCGCGCTAAAACTCGACGGTGTGAAGATCGTGCAAGCAGATGCCTTTGACGCCGCGTCTTTCACCAATCTCGACCCGCGCCCCACGATCGGCATCGTCTCCGGCCTGCTCGAACTTTTTCCCAACAATGATGCGGCCCGCGCCTGCCTCGCCGGATTTGCGGAAGCGATCGAGCCCGGCGGCGTGCTCATTTACACCGGCCAGCCGTGGCATCCGCAGCTTCGCTTCATCGCGGGCGTGCTGCGAAATCGCGAAGGCCAGCCGTGGGTGATGCGCCGCCGCACGCAGGCGGAGATGGATGAACTGGTGCGCGATGCGGGCTTTGAGAAGGAGACGCAGGCGATTGATCCGTGGGGCATTTTTACGGTGTCGCGGGCTCGGCGTGTGGCCCGGTGATGCGCCCATCGAAGCTGTCATTTCGACCGGAGCGCAGCGGAGTGGAGAGCCGAGTCTGCGAGACAGCCCAGTGGAAACATGGGGGCAAATCTCTCACTTTGCCTTTCGTGACAGGTAGCGCGGAGAATGAGTGCGAAGAAAAGTTAGAGGTTTCTCCATTCCGCTACACTCCAGTCGAAATGACAGCGCGGTGGTTGGCTCCTGTCGGAAAGAGCACACGCCTTGGCATCTCGTGAGCAACCCGACTCACAAACGCCCGTGGCTCACCGCCGCAGGCACGGTCGCGTTCACCGGGCTGCTTTTCCTCGTCGCGTATAATGTCTGCAATCGCCTTACCGGCCTGCGCCCGGATGTCGGCGTGTGGGCGTTTTCGTGGGAGCAATACTGGCCGGTCGTCCCAGCGCTCATCGTCCCATATTGGTCGGAGGATTTGCTCTTCGTCCTCGCTCCTTTTCTTTGCCGCACGCGCGAGGAAATCGCCGTCCATCGCCAGCGCGTCGTCTTCTGCATCCTCGCTGGCTGCATCGGATTCCTGCTCATCCCGCTGCGCTTCGCCTTCCCGCGTCCACACGTCGAGAGCGTCTTCGCGCCGATGTTCGCCGCGCTCTACAGCTTCGATCCGCCGCACAATCTTTTCCCTTCGCTGCACATCGCGCTGCGCACGTTGCTCGCCAGCGTCTTCCTCCGCGCCTTCGGCGGCCCGTGGCGCTGGCTGACACACGCGTGGTTTTCGCTCATCGGCATTTCCACGCTCGTGACGTGGCAGCATCATCTCGTCGATGTGCTCGGCGGATTTTGGCTCGGCTTCATCGCGCTCCATCTTTACCGCTTCGACGAAAATTCCCCGCCCCGCGCCTCCAATCGCGCCGTCGCGATCGGCTACGCGATCCTCGCGATCGTCTGCTCGCAAATCGCCCGCATCTCGTGGCCTTGGACGTTTCCATTCGTCTGGCCTGCGTTTGCCTTCGGCGTCGGCGCGTTTGGATACGGCGGCTTCGGCGCCGGCATTTTCCGGAAGCGCGAGGGCCACCTCACCTGGCCGACGAAGCTGCTGGTCGGCCCGCTGCTTTTCCTCCAGTGGCTCTCATGGATTTACTATCGTGGAAAATCTGCGCGTTGGAACGAAGTCACGCCGCAAGTCTGGATCGGCGCGCTTCCCACACCCGAAATCGCGCACGCTGCCATCGCCGCTGGAGTTACCGCCGTGCTCGATCTCACCGTCGAATTCTCGGAAGCAGAACCTTTCCTAAAAACGCGCTATCTCCATGTGCCGGTGCTCGATCTCACCGCGCCCACGGACGACCAACTCGCCGGCGCGGTGCGTTTCATAAAAAATGAATCCGCACGCGGCATCGTTTTCATCCATTGCAAAGCCGGCTACTCGCGGACGGCGGGCGTCGTCGGCGCATGGATGCTGGAAACGGGGCGCGCGCGCAGCGTCGAAGAAGTCGTCGCGCAACTCGAAGCGATCCGGCCCGGCATTGTCATCCGTCCGGAAATCCGCGCCGCGCTGCGCAAAAAACCTCTCAACCACGAAGTTTGACAACTGTAACCGTGACGATTACACATCGCCCTCACCCGGTTTTTCATTGCCCTTGTCGCTGACAGAATTCCCGATGTTCGTTGCAACGTTTTATTCCACCGCCGCGTAAGGCTTTCACAACAGCGCAGCCCAAAACACCATGACCACCATGCAAACCACCACCGCCCCGAACGCCGCCAACTACCGCCGCGCGTTCCCGCCGTTCAGCCTCAGTCGTCTTTTGAAAACCGTCTTCGCACCGAAAGGTGGCGAGCGCGTGTGCATCCTCATCGACCTCGAAGATCCGCGCGGCGTGAAGGATTTCGCGTTCCTGAAAAACCCGGACCTTTCGATCCAGCGCAACGCGCACGACGTTTTCTACAATGGACTTAAGAATGACGTAAACGCGGAACTCGGGCTGCGCGGCGGCGAGATGTTTGCGTATGAAGTGACCGGCGGCAGCAATCTCGATCTGCCCGAAACAGCGGTCGCGACAGATGGCCGGGTGGTGAATTTCGAGCAGGAGATTTATCCGAATTACGACATCATCCTGTGCATCTCGACCTATTCCGCCACCGCGCCGCTTACCGCGTTTGCGAAAAAATACGGCTTCCGCGGAGCGACGCTCCACGGCGTGAATCAAGTCATCCTCAGCTCCGGGCTCGCGGTCGATTACGATGAGGTGAGCGTGCTCGCGGAGAAGCTGCGGCTCGGGATGACCGGCGCGGATTCCGTGGAGATCGACTACGAGACGGCGGGGAAAAAATTCACGCTGCGCCTCGAACTCGCGGGTCAGGAAGCGCAGAAAAGCCACGGCCTGTGTCGTGGCGGCCCCGATGTGGCGAACTTGCCCGCGGGAGAAATTTACTACGTGCCCGCTGGAGCCGAGGGACTTTTCCCGATGAAGTACGAAGACGGCACGCTCGGCGTGATGCGCGTGACCAAAGGCCGCATCGTGGAATCCACGCTGCTGCGCGGAAATCAGGCGACGATCGACGCGCACAACGAAAAGCTGACGAGCGATCCAGTCACCGGCGAGATCGGCGAACTGGGTTTTGGCACGCAGGAATTGCCCGTCTCAGGCCGCGACATTCAGGACGAAAAAATCCTCGGCACGATGCACGTCGCCACCGGCCGCAGCGATCATCTCGGCGGCAAGCTGACGCCCGATCGTTTCGCAAATAAGAAGAACGCGACGCATGATGACATCCTGTTTTCACCAAGCAAAACGCCCGAGATCAATGTGCCGCAGGTCCGCATGACCCGGAACGGCAAGACCGAGGTGCTCATCGAAAACTTCACGCCCGCGGCTTACATGCGCGGGTTGCTAGAAGGCTGACGCTGCGCTCTGACTCTTCCTCTTCCTCTTCTCCTTAATCTTCCTCTCCTAGAGAGACACTGAGGTGGGAGGAAGATTAAGGGGAAGAGGAAGAGGAAGACTTCGGAATGAACATCTACGAGTCCGAGAAGCTCCTCGCGGAGTATCTCCTTTTTCACTACGCGAGCGCGGATGAAATCCTGCCGTACGAGTTTGGCCCGCGCGGCGCGTTGGAATATCCGGCGCGCTGTGTCAGCGAATGTGTGACAAAGAGTGGTCGCGCGCTGGATCTTGGGTGCGCGGTCGGGCGTTCGACGTTCGAGCTGGCGCGGACTTGTCGCGAGGTGATCGGGGTCGATTTCTCGCGACGCTTTATCGACGCGGCGACTACACTGAAGACCGGTGAGATTCCGTTTCGGCGCGCGGATGAAGGCGATCATTCGACGCCGCTCGTTGCGCGCGTTTCGGCTGGGATTGATCGGACGCGCGCTACCTTTAAAGTCGGCGACGCGATGAATCTGCGGGCTGATCTCGGTGCGTTCGATGTCGTGCTGATGGCGAATCTCATCGACCGGCTGAGCGAGCCACAGCGGTGTCTCGCGCGGCTGCCATCCCTGGTAAATCCGGGCGGTCAGCTTGTGATTACGTCGCCTTACACGTGGCTCGAAGATTTTACCCCGCGCGCGAACTGGTTGAGTCCGACGCTTGACGGTTTGCAGACCGCGCTCGCGCCGCACTTCGATCTCGTCGCCACGCGCGACATGCCGTTTCTCATCCGCGAACACGCCCGCAAATTTCAGTGGAGCGTCGCGCAAGCAACCGTTTGGATTCGCCGCTGATGCCAACCGATTGGGAAGAACAATACCGAAAGGGTGAAACGCCTTGGGACAAAGGCGCGCCGAGTCCGGGGCTCGTGGATTTCCTCGCCGTGGAGAGCGTGAATGGACGCGTGCTCGTGCCGGGGTGTGGGCTCGGATACGACGTGCGGGCGCTCGCGGCGCTGGCGGACGAAGTAGTCGGCCTCGATATCGCGCCATCCGCAATCGAGGGCGCGGCGCGATTTCCGCGCGTGAAAAATGAGCGGTATGAACTCGCGAATCTTTTCGCGCTGCCGCGGCATCTGCACGGCACGTTTGACTGGGTTTGGGAGCACACCTGCTTTTGCGCGATTGATCCTTCGATGCGCGCCACCTACGTCGAGGCCGTGGCCAGCGCGCTGAAGCCAGGCGGCAAACTACTCGCGATTTTTTACCTCGATCCGGGCCACGATCATCCGGATGAAGGCCCGCCCTTTGGTGTGAGTGTGGTGGAACTCGACCGGCTATTTCTCCCGAGCTTCGAGCTCGTGCGCGAGTGGCTGCCGGCCCGCGCGTATCCCGGTCGCGAAGGGCGCGAGTGGATGCGGGTGATGGCGCGGCGAGCGTAGAGCGCGCGCGGAAGGAATCCAGTAGCGCGTGCGTCCCGCGTGCTGGCGAAAGCGTCCCGCTTTCGTGAACTTTCTCATGCATCGGTTGCGGATTCATTTCACAGAATTGGTGCCGAGGTGTTATCGAAGTTCGTTTCGGCGGGACGCCGAAACCAGCACGCGAGACACACGCGCTACTCGGAAACGTGCTGTGACGCTTTGCCTGAAATTCGGCTCAGAACTCACCGCTCTCAACCGCCTCGATCATTCGCGCCGCCTGCACTGCGGCCCGCACGTTGTGAACTCGGAAGATATTTGCGCCTCGCAGCATTCCTTGCACAAGGCAGGCGATGGTGCCGGCGTCGCGGTCGGCGGGATTTTTGATGCCGAGCGTTTGGCCGATCACGGATTTCCGCGAGATGGGAAGCAGGATCGGGCGCTCAAATTTCTTCAGGCGGTCGAGGTCGCGATAGATGCGCAGGTTGTCTTCGCGCTGTTTGGCGAAGTCGATGCCAGGATCGAGGATGATCGCCTCGCGCTTCACTCCGGCGGCTTCGGCGAGGGCGATTTTTTCAGAAAAGAAAACGTCGAGGCGCTCCATGATGTCGTCGTAGCCGACGTGCGTGTGCGGCACCTTCGGCTCGCCGATGTTGTGCATGATGAGCAAGGCCGCACCGGTCTCGACACAGATGCGTGCGTTTTCGTCGGTGGGCAGTCCGCCGATGTCGTTGAGCAAATGTCCGCCCACTGCGAGCGCGGCGCGGGCCGCGGCGGGACGCCAGGTGTTGATCGAAAGCATTACGGGCGAACGCCACCGCTCGATGAAGCGCACGAGTTGTGCGGCCTCTTCCTCCTCGCTCATCGCGGCGCGATTTGTCCGCGCGCTTTCCGCGCCGATGTCGATGATGTCCGCACCGTCGCCGACCATCTCCCGCGCGCGGGCGAGCGCGGCATCAATGTCGGTGAGACCATCGCCGCTGAAGGAATCCGCGACCAAATTCACGATGCCCATGATGAGCGGGCGGCGCGGGAATTCGATTGTTTGTCCGCGGGCGACGAGCTTCACGGCAGCGCGACGAGCGACAGTTCGCGCCGGTGAAAACGGACGGTTTGCGTGAAGCCGACACTCTTCGCCAGCGCCACGGCGTCTGCGAATCCCGCAGTCAATTCTTCCACGGCGTGTGAATCGGAATTGATGAGAAGCGGCACGTTCGCGGAGTGGGCGAGTTCGAGGAATTGGCGGGCGGGATATTGCTCGGCGCACTGCTTGCGCCAGCCCGCCGTGTTGATCTCGAAAGGCGTCCCCGTCTCCGCGAGCGCGGCGATGACAGGATCGTAGTAACGGCGCAAATCGCCGTCGGGAAGGAAGCCGAACTTTTTCGGCAAATCGGGATGGCCCATGAAATCGAAGACTCCGCTGCGGATCGCGCGCTCGTACGTTTTCCAATAGGCATCCCAAATCGCAACGGTTTCGCCGCCTGCGTAGCGCTTGATCGCCTGCGGGTGATCCACCTCCGTGCCGTCGCCGAGATAGTGGACGCTGCCGATGAAAAAATCCCAGTCCGCCATCCCGCGCAGTTCCTCGATCCACGCCTCGCGGCCCGCGATAAAATCGCACTCCAGCCCAAGCCGGATCGTGAGCTGGGGAAACTGCGCCCGAGCCTTTTCAACCTCCTCGAAATAACGCGGCAAATCCTCGCGCAACATCCGCCAGTCATCGAAACGCTCCGGCATCGGATTGTGATCGGAGAAGCCGAGTTCTCCGAGGCCGAGCGCCACGGCACGCGCGGCAAATTCGACGGGCCAGCCCTTGGCGTGCAGGCAGAGCGGCGTGTGGACGTGGTAGTCGGCGAGTTGGGCGAGCATCCGATGAAGTAAAAAGTAAGAAGTGGGCACTAGTCAGTAGTCGTGCATCCGCAAGTGAACACTGACGACTTCTGACTTCTCACTGCTTACTTTTTAACTTCCTGCATCCCGCCTCGACACCTATCTCACACGCCTCAACATTCCCGCCCCATGAGTTTCATCGACACGGTTTTTACCAAGTTGCAGCGCCATCCAAAGCGCATCGTTTTCCCCGAAGGGACAGAGCCGCGCGTGCTGCGGGCCGCGGCGCGTTTCGTGCGTCTAAAAATCGGCGCGCCCATCCTGCTCGGGAAACGCGACGAGATCGAGCGCGCCGCGGCGGAGGAGAAGGTGAGCCTCGATCATATCGGCATCATCGAGCCGGCGACTTCGGTGGATTTGCCGACATTTGTGAAGCGGCTCGAAGTGCTGAAGCGGTATCGCGATCTCGGTGAGAAAGACGCGCGCGAGCTGATCTCGCGGCCCGACTACTTCGCCGCGATGATGGTGCAATACGGCCAGGCCGACGGACTCGTGACCGGCGCGAGCGAGACGAAATCGAGCGCGCTGCGTCCGCTCATCCAGCTCATCAAACCGCTCCCGAATACGACGAGCATTTCGAGCTGCACCATGCTCGATCTTTCCAACAAACGGTATGGCGAGCGCGGCGTGATGCTCTTCGCGGACTGCGCCGTCATCCCCGATCCCACGATCGAGCAACTCGCCACGATCGCCGTGCAGACGGGCACGATTTGCCGTCAGCTCACTGGCAACCGACCGCGGGTCGCGCTGCTCAGCTTCACCACGAAAAGCGGCGGGCATCTCGCCTCTCCGGCCAAGGTCGCAGCGGCCACGGCGCTCGCAAAAAAGAAGGCGGAAGAACTGCACATCGAAATGGAAATCGACGGCGAGTTGCAGGCGGATTCCGCGCTCCTCCCCAATCTCGCGGAAGTCAAAGCCGCGGGCAGTCTCGTAGCCGGGCGCGCGAACGTGCTCATCTTCCCCGACCTCAACGCCGGGAACATCGGCCTCAAGCTCGTGCAGTATCTCGCCGGCGCGGAATCGTACGGCCAAATCCTGCTCGGCCTCTCGAAACCCTGCGCGGAACTTTCGCGCGGAGCGACGGAGGATGAAATCCTCGGAGTAGCCGCCATCCTTGGTTTGCAGGCGATCGAGTATCGCAAACTGTATCCGACCGAGGTGTAGCCGCGCCGGTTTCGGCGACGATGTTTACCGCCGCTTTTTTACACGATGAACAACATCACACCACGCCTCTTTGTCGCAGCCACCAACCAGAACGATGGCAAAACCACCGTGTCGCTCGGCCTGTTTGGAGCACTCCGAAAACGTCTCGGCCGCATTGGATTCATCAAACCTGTTGGCCAGCGTTTCGTGGAAGTGGACGGGCAGCGCATCGACGAGGATTCGGTGCTGATGGAGCAGACTTTCGGCGTCCACACTCCGCTGGAGGCGATGAGCCCGATCGCCGTCGAGCCCGACTTCACCCGGCGCTACATCGAGCACTCGAACAACGATCAGCTCGTCCGCCATATTCAGAATTCGTTCGATCGCGCGGCTTGGGAAAAGGAGTTCGTTATCATCGAAGGCACCGGCCACGCCGGTGTCGGCAGCGTTTTCGATCTGTCGAATGCGCGCGTCGCGAATCTTCTCGAAAGCAAAGTGATCCTCGTGACCCGCGGCGGCATCGGCAAACCGATCGACGAAATCGCGCTGAACAAAGCGCTTTTCGACCAGGAAGGCGTCGAGGTCGTCGGCGTGATTTTGAATAAAGTGCTGAAGGAGAAATTCGACTACGTGCGCGATTTTGCGCGGCGCGGATTCGAGCGGCTCGGCATCGAATTGCTGGGCGTCATTCCGGAGGAACCGCTGCTCGCCGATGCCACGCTGGGGCAGATCGCAAAGAAGATCAAAGGCGAGTTCGTCCACGGCAAAAACAAGAGTCGGCGGCGCGTGCAAAAGATCATCATCGGCGCGGCCTATTCCACCAACGTCATCCAGCATTTCCGGCAGGGAACGCTCGTCATCACGCCGGGGGATCGCGAGGACGTGGTCGAGGCCACGCTCGCCGTGGCCACCAGCGGCCAGCACGGCATTTCGATCGCGGGATTCATCCTCGCCGGCAACCTCGCGCCCTCGCATCGCGTCGTCGAAATGCTCGCCAATGCCGACGTGCCGGCCATCGCCTCGCCGATGGAAAGCTACGCCGTTGCCAGCAGCATTCACTCGATGACGGTGAAAACGCTCCCCGGCGACTCGGAAAAAATCGACGCCATCCAGTCGCTCATCGACCGCCACGTGGATATCGATCGGTTGCTGGTGAAGCTCGGCGTGCCGACGCCGTAAAAGGTCAGTCCCGGAAATTCCCGAAGGCCAGCGCCACGCCGAAGTCCTGGCTCCGGCAAAACGAGATCACTTCCTGCAAGTCGTCGCGCTTCTTTCCATTCACGCGAATCTGCCGCTCCTGGAGCGTGCTCTGCACTTTGAAATCCTGGCCCTTGATCGCCTTCACGATCTCCTTTGCCTTGTCGCCATCGAGGCCTTGCTTGATCACAAAATCCTGCGTCGCGTGGCCGAGCGGCGAGATCGCCGGGTCCTTCCGCTCCACATTCCGAAGATCGATATTCCGCTTGGCCAGCTTGCCCGTCACGATGTCGTGCAAGCCCTTCAGCCGCGAGCCGTCCTCCGCTTTCAGCTCGATCTTCGACTCCTTTTCACTCCACTCGATCGTCGCCTTGCTACCTTTAAAATCGAAGCGCGTTGCTAGTTCCTTGCGCGCCTGATTGATCGCATTGTCGATTTCCTGCGTGTCGATTTCAGACACGATGTCGAAGGAGGGCATAACTTCAAAGCGCCGCGCGCGCGGCTTTTTCGTCGGAGTAAATGTGCAGGACTTGATCCAGCCGCGCGATTTCAAAAATGTGTTGAATCGTGGGCTGCAGCCCGAAGAGCCCGAGCTTGCCGCCATAGGCTCCGATGCGCTGGAGGCACTCGATGAAAAACGCGAGGCCGGAACTGTCGATGTAAGTCACCTTCGTCAGATCGACGAGAATGCGTCCGTTTTGCTGGCGGATGAGTTCCTCCATTTTCCCCTTCACCGTCGGCGTTTGGTAAAGGTCGAGGTCCCCTTCGAGGGCGAGGATTCCCAAGGTGTCGGATTCGGGCATGATCACTTTTTTATTTCCGATTTGCTGATGCTCAGGGTGCGAACGGAGCCATCCGCCTGCAAACTGTTATAGCTGCTGGATTCCGGCGTGCGCTGGTGCGGAGCCTCGCCGGCGTTCACGAAATCCACGAGCAGGCGCACGCGATTCATCGGCACATTGAAAGCACCGCGCGGGGTGTAAATTTTCGGCGCATTGATGAGTTCTCCGTCAAAAAGCGGACGCCATTCGTAGCTCGACATTTTCTCCTCGAAGAAGCTTTTCCCGTCCGCCGCATTCTTCGTGTAGTTCAGCTTCGCCTTGAGATCGGCGGGGCAGGTCAGCACGGCCGGCGTCACGCCGTACGGTTTCAGAACGATACCGATCGGCTCCACCTTGGTGCCTTCCGGATAGACAGGGAAAGTCGGGTCCGTCTCGATGCTCGGCAGTTCGTTGTTATGCTCCGCGCAATACAGATTTATGCTCGCGCTGATCTGCTTCAGGTTGCTCAGGCACTTAGTCGTATCGGCACCGTCCTGCACGCGCGCGACCACGGGAAAAAGCAGGCCCGCCAGCAGCGCGATGATTCCGATGACGGCGATGAGTTCGATCAACGTGAAGGCGGTGCGCGTAACTCGATGGAGTTTCATCGCGCTCAATTCTGGCGGCTCGCCTTGTTGCCAATGTAATCGCGATAGCGATCCGTACGCTGCTGAGGCGTCTTCATCGCATCGCGCTTGGCCATGCCGTTGAAAAATTTTTCCTGCGTCGCCGGATCCTGCATCCGCTCCTCCATCTTCGCGCGCCGCTGCTCGGGCGTGAGATCTTTCATGCCCTCGAAAAACTTTTTGCCTTCATCAAATTCCGCCTGCGCCTTCGCCTTTTTATCCGCGGGCATTTGATCGATCGCCGCCTGCATCCGGTCGCCGATGGCGCGCAACATTTTCTCCGCGGCCGCATCGTCCTGCCCACCGCCGGCCATGCCCAGCATGCGGCGGATCGGCTCTGGTGGCCCATTCTCGGAGGTCTGTGCCACGGCATCCCGGCGGCGTCCCGTCAGGAAAAAGACCTGCTCCACCGCCCCGCCCGCCGCTTTCGCCAGCCGCGGCATCACGTCCTGGATTTCCCCGCTTTTCGGCGCAGACGCCACCGCGGGATTCCAATCCGTCGGCGCTTCCAGGCGCGCGGAAACATTCTTCGCTGCCTGCTCCAGATAAGATTGCAGCGTTCCCTCTGGCGCAGGCTTCACTTCCCAGCGATCGAGACGCGGATCGCTCGAACCTTCATCCCCCGCGCCGGGCAATCCACCCGGCGGCAGGGGAATGTGAAAGCGCTGCCAGCCTTCCGGCTTTTCTCCTGCCGCCATCGCGGTGAGGAGCGCGTCGATCGGCGGCTTTGTCGGCGCTAAAAAATATGCCAGTTCCACGCGCGCATCCGCGACATTGGCGAGCACATCGAGCGCGTAGGAAAGCGGCACTTTGTCCACATGCATCGTCACCGTTTTGTCGGCTTCGAGATTCGTGCGAATGCTGATGCCGCCTTGTTTCTCGATGCTTTTGATCACCATCGGCAGCGGCGCATCGGTGACATGCACCGTGATCAAGCCCCAGTTGGTCCAAATGCGATAAGCGACATTACCGACCAGGAGCACGACGACGGCGAGGACGAGGAGAAGTTGACGATTCATTTAAAGATATAACCCGGTGGGGCGCGGTTTGTTTTGAGAAGTGGACCATGAAACGTCAAATGACAAACGCCAGTGGGCGACCGGGCGCGCTGCGGGTCGTCGGCTCTGAACGCAACCGTGCTCGCCATGCGGGCGGCGATGTGTGCATCTTTGGGGCGATGAAACCGCTCCCCTTTCTCCTCGCGCTCGCCACTTTCACCACCATCGCGGCTGCCGCACCCGTCCCGCTTTTCGATGGGAAAACTTTCGACGGTTGGGAGGGCGATACGGCGAAGACCTGGCGGATTGTGGATGGCGCGTTTGTCGGTGGGTCGCTGGAGGAAAAGGTGCCGCAAAATGAATTCCTCTCGACGAAGAAGGCGTTCACGAATTTCGAGTTGCGGCTGAAGGTAAAGCTAGTGGGGACGGAGGGGTTTGTGAATGGCGGGATTCAGATTCGCAGCAAACACATCGCGACTCCGCCGAATGAGATGAGCGGGTATCAGGCAGATGTCGGCGCGGGGTATTGGGGGTGTCTTTACGATGAATCGCGGCGGAGGAAGATGCTGGTGACGGCGGACAAGGACGTGATCGCGAAGGCGCTGAATGCGGATGACTGGAACGAATATGTGATCCGCTGCGAAGGGCCGCGAATCCAGCTGTGGCTCAATGGCGTGAAGACGGTGGATTTCACGGAGACGGAACCTGGGATGGACGAGAGCGGGCAGATCGCGCTGCAAATCCACGGCGGGGCGAAGGCGGTGGCGAGTTACAAGGATGTCGTGATCGAGGAGCTGCCGGCGAAGTAGCCGAGATTCGCGTTTTACGCGAGCAAGGCTTCACGCATGGGTCGCGTTTGCGGTGAGGGAATTTCCCGACCCTCACTTTGAATCTCGACGATCTCTTCACGGACGAGCGCGCAGAGCTGACGATAAGTCTCCTCCTCGGTCGGGCTGTGACAGACGCTGCCCCACGGAAATAAGTCGGGGCAATAGCCCACGTAGAGTTCATCTTCATCGCTCCACCGCACAAAACGCAGATTTTGGTCTTCAGTTTTCATTCGTGAGCTTTACCGAACTGGGAAATCGGGCGTGCCGGAATTTGCGATGCGAGCCTTTGCCGCCAGCGAGGAGAACAAAGCCTGCGCTTTCCAAATCGGCGATCAATTCGCGAATTTTGCGTGGCATCCGGTTGGAGTGATAACGGACTGGCTTTGATTCGCCAAGCGCATCCGCCCTCGACAGCCGCCGCCCCCTCGCGGACAGTCGCCGCCGAATGTTTATCGATCATATCCGCATCTTTGCCTCTGCCGGCGACGGCGGGAACGGGTGTGTCTCGTTCCGCCGCGAATCCTTTGTGCCAAAGGGCGGGCCGGATGGCGGCGATGGCGGCGGCGGCGGCAGCATCGTGCTGGAAGCCGATGTGCATTCGGACAATCTCACGCAATTTTTCTATGAGCCGAATGTGAAGGCGAAGAACGGGCAGCAGGGCGGCGGGCGGCAGTGCTCGGGGAAAACTTCGCCGGATAAGATCGTGAAGGTGCCGGTGGGGACGATCGTTTATCGCATCCCGGGCGAGGAGCCGGATTACTCGCTCGATCCTTCCATCGAATACGGGACGAACTCGACGTACATCGACTTCACGAAATCGCCGGAGCCGGAAGCGGACACTCGCCCGACGAAACAGAAGAGCGTGCCGATCAATCCCGATGAACTCGAAATGGTCGTCGATCTCACGCAGCCGGGGCAGCAGTTTGTCTTGTGCAAAGGCGGCAAGGGCGGGATCGGGAATGTGCATTTTAAGAGCTCGCGCAATCGCGTGCCGACGCAGTTCACGGAAGGCGAGGAAGGTGAGCGCGGATATTTCTATCTCGAGCTCCGCAAGATCGCGGACGCCGGACTGGTGGGTTATCCGAACGCCGGAAAATCCACGCTGCTCACGGGCATCTCGCACGCACATCCGAAAGTCGCGCCGTATCCCTTCACCACGCTCACGCCGCACATCGGCGTGGTCGAGTTACCGGGCTACTGCCGCATCACGGTCGCGGACATTCCGGGGCTCATCGAAGGCGCGCATGAAAACGTCGGGCTCGGCCACGATTTCCTGCGCCACATCGTGCGGTGCAAGCTGCTCGTCTTCGTGCTCGATATGGCCGGGAGCGAAGGCCGCGAGCCGCTGGAGGATTTGCAGACGCTGCGCAAAGAGCTCGATCTTTACGACCCAAAGCTGAGCGAAAGACCGTGGGTCGTGGTGGCAAACAAGATGGATTTGCCGGAGGCGAAGGAGAAGCTGAAGGCGTTCAAGCGGAAGTACAAAAAGATCGAAATTTTCCCGGTGAGCGCGGGAGGCCGCGTGGGCTTGGAAGAGTTGAAGACGCGCCTCGGCGAAATCGTCGCGCCGGAGCCGCACGAGTCCACGGCGGGTTAAAGCCTCGGCTCGGGGGGCGCGGGCGTCTATTTGCTGCCGGGTTTCACTGCCGGTGTGCCGGCGAGATCGGGTGGCAATTTGTCTGCTTCAAATGCTTCCACGTCCAACTGCGCGAGCGCGACGAACGGGCAGCCGAAGTCGGGCAGTTTCCCGCCGCTGCGATCCACGAGCGACGCCACGGCGACGACTTCGCCGCCCAGCCCGCGCACGATATCGACCGTCTCCTGCACCCGCCCGCCGCGCGTCACCACGTCCTCGACCACGATGAAGCGCATCCCTTTTTCGATCTGAAAACCACGCCGCAAGACGAGCGCGCCCACATCGTTTTTCTCCACAAAAATGTGCTGTTTGCCCAGCGCCCGCGCGACTTCGTGGCCGACGATGATCCCGCCGAGTGCAGGTGAAACCACGCGATCCGCGTCGATGCCGCGCAGCTTTTCCGCGAGTGCGGCGCAGACTTCCGCGGCGATTTGCGTGTGCTGGAGCAGGAGCGCGCATTGGAAAAACTGCCGCGAGTGCAGACCGGAGCGCAGCAGGAAATGGCCGTCGAGCAGCGCGTTGGTTTGGCGGAAAAGGGCGAGGACTTCAGGGTCGGAAAGCATGGGTCGTGACTAACTGCGCGTCATGCCGCCTTCAAGCGAAACCAAAAGCGCGTGCCGCCATTTTTACGCGGAAGACAGCCGATCGTGCCACCCCATTGCTCCAGCGTGATGCGGCAGAAAAACAGGCCGAGTCCGGCCTTGCCCTGGTTCCCGCGACCACGGACGAACTTTTGAAAAAGCTGAGGCACCACGTCCGGCGGGATGCCGGGGCCTTCGTCGTCCACCGCGACCAGGATTTCCCCGGCGTCGCGTGCGATCGTCATCGTGACGACGCCGCGCGCAGATGAATACCGGAGCGCGTTTTGCAGCAGATTGTGCATGACGCGGAGCAGCCGATTCCACTCGCCGACCACGCGCTGCCGGGCCTGAAGATCCGCGGCGACGACGAGCCGGCATTCGACCTCGCGGACGGCGTAGGCCGGCTTCAGGGTGTTGATCACTTCGCGGGCGCAGCGGAGGAGATCGGGAGCCTGCGAGGGATCGACGGCAGAGCCGGATTCCGAGCCCATCTCGGCTTTGAAACTATCGAGCAGATCGTTGATGAAATTTGCCTGCTGGCGGACGCCGAGCCGCCCGAGTTCGAGGAAACGGCGAGCTTCGACGCCGAGATTTTCATTCCTCAAAATATCGAGCGCACCCGTGATTCCAGAAAGTTGGCCGGATAAATCGTGGACGATGCAGTAAAGCAAAATTTCCTTCTTGTTCGTCTCCGAAAGCAGGCGCTCGTGCGTGATCGAAATCTCGCGCCCGCGCTGCAGGGCGCGTTGCATTTGATCGAACTCCAACTCGATCCGGCGCACGATCAGCAGCGCCTTCCCGGCGAGAAAACAGGCAACTGCCTTGAGGTGAATTTCGGATCCGTCTTCGAGACCTTCCGCCCAAAAACCGGAGGATATTTCCTCTGAACTTTCCTTGGCCCAGAGCGGTTCGGCTTCCGGCAGAAAGTGTTCGAGAAAGGCAAAAATTTTCCCCGGCTCGATTCGCCCGCCGCCGGTGATGGCGTCGCCACCAAAGCTCGCGAACCAGTCCGGCATCAATCCTTCCGGTCGAAAAAGGCCGTCGGCATCGCGAACAAGAATGAGCACCTCATGGCGCGCGAGGATTTTCTTGAGGAGGTCGGTATTCATGAGGATGGAAAAAGAGAGGTGGCGAGCGCGAGAAACGCGGCTTCGACACCCTGGCCGGTTTTGGCGCTGGTGCGAATGATGTGCCACCCGCGCTGGCTGAGGACTTCCAGATCGGTGTTTTGGATTTCCCACGCGTCTGTGAGATCCGCCTTGTTGACGAGCAGGAGAAAAGGCACCGGGCCGATGCGCTCCGCGATGCGCTGCTGCAGCGCAACCGCGCGATCGAGCGAAGAACGCTGCGTGCCGTCGGCGACGAGAAAAACGCCGGCCGCCCCGCGCGTGTATTCGAGATCGGCCCCGATGAAATCGTCTTCTCCAGAGAGATCCCAGATCATCAGCTTCATCTCGCCTTGCGGAGTGACGACGACCTTTTTGTCGATCTTCACGCCGAGCGTCGTCCGGTATTTTTCCGAGAAAATGCTGCGGACGAAACGCGCGACGAGGCTCGTCTTCCCGACCGCATACGCGCCCATGAGCCAGATTTTTTTCTGGATCATCGCGGTGCCGGGTTGGGTGGGGCTTCCTCGAAATCCGCCGTGAACGTGACGCAACGATTTTTCGCTGAGTCGGCGGGATCGGTGAATTTTGGCGCGCGCGCGGCGACTCCGACCGGAGTGAGCGCGGTCGCATCCACGCCACTGGCGACGAGTGCCGCGACGACACTTTCCGCGCGCGCGCGGCTGAGTTTGAGATTGAACGCCTCGCCTCCGACATCCGTCGTGTGGCCCGTCACGATGATGTGCGCGCGACGACCGGACTTGCTGGCGGCGGTGTGGAAAGCAGTGATGACGGCGGCGAGCCCGCGCGCGTTTTCCTGCTCGTCCGGGGGAAAATCGCTGCCGTCTTGAAAGAGGAAAGTTACGCCCTCGATCTCCTTCTTTTTGGCCAGGAGAAAGGCCAGAGTTTCATCCACAACTCCGCTCGCATCAAAGGCGGCGACGCCGGGAATCGCCTCGGCGCGTGCGCGGGCATCGGCCACCCATTTCGCAGAAGCGCCGCCCGTGGCGACGAGCGTCTCGCCGCGCAGAGCGAGCGCGACGGTCGGCGGCGGAGCGAGGCGTTGCGCGGCGCGCTTTACGATGATCGCCGGATGAAGCGCGTAGTAATTTTCCCAATGACTTTGCACTTTTCCCGCCGCGAGGCCGGAGGCGGCGATGATCGCCTGCGGGTCGCTGGCGAGGGCATCGCGGAGGCCGGTGAAATGGATGACGCCATCGCGGCGGGAGACATCGGTGACAACGAGGCCCGGCTGCGCATTCAGTTGCTGAAGACACTTCGCGATCTGCGCTTCTTCGACGACCGAGGCTTCCTGCCGGCGCGCCTCGTCCTCGCGCAGCCGTTGCTGCGCCTCGCGTTGCTCGCGGTGATACGCGTGCCGTTTCTGCTCGGCCTCGACTTGCAAACGCTCCTCGGCGACCCGCTTTTCGACACCGCGGATGTAGCGCCACTCCCAGAGCGCCGCAAAGCCGAGCACGAGCAAAAGCGGCGCGATCCAAAGCAGCGGCGAAGTTTTTCCCGAACGCTCTGCGAGTTGCACGCGCAGGCAGTCTTCGAGCACGGGCCGCGCTTCCTCGAAGGGCGCGGCGTCTCCTTGGAAATCGACCAGAGCCGCGCCTTGCTCGATCGTGATTCGCTCCAGTGCGTCCTGCATCGTCGTCCGAAAATCCTCCGGCGCGGTGCCGCGGATGAACGCTGCCAGCGTCAGGTGCCGGCTCGTTTCCAGCCACACATTGTAGTCGCCGTATTGCGTGGAGCGCAGGCCCGCGCCCTCCGCTTTGAAGGCATCGCGCATGAAATCCTGAATCGCCGTGAGCATGCCGGAGATCATGTCTGCGTCTTGAGTCGGCGCGTTTGGCACCTCCGCGTGCGCGAGCAGCAGCCCCGTTTCCTTGTGAATGAGAAAGACTTGCTCGACGCGGTAAACCAGCGTCCGCGACATCACGATTTCCGCGAAAGATTTCCCGGTGCGTTTCGCCTCGAAGCGCCACTTGAAACCCTGCACGGATAGGCTGTGCTCCATCGTTTGATTAAGCGACTGCACCATCTTGCTAAAGGCGTCCGCGATGGCGCGACGGATGGCTGGGCCGATGATCGGGAAGACGACATCCGTCAGGACGCTCGGATCTTTTTTCACCGACTCCTTCAGCGCGGATTCGATCGTGGGCGCGAGGGATTGCGAGAGCTGCGCATCGTGTGAAGACGAGAGCCGGATGGCGTGCGGCAGGATGCGGCTGATTTCGCGCGTCTTCTCGCTGGGGTCGGTGACGATGCGGCGCAGGTCGGCGAGATCCTTGCGCTCGGGACCGACGAGCAGCTCGCGGAGTTGCTCCATCGGGTCGCCATCGCCCGGCGGCTCGTCCTCGCTCATGGCCGCGGCGGCGGGGAAAAGCGCGCGTTACTCGCCGGGGAACTTGAACTCATTTTTCAAGCGCAACGACAACTCGGCGAAGAGGTCGGAGAGCGCGTGTTTGTCCGTCATCATGCCGCGCAGCTCTTGCGATTCGCGCCCGAGATCGGCCGCGACGCTGGAGTGTTTGTGGGCGATTTCTTCCGCCAGCCGCTTCGTCTCGTCGAGGATGAGCTGCCGCAAATCCCGCTGCGCCTTGCCCGTCTGCTCCTCGGTTTGCGCCGCGCGGCGATCAAATGTTTTTGCCGTCTCGCCCAGCTTGTCGCCGACATTTTTCAGCGCCTCATCGCGCGCATTTTTCTCCGCCTTCTGCGCGTCGCTCAGCAGCACGACTTCGCTTTTCATAAACGACTCGAGCGAGTCAAAGCGGCGCTTCAAATCCTCGCGCAAATCGGAGCTTTCCTTCAGCAGCCGCTCTTCGAGTTTCGCGAACTTCTTGTCGTAATCGCGCATCTGCGAACCAAAAAGAATGTCGCGAATTTTATCTACATTTCCGGCGCGATCGACGTGCTCCGGGCTTGATCCTCCGCCGTTCGATGCAGCTTCTGGCGAGTTTTCGTTTTGTTTGCTCATAGTATGCGTGCGGGCGTGTCTGGGCCGGATTCTCGGCTCGCGAGACAGGTCAAGGCAAACACAAACGGCGTCGCCAGACGCCTACTCGAAAGGGATCAGCTTGTCGGTGATTTCCTTGAGCAGCGGCGAGGTGTTGGCGAGCGCCTTGGCGAAAAGGAGCAGGAAGACTTTCACCGCCGCCTGCTCGCCGAGCGCGAAGGTCGTCCAGGCCCAGCCGCGCGTTTTTTCCCAGCCGTAGGTCCATTTCCACGCCGCTTGTGCGCTGAAATCGAGAGCTGTCTTCCAGCGTGCCGTCGCCGAACGGCCCCGCGGTACCTGAGTGCGAAACGCGCAGGCGCATCCGAGCACGACGCCGCCGGCCCACAGTAGGGGACGGATCGGGCGGTATCCAAAGCCCCACACCCAGAGCCCCGCGCCGCCGCCGTGCTCGTCCAGGCCTTTGCTGCGGTAGTCCGCCTCGTTCGCGCCTTCGCCCTCTCCGCTCGCGAGCCAGGCTTCGTGCAGATTATCCCACGTCTGCGCGGAGGCCGGCGCGTTTTGCGCGCTCCCCCATTGGGGCTCGCCGCCCGCGCGGCGACTCACGATCACCGTCGGCGGCGTGCGCGGCGAAAACCATGCGCCGCCGGGTAGCTGCACCTTTTCCCAATCGAGCCGCAGCTTCCCCTCGAAACGCGTATCCTCCATGCTCACGCCGCCGATGGCCTGAGGCAGGGGCTGGTCTGGAGCCAGGTGGACGGGACCGGGGGAAGGAGCGGAGGCGGGCGGGCGGAAACGCTGCGCGGAAGCGGACGCAGAGGCGGCGGGCGCTGGCGGGCCGAAGTCCGTTTCGTGAAAGGTCACGTCCTTTTCAAAGACCGCATCATCCAGCCAAAGTTCGCCCAGGTCGCAGCGACTGAACCGCACTTCCTGTTTGAAATTCACCCGCGAGAGATGCGCGCGGGCGATGCGGCAGTTTTGGAAAAATGCGCGTCCGGCGCTCTGCGTGGGTTGAAACTCCATGCTCACCGCGTCGCCGTCGAGCACGCGCATTTCGCAACCCCGAAAGACGGTGTAGCCGCCCACGTTCACATTTCCCATCCACACCGAAAACAGACTCGGCGGCTCCAGCACGGGCGGCACGCCGGAGCCATCCCAGTGCGCGCCCGGCGGAAAACCGTCCGCGGCAAAAACCAAGTCTCCGCCGATCTTCAGCGAGACGAGCCGCACGGAGTATTCCTGCGCGCCGAAATGCTCGAAATAGACATGCTTGCCGACCGTCACCTCACTGATCGCGAAAATGCCGGCGCGGATGCCGCCGTCGATCCGCACGCTTCCGCCGATGCTGCCCGAACGCCAGTTCACGCTCTCGCGGCCTTTCTCGTGCTGACCGTCGAATACCACCGACAAATCGCCCGCGATTTGCACGTCAGACCAGAGACAGTCCAGCGCCTCGCCACCGTCGAGGATGATCAGATCCCGGTCGAAAGCCACAGTCGTCAGCCAGAGATAGACCGCGGCGTTTTTCGGCATGATGTAAGTGCTGCCGACCACCCGGCACTCGGTGAGATAGAGCGCCACTTTTTTCGCCGGCTCAGTGTCGGCGGCCGTCAGCGCAGTCATCAGCCAGTCACCGGGAATGACTTGTCCGCGGATGATTTGTCCGGCGGCGATTTGCTGAAGGAAAGCCTCCCGCGTCATCGTGGGCTTGTCTCCGTCCGGCGCTTTTTGGGCGAAGCCCGAAGGCAGAAAAACAAGCAGCCACCAAACGGCGACCATGGCGAGGCCGGAGAAGCGAGGACGGGTTTTCATAGGGATGCGTTCGGCTGCGTGACGCGGGCAGTGGGTGATTGTTCGCGGTCGATCATGCAGTGGCGGAGACGCTTTTGCACCGCTGAACTGGAGATGAGTGCGCGACCTTTGCCAATTTTCGGGTTTTGTGATGGGAGGAGTTTTCCTCTTTGCCGCCCATGATTTTTTTCCGCCTTCGTTTTCCTCTGCCGCTGACCGCCTGCGCCTTTGCCCTGGCGGGAAAAGTCGCGGCGGCGGATTCGGTCGCGCTTTTCGAGAAAGAGGTGCGCCCGATTTTGGAGGAGCATTGCTACGACTGCCACGGCGATGGCGAGAAGAAGGGCAAGGTGGCGTTCGATGCGTTTGGCTCGACGGCGGAGCTCGGGAAACAGACCGATCTCTGGATGGCCGTGCTCAAGAACATCCGCGCGGGGCTGATGCCGCCGGTGAAAGAGCCGCGGCTGCCGGAGGCGGCGTTGCACGCGCTGGAGGGGTGGATCAAATCGGGGGCGCTGGGCCTCGATCCGGCGAATCCCGATCCCGGTCATGTGACGCTGCGGCGGCTGAACCGCGTGGAGTATCGCAATACGATCCACGATCTCATGGGCATCGACTTCCGCGCCGACGCGGAGTTTCCCGCGGACGATGCGGGCTATGGCTTCGACAACATCGGCGACGTGCTCTCGACCTCGCCGCTGCTGCTGGAAAAATACATGCAGGCGGCGGATACGATCGTGGAGAAGGCGGTGCCGCTGGAGGGCAGGGTGGTGGCGGAGCGGAGTGTGGAGGCGCGGGAATTTGCGGGGTCGCGGGTGAGGCCGAATCGTGAGGGTCTGCTGCCGCTGTCGATGTATGAGGCAGCGGATATTGCGCATACATTCCGCGTGGAAAAGGCGGGGACTTATCGGGTGGAGGTGGAGGCGACGGTGCGCGGGTCGTTTTCGTTTGATCCGGGCCGGGCGATCGGGACGGTATCCGTGGATGGGAAAGAAAGCTGGCGGAAGGAGCTGGCGTGGCGGGACAAGGAGGACCTGGCGATCGCCGTGGAGCTGAAGTCGGAGCCGGGGGAGCACACGGTGCGCTTTACGCTGGAGCCGTTGCTGGGCTTGGATCGGAAGCCGGAGCCGCCGCCGGGCGAGGGGGCGCTGTTTGCAAATGTGGATTTCGGCGGGCTGAAGATTCAGGGGCCGCTGGAGCGCAAGCATTGGAAAGCGCAGCCCGGCTATGCGCGGTTTTTTCCGCGCGCCGAGCCGCCAGACGATCCGGCGGCGTGGCCAGTGTATGCGAGGGAGGTGCTGGAGCGTTTCGCGACGCGGGCGTTTCGGCGTCCGGTGGCGGATGCGACGGTGGAGAAACTCGGTGCCATCGCGAGTCGCGCGTGGGCGGTGAAGGGGACGACTTTCGAGCAGGGCGTAGGGCGGGCGATGACGGCGGTGCTGGCGTCGCCGCGGTTTCTTTTCCGCGTGGAGGAGGCGCAGCCGGGTGCGCCGACGGGCACGCATCCATTTATCGACGAATACGCGCTGGCCTCGCGGCTCTCGTATTTTCTGTGGAGCACGATGCCGGATGATGAGCTGCTGACGCTCGCCGCTAAAGGCGAGCTGCGGAAGAATCTCGGCGCGCAGGTGAACCGCCTGCTGGCCGATTCCCGCGCGGAGGAGCTGGTGCGAAACTTCGCCGGGCAATGGCTGCAAACGCGCGACATCGAAGGCGTGAGCATCGACGCGCGTACGGTGCTGGCGCGCGATGCGGGCACGGAGCGCGAGGGCCGCGAGCGCTTCGAACGTTTCCGCAAGGTGAACGAAGAGATGGATGTCGCGCGCAAGGCTGCGGACGAGATGCGGCTGGCGGAGTTGAAAAAGGAGATGGATGAGATGCGCGCGAAGTTTGGGCGCGGGAAGCGCGTCGAGTTCAGCGCGGGACTGCGCACGGCGATGCGCCGCGAGGCCGAGATGTTTTTCCGCCACCTGCTGCGTGAGGATCGCAGCGCGCTGGAACTGCTCGATGCGGACTACACTTTTCTGAATGAAGCGCTCGCGCAGCACTACGGCATCCCCGACGTGCAGGGCAGCGAGATGCGCCTCGTGAAGCTGCCGCCCGACAGCCCGCGCGGCGGCGTGCTGACGATGGGCTCGACGCTCGCCGTCACCTCGAACCCGAACCGCACTTCGCCGGTGAAGCGCGGCCTCTTCATCCTCGACAACATCCTCGGCACGCCCACCCCGCCGCCGCCGCCCGATGTGCCTTCGCTGGAAGCCTCGGAGAAGAATGCCGACGGCCACGAGCTGAGCTTGCGCGACGCGCTCGCACTGCACCGCGGGAAGCCGATCTGCTCCTCGTGTCACAACCGCATGGACCCGCTCGGCCTGGCGTTTGAAAACTTCAACGCGATGGGCCTTTGGCGAGAGCAGGAGCGCGGGCAGCCGATCCCGTCCGTGGCCGGCCAGCTCATCACCGGGGAGAAATTCGCCGATGTGCGCGAACTCAAGCATTTGCTCGTGCATGAACGCCGCGATGACTTCTACCGCTGCCTCACCGAGAAGATGCTGACCTACGCGCTCGGTCGCGGCCCGGAGCCGTGCGACGTGCTGGCCATCGACGAAATCGTCGCGCGTCTCCAGCGCGAAAACGGCCGCCTGACCGCTCTCGTGCTCGGCATCATCGAGAGTGCTCCTTTCCAAAAACGCCGCGCTGAATTATGAACCCGAACACCGCCATGAACGCCGCCTCCCTCGCCACCAGCCGCCGCCGCTTCCTGCGCGGTCTCGGCGCCTGTCTCGCTTTGCCTTCGCTGGAAACATTCCTGCCGCGCGCGAGCGCCGCCGCCGCGACAGGCATCGCCACCACCGCGAGCGGAATGCCGCTGCGGACGGCCTTCGTTTATTTCCCAAATGGCGCGATTCACGATCATTTCTGGCCGCAGGGCCGGGGCACCGATTTCAATTTCAAGCGCACGCTCTCGCCGCTGGAAAAGATGAAGGCGAACGTGCAGGTGCTCAGCGGACTGGATCATCGCAACGCCGAGCCGGGGCCGGATGGCGCGGGCGATCACGCGCGGGCGAATGGCGCTTTCCTCACCGGAGTGCGCGTGAAAAAAACGGCGGGCGCGGACATTCACGCGGGCATCTCCGTGGACCAACTCGCCGCGCAGCACATCGGTCAGCTCACGCGCTTTCCCTCGCTGGAACTCAGCGCCGACGCCGTCCGCAAGGCCGGCTCGTGCGACTCCGGCTACTCGTGCGCCTACGAGCACAACCTCGCCTGGCGCTCGCCCACCACGCCGCTCGCGCCCGAGCCTGATCCACGCCTGGTCTTCGAGCGGCTCTTCGGCGGCGGCGCGCGCGGCGAACGCGCGGGCAGCCTCGCCCAGCGCCAGCAGCAGCAGCGCAGCATCCTCGATTTCGTCATCGACGACGCACGCTCGCTCCAGCGGAATCTCACGCATCGCGACAAGGACAAGCTCGACGAATACCTGACGAACGTCCGCGAGATCGAGCAGCGCATCGCGCGCGCCGAGCAGTTCGGCACCACGCCCGATCCCGCCGTGGATACGCCCACCGGTATCCCCGCGGATTACGCCGAGCACCTGCGGCTCATGTATGAAATGCTCGCGCTCGCTTTCCAGACCGACAGCACGCGCGTCGCCACTTTCCTGCTCGCGCACGATGGCAGCAACCGGCCCTTCCCCGAGCTAAGCATCGCCGAGGGCCACCACTCGCTTTCGCATCACCGCAACGACGCGGCGATGATCGAAAAGTGTGCGCTCATCGACCAGTTCTACGCCGCGCAGTTCGCGTGGTTCCTGGAAAAACTCGACGCCGCGAAAGACGCCGACGGAACCTCTGTGCTGCACAACTCCATGATCGTCTATGGCTGCGGAAACTCGGACGGCAACCGCCACACGCACACAAATCTCCCGCTCGTCCTCGCCGGCCACGGCGGCGGCGCGCTCGCGCCCGGCCAGTTCCGCACCGTCGAATCCACGCCGATGTGCAATCTTTTCCTGACCATGCTCGACCATCTACACGTGCCGCCCGCCGAGCGTTTCGGCGACAGCACAGGGCGGTTCCCGGTCTAACATCGCGGACCCCGCCTCGCCGCAATCGGACGCGCGCATTGCGCCATCAACATCCCACGGGCTCGCACTCGATGAAATTTTCCTCCCTTGAAGTTCGCGGAATTTTTCACGAGACCATTTGTGCGAAAACTAACGAGGGGAAAACGAACGCGGCTGAGGCGTTGTTTTAAAAGATGGTCTGTGGGAGGCGGTCGCGGCGATTAGAAACATTGTTGGATGTCATCGCCGCGGCGGGGGAGGATTCGCGCCGCGATACGGCCTATTTGATTCAGAAAGGGCCGCTGTGGGAGTATCTACACGACAGGCTCGCAAAGGCTGGATTTTCAAATTTTCTCGTCGACTGATAAATTACGCGTGGGCTCGTCGCACGGCTTGAATAATGCAGGAAGATGTGGGACATCGCGTTTATGCGAACCGTCGCCCACGCGAGCAAAATACTCCCGAAAAATAGCCGCTCCGGGCACGTCGGAAATACGTTGGTCAAAAAGCGCGACGGAAATCATGAAACGGTAGCACGCGGACCGGATGGAAACATTGCCCGTAAAGCGAGCAAAAGCCGGGACCCGGGTTCAAGCTCGCATATGAACTTGTCGGTCACGCAATACGACGCATGCGTTGACTCGGAAAAGCGCGTCACGTTCCGCGGCGCGACGGTGGAGTTTTTCCGCGTCCGCGAGAACCGCGCCGGCTCCATTCTTTTGAAGCCGTGCATGCGGAATCTTCCAAGCGCGCGGGGTATCAGAAAGTGACGCTCTCGAAGCCGAGAGTCTCCGCAGAGAAACCGAAGGACGACCCTCGGACAAAACAGCGGCGGAGATAGGCCTTGCCACCTCCATGCCACAATCTGAGCAAGGCCCGCCGGAAAAGCAGCATTATCTGCCGGTCGTCTATTTGAAGCAGTTCTCTGAAGATGGCAGCACATCGACACGCACGTCGCGGGTTTGGTTTTTGAATGGCACGGGCCAACGCCCCGTTCCGGTCGAAACCCAATGTTACCTTAGTTTCTTCAACTCGGAACTTCGCGCGGAGGAGGCAGAAAAGTTTTTCCAAGAATCGGAAGGACTATACGGGGAAATAGCCAAACACATTTGGGACGGCAACTACGCAAGGTGCGAGCGGGACTACCTCGGATTGATCATCTTTGCGATTAGTCTGCACCTCCGTAATCCGGCTTATGATTTAGGATCGAATTTCGCAGATCGGTGGGACGCTTACAAATTATTGGAACAGCAATTCGCCCATCATGTCCTCGCGGGCGGGAAAGGCGGTGCACCTACGGAGGTGGAGCTTTACGCCATTCTGCGGGGCAAGTGGGTAGTCCGACTGATTCGCACTATGCCGGGTGATACCCTCATTACCTCGGATAATCCCTCCGTCTTCTACTCGACATCCCCGTCGGGCGACGTCCACTTCATTACATTGCCGGTCGTTCCAAATTGCTGCGCGTTTATTTACGATCGGACCATCGTTTCCGACGCCGGTGCACGCACCCTGAACACGAAAGACGTTGATCTGTTGAACGGCGCGCAGTTGCACTCTATGTGGCGGGCTCTTTACAGTCACGCTCCGTTTGCGGAAGAACTAGTTCGAGACGCGCCGGAATACTGGAGCCAGCAGAAACCGCGGCGGGGAATGATCGGTGACGATTACTGGGAAATGAACGTGATTGAATATGCGGGCCATCTCAGCTTCGTGGACTTGAATTGATCGCGCGATCAAATGTTGTGAGGTTGGCCCGTGATTCAGCGGGAGTTCGTCGATAGAGTCGCCACCCTGGAAAACGCGCTTCGCCCTCACTTGGACACGCTCGGAATTTAGGACGGAGTGGCCAGAGGGCTTCGCGGAGTTTACCCGCGCGATGGCAAACGGTGAATGGGTTTGCACTTCCTTTTGCACTCGGGTCTTTTTCAAATCCCAATTGCTCACACCCACTCAGAATGAGGGAGGGGGAGCGGGTGACGAGACTCGAACTCGCGACATCTTCCTTGGCAAGGAAGTGCTCTACCAACTGAGCTACACCCGCGTTCAGCGGGCGGGAAAGTAGAAGGGTGATTCCGGGGCCGCAAGCTGTTTTTTTGGGCGAAAACGCGCCGCTTAAATCCGCCCGGCAAAACGCGCTGCGATGGCGAGGAGTTCCGCTTTTTCGGCGTCGGTCCAGTCGTGTGCTGTCGCTTTCGCGATGCCGAGGACGCCGCGAAGAATCTGGCCGGCGAGCATGGGGACAGCGACCGATCCTTCCATGCCCGTGGTCTTCGCCGCCGGGCGCGCCTGGCCGCTGGCGTCGGTTTGCAAATTGCAGAGCGAGATGGGTTCGAGGCGCTCGGCGGCGAGGCCCGCGATGCCTTTACCGATGGGAACGGTCTGCACGATTTGCACGATGGGCGGCGGAATATTGACGTGTGCGACGAGCGAAAGCGCGCCGTCTTTCAGCACGTGGACGGTCCCGGCGTCGCACTGAAAATGGGCGAGCGTGGCTTTTAAAAACGCGGAGGGGTTGGCGGCGGAGAGGGCGGACTCGAGTTCGGCAGTGAGTTTCATCCGGGCAGTATGCCACTGGTCCTGGCTGTGGGCCAAAGCGCAAATCGCCGCCGTTTTTCCCGATGGCGGGATGAATGCGGGAAAAGCGAATCGACGAGAAATCTGGTAGTCAGTGCAAACGGCGTTCGTTATGTGTAAAATGCACCTCTTCCCATGCTGAACGAACGCTCTCACATTTCCACCCGACTTGCGCTCGCTGCGGCGCTTGCGCTCGGACTTTCTCAAACGGCGACCGTGCTGGCGCAACAGGCTCCGGGTCGGGATCAAGTCGCTTTCACCCAGGGCCAGCAGCTTTACGAGGCGGGAAAATACCCCGAGGCAATCAAGGTCTTCGACAGCATCCAAAAGGATGTTCCGACTTCGCTTTTTATCCCGGCGGCGAATTTGCAGTTGGGCTTGTGTTATTATTTCACCGGCGATTTCGATCAAGGCGTGGCGGCGCTGCGGCGGAATATCGCGAACAAGAATACGACGCCGGAAGTGATGGAAGACTCGCTCGCGCTGATCCCGCAATTGCTCGCGGGCAAGGCGCAAAAGCTGCCGACTGGCAACCCGGAGCGGAAATCGGCGCTGGAAACGGCGGTAAAGGAGTTCGACGTGTTCACGCAGAAATTCCCGCAGAGCGCGGAAGTGGAACAGGCGAATCTGGGGAAGGCGCGCGCTCTTTACCTGCTGGAAAAATACGAGGATGCCACGAAGCCGTTGCGGACGAATTTGCAGAAATTCCCGACGAGCGAATCCGCGCTCGAAAGCCAGTTTATGCTGGCGCTGATTCTAAATACCCAGGCAAACGAAAGCGCGCGGGCTGCGGCTAATCCTGCGGGCGACAAGGCGGTGAGCGCGGCTTACGACGAGGCGGAGACGCTGCTGCGCGACATCATTGCGAAGCGGACGGACCTCGCGATGATGAATGACGCGCAGTTTCAGATCGGAGAGATGCTTTCCGCGCGCGGGGCCAATGCCGCCGAGGACAAGCGGGATGCGATCTTTTACAAGGCGCTGGATGCTTATAGGAACACCTATCCGATTGATGTCGTCGTCCAGGCGCAGAACTATCGCATCAAGGCGCTGCAAGAGAAGCTGCGGGATGCCGGCGTGAAGCGGGATGCGGCTGGGTTGCGGCACTTTCAGGCGATGATCCCGCGGGCGCAGGAGAAGCTCACGGAAATTACTTCGCGTCCCGATGAAACTCTGGCGGCGAAGATTAAAAGCGCGCAAATTTACCTCGAACTGCACAAGGATAAAGAGCGCGAACGCATGGATGAAGCCCGCGTGCTTTATCGCTTCGTCGAAAATTTCACCAAGGACCCGGAGCAACTGAAACAAATTCTCTATGGGGTGACTCTAACCTACGCCGGACAGCACAAGGTGAAGGAGGCCGAGGAGAGTTATGCCAAGTGGGTGGCCGCTTATAAGAACGATCCGATGGGTGAGAACCTGCCGCTGTTAATGGGTTCGATGTATCTGGATCCGGATCCCAAGATCAATAACACCAAGAAGGCAATCGAGTATTTCGACAAGCAGGGAACCGATTTTCCAAAGAGTAAATTCACCGGACAGGCCGCGATGCAAAAGGCGCTCGCGCTGATCCAACTGAAAGAATACGACACCGCGACCAGCCAGCTAAAAGCGTTCCTCGATAGCAAGCCGGACAAGGAGCAGGCAGTGGCGGCGGAGTTCGGACTGGCGACTGTATTTAAGGACACGGGCAAGGCAGACGAAGCGATTCAGACCTTTCGGGCGGTCCTGGGTAAGTATCCCGGGACGGAGCAGGCGGAACAGGCGGCATTCTGGGTAGGGCAGATGCTTTTTGGAAAAGGCGACGGCAAAGGCGCGATCAATGAGTTCAAGAGCTTCATCGCGAAGTTTCCGAATAGCGAACTAGTCCCGGCAGCGATGCTGAGTCTGGGCCAGGCCCAACGCGATACCGCGCAGGGCGAAGTGGCGATGAAGACGTGGAGCGAGCTGGCGGAAAAACATGCGAAGTCAGAAGCCGCGCCCGCGAGTTACTTTCTGCGCGCGACTTGGCTGCAAGGCGCTCAGAAGTATCCAGAAATGAAAGCAGTGATGAAGGACTTCGTTGCGAAGTATCCTGACAGCGATCGTGTCTTTGCGGCCTATGACTATGTCGCCCAGGTGGAAAGTCTTCAGGAGAAAAAGCCGGAGGACGCCATCAAAAGCTATGAAGAGTATGTGACCAAGTATCCTGAGGCGAAGGACGCTCCCACCGCGCTCGTGAAGATTAGTAATCTCTGGAAAAAATCTGCGGAGACGATGGGAAGATTCGTTGCCATCCCGGCGGCTCAAAAAGAAGTTTGGCGGAAGGACTATGACAAGAGCGTGGAGGCCGCGGAGAAAGTCCTGGATAAGTATCCAGAAAGTCCTGAAGTGGCGTCGGCCTTGCAGAATTTGCTGGAGGCTCAGCAACAGTTCGTGCAGGCGAGACTGAAGGCGGACTCGAACGTGGAGAACTACTTCAACGAGCTGGGGAAAAAATTCAAAGAAAAGCCCAGCGTGGCTAATAAGATCGTTTTCACGCTGGCGGGTTATTACGCGGAAAAGGACAAGGCCAAGTCTCTCGACATGATGAAGAAGGCCTTCGATCCGAAGCTCATGTATGCGTGGTCTGACTTGGAGACCTTTTCCGAGACGATGATCGAGCAAAAGCAGTATGACGAGGCGGACAAAATCGCCGCCAAGATTGAAACGGATTTTGCGTTGCCGAAAGGCGCGGACATTGCGAAGCAATCGAGGACGGCGTTGGAACCCATCGCCTCAGCTCTCTTTCTAAGGGCGAAAATCCTGCAAAGCCGCGGCAAGAACGCGGAGGCCGCGAGTCTTTTTGCCCAGCTCAAACAGCAATACCCATGGTCGCCGAAGTTGCTCGAAGCGGACTTGGGAATCGGGATCGATCTCTTCCAGCAGAAGAAGTACGACGACGCCGTGGCGCGGCTCGGTCCGGTGGCGAGAGCTACCGCGGGTCCGGCGGAGATTCGAGCCAGGGCGATGATGACGCTCGGTGAAATTTCCGAAGCGGAAGGCGACATCGACACGGCGATCAATAACTACATCAAGGTCTCGATGATGTTTGAAGGCCTCCCGGAATTTGCGGCGGCCGGTCTGTGGCGCGGGGCGCAGCTTCAGGAAAAAAAGGCCACCGGCGAAGTAAAGCAAATCCCCAAAGCGACACCAGTGCCGGAGAAAAAAGCTGCGCCGGACAAGCAGCCGGATACCGCCAAAAAAACGCCCGAGAAGAAATAGAGAACAATCGGACCCATGTTGAAAACCCTCCTTAACCTCATGCTGATCGCGATCCTCGCGACGGCCTGCACCAAGAAAAAAGCGACCAAGGCCGCCCCCGGTGAACTCACTGAAGTGCAAAAGACGGAACTGAAAAACAAGGCTCTCGCGAACTACAAAAAGCTCGTGGAAAAGTATCCGGAATCGCCCGACGCGGAAAAAGCAAAGGCGCGCATCCAGGCACTGGCAGGACCGGCAGGATCGAAGAAGTGACGCGCGCCGAACGGGCGGCCGAACTCGTGGTCCGCTTGCCACGCATCTACCCGGATGCACATTGCGAACTGGACTTCGACGATCCGCTGCAACTTCTCGTCGCGACGATCCTCTCTGCTCAATGCACGGACAAGCGCGTGAACTTGGTAACGAAAGAACTCTTCCGCGTCTGCCGCACGGCGAGGGATTACGCGACGATTGAGCCGGCGAGACTGGAACAGCTCGTGCAATCCACGGGCTTCTTTCGTGCGAAGGCGAAAAATATCCGGGCTTGTTGCGCCGCACTGGTCGAGAGACATGGCGGCGAAGTCCCCCGCACGATGGACGAGCTGACTGCCCTCGCCGGGGTCGGACGAAAGACGGCGAATGTGGTGCTGGGAAATGCGTTTCAGATTTCTGCCGGCGTCGTCGTGGATACGCACGTCCAGCGACTCTCCACCCGGCTCGGACTCACTAAACAGACTACGCCGGAGAAAATAGAGAGGGATTTGGTGAAGCTAGTCCCGCAAAGTCGGTGGACGATCTTCAGCCACTGGCTCATCTGGCACGGACGCCGCCGCTGCGTCGCGCGCAAGCCCGACTGCTTGCATTGCGAGCTTCGCGATTTCTGCCCCAGCGTTTTGAACAGAAAAGAAACAGTCCCATCGCCAGCCATAGTCACTAGTTAGTATGACGTCTTACTTCTGGTCTGAATTGGGCCTTTGGTGATACCAATTCCTCATTGAGAGTGAGTCACCGTCCCAGTTGCGATTTGCGGAAAGTTTAAGCGGCGTTGTGCAGCCGGGCCTTCGGCCCTAAAAATCCGCGCGTTTTGCTTTGCTACATTCTCAATCAGGAACTCGTATAAGTACTCGAATAGGTGCCATCGCGATAGCCAGATTCCTAAAGCGATCGGTGTCGATCGCCACAGTCGCAATGAGCAAAAGCCCGGCTATTATGGCTTTGCGTCGCTGCCTTTATGAGCCTGGCTGAAATCCTCGATGAAATCGCGAGGCTGACGTTTTCGGATCGGCAATTAAATCCGTTCCAATTCCCATGCGTAATTGCCGCGCAATGTTTCTCCGTGACTACTGTGGCTAGCGGGCAGGCAGGATTTCCGTCAGGGCGATGGTAACATCCGGGAAGGCGAGGGGGGAGGCGGTGCCGTCGGCGGGGATGGTGATTTGCTCGCGGTAGGCCGGGCCTTCGGGCTGGCGGTAGATTTCGAGACGGTCGTCCTGCAGGTTGAGGATCCAGAATTCGCGGATGCCGGTGGCGGCGTAGGCGCGCAGCTTTTCCTCACGGTCGTAGTCGAGAGAGCTATCGGCGACTTCGATGATAAGGAAGACCTCCTCGGGAGTCGGGTGGCGGCGGGCGTGGCGACGGCTGGCGGGGACGAGCACAAGGTCAGGTTGCGGGGCGGAGTAGCGCTCCAGTTCGACGGGGTTTTGCGGCGAGATCATGTAGCGGCGGCGGGCCTGCTCGCTGAGGTCGGCGTTGAGGTTGGTGACAGCTTGGGCGTGTCGGTAGCCGATGGCGTGCATGATGATGATCTCCCCGTTGAGTAATTCGATCCGATCCTTCGAGTCGAAGACCCCGGTCTCGTAGAGGTGGTAGAAGTCCTCGGTGGTGAATTTGTAGGTGGTAGCCAGCGCACTCATGGCAGGGAAAGTGGCAGAGGTCGGGAGGGGCGGCAAGGCGTTCGTACGACACGGAACTTTGGGAACGCACCGTGTCGGACAATCTGTGCTTCCGCGGTGGAGTGGCTGGCGCAACGGCATTTCGATCCGGTGCCCGCCGGGAACTGCAACCTGCAAACCCCGCGCCAGTATGGAGTGATCGCCGATCCGCAGCAAACCATCCGCGACGAAGCAGACCGCTTTTTTGCGATTGCGCAGGGACGCGGAGACGTTTGCGACTGTTGTTACGGCGAAAGGTCTTTAAGTTTTCCGGTGCGGAAGATAGCGCGTTTCGCGACGGCTTCATTTTCCCGCGAACAGCGGGCGCTATGTCAAACAATGAACAATTCGAGTTTCAATTCTCCCAGTCTCCGACCGATTCACACGCGGCGGGTGATTGGCGCGCGGAGTGGGTACGGGCCGCGGAGGATTTGTGCGGGCGTCTCGCCGTGCCGCTCAACTGCCGGGCGGAGGTCCGGCTGATTCAGGGACCGATCTTGCGCGGGTTGCTCTGTCTTGCAGAGGAACAGATCTGGGCTGACGGGGACCGGCACCGGCTCTTGCTGAGGGTCGGCGGGGCTACGTTTCGGCTCGGCGAGATGGAGTCCGTGGTGCGCCTGGATACTACTGAAAGCGCCGCAATCGAGCCGGACGGACGATCGGGAACGGAAACGTGAACGGGGCGCATGGAGCAAAAAAAAGGGCTGTGCGCGCGGAGTTTTGCCCGCCATCGTTTTTAGGAGAAGGGTGACTACGAAGGAAGCAAAGGGCGCGAAGTTTTTTGACGAGGAACGCTGGATCGCACCTTCCCTCCGCGCCCTTCGTGGCCACATTTTCTCCGAGAGTCTGGATCAGACGAGGGCGTCGCGGCAGAATTTGATGGCGCGGGCGAGTTCGGTCATTCGGTCGGACCCGGCGGGGACTTTGTATTCAAACTCGATGGTGCCCTGGATGTTCCACTTGTTATCGCGGATGAGGCGCAGCACTTCCGCGATGGGAGTGTCGCCTTCGCCAAAGGGGGTATTTGGGCCGTTGTTAAATTTGCGGTCCTTGAGATGCACGTGGGTTACGCGGTCGTGATGCTCTTTTAGAAACGGGACGGGGGAAATGTTGTTGCCAGCGACAAAGTGGCCGAGGTCCACGTTTGCGCCGTTATACTTGGCGAGGGCAAAGGCCTGCTCCCAATGCTCGGGCTTGGTCGTGGCGTGGCCGTGGTAGCCGACCCAGAATTTATGCTTGTCTGCGAACTCGCCAACGCGTTTCAACTCCGCTTCCGAGTGGGAGATTTCCGAGGAAATGGCGCGTCCACCGAGTGCCTTGGCGAGCGCAAAGGCGTAGTCGATTTCCTCGTCGGACATTTTGAAAATGCCGTCCACTTTCACGATCTCGATCAGCACGCCCGCGGTTTCGTATTTGGCGCGGAAGTCCTTCACGCGGTCCAGGGAAACGGACTTGCGCCAGCCGCGCAGTTCCTCGGCGTTCTCGGGTTTACTTTTCGTGGAGTCGAAGGCAGGCACGCCGAGAAACGCTTCGACGGGCTGAGTGCGCAATTCCACCGCACTGAGGCCGAGCTGAAGGCAGTTCTTGAGGATGTCATCGCCACTCATGATCGGGTTGGCGAAACTGTAGGGCACGTTCAGACCTATCTGGACACCAGCTACTTTGGAGTTGGGTTTGGCGGTAGCTTCGGCTGCGCTTAGCAGGTCTATTGAAGATAACAGGCTGGCTCCGGGCAGGGCGAAGAGAGCTAGTTTGGCGAAGTCGCGACGGGAATGGAGAGACATAGGGTTAGGGGTAGTTATTTAAATGAGCTGACTATAGGTTATGGCTTGGCTGGTTCGGCGTTCCAGACTTTAATGTCGTCGAAGAAGCCATCCTTGCCGCCGACGCCCAGTTCGATCTTGGACTTGGTGGCGTGGGCGATGCCGGGGGATTTTAGAAAGGCGGCGGGCTGGCCGTCGAGGGTGACGCGCATGGTGTCGCCGATGGTCTCGACGCCGAGAGTGTACCATTTGCCTGCTTCGAGTTTGGCGGGATAGCTGACGCTGTGGGTGGCGAGTAGTTTGTTGATCTCGTCCTTGTTGGCGGCGGCGTCCTTTCGCAGCTCGATGAGGGCGTTACTCTGGCTGCCGTCGCGTTCGTCGAGGATGGTTACTTTATCGAGCCGGACTTGCGCGCGGCAAAGGTGGCCGTAGTGCGATCCGGTGAACTGCCGGTCGTCGAACTCCACATCAATCATGGAGGCACCTTCAAAGCGGATCTTTACCTCGACCACGCTATCCTTGGTGGGAATTTCCAGGCCATGCACCGCGGCGTGGGCGGTGACGGCTGGCTTGCTATCGGCGGCGGGGATGTTTTGGTCGCGCGTTTGCGTGCCTTTCAGCGTGCCGTTTTCGATGGCGAAAGTGGGGACGACTTTATGCCAGACTTGTGCCGGTTCGGCACCTTGGAAGTCATCGGAAAAAAGTAACTCCTTCTTCCTGGCGATGGGCTGAGCCGGGATGGGTGGCAGGTCGGCGGCGAGGGCGGCGGAGGTGAGGAGGCAGGTGAGGGCGAGGATGGGGCGTAGAGGCATGGGAGGTTCGGGGTTTGAAAAATGAGACCGTCTTTGTGTCATGAATCTTAGCCGGGACAAGACTACGGTCGCTTTTTGATAAAGGAAATGAGGCCCGGGCCATTTCGCTGCGGGCTGGCATTGGACAACGACCGGGACCTGCGGGAATCTCCCGCACATCCGATGCGCCGTGTATTTCATCTGCTCATTCTGCTCGTCCTTGCGCGGGCGCTTTCGTTCGCAGGACCACCCGCGGGTTATTACGATCCGGCGAATGGGCTGACAGGCCTGCCGCTGAAGCAGGCGCTGCATGACATCATCAAGGGACAGACGGTGTTGCCTTATGAGTTCGGGCTTTTCACGCCGATCCGCAATATCTGGCAGGACCCGGCGAACTCGACGCAGATGCAGCTCATCTATAGCGGCACCACGATTTCCAAGTCGTCAGGGACTTGGAATCGCGAGCATCTTTGGCCGCGCTCGCGCGGAAATGACGAGCATCTCGGGCCGGATGATAGCGATCTCTTTCACGTGTCGCCTGCGGACCCGGCGGTGAATACGCAGCGCGGCGTTCTTTACTACGACAACAGCAGCGCGGCGGACGGCGGCATCGTGAATCCCGCGCACGCGAACGCGCCGCTTTGCACGCGCGACTCGAACTCGTGGGAGCCGCCGGCGGCGCAGAAGGGCGACATCGCGCGGGCGCTTTTTTACATGGCGACGCGCTATGACGGCACGGAGCCAAATACGACCGATCTGGAGCTGGTCGGCACCGCGCCGACGGGGCCGCAGATGGGGAATCTCGACACGCTGATCGCATGGCACAATGCGGACCCGCCGGACGCGACGGAGATGGGGCGGAACGATCTCATTTACACGGCGTATCAGCACAATCGGAATCCGTTTATCGATCATCCTGAGTGGGTCGCGGCGATCTGGGGCACGGGTACGGGCGGGCTGCCGATCGCGCAATCGACGCCCGGCGTCTCGCCCGCGATCGAGCAGCCATCGGTGCGCGGTAGCTTCATCGTACGACTTTCGCCGCCGCCGACCACGGGGCCGATGACGGTGAATTTCACGACGTCCGGCACGGCGATTTCGAGCGACTTTGCGCTTTCGGGGACGGGCGTGACTTGGAACGGCGCGGCCAACGCGGGAGGCATCGTTTTCCCGGTTGGCGCGGCGACGATGACGGTTAATTTGACGCCGGTTGCCGACGGAGTGGCTGAGCCGGTGGAAACGGTGCTGCTCTCGGTGGTGGCGGGGCCGGGCTATAATGTGACAGGCGGACCGGCGGGCGTGGCGATTTCGGATTCGATTCCGACGGCGCCGCCGGGCATTATTGCGTCGTGGAATTTCGACGCGCCGGTCAATACAACGACGCCGAAATACGTCAGCCCGATTCCGGCGAATGCGGGCGCGGGTGAAGTGCGTCTTTCCAAATGGAGCAGCACGGCGGGCAGTGGCGCGACTGGGACGAACGATGCCTTTGGCGGGCCAACCGGATTTGGCTCAGCCCTGTCGCTCATCGGCACTAATGGAAACGGCGGGAACTTGGATCTTGTTTTTTCATCGTCCGGCTGGGCCGCGCTGACGGTGAGTTTTTTCACGCGGGGCACTGCTACCGGCTACACCTCGGGGACGTGGAGCTGGAGCATCGACGGCACGAATTTCACCGCACTCGCCGGCGTGAACACGGCCTCGACCGCCGCTGACTTTCCGCCGCTGCCCACGATCGTCGATTTCTCCAATATCCCGGAACTCAATAACGCCGCAAACGTGACGCTGCGCTGCACGCTGACCGGCGCGACGGGCTCCACCGGCAACAACCGGATCGACGAGCTAAAAATCGTGGGCACGCACTACAGCGCGGCGTGGCTGGCGCGGTTCGCGCCGCTGCTCGGACCGGCCGCGAGTTACACCGCCGATCCGGACGGCGACGGCCTGAGTAACTTCGCGGAGTGGGCGTTCGATCTCGATCCGCTCACGCCGAATGGCGGCACCGAAGTCGCGCCCGGAACTGCGCTGCTTCCCGATCCCGCCGATGGCGACACGCTGAAGCTCTGGCCGACGTTTACTTTCACCCGCCGCACCGACGCGCAATCGCCGACTTACACCGTGGAAAGCAGCGCCAGCTTTTCGCTCTGGAGCGCAAATCTCACGCCGCTTTCCACCAGTGCCGGCCCGAGCGTCGGCAGCGAGCGCGCGACTTTTCGCGGCGCTGCTCCGCTGACGGGAAGTGGCGCATTGAGTCCGCTTTTCCTACGCGTCCGGGCGACGATTCCCTGACACTGCGGCGGGCGCAGGGTGTGATTGAAGTTGCTGGAAGAGAGGGAGTCTGCGGGAAAAAGCGGCGGCTTTTTAAATGCCGGCGCGGTTGGGGTAGCTCGGTTTCGCCGGGCGGGGCGGATTGGTTTCGAGCGCTTTTTTCATTTCGTCGATGGCGCGTTCGAGCTGTGGGTCGCGGCCTTTGGCCATCTCGGCGGGATCGTCGAGGACGGCGATGTCGGGATCGACGCCGTGGCCTTCGATGACCCATTTTCCCTCGGTGTCGTAGATGCTGAAAGTGGGCACGGTGACTTTGCCGCCGTCGATGAGGGAAGGCGCGCCAGTCATGCCGATGAGGCCGCCCCAAGTGCGCGTGCCGATGATCGGGCCGAGGCCGGCTTTGCGAAAGAGCCACGGGAAGCAATCGCCGCCGGAGCCGCTCCAGCCATTGGCGAGGATGCACTCCGGGCCGCGGTGGGCGATGGTCGGCGTCTGCCATTCGCTGCCGTCGCGGACGGCCCAATAGTTCGTCACTTTTCGCCCGAGGAGTTCGATGAAGCGGTCGGGGATTTGACCGCCTGCGTTCCAGCGTTCGTCGATGATGAGGGCCTGTTTGGCAAACTGCGCGCGGAACTGGCGGAAGAGTTCATTCTGGCCGTCCTGTCCGGTGTCGCGGACGTAGATGTAGCCGATCTTTCCGCCGCTCGCGGCGTCCACGGCGCGGCGGTTTTTTTCCATCCATGCGTACTGGCGCAACCACGTTTCGCTGGCCATGGTTTGGACGAGGATTTCGTGTGCGCCGTCGAGCGTGGGCTTGTCGTTGATGGTGAGCGAGACGGGTTTGTCGGCGAGTCCCTGGAAGGCTGCCCACGGGTCCTGGCTGGCGTCGATGGGGCGTCCATTCACGGCGAGGAGCCAGTCGCCTTCTTTCACCGTGAGTCCGGGCTGACGCAGCGGCGGGCGCAGCGTGTATTCCCACGGCGCGACTTCGAGGATTTTCTTGATGCGATAAGCGCCTTGATCGAGCGCGAAATCGCAGCCGAGGTAGCCGACGTTGCGCGTGGGTGCGCCTTCGATTTCGCCGCCGCTGCGGTAGGCGTGCGAGACGTTGAGTTCGGCGATGAGTTCGCCGATGACGTAGTTTACATCGTGGCGCGTGCCGCAGTTTTCCAGGAGCGCGCCGTAGCGTTCGCGCATCTGCTGCCACGGGACGAGGTGAAGGTGCGGGTCGTAGAAAAAGTCGCGCTCGATCCGCCACGCATCGTTGAAGAGCTGCCGCCATTCCTGCGTGGGATCGACGGTCATTTCGAGCGGCGCACCGGGCAGCGTTTTGCCGGCTTTTTGCGCTTCTGCGGGGCTGATGATGACCCACGCGCCGCCGCGCGCGACGAGTAGCTTTTTGCCATCGCCGGAAAGCTCGATACCGCCTGCATCGTCGAGGATTTGCTTCTCATCGCGCTTTTCAAAATCGTAGTAGAGCAGGGGACTCGGACCGCTGGAACCGCGCTGCGGATGGCGCGAGAAAATGAGCTTTCCGGGAACCGCGGTGAGATTGCTGAAGCGCGGGCCTTTGACGGGCAGCGAGACGGCGCGGGCCTCGAAACCTTCGAGGTCGATGTGGAGCGGCTTTGGCTTTCGGTCCTCGGCTTTCAAAACAGGATTCGGCGGTTTAAATTCGGGCGCTTTGAGCAGGCTGTCAGGTTTGTCTTTTTTCAGCTCCAGGCCGGCATCTTTCTCGCCGCTTTTGGCGATTGCCGGTTCCAGTTCGGTGGCTTTTTTCTCGTCCGGCTTTTTCTCATCCGCAGGCTTTTGCTCGGGCTTCTTCTCTTCTTTTTTCTCGGGCGCGGGCGCGGGTTCTTCGTCGTTGCGCGGAGCGAGTGGCGAGAGCACATCGTTGCGGAGCGGGACGGCGACGAGGGCGTGGCCGCCGACGTAAACCCACGTCGGCTCGTGCTCGCTGTAAAGCGGGTCGAACCAGCGTTTGGTGCGGTAGTAGAGATACTTTCCCTCGGGATCGAAGACGGGCAAATCGTCGTCGAAAAAGCCGCTGGTGACTTCGTGCAGCTTGCGAGCCTGCGTGTCGTAGAGCGCGATGCAGGTGTGCTGATTTTCGAGGTCGTGCGCGAAGGTGATCCAGCGGCTGTCAGCGCTCCAGTTCACGGCGAAACTGCTGAGGTCGCCTTGATAAAGCCACTTTTCGCGGTCGATGATCGCGTCCTCTTTTTTCTCCACGTTGGTGAGATGCACGGCCATCGAGGAGTCGATGAAGGCGATCTTTTTCGAGTCGGGCGACCAGTAAGGTTGATAGCGATAACCGGCTCCGAGATTCGTGATGGTCTGCTCGCTGTTTTTGCCGTCGGCAGGGCGCAGGGTGAGTTCATTTTCACCGGTGCGATCGGAGAAATACGCGATCCATTTTCCATCGGGCGACCACGCGGGAAAACGCTCGGCGACGCCGCTCGTCTCGGTGAGGTCGCGGATGACGCCGTTCTCCGCTGGGACGCTGAAAATCTCGCCGCGCGCTTCAAAGAGCACGCGTTTTCCAGTCGGCGAAATCGTCGCGTTTTGGATGGAGCCGCCGACGTTTTCGATGCGCGGGCGCAAGGTCGCGCGATCGGTGACGACTTGAATTTCCACATCCCGCAGCGTCTCTGCCGGGAGATCGAGCAGGTGAAGCTGGCCAGCGTTTTCAAAGACGATGGCGTCCGGCCCGATGCTGGGAAAATGCACGTCGTATTCGGTGTAGTGCGTGACTTCGCGCATCTGTTTGGTGCCGGTGTCGTAGGCCCAGAGATTGGCGCGCTTATCGGTGTTCCGATCGGAGAGAAAGTAGAGTGTGGAGCCGTGCCACATGGGCTGCGAATCGTTGGCGTCGTCGTGCGTCACGTTCTCGGCGGTGAGCTTTTCGAGATCGAAGAGCCACACGTCCGGCGCCATGCCGCCGCGGTAGCGTTTCCACGTCGCGAAATCCGTGGAGATGGGCGTGTAGGCGAGCAGTTTTCCATCGGGCGAGATCGCGCCGAATTCGCCGTAGGGAATTGGCAGTTGCTCGGGCAGCCCGCCTTGTGCGGATACTTTGAAAAACTGCCCGGTGCGCTGCGTGAAGCTGACCATCTCCGACTGGAAGAGCAGCGACTTGCCATCGGGATACCAGCCGAGCAGGCGATCCGGCGCGCCGTGGTGCGTGATGCGCCGTGGCTCGCCGCCAGCGATCGGCATCACGTAAACATCGACGTTTCCCTCGTAATTCCCGCTGAAGGCGAGTTCGGAGCCGTCGGGGGAAAACTTCGGAAATTGCTCCGTACCGCGGGTGGACGTGAGCCGGGTGCTGAGCCCGCCACTTTTCGGCGCGAGCCAAAGATCGCCGCCATAAACAAACGCGAGGTGATCTTTGGAAACCGCAGGCATTTGCATGATGCGGGCGTTCAGCCGAGCTGGTGGAGCGTCCGCGGCGGAGGCTGTGGTGACGAGAGCGGCGAGCGAAGCGAGGATGGGAAGGCGCGGAATCATGGGGAAGTTCGGGATGAAGCGGAGAGTTTGAAGAAGCGTTTGCTTGAAAGTCGGCGGGTTGCCACAAAATCTGCTATGTCGCATGTGTTGGATGGAACCTAAAACTGTGAATACCGTGAATCGCGCGAAACGTTTGCCCCTTGTTTTTTCTCATGCCTCCGCTGGTGCTGCGGCGGCGCTGCTGCTGTTGTGCGCCGGGTGTGACCAGCACCCGGGAGAACTGGCGACTTTAAAGGCAGAGAATGAGCGTCTCCGGAGCGAACTTGTGAATCTTCGCCGAAAGCTGAGCGGGGAAGAGGAGCCGAAGGCGAGTTCCAGCCAGCCAGACATGGTGCTCGAGATCAATGATCTGTGGACGCAGCGTTTTGAAGACAACGAATTCCGGGCGCGGCAGAGGCTGTCGGGAAAAATCCTGCGCGTGACGGGGCTGCTGGATACGATCACGGGCGAAAGCATGTTTCTTTACGGCGTGGGGAAAACGCGCGACGTGCGGATGACGGCAAGCCTGGAGCGTGTGTACAGTAGTAAGATCCAGGCGGGACTCGCGACGCTGGAAAAAGGGGTGACGCTGACGGTGCAGGGGAAATTTGTGTACGACCGGGTGGAATTGAGCGACGCCTTGATCGTGGACAAGGCCACGGGATCAGTCTTCAGCGTGGACCAGATCCGGGCGATCGGCGACCCGGGTGCCATCAGCGTGGGATCGCCGCCTGCGCCCAAGCCGTCGAAGTAGAAAAGATGTGGGGAGCGCGCCCGCGCGGGGCGGGAAAGAGATTGCAATCGGGGGATTGAGCCTTTTCCATGTCGTTGAATCTTTGTAAAAGGGAAAATGGCCACTCAGACATCTGGAAAAACGCCCCCGCCGCCTCCAAGCCGGGGACCATCCGTGCGCTGGAGCATCCGCATCGTCATCCTCGCTGCGGTGGCCGGCATCGGGGTGCTCGGCTGGAGGCAGTTTCGCGAGTTTCGTCAGCATCGGATGATCGCCCGCGCCCGCGCGGCCTTCGAGCAGAAGGACTACCAGCAGGCGATGATTTCCGCGCGACGCGCGCTGCAAATGAATCCGCGCGATGTGGCCGTGATGAAGATGATGGTGGAGCTTTCCGAAAAGGCGAAAACGAAGGAAGCGCTCTACTGGCATCGCATGCTGTGTGAGCTGGAGCCCGGTATCGCGGAAAATGACATCGCCTGGGCCGACTCCGCCCTTCAATACAAGGAAGTGGCCATCGCGGAGCAGGCGCTCGGGCGTGTGGATGAGGCGGGGCGCAAGACGGCGGCTTTCCACGGTGTCGCCGGGCGTCTCGCGCTGGCAGCGAATCAGTTGCCGGTCGCGGAGTCGCACTTTGCCGAAGCGGCCAGTCAGCAGCCGGACAATGCGCGCTACGCCGTGGACCTCGCGGCGCTGCGCATCCGGTCGGATGACACGGAAAAGCACGATGCGGCGCTGCGCACGCTGGATAAATTCATAGCGGAACCATCCGTGCGGCAGGTCGCCGCACGCGCTCTGCTGGGAGAATACGTGCGCGAGAAAAATTGGGATGGGGCCCTGAAAATCGCGCAACGGGTGCAGGCCGCCCCGGAGGCGACTTTCGGCGATCGGATGCTCTACCTCGGGCTCCTGCGCCGCTTTCAACGGCCTGAGTTCGGCAGCTATTTACTCGAGGTGCAGGAATACGCCGCGGCAAATCCGGATGACGCGGCGGCCCTGATTACCTGGCTGGCGGATAACACGCTGGTGATGATCGCCGTGAGTTGGGCCAAAACGCTGCCGCCAGCGATGGCGTCTCAGACGCCGGTCCCCGCCGCTCTGGGGGAATGTTACGCGAGTCTCCGCGATTGGGGTTCGCTCAAGGTTTTGGTCACCGATGCCGATTGGAAATTCGTCAATTTTCTGCGGCTGGCATTTCTCGCCCGCGTGCAGCGGGAGGAGGGCGACCTGCTCGCCTCGCGCGGCTCCTGGACCGGTGCCGTGAAGGCCACGGGCGAACGGTATGATCGGCTCTTCGTGCTCATCCGATACGCGAGCAAATGGGGGTGGGAAGCGGAGGCGATCGAGTTGCTGTGGATCGTAGCGCGGGGAAATTCTGCGCCGCAAATGGCGATCGCCGAGCTGTATCGGAGATACTCTGCCACCCAAAACACCCGCGGCCTCCTCACGGTCTCCAATCGTATGCTGGAGATCGATCCGAAGGATGTCACGGCGCTGAACAATGTCGTCATTCTTTCACTCCTCCTGAACTCAAATGTAGAGCGTGCGCAGGCCCTGGCCGACGACGCTTTCCGCATCGCTCCGACAAATCCCGGCGTCATCTCGACCTATGCCTACGCCCTTCACATCCGGGGCAAAACCGACGACGGGATCGCCCTGATGCGCTCTCTGGACGAAAGACAGTTCTTCGATCCCAGCGTGGCCGCTTACTTCGCGTCCATGCTCGTGGACAGCAGTCATCCCGAGGAAGCAGCGAAATTCATCGAGACAGCCCAGAATGGAAAAATCCTGCCGGAGGAAATGAACCTCGTGAAAGAGGCGAGCGAGAAGATAGCCCGGCGGAACGCGGCGAAACGGGCGATCCAGTAGCGGCGAGCCCGGGAAAAGTCGCCGCCGTCCTCATCGACGTTCGGGCGACCGGCAGACATTCCTGAATTTTCCCCCTTCGCGCCGTCGATGGCTCGCGTATATCTTCCACTCCATGCCCGATTCGTTCGTCCACCTGCATCTCCACACGGAATATTCGACCCTTGATGGGGCGAATCGGATTCCGGATGTGTTTAAGATGGCGAAGAAATTTGAGATGCCGGCGGTGGCGATCACGGATCATGGGAATCTTTTTGGTGCGGTGGAGTGGTTGCAGGAGGGCGAGAAGCAAGGCGTGAAGCCGATCGTGGGGTGCGAGGTTTACATGGCTCCGGGGTCGCTTTTTGAGAAAAAGGGGATGTCGCAGCGGGACTCGTCGTTTCATTTTACGCTGCTGGCGGAGAACGATGAGGGCTACCGGAATTTGGTGAAACTGGTGTCGATCGCGCACCTCGATGGGATGTATTACAAGCCGCGGATTGATCACGACCATCTGGCGAAATTCTCGCGCGGTTTGATCGGGATGAGTGCTTGTTTGAAGGGCGAGGTCGCGATGGCGATTCATCAGGATGACGATTACGCCAAGGCAAAAAAGATCGCGGGGATGTACGGCGAGATTTTGGGGAAGGAGAATTTTTTCCTCGAAATGCACGATCACGGGATCGAGCAGCAGCGGAAGGTGAATGCGGTCATGCCAAGGCTGGCGAA